>NZ_JBITDT010000004.1:29348-463716 GCF_044454415.1 Micromonospora sp. NPDC051543
ACCCCCACCCCCTCCCCCCCCACCTCCCACCATTTTTCAAAATTTTGTCCGGGTAACATTCCGGCCGGATTCTGACGCGAACCTCTTGATCACCGGGGTGGGTGGGTGGGGTGGGGTCAGTGGGTGGGGGGTTGGGGGTTAGCGGCCTAGGACTGAGCCGCCGTTGACGCCGAGGACCTGGCCGGTCACGTAGCCGGCGGCCGGGCTGGCTAGGTAGCGGACGGCCTCGGCGATGTCGTCGGGTAGTCCGGGACGCTTGAGGAGCGTCTCCGCGACCCGCTTCGCGTACCCCTCGGGGGTCATCCGGTCGCCGAAGAAGTCGGTCTCGGCGACGTAGCCCGGGCTCACCACGTTGACCGTGATCTGCTCCGGACCGAGCTGCGCCGCCAGG
The DNA here is from genome assembly GCF_044454415.1 of Micromonospora sp. NPDC051543. Classification (NCBI taxonomy): domain Bacteria; kingdom Bacillati; phylum Actinomycetota; class Actinomycetes; order Micromonosporales; family Micromonosporaceae; genus Micromonospora; species Micromonospora sp. NPDC051543. Next base: position 29,740 of record NZ_JBITDT010000004.1, read on the forward strand.
GTGTACGCCCAGCCGTGCAGGGCCGCCTTCGCCGCCGCGTACGCGTCAGCACCACCCCGCTGTGCGGCGATCGAGCTGACCAGGATCACCCGCCCACCGGGTCGACGCAGCGCCGGCCGCAGCGCCTCGGTCAACAGCACCGCGGTGAGGACGTTGGCGTCCAGGTTGGCCCGCCAGTGTGCGGCGGTCCCCGCCAGCGTGTCGGTCTCCCCACCCAGGTAGCCGCCCGCGTTGTTGACCACCACGTCGACCGGCCGACCGTCGACCGCTGCCAGGACCGGGTCGAGCTGCTCCGGGTCGGTCAGGTCCGCGGGCACCGGGGTGACGGCGCCCGGCCGTCCACAGTCGACGGCGATGCGCTCGGCGGTCGCCGCCAACACGTCCGCCCGTCGCCCGACGACGAGAACGTCGTACCCGTCCCGGGCGAGCGACCCCGCGATGGCCGCCCCGATCCCGGTCCCACCCCCGCTAACCACCGCAAGCCGCGCTCCCATCGACCAACCTCCCCATCCCCGAACCCCGTCCCCGAACCCCGTCGATCATGAAGTTATCGCCATCTGGCACGGCGTGTCGTGACGATAACTCCATGATCGACCGGGTTCAGCGGCCGGGATACGGCCGGCGGTCAGGGGCGGGGGGTGGGACGGAGGGATCTGGTCAGGGCGGTCAGGCGGGGGGCCAGGCTGGTCAGACCGCCGGGGAAGAAGTACACCGCCAGGATGAAGACCGTGCCGAGGACGAACAGGGGCTGGCTCAGCGGGTGACTGAGGACGGCCGGCAGGTTGTCGACCGCGTCACTCGTGCCGAACGCGGTGAGCCGGTGGTCCAGATACATGTAGAGGACGCCGCCGAGCACCGGTCCCCACCGGGTGCCCGGTCCGCCGAGCACCACCATGACCAGGAGCGAAAGGGTCAGCTCGGAGGACGTGATGTGCGGCGAGGCGCCGCCGACGATCAGGACGTAGACCACGCCGCCCGCCGACGCCAACCCGCCGGCCAGGGTGAACGCCACCAGCTTGTAGCGGTACGGGTCGAGCCCGAGCACGCCGATCCGTCGCTCGTCGTCACGCAGCCCGGCGAGGACCCGCCCGGTCGGCGACCCGCTGACCCGGTGCACCACGAAGACCACCAGCGTCAGGTACGCCAGCGCCAACCAGTACAGATTGACCGTGTTGGTCACCCCGACCAGTCCGGCCGGCAGCCCGGACACGTCCAGCGGTAGGCCCTCCTCACCACCGGTGAGCCCGCCGAAATCCCGGGCCACCAGGATCGCCCCGACCTGGGCGAACGCCAACGTGACCATGGCGAACGCGATGCCCACGGTCCGCAGGGCAACCGCGCCGAGCAGCGCGGCGAGGATCGTGCCGCCGGTGATCGTCAGCAGCGCCGCCTGCCACAGCGGCAGTCCGGCCCGGGTGACGAGGATGTCGGTGCCGTACACGCCGGCCGCGAAGTAGAGCGCGTGCCCGAACGAGAGCATCCCGGTCCGGCCGAAGAGCAGGTCGTACCCCGCCGCCAGCCCGCCGAAGATCAGGCAGATGGCGAGGATCTGCAGAGTGCCGGGCGAATTGACCGGCCCCTCGAAGATCCCCGGCAGGGAGATCGTCGAGTACGGCAGGATCGCCATCACCGCCAGCGCGACGAGCGGCAGGAACGGGCGGACCCGATGCCACCGCCCCCGCTGCGGAGTCAGTTCGTCCGGCACCTGAGCGGGAGGCGCGTCGATCACCGTCATGCCGTTGCCACCTTTCCGGCGATGCCCTGCGGGCGCAGCAGCAGCACCACGGCCAGCAGCCCGACCACGCAGATGTCGCCCAGCCCGGACGTGCCGTAGTAGTTGACGAACTGCTGCACCAGCCCGACCACGACCGCCGCGTACGCGGAGCCGACCACCGAGCCCATCCCGCCGATCACCACCACGATGAACGCGAAGATCAGCAGTGAGCCGCCCTGACCGGGCGAGACGGTGCCGAAGTAGACGCCGCCGAGCGCTCCGGCGAGCGCGGCCGCCGCCCCGCCGATCGCGAAGACCAGCGTGAACGCCTTGCGGACGTCGATGCCGAGCGCGGTCACCATCTCCCGGTTCTCCACCCCGGCCCGGATCACCAGGCCGTACCGGGTCCAGCGCAGGAACGCCAGGATCGCGCCGAGCACCAGCACCGCCGCGATGATCAGCAGCAGGCCGCCGTTCGGCACCTGCGCGCCGAGGATCCCGGTCACCTGCCGGGTCCAGGCGGGGCGCGGGAACGGCCGGGCGTCGGCACCCCAGGTGGCCTGGAGCAGCGCCACCCCGGCCAGCGACAGGCCGACGGTGACCAGCACCTGCTCGATGGTGCGGGAGTAGAGCGGCCGGATCAGCACCAGCTCGACCAGCACCGCGACGAGCGTGCCGGCGGCCACCCCGAAGGCGACCGCGAGCACGAAGCCGAACCCGTCCGGGCCCGCGCCCGGCAGGTTGCCCGCCGCCCACCAGGTGCCGTACGCGCCGACGCCGAGGAACAGCCCGTGCGCGAAGTTGAGCACGTCGGCGAGGCCGAAGACCAGCGACAGGCCCGACGCGACCAGGAAGTACAGCGCCGCCAGGCCGAGGCCGGTCAACGCCAGCAGGATCACCGTGCTCATCAGTGGTTCACCTCCGCCGAACCGACGCCCAGCAGCGACTTCGTCAGCGCGGTCTCGAGCAGCAGGTCCTGGGCGTCGCCCGTCCAGGCGACCCGGCCGGCGGAGAGCACCACGGCGTCGCGGGCCAGTCGGCGCACGACGGCCAGGTTCTGCTCCACCAGCAGCACCGGCACCGACTCCGCGACCCGCTCCAACACCTCGGCCACCTCGGTCACCACCTTCGGCGCCAACCCCTTGGTCGGCTCGTCGACCAGCAGCAGCCGGTTGTCGTTGAGCAGCACCCGCCCGATCGCGAGCATCTGCTGCTGCCCGCCGGAGAGCGAGCCCGCCCGTTGGCGTCCGCGCCGGTCCAGCTCCGGGAAGAGAGCAAAGACCTTGTCGTACGCCGGGATGGTGCCGCGCCGTTCGGCGAGCCGTAGGTTCTCGGCGACGGTGAGGCCGGCGAACACGCACCGGTCTTCCGGTACGTAGCCGAGCCCACCGCGGACCAGCCGGTGGGTGGGCCGGGCCAGCAGGCTCTGCGCGCCCATCCGGATGGTGCCGCGCACCTCCCCGGCGGGCGGGGTGAGGCCGACGATCGCGCGCAACGTGGTGGTCTTGCCGACGCCGTTGCGCCCGAGCAGGACGGTCACGCCGGTCGGGGCGACCGTGAAGGACACGCCCTGGAGGATGTGCAGCCCGGAGATCCGGACCGACAGGCCCTCCACGGTGAGGACTGGTTCCATTAGAGGGACTCCCCCAGGTAGGCCTCTTGCACGGTGGGGTTGGCCATCACCGTCTCCGGGGTGTCGCAGGCCAGCAGCGCGCCGTGGTGCATGACGGCGATCCGGTCGGCCAGCTCCAGGATGACGTCCATGTGGTGCTCGACCATCAGCACCGACCGGCCGCTGTCGCCGGTCAACGACTTGATGACCGTCACCAGCTCGGGCACGTCCTCGGCGCTGACCCCGGCCATCGGCTCGTCGAGCAGCATCACCCGTGGTTCACCGGCGAGCAGCAGAGCGATCTCCAACTTGCGCTTCTCGCCGTGGGCCAGGGTGCCGGCGAGTGCCGTACCCCGGTGGGCGAGGCCGACCCGGTCGAGCGCCGCGTCGGCGGCGGCGGCGACCTCCCGGTCGGCCGCCGCCCGCCGCCACAACGCCATCGAGCCCCCGCGGTACGCCTGCACGGCGAGTCGGACGTTCTCCCGCACGCTGAGCGAGCCGAAGACCGAGGACGCCTGGAAGGTACGGCCCAGACCGAGGCGGGCCCGCCGGTGCGGCGGGAGCCCTCCGATGTCCTGCCCGTCCAGGGTGATCCGGCCCTCCGTGGCCCGGCGCAGGCCGGTGATCAGGTTGAACAGTGAGGTCTTGCCGGCGCCGTTCGGCCCGATCACGCCCAGGAACTCCCCGGGCGCCAGGTCGAGGTAGACGCTGTCGACGATGGCGACCTCACCGATCCGCCAGGTCAGACCGCGGGTGGCGAGCATTTCTCAGCCCTTCATGGCCACGGCCGGTGGCGCGGTCTCGTCGCCGGTGAGGCTCTTCTGCGCGGTCGCCGTGAAGTCGGTGCCGCTGCCGGTCAGCTTGGCCTGGAACATCGGCTGCAGCAGCGCGTGGTCGGCGGCGCGGATGGTCATCTTGCCCTTGACCCCGTCGAAGCTCCAGTCCTCGAGAGCCTTGACCATCTTGTCGACGTCGTCGCCACCCTCCTGCACGGCCCGCACCACCATCTGGGCGGCGGCGAAGCCGTCCGGGTGGAACAGGTCGATGGTGCTCACCTTGGCCTTGAGCGCCTTGCTGGCCTCGGTGTCGGACGCGCCGTCGAAGTAGTGCGACAGGAAGGAGATCTTCGCGCCGGCCGCCCCGAAGGTGGGCCACGAGGCGCGGATGTCCAGGCCGGTGACGACCGTGGTGGACGACAGCACGCCCTGCTGGTCGAGGGTCTGCCACATCGCCGGGGCGGTGGTGCCGGCCCAGGCGACGAAGAGCAGGTCCGGCTTGGCGGCCTTGATCTGGCTGGCGAACGGCGTGAACTCGGTGGCGCTGGCCGGCGCCCGCACACTGCTCACGGTGGCGCCCGCGCCGCCGATGACCGTCTTGACGGCCGCCTCGTTGGCGTCGCCGAACGCGCCGTCCTGGGCGAAGACCACGACCTTCTTGCCGGTCGGGTCGCCGATGAAGGACTTGGCCGTCACCACGTCCTGGTAGGACTGCCGGCCGGACCGGAACGTGTACTTGTTCGCCCCGGTCACCGCGTCGGTCGCGGCCGGGCCGGAGATGAAGAGAACCTTGTTCTGCGCCGCGATCGGCGCGACCTGCAACGCCACCCCGGACGCGGTCGACCCGGCAATGATCTTCGTGCCCTTGCCGATCAGGTCCTTCGCGGCGGAGACCGCCTTGGCCGGGTCACCGGCGTCGTCGACCTCGGTCAACTCGATCTTCCGGTCACCGACCTTGCCGGTGCCCTTGGTGGCGAAGTCGAGCCCCGCCTTGAAACCCTCGATGTACTGCTTGCCGTAGCTGGCCAGGGCTCCCGACTGGGAGTACACCAGGCCGACCTTGACCGGGGCGGCACTGTCGCCGCCGCCGGTGGCGGTGTCCTGCGGGCTACCGCAGGCCGTGGCGGCCAGCGCCGCGGCCATCATCGTGGCGGCGGAGAGGAACGCCCGCCGCGTGTGCCGGACCGTCATCGCGACTCCAGGTGAGGACAAGATGCTTGGTTGTCGGCTCACGCTAGAAGTGACGTCACCCACGGGCTATGTGGCGGAAACACACAAGTAACGCCAGGGGGGTGGCCCGAGGTTACAACCGGCCGCACTACCACCCCCGACCCGGATCTCCCGATGGCCCGCAGCGCCACGGACAGATCGACAGGTGTGTCGCCCCGAGCCATCCGCCGTCAGCCGCCCTGCCCGGCGTGGTCCGCCGAGCGCGGGCAGCCGCCGCCGAGCGCGGGCACCGCCGCCGGGCGCGGGCACCGCCGCCGGGCGCGGGCACCCGCCGCCGGGCGCGGGCACCGCCGCCGGGCGCGGGCACCCGCCGCCGAGCGCGGGCACCCGCCGCCGAGCGCGGGCACCCGCCGCCGAGCGCGGGCACCCGCCGCCGAGCGCGGGCACCCGCCGCCGAGCGCGGGCACCGCCGCCGAGCGCGGGCACCGCCGCCGAGCGCCGTCGCCGTCCCGGCCGCCGTTGCCGCCGCCTGCTGCCGTTGCCGCCGCCGCCGGGCGAAGATCCGCGCAACTTCGCTGTTGTTGCTGTCTCCGCCGGCCCTGAAGCAGCAACAACAGGGAAGTTGCTGCCCCCACGCCACCTTCGCCCCATCAAGATCGTGCTCGATCGTTGAAGTAGTGGCCTCGGGGGCGCGGCGATGCCACTACTTCCTAGATCGAGCACGATCTTGCGCCTGCGCCTGCGCCTGCGCCTGCGCCCGCGCCCGCGCCGGGGACGCCGCTGGCCCGGCGTCCGAGGTGACGGACGACGGGCCAGCGTGTGGGCCGGACGTGATCGGCCCGGTGGTCGGCGCGGAGCGGGTCAGCTCCGAGCCGAGGCTCGGGGGTGGGTCAGCTTCGAGCCGAGGCTCGGGGGTGGGTCAGCTTCGAGCCGAGGCTCGGGGGTGGGTCAGCTTCGAGCCGAGGCTCGCGAGCGGGTCAGCGGACGACCCGAGGCTCGCGAGCGGGTCAGCGGCCGTGCCGAAGACAAGCGGTGGGTCAGCGGCCGGGCCGAGGACCAGCGGTGGGTCAGCGGCCGGGTCGTGTCGGCGAGGTCAGAGGCCGGCGCGGGCGGCGACCGCGGTGTCCGGGTGGTCGCTGAAGACGCCGTCCAGGCCGAGGCCGAAGAACAGTTCGTACTCGGCCGTGATGTCGCCGCGAGCGTTCGGGTCGGTGCCGATGCGGAAGTCGACGGGGAGGAACTGGTTCTCCGCGCGGAAGGTCCAGGAGTGCACGAGCAGCCGCTCGCGGTGCGCGTCACGGACCACGTTCGTCGGGGCGAGCAGGTTGCCGGCGGCGTCGCGGGGCACGATCAGGTTCTTGTTCGCGCCGATGCCGTCGGCGTACCCGGCGATCCACTTGAGGCCGGCGGCCGTGGCGAGGTCCTGGTAGGTGCGGGTGTCACCGGCGGCGGTGAAGTCGTACGGGCGGCCGGTCGCGTCCAGGAGCTGGATCAGCTTGACCTCGGTGAGTCGGCTCAGCCGGCGCAGGTTGGCCGTCTCGAACGACTGGATGAAGACCGGCGAGTTCTTCCGGTCCAGCTTGTTCTGCCGCAGCACCGCCAGCAGCGGCTCCTCCAGCGGCTTGCCGATGGACGTGAAGTAGCTCGGGTGCTTGGTCTCCGGGTAGATGCCGATGGTGCGGCCCCGTGCCCGCCCCTCGGTTCGGGCGAGGTCGATGACCTCCTGGAGGGTGGGCACCTCGAAGCGGCCGTCGAAGGCGGTGTTCGCGACGCGTACCTGCGGCAGCCGTTCCTTGGCCCGCAGCGTCTTCAGCTCGGCGAGGGTGAAGTCCTCGGTGAACCAGCCGGTCACGGCGACGCCGTCGATGGTCTTCGTCGCCTTGCGGGCCGCGAACTCCGGGTGGGCCGCGACGTCGGTGGTGCCGGAGATCTCGTTCTCGTGCCGGGCGACCAGCACGCCGTCGGAGGTGGGCACCAGGTCCGGCTCGATGTAGTCGGCGCCCATCCGGATCGCCAGCCGGTACGCCTCAAGGGTGTGCTCCGGCCGGTAACCGCTGGCCCCACGGTGACCGATGACGATGGGCCGGTCGGTGGGCCGGGCGCGGTCCGCGTCGGACGAGGGGCCGGCGGCGGCCATGGTGGGCACGGCCACGGCGGCGGCGAGCAGCGCGCCGGCCACACCGAGGGTCGAGAGGGTACGTCGCAACGCCGTCTCCTGTCATCGAGGGTGTCGCAGACAGCAGACCCGGTGCGATTGGCCGGGAGTTGGTCGATGTCTGACCGGCAGGTGAATCTCCGGAATGAGCGTTCCGACTCCGGCGGTCGTACGGAAAAGGAAGATTGTCTGGTGCGTCGGTTACTCCGCAACCCCGTGCGGCTCGTGCCGCTGGGGTTCCTGGTGCCGATCCTGCTCGGCACCGGGCTGCTGATGACGCGCTGGTCGACCGTCCAGCACCAGCGACCACCCCTGGTCACCGCGCTGTTCACCGCCACCTCGGCGGTGTCCGTCACCGGCATGGCGGTGACCGACACCCCGAACTACTGGTCCGGCGGGGGCCTGTTGGTGATCACCCTGCTCACGCAGCTCGGCGGTCTCGGCATCCTCACCGTCGCGGCGCTTGTCATCCTCGTGGTCTCCCGCCAGCTCGGCCTGCGCAACCGGCTGCTGGTGCAGGCCGAGACGGCGGAGTTCGGCGTTGGAGACGTGACCCGGTTGCTGAGCCGGATCGCGGTGACCGTCTTCGCCTGCGAGGCGGTGATGACGGCGCTGGTCGCCGGCCGCCTCTGGTGGGCGTACGACTACGCGCCCGGCCGGGCCCTCTGGTCGGGGGTGTTCCACTCCGTCCAGGCGTTCAACAACGGTGGGTTCGCGCTCTACTCGGACGGCCTGCTGGCCTTCGACCGTGACCCGTGGGTGTCGCTGCCGTTGGCGTTCGGCGCCATCGTCGGCGGTCTGGGGTTCCCCGCCCTGTTCGAGGCGGTCCGCGAGTGGCGCAGGCCGGCGGGCTGGGCGGTCGCGACCAAGCTGACGATCTGGGGCAGTGTGGCGCTGCTGGTGCTCGGCTTCGTCGGCCTGCTCGCCGCCGAGTGGACCAACGCCAGCACCATCGGCCCGTACGACGCCGCCGGAAAGACGCTCGCGTCGTTCACGCAGATCGCGTTGAGCCGGACCGGCGGGTTCAGTGTCCTGAACATCGCCGACCTGCAGGAGGAGAGCTATCCGCTGCTGATCGTGTTGATGTTCATCGGTGGCGGGAGCGCCAGCACGGCCGGCGGTATCAAGGTTTCCACGTTCTTCCTGCTGGCGTTCACCATCTGGGCGGAGCTGCGTGGGGAGCCCGACGTGACGGTCGGGCACCGCCGGGTGGCCACCGCCAGCCAGCGGCAGGCCGTCACCGTCGCTCTGCTGAGCGTCGCGCTGGTCACCGCCGGGACGATGCTCCTGCTGCTGCTCACCGAGGGCGTGCGGTTCGTCGCGGTGCTGTTCGAGGTCACGTCCGCGTTCAGCACCACCGGGCTGACCATCGGCCTGGCCGGCGAACTGCCCGGCAGTGGTCAGGTGGTGCTGACGGTGTTGATGTTCATCGGTCGGGTCGGGCCGCTCACCCTCGGGTCGGCGATCGCCCTGAACACCCGACGCAGGCTCTACCGCTATCCCCAGGAACAGCCGATTGTCGGCTAGCGACGAGGAGGTCGAGGTGTCGACGAGACGAGCGGACGGCGGTGGCGTCGTCGTGATCGGGCTGGGCCGGTTCGGCTGTCACCTGGCCGGGTCCCTCGCCCGGATGGAACGCGAGGTGTTGGCCGTCGACCGCAATCCGGACCAGGTGCAGCGCTTCTCGGCCCAGCTCGACCGGGTGGTGCAGGCGGACGCGACGGAGGAGGGGGCGTTGCGGCAGCTCGGCGTCGCGAGCTTCGGCCGGGCCGTGGTGGCCATCGGGGCATCGGTGGAGGCGAGCGTGCTCACCGTGCTGGCGCTCGTCGAGCTGGGCGTGCCGCAGATCTGGGCCCGCGCCACGTCGCAGAAGCACGCCAAGATCCTGTCGTCCGTGGGCGCGCACCACGTGATCTTTCCGGAGGCGGAGACCGGTGACCGGGTGGCGCACCTGATCGTCAGTCGGTTGCTCGACTTCATCGAGTTCGACGACGCCTTCGCGATCGCCACCGTCCGGGTTCCGCCGTCCCTGGCCGGTCGGACACTGCACGACCTGCGTCCGCACGAGCGCGACGGGGTCCGGGTGATCGGCGCGAAGGTGCCGGGCGAGCGTTTCCGGTACGCCTCGGACGACACGGCGCTCGTGGACGGCGGAGTGCTGGTCGTGGAGGGCGGGATAGACCAGGTGCAGCGCTTCGCGGGGCGGCGCTGACACCTCACTTCGGGTGGCGCGCGTGCCCCTCAGGCGCTTTCACCCTTTTCCCGGACCACCCGGCCCCTTGGCCTCGGACGGCTTCTTCGGCGCCTTCGCCTTCTCGGGCGCCTTCGGCTGGGCCGGTGCCTTGGGTGCGACCTTGGTGGTGGTCTTCGTCGTCTTCTTCGGTGCGGCCTTGGTCGGGGCGACCTTGACGGCCGGGGCGGTGGACGGGGTCGACCCGGCCACCCCGGAGACGCGTACCCCGCAGGTCGCGTCGCCGAGCCGGAACTCCACCGGCAGCGGGTTCGCCCCGGTGTACGTACCGGCCAGCGTCAGCTTCTCGGCCGCGCCGGGCGCCAGCGTCTTTCCCTGCGCCGCAGGGCGGATCTGCACCGCGCCGCCCTGCTGCTGCGCCGGGGCGGGCTCGGCCTTGGTCACCTTCTGCTGGCCGGGGAACGTGAAGCTCATCGTCCAGTCGCTCAGCGCCCGGTCGCCGGTGTTGGTCAGGGTCAGCTCGGCCGTGAAGTCCTTGCCGGAGTCGGTGCGCAGCGCGTACGCCACCTCGCAGGGCGCCTTCTCCGGCAGACCCATCCGCGCCTCGGTGGTGGGCCGGTCCTGGCCGCTGGCCGGGCTGCGGGAAGTGAGCCCCCACATCGCCCCGGTGACCGCGATCAACCCGACGGCTGCCACCCCGGCCTCCACCCGCCGACGCCGGTTCGCCTGCCGGATGCGGCCACGCCGGGTCCGCGACAGCGGAAGAGCGTCCGTCTCCGCCGACCAGGGCAGGATCGTGGTGCCCGCGTTGGCCAGCGCGGCGGGGTCCAGCGGACCGCCCGCCGGTGAGACGGGTACCGCCGACAGCATTCCGGCCGCCTCGGCGAGGGTCCGGGCCAGCTCGGCGGTGTCCGGCCGGTCGGCGGGGCGCTTGGCGAGGCAGCGCCGGACCAGGTCGGTCACCGCGTCAGGAAGCTCGGACACCGCGGGCATCGGCTCCGGGTCGCTGTACATGTGCGCCCGCAGCATCTGGGTGGTCGTGGTCGCCTCCCAGGGCAACCGACCGGTGAGCATCCGGTAGAGCAGCAGCCCCACGGCGTACACGTCGGTGGCCGGGGAGACCTGACCGTTGTCCAGCCGCTCCGGCGCGAGGTACGCGGGCGTGCCCAGCAACGCGCCGTCCGGACCCTTCTCGCTCTCCCCCACCAGCGCGGAGATCCCGAAGTCGACCACCTTCACCCCGGTCGGGGTGAGCATGACGTTGCCCGGGGTGACGTCGCGGTGCACGACCCCACGACTGTGGGCGGTGGCCAGCGCCGAGCTGACCTCCGCGCCGATCGTCACCGCCTCACGCCACGGCAGCCGCACCTCGCGGCCGAGCCGGGCGGCCAGCGAACCGCCGTCGACCAGTTCCATCACGACGTACGGCACGGTCAGGCCGACCTGGTGGGACTCGCCGTAGTCGTACACGTTGGTGATGTTGGGATGGCAGAGCCGCGCGGCGGCCTGCGCCTCGACGCGGATGCGGTGCCGGAAGGCCCGGTCGGTGGCCAGCCGTGACGCCAACACCTTCACCGCGACCTGGCGGCCCAGCACCTCGTCGTAACCGCGCCAGACCACCGACATGCCACCCGCGCCGAGCTGCTCGACGAGCCGATACCGCTCGTCGAGGAGTTGCGCGCCGTTACGGTCCCCACCGCCCATGGTGGCCGTTGTTGCCCAGCACGGACCGGTCTACACCTGAAGGATCGGAATCGGTCACGAATATCACCCGATCAGGCGGTCGCCAGCAGTTGGTCCACCGGCGCGTAGTCGTCGGTCAGCACCATCGCCTTGCCGACGAAATCCGCGAGGTCCGCGCCGGAGAGCAGGCTGACGCTCGCGTCGACCACGTCGAGGCGGGCGCGGACGGCGGTCAGCGGCAGCGGCGCGTCGGAGGCGACGATGAGGAAGTTGCTGCCCCGCTCCTCGGCGAGCGCCTCCGGCGGGGCGATCAGCGCGACGTTCGTGAACTCGGCGGCGACCGTCGCCAGTTCGGCGCGGATGAACCGCAGCGGCGGGTAGTCGATGACGTTCTGCACGTACACCCCGCCGGGGCGGGTCACCCGCCGGATCTCGGCGGCCATCTCCCGGGTCGCCAGGTGCCAGGGCACCACCAGGTGGCCGAACGCGTCGCCGACGACCAGGTCGCGGCTGTCCGCCGGCTCGCCGGCGACCAGCATCCGGGCGTCGCCCACCACCGCCCGCAGACCTTGGCCCGGGCGTACGCCGAGTTCCCGTTCGCCCAGCTCCACCAGCCCACCGTCGATCTCGAACACCAGGTTGTCGGTGCCCGGCCGGGTGGCGGTCAGGTACGTCGGCACGGTGAAGCCGCCGCCACCCAGGTGCAGGGCGTCCAACCGCTGCCCGGCCGGCGTTGCCACGTCGGCGACCGCGCCGATCCACTTCGTGTAGGCGTACTCCAGGTGCGTCGGGTCGGCCAGGTCGACGTACGAGTGCTGGGCCGAGTTGAGCAGCAGCGCCCGGCCGCTGGGCCGGTTCGGGTCGGTGGTGACACGGGCGCAGTGGTACGCCGTCTCGATGTCGCACGGGTTCGGCGCGACGGTGCTCAGTCCCGCCCCGAGCAGGCCGAGGACGGCCAGCGCGGCCCGGGCCCGGGCCCGACCGGGCAGGCCGGTACGCGTCTGACGGCGCAGATACCAGCCGAGACCGATACCGACCAGGCCGAGGGAGATCGCCAACGCCAGCAGGATGACCGTGCTGGGCAGTGCCGCGACCAGCACGAAGCCGGTGAGCAGAGTGGCGGTGATGCCGCCCAGGGTGCCGATGCCGGACAGCCGGCCGACCACCTGGCCGGTCCGGCGCAGGTCGGCGAGTTGGAGCTTCACAACCAGCGGGGTGACCGCCGCCAGCAGCGCCGCCGGCACGAACACGGCGAGCGCCACGAGCAGCAGGATGGCGCTGGCCGCCCCACCACGGAGCACCTCGCCGGCGTAGCGCACCACGGGCAGGGTGATCGCGGTGGCGATCCCGGCCAGCACCAGGGCGGGCGCCAGCAGGCCGCGCGGGTCGCGCCGGTCGGCCAGCCAGCCGCCGGACCACGCGCCGTACGCGATCGCGGCGAGCGCGATGCCGATGACCGAGCTGGTCACCTGGAGGGTCACCCCGACGTACGGGCCGACCAGGCGCAGCGCGACCGTCTCCAGCACCAGCACGGCGCCGCTGGCGAAGAAGACCAGGAAGGCGGCCAGGCCATTGGGCAGCGCCCCGCCGGTTACCGGCACGGGCGGAGCTTCGGGAGCCGCTACGTCGGACGATGGGGAACTCATCGTCGCGATGGTACGCAGCGAAGCTGCCGCTCCGGGTCAGTACATCGAGAGATGAACATGGTTCGTGTGCGACGCGGCGGGACTGCCGCTGCCACTGTAGGCACGCCAGCCGGTGCCGGGATGCCAGATCTGCCGGTACCAGATCACGTAGAGCACACCCAGACGCTCGGCGTTACGGACGTGCCAGGCGGCCAGGCTGTCCCCGTACGCCTTGTCGCCGCCGGTCGCGTTCTTGTCCTCGAAGCCGTTCGTGGCGGCCGAGAAGTCACAGGCCCGACCCTTCGGATGCTCGCCGCCGCCACCGCTGCGCTTGCAGGAGACGTGCCGCTTGTAGCCGGCCGCCTGGGTCTCCTTGAGGGCGTGCAGGGTGCGCGGGGTGATGCACCCCGAGGTCGTCGGATCCTTCACCGAGCAGGACTCCGACGGCCACGAGCCGTCGGAGTTCCGTGGCGCCGGCTTCGCCGAGGACGAGCTGCCGCCGCTGAAGCCACTGCTGCCGCCCGAGCTGACCTCGGCCAGCGCCGCCTCGGCCTCCTTCTTCTTCTTGGCCATGACGGCGAGCTGCTTCTGCTGCTCACGGACCTCGGTGTCGATGGCGATCTTGGCCTGCTGGGCCTGCTGCCGGGCCTCGGTGAGGTCACGCAACCGCTTGCTGTCCCGCTGGGCCATCAGGTCCAGGTCGGCCGCCCGTTGCAGGAACGCCTGCGGAGTCGCGGTGTTGAGCAGCATCGCCGTCGGGGTGAGCCGACCCGCCCGGTACGACTGCGCGGCCACCTCGCCGACCTGGGCGGTCAACCCGACCAGGCGAACCTCGACGGCTTTCAGCTCGCCGTTCAACGCCGTCTGCCGCCGCTTGGAGTTGTCCAGTTTGGCCTTGGCCTCGATGTGGCCCTTGGCGGTCAGTTCCAGCGCGTCCCGCAACTTCTTGGTGCCGCCCTCGTCCGGCTCCGCCGACGCGGGCACGCCTGGCGCGAGCACCAGCGCCAGGGCGGCGAGCAGAGGAAGCAGTACGCGGCGAACGCGCGGCTGACTGAGCCTGGTCGTGGGCACGAAAGCGTCCTTCCGTCGACCGCCGGCCCCCGGTGAAACTCTGCGCGGCGGCGTCCCCGCCGGCGCCGGGCGGCGGCCTGCTGGCGGAGACCGCCGGTCACGATACCGGAACGCGCGCCGGTGACCAGTCCCGCGACCGCCCACCGGCCGCGGTGTCGACGCAGCGTGCCGGCGTCGTCGCGTGCCGCACGCGAGGGCTCCGGTTCAGGAGCTGAGCAGCGCCTCGTGGACCTGGGCCCAGACCTGTTCGTTGGCCGCGACGAGCAGCCCGCGACCATCGTCGGCCGGGTGGTAGTCCACGCCGTCGAACCGGCGGGCCACGCCACCGGCCGCGCGGACCAGCAGGCTGCCCGGGGCATGGTCCCAGGGCAGGGTGCGCCAGAAGAGGGCGAACTGCTGCTCGCCGGTGAGGATGTCCAGGTACTCCCGGCCGGCGCAGTGCTGGCCGGGCAGCAGCTCGCCGAGCCGGCGACCGCCGGCACGGACCCGGTCGCGGGCCTCCGGCGGCAGGAAATGGGTCATCGCCACGCCGCGAATGTCGCCCAGGGACGGCACCACGTCGGCGGTGCCGACCGGCTGGCCGTTGAGCAGCGTGCCCTCGTCGGCAAGGCCGGCGGCGAGCGTCCCCGCCAGCGGGTCGAGGATCCAGCCCGCCTTCGGCCGGCCGTCGGTCAACAGGGCGACCATCAGGGCGAACGGTCGGCGGCCGGCGGCGAAGTTGGCGGTGCCGTCGATCGGGTCGACCAGCCACACGTCCCCGGCGTCGCGCAGGTGGCCCAGCAGCTCCGGGTCGTCGGCGACGCCCTCCTCGCCCACCACCACCGAGCCCGGCCGGAGCCGACGCAGCCCGGCGGAGATCAGCTCCTCGGCGCGACGGTCGGCGACGGTGACCACCTCGCCGGGCGCCTTCTCCGACACGTCGTCGGCGTCGAGCTTGCGGAACAGCGGCAGCACGACCTGGTCGGCGGCCTCTGCGAGGAGGTCGCCGACGTCGTCGAGCAGGGTGTCAGCCACGCGGCGGCAACTTGACCACGCTGACGAAGAACTCGTCGATCTGCCGGACCACCGAGATGAAGCGCTCGAAGTCGACCGGCTTGGTCACGTAGGCGTTGGCGTGCAGCTGGTAGCTGCGCAGGATGTCCTCGTCGGCCTGCGAGGTGGTGAGCACGACCACCGGGATGCGGCGCAGCTCCGGGTCGTTCTTGATCTCTTCCAGCACCTCCCGCCCGTCCCGGCGCGGCAGGTTGAGGTCGAGCAGGATCAGGTCGGGCGCCACGGCGTCCGCGTACTGACCCTCCCGCCGGAGGTAGGCCAGCGCCTCGGCGCCGTCGGAGACGACGGTCAGCCGGTTGCGCAGCTTGTGCTCCTCGAACGCCTCCTGGGTCATCAACACGTCACCCGGGTCATCCTCGACGAGCAGGACCTCGATCGGGCTCTTGCCGTCCGCCGGCGCGGTCATCCCACCGTCTCCCTCATGTCACCCGTTCTACCGCCTTCCGGCGGCCCGTCGGCCCGGTCCGGCTGGTCCGCCCCGGCGGAGTGCTCCGACAGTGCGGGAGAAGCCTCGTCCGTGGGCGGCGCGTCGCCCTCCGAACCCTCCTGCGGCTCCTCGACCGGTTCGCCGGCGGCTGCCGCCTCCACGTCCTCGGGACGCGCCGGGAGCGTGAACCGGATGGCGGTGCCCTCCGGCACGTCGGTGTCCACCCACACCCGGCCGCCGTGATATTCCACGATCTTCTTGACGATCGCCAACCCGATGCCGGTGCCCGGGTACGCGTCCTTCGAGTGCAGCCGCTGGAAGATCACGAAGATCTTGTCGGCGAACTCCGGCTCGATACCGATGCCGTTGTCCTGACAGCTGATCTCCCACTCGGCGTCGACCAGCCGAGCCGAGATGTGCACCTTCGGTGGCACGTCCGGACGACGGAACTTGATCGAGTTGCTGACCAGGTTGGCCAGCAGGTTCGTGAGCAGCGGCTCCTCGCCACGGATCACCGGCAGATTTGTCCAGGTCAGCTCCGCGTCCGCGTACTGCCGGGCGGCCTCGGTCTGGCCGGCCACGTCGCCCATCACCTTGTTCAGGTCGACGTCCACGAAGCCGGTCGTGAGCCGGCCGATCCGGGAGAACGCGAGCAGGTCGTTGATCAGGCGCTGCATCCGCTGCGCGCCGTCCACCGCGAAGGCGATGTACTGGTCGGCCCGCTCGTCGAGCTGCCCGGCGTAGCGGCGCTGGAGCAACTGGCAGAAGCTGGCCACCTTGCGCAGCGGCTCCTGCAGGTCGTGGGACGCCACGTACGCGAACTGCTCCAGGTCACGGTTGGACCGGGTCAGCTCCTCGGCCTGCTTCTGGAGCTGGCTGTTGACCCACTCGATGCGTTCGCGGGCCTCCCGCACCTCGGCCAGGTCGGAGGCGATCTTCTGACGCATCGCGTCCACGTCGTCGCCGAGCTGGATGAACTCCGGCGGGCCGACGGTGGCGACGCGGTGCTGGTAGTCGCCCGCGGCGACCTCGCGGACCTGGTCGGCGAGGCCGGTCAGGGGCCGGACCACCATCCGGTCCAGCGAGAGCAGCAGCACCGCGCCGGCCACGACGACCACCAGGGCCGCGACGATCAGCAGGACGACGAGCACGTTGCTGCTGTTGCGGACGTCCGCGGCGGCCCGCTCCCGGGCGTCCAGGATCTCCTTCTGCAGGTCGTTGACGGCCAACCGGACCTGGTCGAACCGCTGCCGGGCCTGCTCGGTGACGAGCGCCTGACCGGCCCGGGTGCCCTCGCGCTCCGTCGTGGTGATCACCGGCTGGGCGACGGCCTCCCGCCACTGTGCCGAACGCTCCTCGACGGTCCGCAGCTCCTGACCGATCTGCGGGTAGTCGTGCAGCAGGGCCCGCATCGCGGCGACGGTGGCCTTCTCCTGTTCGAGGCCCGCGTCGTACGGACCCAGGTCGGCCGGGTCACCGCTGACCGCGTACCCGCGGACCGCCGTCTCCTGGTCGAGCACCGCGTTGAGCAGTTCCTGCGACTGCACCCGCAGCGGCCCGGTCTGGTTCAGGATGGCGTCGATCTGGGTGCGGTTGCGGGCGGCCATGGCCGCCTCCGCGACGGCCAGGCCGATCAGCAGCACCCCCACGACGGTGAGCAGCGTGATGACCCGGCGGCGCAGACTCCAGCCGCCGACCATCGGCGTCATCGGCCACCACCGCGGCTGACCAGCAGCATCGCCACGTCGTCGGCGAGCGGACCACCGTTGATCTGCTCGGCCCGGCCCACCAGCCAGGCGGGCAGCTCGGGCAGCGACACCTCCCGGTTGGCGGGCTCGTCGAGCAGCCCACTCAGGCCCGGCACGTCGAGCCGTTCGTTGCCCGTGCCCACCCGCCCCTCGATCAGGCCGTCGGTGTACATCAGCAGGGACCAGTCATCGGTGTCGAACTCCAGGTCGAAGGCGATCGGCCGGCGGGGTCGTACGCCCAGCAGCAGGCCACCGGGGGCGGGCACCGGGACGACCCGGCCGCCGGAGAGCAGCAGCGGCGGCGGATGCCCGGCGAGTCGGACGGTGGCCCGGTTGGCGTCCAGGTCGAGTCGGGTGGTGGCCACCGTCGCGAAGATCTCCTGAAGGCGGCGCTCACTCATCAGCACCTGCTCCAGGGCGGGCAGCACCTCGTCGTCCGGCACCCCGGCGAGCACGAGGGCCCGCCACGCCACCCGCAGTTCCACACCGAGCGCGGCCTCGTCCACCCCGTGCCCGCAGACGTCCCCGACGATCAGGTCGAGCCGGTCCGGACGGGTCTGCACCACGTCGAAGAAGTCCCCGCCGATCAGCGCGGCGTGCCGGCCCGGCCGGTAGAAGGTGTGTACCGCCACCTGGTCGGTCGTCATCAGCGGCTGCGGCAGCAGGCCGCGTTCGAGGCGGGCCGACTCGGCCTGGCGCAGCTCGACCTCGCGCAGCCGGCGGGCGTTCTCGTCGGCGCGCTTACGCTCGACCGCGTAGCGCAGCGCCCGGGTCAGCAACACCCCGTCCACCTGACCCTTGACCAGGTAGTCCTGCGCGCCCTCGGCGACCGCCACGACGCCCAGGTGCTCGTCCGAGCGGCCGGTCAGGACGCAGACCGCCGCGCCGCTGGACATCTCCAGCACCTGACGCAGCCCGTCCAGCCCCTGGGCGTCCGGCAGGCCCAGGTCGAGCAGGACGCAGTCCACGTCGCCGATCCGCTGCCGTGCCTCCCGCAGGCTGGTGGCGACCAGCAGGTCGATCATCGAGTTCGTCTCGGCGAGCAGCTCACCGACCAGGAAGGCGTCGCCCTCGTCGTCCTCCACCAGCAGTACCCGCAGCCGCTCGCCGGGCGGCAGGTTGCCGTGCCGTGCCAGCCCGCCGTGCGGGTACGGCACGACAGGGGAGCCGGCCAGGCCGCCTCCCCGGTGGGGCCGGGTCACCGCCGCGAGACGCGGGAGTTCGCTGGTGATGTCGGGCTCCTTCCGAGTGCCCTGCTGATCCTGTATTAGACAACGGTCGCACACAACACGATGGCCGCGGCACGGGGCAGGGATGGGCAGGATCACTGCCCGTCGGCCCCAACTACCTTCGAGGAGTTCGGATGGGCGCACCCCCCACCCCCGTCGCGACGGACGTACCCCTGGCGCCACCTCCGCGCGTACCCCCTGCCGACCGTGCGCTGACCCGACCGCGACGGCGTCTTGCGGCCGCCGCGGCGGCGCTGGTCGCGCTGGCGGCCGTCGGCGCCGGCAGCCTGCTCGACCTGCGGACCCCGGCGCCACGGCCGGCGGACGCGCCGGCGGGCGAGTTCAGCGCCGCCCGGGCGTACGAGGACGTCCAGGTGATCGCGGCCCGGTCGCACGTCGCGGGGAGCCCCGCCAACGAGCAGGTCCGCGCGCAAATCGAGCAGAAGCTGCGCGGCCTGGGCCTGGAGACCCAGGTGCAGGACACCGTCGCGCCGGAGGCCGGCCAGCTCAGTGGGGCGGCCGGCGGCGCGACCTTCGCCCGGGTCCGCAACGTGGTGGCCCGGCTACCCGGGACGGACCCGACGGGCCGGGTGTTCCTGGTCGCCCACTACGACTCGGTGCAGACCGGACCGGGCGGCAACGACGACGCGGCCGGCACCTCGGCCATCCTCGAGGTGGCCCGCGCGTTGTCCACCGGCCCACGGCCCCGCAACGACGTCGTCTTCGTGCTGACGGACGCCGAGGAGGCGTGCCTCTGCGGCGCGGCGGCGTTCGCCGCCAGCAACCCGCTCGCCGCCGACGGCGGTGTGGTGCTCAACCTGGAGGCGCGCGGTTCCACCGGTCCGGTGATCATGTTCGAGACCTCGAAGAACAACGCGAAGCTGGTGGATGTCTTCGGTCGGGCCGCACCCCACCCGGTGGGCACCTCGTTCGCGGTGGAGATCTATCGGGCGCTGCCCAACGACACCGACTTCACCGCCTTCCTCGATGAGAACTTCGTCGGGTTGAACTCGGCCTACATCGACGGTGGCGCGATCTACCACACGCCGCTGGACACGCCGGCCGCCATGGACCGGGGCAGCCTCCAGCAGCACGGGGACAACGCGCTGGGCCTGGCCCGGGAGTTCGGCGCGGTCGACCTGACCGACCTGCGCTCCGGGCACGACGCCACCTACTTCCCACTGCCGGGCGGGTTGGCCCGCTACCCGGGCTGGCTGGTCCTGCCGCTGGCCCTGCTCGCGGTGCTCGCGGTAGCGGCGCTGGGTTGGCTGACCCGCCGCAGCGGACGGGCCAGCACGGGCCGGCTGGTCGCCGGTTTCGGCCTCGCCCTCGTGCCGATCGTGGCCGCGCCGGTCGCTGCCCAACTGCTCTGGTTGGCGATCACCACCATCCGGCCGGGCTACGCGGAGCTGCTCGACCCGTACCGCCCGATCTGGTACCGGATGGCCGTGTTGGCGCTCGCCGCCGCGATCCTGTTCACCTGGTACGCGCTGACGCGCCGCCGGATCGGCCCGGCCGCGCTGGCCGTGGGCGGTCTGGCCTGGCTGGCCCTGCTCGGGGTGCTGCTCGCCGTGGCGGTACCCGGCGGGGCGTACCTGACCACGCTGCCGGCCCTGGCCGGCGCCCTCGGCGGCCTGGTCGCGCTGCGTACCCGGCAGACCGGGCCGTGGCCGGTGGTGGCGGTGACCGCCGCCGCCGCGGTGGGCGTCGTGATCCTCCTGCCGACGGTGGTACTGCTCTTCCCCGCGCTGGGGATGGCGATGGGCGGGGTGGCCGCGCTTGTCGCGGTGCTGCTCGGTCTGACCGCGCTGCCGGTGGTCGACCTGCTGCACCCGCAGGCCGGCGGGCAGCGCGGCCTGCTGGCGCTGCGGGCCCGGCGACGCGCCGCGCTGCCGGCCGGTGCCGCCGCCGTGGCGGCGGTGGTGCTCGCCGGGGTCGGGCTGGTCGTGGACCGCTTCGACGCCGCCCATCCCGCGCCCACCCACCTGATGTACGCCATGGACGCCGGCACCGGGCAGGCCCGCTGGCTGAGCCACGAGACCGACCCGCAGCCGTGGACGGACGGCTACGTCGGCGGGGTGGCCGGCGTGGCGGACGACTTCCCCGGCCTCGGCGACGGTGAGCTGCGGGTCGGCCCGGCCCAGGCGGCCAACCTGCCGGCGCCGAGGCTCGACGTGCTGGCCGACACCAGTGCCGGCGGGGAACGCACGCTGCGGCTGCGCCTCAATCCGCAGCGGGCGGTCCGCCTCGCCACCCTGCACGTCGACACGACGACCGCCACCGTGCTGCGCGCCGACGTCGCCGGGCGCGCGGCGCCGGTGGAGCCGCGCGCGGGCAGGTGGGGGTTCGGTCTGGTCTTCCACGCTCCGCCGCCGGAGGGCGTCGAGGTCACGCTGACGCTGCGACCGATCGCCGCGCAGGTGGCGCTGCGGGCGATGGACGCCAGCGACGGGCTGGACGCGCTGCCCGGCTTCCGGCCCCGGCCGCCGGCCGTCGGTGTCGTCGGGTCGCACAGCTCGGAGATGCTGGCCGTCGCCCGCACATATCCGGTCTGAGAAAGACAAAGCGGTGGTTCGGCGGCGCATGTTTGCCGCCGGACCACCGCTTTGTGAATCGGGTTTCCGTCAGTTCACTGGTTCGGGTTGACCGGAGCCGATACGCCGCCACCGGTTTCCGTCGTGATCGGTGAAGGTCAACTCCACCAGAACGTTGTCAGTCGCAGCGTGCAGCCGACGCTCGGCGGTGACCGTGACGAACAGTTCCGCGCTTTTCCGGCCGTGAATGCGTCCGACCTGTTTCACTCCGGCCAGGTCGACGGGCGGGCCGTCCGGATCCTCGGACGGCGCCAGTCGCGGCAGTACCGTCACATCGAGCACCGGCGCGTCACTCTCGTTGGTCACGGTCACCCGCAGCACCGCGTTGCCCCGGATCTCGGTGACCGCGGAGACCAGCCGGGCCTGGGTGGCCCGGACCCGCATCTCGTCGACGCGACGGGCGCGGATCTCCCGGCGCAGACCGAGGTACACGAAGAGCACACTCGCGATCGAGCCGAGCGCGCCGAACCAGTCCGGCACGGAACCCCAGTCGGCCACATCGTCGTACGGCAACCAGTTCATGCGTCCATCGTGGATGCACCACGCGAACGTCGAGGACGGCGGATCGGTCCGAATGGCCGACGAATTGTAAATGGCGGTGTCGATTCCGGTCGGTCGGGTGACCTAAACGGAGAGTGTGCAACCCAGTACGGCGGTGGATACCCTTGCGGTTGACGTAGGGCGGGTGACGACCCCTCCGAATGTCCATCCAGTGGACATGATCTCTTCTGCCACCCGCCGCGCCGCAATTTCGCCACCGAAGGGGGACCGCATTGAATGCGGACGTTCCACCCGAGGATGCGGGCGTGCGCCGGCCGGCCTACGACCGACCGAGCCGCGTCTCCGTCGACCCGCCACTCGGGCGCCTGGACAGTCCACTGCACGGCCGCGACGACCTGATCGACGAGATCATGCATCCGGCGGACACCGACGGGGAAGAGCCGTCGGTGCACATCCTGTGCGGCATGGGCGGGTCCGGCAAGAGTCACGTGGCCCTGGAGATAGCGCGTCGGGCCCGGGCGGACGGTCGCACCGTCTGGTGGGTGCAGGCCGGCCGGCTGAACTCCGGGATGCGCGAGGTGGTCAGCCAGCTCGGCGCGTCGGAGAGCCAGGTCGACCAGGCCTGGTCCGGCATGATCAGCGCCACCGACCTGGTCTGGCGATACCTCAACCACGCCCGACAGCCGTGGCTGCTGATCTTCGACAGCGTGGACGAGCCCGCCACGCTCGGCCCCACCGACGGCGTGCTCGCCGACGGCACCGGTTGGCTACGCCTGCCGGAAGCCGAGGACGGCATGGTCCTGGTGACCACCCGGGACGGCAACCGGGCCACCTGGGGCACCTGGTCGACCCTGCACCAGGTGCGTCCACTCGACGCCGATGCCGGGGCGCAGGTGCTCGTCGACCGCGCCGGCGCGCAGGCCGGCGACCTCGACGACGCCCGTGAACTGGCCCGTGACCTGGGCGGCCTGCCACTGGCCCTGCGGGCCGCCGGCAACTACCTGCGCTCGGTCAACGCCAGCCTGGTCTGGCGCGGCTCCTCCACCATCACCACCTTCGACGACTACCGCAGGGCGGTGGAACGGCGTTTCCGCGCGCCGCTCGACGCCCCCGACGTCGACCTCGACGAATCCCTCGGCCTGGAGATCGTCCGCGAGGTCGACGACATCTCCCTGGACCTGCTGGCCCGCCGCGGGCTCGAACAGAGCCGGCCGCTACTCAACGTGCTGGCGTGCCTGAGCATCTCCCCGGTGCCCTACGAGGTGGTCCTCAAGCCGGCCATCCTGGCCGGTTCACCCCTGTTCGAGAAGCTGACCGCCCGGCAGCGGGTGAAGGTGCTGGAGGGCATCGGCGACCTCGCCCTGGTCGACTTCGACGTCCAGGAGGACGTCACCGACCCGGCCTTCGCGCACGTGCTGTCGCTGCACCCGCTGGTGCACGCGATGTTCCGCGACCGCGACGAGGTCCGCGAACAGATCGCCGAGTACCACGCCGTGGTCATGAAGCTGCTGCTCGCCGCCACCGAGGGCCAAAATCCGGACGATCCGACCGTCTGGTCCAACTGGGACGTGCTGGTGCCACACCTGGTCGAGGCCGTGCGCGAATACCTGGTGCCGCAGAAACACAAGCACGACCCCGAGACGGTACGCCGGGCGCTGGAACTGACCCGGCTCACCGCTCGCTACCTCATCGCCGTCGGCCTGCCCGGTTCGGCCTTCGACATCCTCGACCCCATCGTGCGCGGCTGCGCCGCGTACGACCACGACCTGGACCGGCCCGAGGTGCTGGCGCTGCGCCACGAGCTGGGCCGCACCTGGCTGGAGCGCAACCAGCCGGAGATGGCGGACCGGGTCCTGCGCGACGTGATCGCCGACCGCACCCGGGTGCTGGGCAGCGACAACCCCGACACGCTCGCCAGCCGGCACAAGCTCACCAAGGCGATCATGGCGCAGCGCCAGTGGCCGGAGGCCGAGTCGGAACTACGACAGATCGTCACCGCGGAGCACGAGGTACGCGGACCCGAGCACTGGGACACCATGGTCGTGCGGCACAGCCTCGCGCTGGCCGTCCTCGCTCAGCACCGCGCCCCCGAGGCGGAGGAGATGCTGCACGCGATCCTCGAGGTCCGGTACCGGCTGTGGCCGTCGAACCAGCCGGAGACGTGGCAGGCCCGGCACACGCTGGCCCGGTGCATGCAGGAGCAGGGCCGCCTCGCCGAGGCGGAGGGGGAGCTGCGGGCCACCCTGGCCACCGTGGATCCCCGGCACGCCGACCGCAGCGAGGTGCTCGCCATCCGGGCCACCCTCGCCGTGGTGCTCCTGCTCGACGGGAGGGTCGACGAGGCGATCGAGGTGTACGAACGCCTGCTGGCCGACCGGCGGCGGCTGCTCGGGGACTTCCACCTGGACACCCTCCAGGTGGAACATGCGCTGCGTCGCCTCCGCGACGGCGGGTGACCGCTCAGTGCGGCGCCGAGGGACCCAGGTCGCTCGGGTCGGTGTTGCCACCGCAGACGATCACCGCGACCCGCTCCCCCGCCCGAGGCACGTACGCCCCGCCGACCAGCGCGGCCAACGCGGCGGCGCCGCCCAACTCGGCGGCGACCCGCAACTCCGACCAGAGCAGGTGACGCGCGCGGGTCAGGTCGTCGTCGCGTACCAGCACCGAGACCACACCGGTCCGACGGGCCGTGTCGAAGGCGATCTCGCCGATCCGGCGGGCGCCCAGCGAGTCCGTGGCGATACCGCCCACCTCGATGTCGACGGGCCGGCCCGCCTTCAGGGCGGAGTTGAGGGTGGGGATCCGCTCCGGCTCGACGGCGACGACCCGCACCGACCCGTCGAACCAGGTGGCGATGCCCGACACCAGCCCACCGCCGCCGACCGCGACCAGCACCGTGTCGACCCCGCCGAGCTGGCGTTCCAACTCCCGGCCCACGGTGCCCTGCCCGGCCACCACCTCCGGCTGGTCGTAGGCGTGCACCACGAGCGCCCCGGTCTCGGCGGCCCGCTCGGTGCTGGCCGCCAACGCCTCGGCATAGTGCTGGCCCACCTGCCGTACCTGCGCGCCCAGACCGGCCAGCCGCTGCACCTTTACCGGCGAGGCGGTGACCGGCACGAAGACCTCCGCCGGCACGCCCAGCGAGCGGGCCGCGTACGCGACGGCAAGGCCGTGGTTGCCCCCCGAGGCGGCGATCACCCCGGTCGATGGCAGCGGCCCCTGGAGCATCCGGTTGAACGCTCCCCGCGGCTTGAACGAACCGGTGTGCTGGTGCAGCTCCAGCTTGAGGCTGAGCAACCCGGGGACGCCCAGGTCGGCGCCGTCGACAGTGATGACCGGCGTCTCCCGGACCCGCCCCTCGACCCGCGCGGCAGCCGCCTCGACGTCGCTTCTGTCCACCATGGCGAAACGCCCTTCACTACGACCAGAGAGTCAGTCGACCGTCGTCGGTGAGCCCGACGAAACATCCTATGGAGATTCGCCGGCCATCCGTCGCCGGACGCACCGTGTGATAGTGGCGCGGGTCGAAGAGGAATCCTTCTCCCAGTGTCGGCCGCAACGTCAACGACTGCGTACCGTCGGCCACCGACTCCCGGTAGCCGTACCCGCCGGGGATCCGCAGGTCCTCGTCGTCCGGCTGCCACCGGCGACGCCACAGCACCGTCTCACCGCCCCCGGGCGGCACCTGGACGTAGATGTTGAACGCCAACTGGGCCACCACCTCGCTGTCGAGCAGCCGGCCGGCGTACTCCCGGACCGCGTCGTCGAAGTGCACCTGAAGGCCGGCGTTGATCTCACGGACGATGCCGACATGCATCTGCCGGTCCTGCCGCCGCCCGGGGGACACGTCCGGCCAGGCCGCCCGGAACGCGGCCAGGCACAGCTCGCGGGGCGAGTCCGGCAGGCCCAACGTGGACCAGCCCTTGTCCGCGGCGTCGGCCGCCTCCCAGTAGTCCTCGCGCAGGTCACCACCATCGCGGTGGTCGTTGATGGCCGGGCCGAACTTGGCGACGACGGGAAACACGCGACTCTCGTCGTAGCGGTCCATCTCCGCGTCGGCGAGCGCGGTGGTGATGGCGTGGCAGCGGGCCGCCGGCAGCAGCCCCGGCACCCGGACGGCGGCGATCCGCCCGGCGACCAGACCGGCGACGTCCGCGCGGGTGATCGCTTCGGACTCGACGGCCACGAACAACGGATCGGTTCTGCTCGGTTGTCGCACGGCGGTCCTCTCGTATCGAAGATCCCTCACCGGGCACGTCGCGCCCCCCGATCCGCGCACCGTGCACCGTGCAATGTAGCGAGCACCGGCAAATCCACCCGTCACCATTGATCGCGACGTATCCCGTGGACACTTTTGGCAGTTCCCGGGCGAGGTGGTGGACACGCCGTTACCATCGGCCCAGCCGGGGGTACGACACCCGGAGCCGTACGGCGGATCGATTCCACCGATCGGAGAATGGTGGTGGCTCGCCGGCACGGTGCATGATGCGACTAGTGCGAATGGGACGAGGAGTTCGATTATGGCTGGCGCCGGCCCGACCGATCTTGACGCGTACGTCGACCGCCTCGAGATGGCGCGTCGAATAGCCCGGGAAATGATCGAGTCCGACCACCTCGCACTGGAGCTGGCTGTTCGTCAGCGCCCGCAGTGCTGGTCCCGACGACCGGTCGCGCACACCTCCCGCACCGACGCCTGACCCACGGGGCCGACCCCGCGTCGGTCACTCGACGGGGACCACGAAACCCGGCGGAGACGGGCAGGATGCCATCCATGCGCCGGCTCGCCATCTTTCTCACCCTGCTGACCGCCACGGTTCCGGGGGCGACCGCCTGCGCCTCGAAACCGAGCCCGGTGTGGGGCACCTACCAGGCCGAGGTGAGCGGCGTGACGCCCGGTCCGGGTGTCCGGGAGGTCACCGTGCAGGTCAAGGCGCTCGCTGGTGGCGATGGTTGCTCCCGCAACGTGCGGGTCGACAACCAGACCGAGGAGAACGGCGTCATCTTCGCCGACATCGTGCAGGAATCGGCCGGGTCCGCCACCGTTGGCGCCTGCCCGACCTTCGCGCCGGCCGAGGTGACCCTCACGTCGGCGGAGCCGATCGGCGACCGCTCGCTGTCGCTCAACCAGAAGACGTGGGCGCTGAAGAACGGCGCGTACAGCCCGTGTGACGAGACCCTTGGCTGCAAGCCACCGGAGGACCGCTGCGATCCGACCTGGACGCGTGCGGCCGTACGGGGAATGGACGTGTCCCGCCACTCGCAGGGCCACGTCGAGGCCTGCGACGGCAACTGGCTGATCATGACGGTGCCGGACGACCCGACGTCGTGCGGCGTCGAGCCGCGCCCCGGGTGCGAGGTGGACACCGCCGTACGGCGCTACTTCCTACGTAATGAGCCGGCCGGATGGTCGACCGTCGCCCGGACCACGTCGGGCGGGTGCGGTGCGATCGTCAAGGCGGCTCCGGCCTTTCCCCGCAAGCTCTGCGCCAAGCTGAAACCGACGGTCCGGTTCGTCACCGCGGGTCCCCCGCTCCCGACCGGTAAGCCCGGCGGCTGATATGAGTAGTCCGAATGGGACAAGGCGCACGACAGCGGATACTTCTGCCATGACCCTGTCGCCGCCAGGCTCCGACGTCAGCAGCAGGGCCGCATTCCTGGTGATGATCGGCTGGTACCTGGCCGTCGTCGTGGCTTTCGGTCTGTTCCTCGGAACGCTCTCCGGCTCGGTCCCGGCAGGCTGCGGCGAGGGGTGCGACTCCGAAGGGTCCCGGATGCTGCTATTCGGGCTTTACGTCGCCCTGCCGGCGATGTTCCTCGCGCTGCTGGTCAGCCTGGCGACGCTCGCAATGCTGGTCTCCCGTACGCGGAATCGCTCGTCGGCCCTGGTGGGCACCCTGAGCGCGGTGCTACCGCTGGCCGTGTGCGGCCTCCTCACCGCCAGCCTTTGACGGCCGAAAGACGCCTACTGCCAGCTGCTGTACTGCTGACGTCAGATCAGCCGCCGAATGCGGGCCTTCGGGCGCTCGTTCCTCAGATGGCCGTGCTTGTGTTGACGGACCTGCTCGTCCCAGACCTCTTGGTCGTAGTCGGGGTCCGGTGGGATCCACTTGTGGGAGCCGTCGCCGTAGTGGAACTTCTCGTCCCCGAGTCGCAGGATGCTCATCGGGTCCAGCCGAGGAATCGGTGGTACAGGTGGCCGGCGGGGATGTGAGCCAGGTCGTGGGCGGCGTTGACGAGCTGGGCTGCCAGGTAGAGCGCGAGCGACACCGGGGCTCGGTCGTACTCTGCTCGCAGCTCCCAACGGCGGGTGTGGCAGGGCCAGTCGACACCGCAGCCGGCGCAGGTCCAGGCCGGGGTGATCGGAAGGTGGCTCGTCATTGCGGGCCGTCCTGACTCGGCCAGTGACCGCGGTTGATGGGGATGCGGTGGCGGCTTCTGCATGGCAGGTCGGCTCCACAGCGGCAGACGCGTCGCCATTGCCGCCAGGACCAGATGGGCCGGTGGCGGCGAGCCAGGGTGAGCGCCGTTGCGATGACGTACTCGTCGTAGGACACCCGCCGCCGATTGCTCTCCGACCTTCGCTGCCAACGGCCGAAATCCGCAGCCGAACTGCTGGCACCTGCGGTTGAGGCAGTTGCATCCTTCGGTCTGGTCACACCGCCTCCCGTCGACGCATGGGTTCCGTGGGCACCCGGTCAGCCGTATCCGGAGACAGGGCACCCACGGCAGGACGACCCGGCCGCCAAGCTGGGTAGCCCCACAAGCAACTTAGGACGCAATGTGCGCAGGGTCAACAGCTACGACACATAGCGTTGTAAGTCGAGCCGGGGATGTGGTGTGCTTGCACCAGCCGCCAAGCTGGGAGCACCACCTATGTCTGAAGCTGCGTACCTACAGGTCGCCCGAGATATCCGCGAGCAGATCAGCTCCGGCCAGTTGAAGCCGGGCGACAAGCTGCCGTCCTTTGCCGCCCTGTGCGAGCACTACGAGGTCAGCAATACGGTGATCCGCGCCTCCATGCTCCTGCTCAAAGCCGAAGGGCTGATCGACGGACGGCAGGGCAAGGGCGTCTACGTCGCCAACCCACTCCCCAGGTAGGCGCGGTCATCGGCAACGCTGCGTGGTAGACCGCCAGCCTCCGCGGCGGTCCCGCGCGAGGCCAGGCAGCCGAGATTGTTACTTCCAGCGGAAGTGGACGAAGAGGCGGCCGAAGTTCTTCGAGTCCTTCTCGACCCGGTGGTAGAGCTGCTTGACGTCCTTCTGGTCGAGGAACCGCAGCACCTTCTTCTTGAGCTGCCCCGACCCCTTGCCCGGGATGATCTCGACGAGGGTGGCCTTCTTCGCGACCGCCTCGTCCATGATCCCGCGCAGCGCGCGGTCGATGTCCTGGCCCTTGTTGAAGATGTCGTGCAGGTCCAGCTTGAGCTTCATGCCGCAGCCCCCGGCCGGTCAGGTCCCATGTCCGCCATCCTAGGCACGCCGCTTCGGCAGGCCCCGCGCGACGACGAAGGGGCGGTCCCGTGGGACCGCCCCTTCGTACACCGCCTGCTCCGCACTCAGCGCGTGCCGCCCACGCGGGTCTCCACCCGCTGGAGCGCGATCCGGTAGTCGTCGTTGGCCGCGTACATCGCCGCGGCGATCCGCAGGTGCCGCAGCGCGTCGGTGTGCCGGTTCAGCCGCTCCAGCGTCCGACCCAGCACGTGGTGCGCGTAATGGTCGCTCGGGTCCCGGTCGACCAGTTCCCGCAACTGCTCCTCGGCCCGGTTGAGCTGGGCCGACTGGAAGTACGCCCGGGCCAGCAACTGCCGGACGGCCGCGTTGCCGGGCTCGGCGTCCACGATCGGCTCCAGCAGTCGGGCCGCGCCGCTCGGGTCACCGGTCTCGAAGAACATGGTCGCCCGTCGGTAGTCCGCCAGGAGATCCATCTGCCCACCTCCTCGGGTCGCGCCGTCACCTGTTCCGACGCTGGCACAACACTCGGCGTTTGGCGACTGTTCCCCGGGTCGAATTGGGGTCAGGTGCGGGCGTCCCGGCGGCCGGCGGACAGCTCCCAGGCCCGGACGCCGCCGACGATCCCCGCCGTGTTCGGCACCACCACCACGTCGTCGCCCATCCGGGCGAGCTGCTCCGGTCGGATCAGCCGCGAGTTGCCCCCGCCCAGGTAGAGCCGGTCCCACCGGAACACCGGACGCAGCCCGTCCACCACCTGCCGGATGCGGCGGGACCAGAAGGCGTCGCCGAGCCGTCGCCGCTCCGGCTCGCCGACGTACGTGTCGTAGGTGGTGCCCCAGCGCACCGGCGCGTGCGACAACTCCAGGTGCGGCGCGAGGACGCCACCGTCGAACAGGGCGCTACCCAACCCCGTCCCCAACGTCAACACCAGTTCACAGCCGGTGCCGGCCACCACACCGGCCCCGTGCACCTCGGCGTCGTTGAGCACGAGCGCCGGCACCCCGAACGCGTCGGCCAGCGCTCCCCGCGCGTCCCAGCCGGACCATTCGGCCAGCAGCTCCGGGTCGACCCGGGACCGGGGTCCGCTGCGGGTGACGTAGTGCGGGGTGGCCACCACGACGCCGTGCCGGATCATCCCGGGGACGCCGACGGTCAGCCGGTCGGCCGTGGGCAGTCGCCCACCGAGGTCCAGCAGGGTCTGCACGAACAGGGCTGGCGGCAGCGGGTACGGGGTCGGCACCCGCAGCGGTCGGGCGCGCATCGTGCCGGCCTCGTCGAGCACCGACGCCTTGATGCCGCCGCCACCGCAGTCGATCGCCAGTGTGGTCACCACGTCATGGAGTCTGCCCGCTCGAAGCCGTTCTCATGCGGGCGGCCCGATAGGCTGCCGTCCTGATGAGCGCCACGATGATCGTCAAGGACCTGGCCGCCGGGCACGGCGACCGCCCCCTCTTCGCCGGGTTGGACCTGGTGGTCGCCCCGGGCGACGTGGTCGGCCTGGTCGGGCCGAACGGGGCCGGAAAGTCGACGCTGCTGCGTACCCTCGCCGGGTTGCTGCCGGTCGAGGCCGGCAGCGTGCGACTCAGCCCGCCCACCGCGAGCGTCGGGCACCTGCCGCAGGAGCCGGAGCGGCGGCCGGGCGAGACGGTACGGGAGTTCCTGGCCCGCCGGACCGGGGTGACCGGCGCGCAGGCGGCGCTGGACGCCGCGACCGAGGCGTTGACGGCCGGGTCGGCGGGCGCCGACGACGCGTACGGCGACGCGCTGGAGCGCTGGCTCGCCCTCGGCGGCGCGGACCTCGACGAACGCGCCGAGCAGGTGAGCGCCGATCTGGGGCTCACGGTCGACCTGGACCACCTGATGACCGGGCTCTCCGGCGGTCAGGCGGCCCGGGCGGGGTTGGCGTCGCTGCTGCTCAGCCGGTACGACGTGTTCCTGCTGGACGAGCCGACCAACGACCTGGATCTGGCCGGGTTGGAGCGGCTGGAGGAGTTCGTCACCGGGCTGCGGGCCGGCACGGTGCTGGTCAGCCACGACCGGGAGTTCCTGACCCGTACGGTGACCCGGGTGCTGGAGCTGGACCTGCCGCAGCAGCAGGTCAACCACTACGGCGGCGGCTACGCGGCCTATCTGGAGGAGCGCGAGGTGGCGCGGCGGCACGCCCGCGCCGACTTCGAGGAGTACGCCGAGACGAAGGCCGGCCTGGAGGCGCGCGCCCGTACCCAGCGGGGCTGGATGGAGAAGGGCGTGAAGAACGCCCGCCGCAAGGCCACCGACAACGACAAGATCGGCCGTAAGTTCCGGAGCGAGGCCACCGAGAAGCAGGCCGGCAAGGTCAAGCAGACCGAGCGGCTGATCGAACGGCTCGACGTGGTCGAGGAGCCCCGCAAGGAGTGGGAGCTGCGGATGGAGATCGCCGCCGCGCCCCGCGCCGGCGCGGTCGTGGCCACGCTGCGCAACGCCGTGGTACGCCGGGGAGCCTTCACGCTCGGGCCGGTCAACCTCCAGATCGACTGGGCGGACCGGGTCGCCGTGACCGGGGCGAACGGCTCCGGCAAGTCCACCCTGCTGGCCGCGCTGCTCGGGCGGCTGCCGGTGGACGAGGGGACCGCCTCGCTCGGGCCGGGCGTGGTGGTCGGTGAGGTGGACCAGGCCCGGGGGTTGTTCCTCGGCGACGCGCCGCTGATCGACGCGTTCCAGGCGGCCGTACCCCAGATGTCGCCGGCGGACGCACGGACCCTGCTGGCCAAGTTCGGCCTGCGCGCGGCGCACGTCCCCCGACCGGCGGCGACCCTCTCGCCCGGCGAGCGCACCCGGGCGGCGCTGGCCCTGCTCCAGGGGCGCGGCGTCAATCTGCTGGTGCTGGACGAGCCCACCAACCACCTGGACCTGCCCGCCATCGAACAGCTCGAATCGGCGCTGGCCAGCTACCCCGGGACGCTGCTGCTGGTCACGCACGACCGGCGAATGCTGGCCGCCGTCGAGACCAACCGGCGGCTGCGGGTCGACGCCGGGCGGATCGCCGAGGATTGATGCCGGTCCGCGGGCCGGCGCGGGGTGAGAATGACGCCATGCTCAAGTGGGAGTACGCCCTGCTGGTCCGCCGCCGGCAGGCTGCGACCAACGACCTCGGCTGGGAGGTCGTCTTCGTCTGGTACGGCCCGGACGGCTCGATGGTCGACGTGACGCCGTACGGCGACACGTCGCTGGCCCACCTCAACCGGGCCGGCGACCAGGGCTGGGAGCTGGTCGCGATGAGCGAGGACCCGTCGCTGCCCGGCAACCACGAACTGCACCGCTACCACCTCAAGCGGCCGAAGCCCGCCGCTCCCCCGCCCCGGCAGCGGATGCGGGGAGGCCGCCGGACGCTGTCCGGCTGACCCCCGACGGCGCTGGACCGGAGCGCGGGCCTCGGACCCGAGCGCCGGTCCTCGGACCCGGAACGCGGGCCCGGACCGGAGCGCGGGCCTTGGACCGGAGGGCGGCACTCCGACGAGTGTGATGACTGTGGGGCATCAAGATGCCGCACAGTCATCAGGCTCGACAGGTAGGTGTTCGGGACGCCCGACACGCCCGCGGGCAGGCGCGGGACGGCGAAACGGGAATACCGGGCGCGTAGGCGGGTAACGCGCGGCGGGAGGTGGCCCGAATGGTCGCTTTGGCACAGACTCCGCCCTCGGCCGACCGGCTGCGGTTGATCGACGAATCCCTCGCGCAGGCGTGGGCGGACCAGGTCCGGCACGACGACCGGCTCCGGGGCCTGGCCGTCGAGGTGCGGTTCGACCGAGGGGTCGCCCACCTCAACGGAGAGGTGGCCGAGCCGGCCGACCTCCGGCTGGTACGGGACCTGGTGGGACGGTTGGCCGGCGTCTACGGCGTCTGGTGCAAGGTCGGCGTCGGCGGACGCGCGCCGGTGGTGGTGGATCTCGGCTGCGGCCCGACCAAGCAGTGGTCGACCAACCTCGGGCTGGACATCTATCCCGCGCCGGGGGTGGACGCGGTGGCGGACCTCTCCGGCTCGCTGCCGCTGGCCGACGACTCGGTGGACGTCCTGTTCGCGGTGCACATCCTGGAGCACCTGATCGACTTCCTGCCCCTGGTGGACGAGTGTCACCGGGTGCTGCGCCCGGGTGGTGTCCTGCACGTCATGAGCCCGTGGTGGGGGCATGTCAACGCGGTGGCCGACCCCACCCACGTCCGGCTGATGGATGTGCAGACCTTCAAGGGGATCTGCCAGCTCCGGCCGCCGGGCACCCCGCGCTGGTATCCGCTGCACGCCGGGTGCGACGGCGCGTCGATCTTCGCCGACCTGACGCCCCTCCCCGCCGACGCCGAGCCCGCTCCGAACTCCCACCTGGCCCGATTCTTCGACTAGGACCTGGTGGATTCGCGCAGTTCCAGCTGGTACGGGGCCTTGAGCGCGCGGGCGGGGGCGGCGCGGTCACCGTCGAGGCGATTGGCGAGGAGTTCGACGGCCAGCCGGGCGATCTGCTCCTTGTCGGGAGCGACGGTGCTCAGCGTGGGGACCGAGAAACGCCCGTCCTCGATGTCGTCGAAGCCGACCACCGCCACGTCCTCGGGCACGCGCAGGCCCGCCTCGTGCAGGGCGCGCAGCGCGCCAAGGGCGAGAGTGTCGTTGAAGCAGAACACGGCGTCGGGGCGTACTCCCGTGGTGAGCAGGCCGCGCATCGCGGCCGCGCCGTCGGCGCGGTGCCAGGCCGTCGCGGACGCCACGAGGGTTTCGTCGTAGGCCAGGCCGGCGGCGCGCAGCGCCTCGGTGTAGCCGGCCAGGCGGAGGCGGGCGCTGGCGCCCTCGTCGGTGCGCTGCGCGCCGATCGCCGCGATCCGGCGGCGGCCGAGCCGGATCAGGTGGTCGGTGATCTCCCGGGCGGCGGTGACGTTGTCGATCACCACGCGATCGGCGGGGCCGTGGTCGACGCGCTCGCCGAGGAGCACCATCGGGGTGCCGTCGAGGCTGGCCAGATCCTCCGCCGTCAGCGCCAGCGGGCTGAAGATGAGCCCGTCGATCAGGTGGTCGGTGATGCCGGAGGCGACGACCCGCTCCTGCTCACGCCGGCCGCCGGTCTGGTCGATCAGCACGGTCCAGCCGTACTCGGCGGCGGCGGTGACGACGTGCCGGGCGAGTTCGGCGAAGTACGGGATGTCCAGTTCCGGCACCGCCAGGGCGATCACCCCGGTCCGCCCCTTGCGCAGGTGGCGGGCGGAGAGGTTGGGCCGGTAGTTCAGCTCGGCGATGGCCTCCTCGACACGGGCCCGGGTGTCCGGACGCACGTGCACGTAGCCGTTCACCACGTTGGAGACGGTCTTCACCGAGACGCCGGCCCGCTCGGCCACGTCCTTGAGCCTGTGTCGCACCCCGCAACCTCCCCGATGTAACCCAGCGCACCATACCTCGTCACCAGCTCTTTACAACGTTGCCTACAACGTTGTAGAAACGGGGGACGCCGGGTGGGCGGTGACTGCGGTCACCCGGTTCCGGCACCCCAGGAAAGGTGGCATCCCTTGCGGACCGCGCAGTTGACGATCGATCCGGCCTTTGCGATCGGCCCGGCCGACCGACGTCTCTTCGGCTCGTTCGTCGAGCACATGGGGCGGTGCGTCTACGGCGGCATCTACGAGCCCGGCCACCCGAACGCCGACGCCCGGGGCCTGCGGCGGGACGTGCTGGACCTGACCCGCGAGATGGGCGTGTCGGTGGTCCGCTACCCCGGCGGCAACTTCGTCTCCGGCTACCGCTGGGAGGACGGCGTCGGTCCGGTCGGCGACCGGCCCCGCCGGCTCGACCTGGCGTGGAAGACGATCGAGACCAACGCGTTCGGCCTGCACGAGTTCATGACCTGGGCCGACGAGGCCGGCGTCGAGCCGATGATGGCCGTCAACCTCGGCACCCGGGGCGTGCAGGAGGCACTCGACCTGCTGGAGTACGCCAACCACCCGGGCGGCACCGCGCTCTCGGACCTGCGGCGCAAGAACGGCGCGGAGGATCCCTTCGGCGTACGGCTCTGGTGCCTCGGCAACGAGATGGACGGCCCCTGGCAGGTCGGCCACAAGACCGCCGACGAGTACGGCCGGGTCGCCGCCGAGGCCGCCCGCGCCATGAAGATGATCGACCCGTCGGTCAGCCTGGTCGCCTGCGGCAGCTCCAACCGGCGGATGCCCACGTTCGCCGCGTGGGAGGCGACCGTGCTGGAGCACACCTACGAGCACGTCGACTACATCTCGGCACACACCTACTACGACCCGTCCGACGGCGACCAGGCGAGCATCCTGGCCTCGGCCGTCGACATGGACAACTTCATCACCGAGGTCGTGGCGACCGCCGACCACGTGGCAGCCCGGCAGCGGCACCGCCGCAAGCTCAAGATCTCGTTCGACGAGTGGAACGTCTGGTACGAGTCCCGGCTCCAGGCCGACCTGGACCGGCGTGGCTGGGTCGAGGCGCCCGCGCTGATCGAGGACGACTTCACGGCGGTGGACGCCGTGGTGGTCGGCGACCTGCTGATCACCCTGCTCCGGCACGCCGACCGGGTCGGCGTGGCCGCCCAGGCCCAACTCGCCAACGTGATCGCGCCGATCCGTACCCGCAACGGCGGCCCGGCCTGGCGACAGAGCATCTTCCACCCGTTCGCGCTGACCGCCCGGCACGCGCGGGGCACCGTGCTGCGGACCGAGCCGGTCTCGCCGAGCTACGACACGAACAAGTACGGGGACGTGCCCGTGCTGGACACGGTCGCCGTGCACGACGAGGAGACCGGCGAGCTGACCGTCTTCGCGGTCAACCGTGACACGACGGACCTCGCACTGGAGATCGATCTGCGCGGCCTGCCGGGACTGTCCGGCTATTCCTTCCAGAGCATCGCTGCCGGGTCCGACCCGTCGGCGACGAACACCGAGGCCGAGCCCGACCGGGTGACGCCGCGGGACATGCCCACCCCCACCCCCGACGGCGGCCGGTGCACCGTGCGCCTGCCCGCCGTCTCCTGGAGCGTGCTGCGCTTCGGGCCGGCCCACGCCTGAGGCGTACCGGGTTCGAGCAGGCACAATTCATACCGTCCCCCTGCAAGGAGAGATAAAGCATGATCCAGAACGACATGAGCCGGCGACGCCTGCTCGGCCTCGGTCTCGGAATCGGCGCGGCGGCCTCGCTGACCCTCGCCGGCTGCGGTGGAGGCGACAACGCCTCCGGCCCGGCCGCCGGCAACGGCGGCAAGGAGTACACCGGCCCCAAGGTCGACCTGAAGCTGTGGAACGGGTTCACCGGCGGCGACGGCGACATCTTCAAGGCGCTGGTCAACCAGTTCAACACCGAGCACAAGAACATCGCGGTGTCGGTGGCCACGTACCAGTGGGAGGACTACTACAACAAGCTCCCCGGCGCGGCCTCCACCGGCAACGGCCCGGACATCGCGGTCATGCACATGGACCAGCTCGCCACCTTCGCCGCCCGTGGCGTGATCACCGAGCTGGACGACGTGGCCAAGAACCTGGAGCTCTCCGAGGGAGACTTCGCCCCGACCGTGTGGAAGGGCGGGATCTACAACAACAAGCGGTACGGCATCCCGCTGGACATGCACCCGCTGGGCTTCTACTACAACAAGGCCGTCATGCAGAAGGCCGGCCTCGACCCGAACAAGCCGCCGACGACGAAGGACGAGTACACGGCGGCCCTGGTCGAGCTGAAGAAGGCCGGTGTGCAGGGCTTCTGGGTCAGCCCGTTCCAGTTCACCGGCGGCATGACCTTCTACTCCGTGCTCAACCAGTGGGGCGCCACGCTCTTCGACGCCGAGGTGAGCAAGGCGACGTTCAACTCCGACCCGGCGGTCGAGGCGTGCACCTGGCTGGTCGACATGATCAAGCAGGGTTACTCGCCGGCCAACGTCGGCCAGGACGCCGACTACCTGGCGTTCAAGAGCGGCAAGAACGCCTTCACCTGGAACGGCATCTGGCAGATCAACGACCTCAAGAAGAGCCCCGAGGTGCAGTGGGGCGTCGCGCCGCTCCCGCAGATCGGCAGCAAGCCGGCGGCCTGGGCCAACTCGCACAACTTCACCATCGTGAAGCAGCGGGCCAACGACGCCAACAAGGTCTCCGGGTCGAAGGTCTTCATCAACTGGCTGAGCCAGCACTCGCTGGACTGGGCCAAGGGCGGGCAGATCCCGGCCCGCAAGGAGGTCCGCGAGGGCGCCGAGTTCAAGGCGCTGCCGGAGATCTCGTCGCTCGCCCCCGAGCTGGAGTACGCGGCCTTCCCGCCGGCCGCCCCGGGCCTGGGCGAGGTCATGACGACCTTCTACAACTCCTTCAACGAGGCCGCGCTGGGCAAGAAGTCGCCCAAGCAGGCTCTCGACGACGGCGTGGCGAAGGCCAACAAGCAGCTTGAGGACAACCGCAAGAAGTACGGGAGCTGATCACCCGTGGCGGACGTGATCGAGGTCGGGGCGGCGCGCGGTGACGCGCCGCCCCCGGCGGCCAAAGCAGCCCGCCGGGCCGCCTCCGTGCGCCGGACCGGACGGGCGACGCCATACCTGTTCCTCGCCCCGTACCTGGTCCTGTTCGGGGTCTTCGGCCTGCTGCCGATCGTCCTGGGCCTCTGGCTGAGCGTGCACCAGTGGGACTTCCAGCTCCCGAACCGGCCGTTCGTCGGGCTGGACAACTACCAGCAGCTCTTCTCCAGCGACTCCGCCGTCTACGGCGACTGGTGGCAGAGCGTACGGGCCACCGCGATCTTCACGGTGCTGTCGGTTCCGCTGCTGGTGGTCGTACCCCTGGGGTTGGCTCTGCTGTTGAACCGCTCCTTCCCGGGCCGGACCTTCTTCCGGGCGATCTACTTCGCCCCGTACGTGCTGGGCGTGGCGGTCATCGGCCTGCTCTGGCGGTTCCTGCTCGACGCCAACCTGGGCCTGGTCAACCGGCTCCTGGGCGTGGTCGGGTTGCCGTCGGACACCCCCTGGGTGACGAACCTGCCCTGGGCGTGGATCTCCCTGGTCGGGGTCACGGTCTGGTGGACCTCCGGCTTCAACGCGGTGATCTACCTGGCCGGTCTCCAGGACATCTCGCCGGAGCTGTACGAGGCGGCCCGGGTGGACGGCGCGACCGCCTGGCAGCGGTTCCGCAACGTCACCCTGCCCGGCCTGCGTCCCGTCCTGCTCTTCGTGATCACGACGACCGTGCTCGCCTCGGCGAACATGTTCGGCCAGTCCTTCCTGATCACCCAGGGGACGCCCGGCACGGAGACCCGCACGGTGGTGTGGTTCATCGTCGAGGAGGGCCTGCGCAACAACAACGCCGGCCGGGCCGCCGCGATGAGCATCGTGTTCGCCCTGATGCTGGCGGTCGTGAGCATCGCCAACTTCCGCCTCTTCCGCTACCGGGAAGACTGAGGGGACCCCCATGACGACGCCCACGCGGACCAACCGCGGTGCCGCCACCGGCCGGGTCGCGCTCTACGCCACCCTGGTCGCGCTGGCCCTGATCTTCCTGGTTCCGCTGGCCTGGATGGTCATCACCTCGTTGAAGACCTACACCGCCGCCCAGCAGATCCCGCCGAGCTGGCTGCCGAACCCGCTCTCCGGCTACGGCTACGAGCAGATCCTCACCAACTCGGCGAATCCGGTGCTGCGCTGGTTCCTCAACAGCATGGTGGCCGCCACGCTGCACTCGCTGCTGGTGCTGGTGACCGCCTCGATGGCCGCGTACGCCCTGGCCCGGCTGAAGTTCGCCGGGCGCGGGGTGAGCTTCGCGCTGATCGTCGGGACGCTGTTCATCCCGCCGACCTCGTTGATCATCCCGAACTTCCTGATCGTCGACCAGCTCAACTGGATCGACACGCTCGCCGTGATCGTGGTGCCCGGCGCGGCCAGCGCGTTCGGGGTCTTCTTCCTGCGGCAGTTCTTCCTCTCGCTGCCGAACGAGTTGGAGGAGGCGGCCATCCTCGACGGCGCCAACCAGTGGCAGATCTTCTACAAGGTGGTGCTGCCACTGTCGAAGCCGGCGCTGGCCACCCTTGCCGTGCTGTCGTTCCTGACCAACTGGAACGACTTCCTGTGGCCCATCTTCGTGCTGTTCAGCCCGGAGAAGCTGACCCTGCCGCCGGGCCTCG
Source organism: Micromonospora sp. NPDC051543 (assembly GCF_044454415.1). NCBI lineage: Bacteria > Bacillati > Actinomycetota > Actinomycetes > Micromonosporales > Micromonosporaceae > Micromonospora > Micromonospora sp. NPDC051543. The sequence goes on from NZ_JBITDT010000004.1 coordinate 68,858, forward strand.
GGCTGCTCCAGGGCTCGTACGTCACGGACTACCCGGTGATCATGGCGGGTGCGGTGCTGGCGAGCCTGCCGGTGCTGATCCTGTTCGTGCTCGCGCAGCGGCACATCATCCAGGGCGTCTCCCGCAGCGGCCTGAAGGGATGACCCGGGCAACCGCCCGGCGATCCGGCGCGGCGGCGATCACCCTCGCCGCCGCGCTGCTCGTCACGGGCTGCTCCAACGGCGACAAGGCCACCGACACGAGCAACGGGAGTCGCATGTTCACCAACCCCGTCATCAGCACCGACGCCCCGGACCCGCAGGTGATCCAGGTCGGTGACACCTGGTACCTGTTCTCGACCAACGCGCAGGGCCGCAACGTTCCGGTGCGCACTTCGCCGGACCTGGTCGAGTGGACCGAGGCCGGGGACGCGCTGCCGACACTGCCGGACTGGGCGGACCCCGGCAAGACGTGGGCGCCGGAGGTCATCCAACTGGCACCGGAGAGGTTCCTGCTCTACTACACCGTCGCCGGTCGGGAGTCCGGCCGGCAGTGCGTCGGGCGGGCGGTGGCCAGCGCACCGCAGGGCCCGTACTCCGACGACGCGTCCGGCCCGCTGATCTGCCAGGCGGAGCTGGGCGGGGCGATCGACGCGAGCCCGTTCCGGGACACCGACGGCACCCTCTGGCTGCTCTGGAAGAACGACGGCAACGCGATCGGGGTGGACACCTGGTTGTGGTCGCAGCGCTTCGCCGAGGACGGTCTGACCCTCGTCGGTGAGCCGACCAGGCTGCTCAAGCAGACCGAACCGTGGGAGGGCACCCTGATCGAGGGGCCGTTCCTCCACCGCCAGGACGGCCGGCTGTACCTGTTCTTCGCCGCCAACGCCTACGACCGCGCCGAGTACGCCGAGGGCTACGCGGTCTGCGAGAGCCCCACCGGCCCGTGCGTGAAGGCCGCCGAGAACCCGATCCTGAAGAGCAGCGACGCCGCCTCGGGCCCGGGTCACGCCTCGATGGTGGTCAAGGACGGCCGTACCTGGCTCGTCTACCACGCCTGGCCGCCCGGCCAGGAGGGCAGCACCGACCCGGGCCGGCAGGTGTGGCTCGACGAGGTGACCTGGGTCGACGGCAAGCCGGTCGTCAAGGGTCCGACCGGTACGCCGCAACACCGTCCCTGAGTCGGTCGTGCGGAGGGGTGCTCGACCCCTCCGCACGCACATCGGTCAGACGCTCGGCTCGCGCTGCTCCGGCGCGACGGCCGGTCAGGCGCTCGGCTCGCGCTGCTCCGGAGCGACGGCCGGTTCGTGGCGGGCGAGGCGGTTGCGGCGGTAGCCGTAGCCGAAGTAGATCACCGCGCCGAGCAGCATCCAGGCCAGGAACCGCAGCCAGGTCTCCACGGACAGGTTGAGCATCAGGTAGAGGCAGGCGACCGCCGAGACGATCGGCAGCACCGGCGAGAACGGCACCCGGAACGGCCGGTCCAGGTCCGGACGCTTGCGGCGCAGGATCGGCACGGCGAGCGAGACCAAGACGAACGCGCAGAGCGCGCCGATGCTGACCAGGTCGGCCAGGGCGGAGAGCGGCAGGAAACCGGCCAGCAGCGCGACCGCCACCGTCATGATCGCCGAGATCCGGTACGGGGTGCCCCAGCGCGGGTGCACGGCCGCGATCGAGGGCGGGATGAGCCCGTCCCGGGCGATGGCGAAGCCGATCCGGCCCATCGCCACCAGGTCGACCAGGATGACGCTGGTCAGACCGGCGACCGCCGCAATGGAGACGAGCGTCGCCGCCCAGCCGGCGCCCACCGACTCGAACGCCGACGCGATCGGAGCGCCCCGGTCGATCTCGGTGTACGGCACCATGCCGACGACCACCAGCGAGACGCCGATGTAGAGCACGGTGGAGATCAGCAGCGTACCGAGCAGGCCCAGGGTGAGGTCCCGCTTGGGCTTGCGGGTCTCCTCGCCCAGGTTCGCGACGGCCTCGAAGCCGGTGTACGCGAAGAAGACCACCGCGGCGGCGCTGAGCACCCCGACGAAGCCGAAGACCGACGGCTCCAGACCGAACAGCGCCTGCGTCACCGGCTGCTTGATGCCGTCGTCGCCACTGCCGGCGGGCTCGGCCGGCGGGATGAACGGGGTGAGGTTGGCGGCCTTGACGAAGAACAGGCCGGCGACCACCACGAAGACGCAGATCGCCACCTTGACCAGCACCAGCAGGTTGGTGATCCGGGCGGATTCCCGGATGCCGACGATCGCGACGATGCCGAGGATCAGCACGATGGCGATCGCGCCCACGTTGACGACGCTGCCCTCCTCGCCGAACCACCGGGTCGGCAGGTCGAGCAGTTCGGCCAGGTAGCCGGACCAGCCACGCGCCACCACCGCCGCGCCGAGCGCGAACTCCAGGAGCAGGTCCCAGCCGATGATCCAGGCGACGATCTCGCCCATCGTCGCGTACGCGTAGGTGTAGGCGCTGCCGGCGGTCGGCACGCTGGAGGCCAGCTCGGCGTAGCAGAGGGCGGCGAGCAGGGCCACCACGCCGGCGATGCCGAAGGAGATCACCACGCCCGGGCCGGCGCTGTCGCGGGCCTCGATGCCGGTGAGCGTGAAGATCCCGGTGCCGATCACGATGCCGATGCCGAAGCCGGTGAGGTCGAGGGCGCCGAGTCGCCTCTTCAGCCCGAGCTTGCCGTCGCTGCCGTCGGCCTCGCCCTGGGCTATGACGTCCTTGATCGGTTTGGTTCGCAGCACGGACATGCGCTCACCCCTTCACACCGTGCGACCACCACCGTGGCGGCCAGTGACCGGCGTTGCTACCCAGCGGGACGAATGGTCAACCACGAACACTTGCGGCGGCGACACGATTGTGAAAATTTCCTTCTGTACACAGATAGGCAGCGGCGAATCTTGTCGCTCGCAGACTGCACCGGGAGCCCCAGCGAAGGGACATACCGCATGAAAGCACTCCGCCTCACCGCCGCCGGCCTGACCGCGATCCTGCTCGGCTCACTCGCCGCCGCGACCCCGGCGAGCGCCACCACCCCCACCGCCGCCGCCTGTGTCACCAACCCGGCCACCCCCAAGCGCCAGTTCCGGGCCATGTGGATCTCGTCGGTGGTCAACATCGACTGGCCCAGCAAGGCCTCCCAGACCAGCCCGGACCGGATCGCCGCCCAGCAGGCCGAATACCGCGGCCTGCTGGACCTCGCCGAACGACTGCACCACAACGCTGTGGTCGTACAGGTCCGGCCCACCGCCGACGCGCTCTGGCCCTCGCCGTACGAGCCGTGGTCGGAGTACCTGACCGGGGTGCGCGGCCAGGACCCCGGCTGGGACCCGCTGGCCTTCCTCGTCGAGGAGTCGCACAAGCGCAACCTGGAATTCCACGCCTGGTTCAACCCGTACCGGGCCTCCATGCCGGCGCCCGGCGGCGCCGGCGCCGACCTCGGCCAGCTCGCGCCCGGCCACCCGGCCCGGCAGCACCCCGACTGGACCTTCGCCTATCCGCCGGCCGGCGTGGCCGGCAGCCGGCTCTACTACAACCCCGGGATCCCCGAGGTCCGCGAGTTCGTCCAGACCGCGATGATGGACGCGGTCCAGCGGTACGACATCGACGGTGTCCACTTCGACGACTACTTCTACCCCTACCCCAGCGGCACCTGGCAGGTGCCCGACGATGCCACGTTCGCGGCGTACAACCGGGGCTTCACCGACCGGGCCGACTGGCGGCGGGACAACATCAACCTGCTGATCCAGGAGATGAACGGCAAGATCAAAGCGGCCAAGCCGTGGGTGAAGTTCGGGGTCAGCCCGTTCGGCATCTGGCGTAACGCCAGCGCCGACCCGCTCGGCTCGGACACCACCGGCAGCCAGTCGTACGACATCATCTCGGCTGACACCCGCAAGTGGATCAAGCAGGAGTGGATCGACTACGTCGTGCCGCAGCTCTACTGGTACATCGGTCAGTACCCGGCGGCCGACTACGCGCGACTCGTGCCGTGGTGGGCCGAGACGGTACGCGGAACCCGGGTGCAGCTCTACATCGGCCAGGCCGACTACAAGAGCGGCGACCCCGCGTACGGGCCGTACTGGCAGAACCCGCGTGAGCTGTCCGACCACCTGACGCTCAACCGGTCGTACCCGGAGGTGCAGGGCAACGTGCACTTCTCCGCCGTCCAGGTACGGGCCAACCGGCTCGACGCCACCGACATCTACGCGGCCGAGCACTACTCGCGCCCGGCCCTCGTGCCGGCCATGCCACACCTGCCGGCGAAGCCGCTGCTGCCGCCGGTGGTCACCCGGGTCGCGCGGGACACCGACGGGGTACGGCTGACCTGGCGTCAGCCGGCCGACGGCAAGGGCCCCCTGGGCACGGCCACCTCGTACGCGATCTACCGGTTCGACGGAACAACGCTGCCCGGGCAGTGCGCCACCACCGACGCCACCGGACTGGTCGACACCGTCCGGGCCACCCCGGGCGGCGTCCAGTCCTGGGTGGACCCGTCGGCCGAGCCGGGCCGGCGCTACACCTACCTGGTGACCGCGCTCGACCGGACGGCCAACGAGAGCCACGTCAGCCCGCCGGCGTTCCTGCTGCGCTGACCAGGTCCGATGACTGCCCCGGACGCACCCGCGTCCGGGGCATTCGTCTGTTTCAACGCATGTCACCGATAGTTGGCGCGGCGCATACCGGCAGGCTGATCAATTGATCGAAACTTGTCGACATCCGGTGACCAGCCGGTAACTTCCGTCCCACCGCCCACCCCGCGGAGGTAAACCGTGCCCCGACGTCTCACCACCCTGTTCACCTCGGGCGCGCTCGCGCTGCTCGCCACCCTCGCCATCGCCTCCCCCGCCGCCGCCGTCACCCCCGCCGAGAAGCTGTCCGTGCTGTCGAGCTGGACCCAGACCAGCGCGTCCAGCCACAACTCCTGGAACAGCGCCCGCCTCAACCGGGCCCCCTGGGCCGAGTACAACTTCGTCTGGTCCACCGACTACTGCTCGTCCAGCCCGGACAACCCGCTCGGCTTCACCTTCAACCTGGGCTGCTACCGGCACGACTTCGGCTACCGCAACTACAAGGCGGTCGGCCAGTTCTCCGCCAACAAGGCCCGCCTCGACAGCGCCTTCTACGCCGACCTCAAGCGGGTCTGCGCCACGTACAACACGGTCGTCCGCCCGGCCTGCTACAGCCTGGCCTGGACCTACTACCAGGCGGTCCACATCTTCGGCTCGGTAGCCGCAGTCCAACAGTCCGACATCGACCGAGCCGCCCAGATGAAGGCCCAAGCCGAATCCAACGCCCGCACCCGCCCCTAACCCCACCCCCACCCCCACCCCTCGCCCGGTGATCAAGAGGTTTGCGTCAGCGGAGGCACGATTTTTGACGCGAACCTCTTGATCAACAAGGTTCACGGGGGGCGGTGGGGGTGGGGGTGGGCGGTTAGGCGTGTTCGGTTTTTGTGGCGGGGTGTTGGGGTGGGGCGGGGTGGGAGAGGTCGGTGCTGAAGCGGGTCGAGTCCACCGCGAGGTCCGGGTGTTCCACGTCGAGGGCGAGCGCTACCGCCTCGTCCAGGCTCAACTCGGCGCCCTCCGAGTACGCGTCGTCGAACGCGACGTCGCCCATCATCGCCCGCAGCTCCGCCTGCTGGTCGGCCCAGTAGCCGCCGTAGATTCCCGGCGTCGCCCGCATGCTCGCCCGGGTGGCCTGCGCCGCGCCGAACAGCCGCGCGGCGGTCGTCGGGTCCCCGCCCAGCGCGCACCGAACGGCGATCGCGTGCAGAGTGTCGCAGGCCCGGCCGTGGTAGCCGTGCCCCATCCGCGAGCGCAGCGCCACCAACAGGTGCTCGTGCGCGGCGATCACGTCGCCGCGGGCCAGCGCGACCATCCCGAGCAGCATGTCCACCGAACGACGGCCGCGCTCGACCGGGCGGGCGGCCTCGACCGGACGCGCCGCGCCCAGCAGGTCCGCCGCCTCCGCCAGAGCGCCCCGCCGCCAGAGCAGCTCGGCCAGGCTGAACACCGCGAACAGCGCCTCGCCCACCACGTCCTGCCCGTGCGCCCAGTCGATGACCTCCCGGCAGACCCGCTCGGCCTCAAAGAACTGGCCCATGTCCACGAGCGGTGCAGCCCGGCCGGCGAGCACCCGGGCGAGCAGACCGGCGTCACCGGCCTGCCGGGCGGCGGCCTCCGCCCGCTGCGAGTAGCGCAACTCCTCCGCGAACTCCCCGTCGGCGCCGGCGTGCAGCGAGTGCATGTGGTATGCCGCCGCCAGCTCCGCGTCCGGGATCCGCTCACCCGTCTCGGCGATCCGTCCGTACAGCCGGAACAGCCAGAGTCGACCCTCCCGCGCCAGCCCGCGCTCGCGCCACCACTGGTCCAGCCCGCCCGTCAGGCGCAGACCGGCGCGGGCGCTGCCACCGGTGGCACACCAGCGCAGCGCGGCCCGCAGCTCGTCGGCCAGCGGATCGAGGGTGTAGAGGGAGAGCGTCACGGGCCGCCCGTCCGGGCCGAGGTGGGCCCGATCCAGAGCGTGCGCCGACCAGGCCACGTGCCGGTCGCGGGCGGCCTGCTCCTCACCCGCCTCGGCCAGCCGCCGCGCCGCGTACGCCCGGATCGGGTCGAGCATCCGGTACGAACTGCCGGCGGCCCGCGGCTCGGCCAACACCATCGACTTGTCCACCAGCACCGACAGCGGATCCAGCGGGTCGTCGCCGAGCAGCCACTCCACCGTCGGCAGGTCCACCGGCCCGGCGAAGACGGCCATCCAGCGCAACAGCCGCGCGGCCCGCGGCCCCAACGTCCGGTACGACCAGGTGACGGTGGCCTGCATGGTCAGGTGCCGTTCGGTGGCTGACCGCTGCACGGCCCGGCTCGCCGCGGTGGGCGGCGGCGTACCGATCGCCGCGGCCACCAGGTCCACGGTGTCCTGTTGGTTGCCGGACCAGCCCCGCTCCACCGGCGGCGGCTCCGGGTCCTCCCGGCCGGCGTCTAGGGTGCCGAGGACGTCGTCCAGCCGCTCGGCGAGCTGACCGACGGAGAGCACCCGCAGCCGGGCGGCCGCCAGCTCGATGGCGAGCGGCAGCCCGTCCAACCGCTGCACCACCCGGCGAAGATCGGCCGACTCGGCCGGCTCCGGCTGCCGGCCGCCACGGGCCGCAGCGGTACGGTCCAGCAGCAGCGCGACCGCATCGCTCTCCGCGCCGTCGGCACGTTTGTCGACCGAGAGCGGCGGGATCCGCCACACCACCTCACCGGGCAGACTGAACGACTCGCGGGTGGTCGCCAGCACCCGCACGCCGCCCCCACCGGAGAGCAGCCGCGAGATGACCTCGCCGCACGCGGCCGGTTGTGTGTCGCAGGTGTCGAGCACGACAAGCATCCGGCGGGCCGCCGCGTACTCGACGAGCGTGTCCAGCATCGGGCGGCCCGGCTCGGGCCGCAGCCCGAGCACCGCGGCGATCGCGAACGCCACCAACCCCGGGTCGGTCACCGCGGCGATGTCGACGAACCAGACCCCATCGGGGTACGCCTCGACCACGCCACCGGCCAGCTCCACGGCGAGTCGGGTCTTCCCCGCGCCGCCCGCGCCCAGCACCGTGACCAATCGGTGCCGCTCCACCAGCGCGCTCAGCTCGGCGCGCTCGACCTGCCGCCCGACGAACGACGTCACCTGGGTCGGCAGGTTGTGCGCCACGGCCTCGGCGGTACGCGGGCGGGGGAACTGCCGTTCCAGCCCGGGCGCGACCAGTTGGAACAGCCGCTCCCGGTCGTCGAAGCCACGCAGCCGGTGCAGGCCCAGGTCCAGCAGCGTGGCGCCCGGTGGCAGCGGATCGGCCCGGCGGGCCGTGGACGCCGAGCAGAGCACCTGGCCGCCGTGCGCCGCCGCGGCCACCCGGGCGGCCCGGTGCACCTCGGGGCTGGCGTACTCCCCGTCGCGGGGCTCGGCGTAGCCGGTGTGCAGGCCCATCCGTACCCGGGGCGCGGCCTCCTCGGTCGGCCATTCGTGGCTGGCCAGGGCCCGCTGGGCGGTCAGGCAGGCCGTCAAGGCCGCCGCCGCGTCGTCGAAGGCGAGAAAGAACGAGTCGCCCTCGGTCAACAGTTCGGCACCACCGGTGGCAGCCAGAGTGCGCCGCAGCAACCGTCGATGCTCGGCGAGCACCGGGCGGTAGTCCGCGCCGAGCAACTGGGCCAGCCGGGTCGAGCCCTCGATGTCGGTGAACACGAAGGTCACCCAACCGCTCGGGAGCTGGATCCGTGGCGACATGCGTGGAACCTCCGCCCGTGACGTCGGGTTCATGCTGCCTGAGTCCGAGCGGTCACGCATCGTGAGAACGGCCGGGCACGTGCCGCCTCAAGGTGCCACTCGAACCCGGTCCCGGCAAGGGCGGTTCACGAGTCTGCCGCCGAAACCGCCGGGTCAGCAGCCGCAGGCGCCACCGCAGCAGCCGCCACCACCGCCCGCCGGCGCGGCGCCGGTGCCGCGACCGGTGACCGACACCGCCGAGAGCAACTTGACCGTGTCGGCATGACCCTGCGGGCAGGTGGCCGGCGCTCCGGCCTCCGCCATCGGACGGTTGACCTCGAAGGTGTCGCCGCAGGCGCGGCATCGGAACTCGTACCGGGGCATGCGACCAAGGGTACGTCGACCTGACGCCCGTCGGGACATGAGTGATACTCGACGGGTGGTGGACGGCGAGGACAAGACGCGTGTGCAACCGCTTCGACCGGCCGCGCCGCTGGACGGGCCCCTGGCGGAGTCGGGCGCCGCGCCGGATCCGGCGCCTGCGGCCGTGCCTCGCCCGCGCCGTCCCTGGTTGAACAGCGGCACGACCGACGCGAAGAGCGAATCCCCGGCCTCGGCCGACGCTGCTCCTGCCTCGACAGTCGACGCCCCCGCCGCCGACCGGGGCGAGGACGCCGCCGACGACATTGCCGCGAAGGTGGCCCCCACCGCCGATGCCGCCGACGCGGACACCGCCGCTGCGGACACCGCCGGTACGGCCACCGCCACCGCGGACCGGGCCGAGGGAGGCGCCGACAACCCGGCGCGCGACAACACCGACGGCGACGACACGACAAAGGCCGACACCACGGCCGTCGATCCGGCGAAGGCGAAGGCGAAGACGGGCGACGGTAAGGCCGGTACCGCCACGACCGACGACGGGACAGTCGCGGCGGGCGCCACCGACCTGACGGCTACCAAGGTGGACGGCGTCGCCGTCGTACCGGCGGTCACGCCCGGTCGGCGGCGGCGCGTGCCCTTCGCGCACGCCGTCCGTCTGCCACCGCCGCGCCAGGCCGCGGTGACCGCCGCCCGGGCGACCCGGGAGTGGTCCCGCCGGCCCAGCGGTCGACTCACCGTTCCCGGGGTGTTCCTGCTCGCCCTGGTCGCGGCGACCGCCGCAGCGGGAGCGCTGCTCGTCCCGGCGACCATCGGCGGGTCCAAGCCGGTGGCCGTCGACGCCTCGGCCGCACCGACCGTGGCCGTGCCGCCGGCGCTGCCACTCGACCCACGGCCGACCGGCCCGCTGCCCACCGGGATGGTGCCGACGGGCGCGGTGCCGACCGGCGCGTTCCCCACCGGCGTCGTGCCGACCGGGCCGGCCGTCGCTCCGACGGTCGGCGGTCGCCCGTCGGACGCCCTCGCGGGTTGGGCGCAGGAGGTCGGGGCCAAGGTCGGCATCCCACCGACCGCCATGCGCGCGTACGGGTACGCGGAGCAGATGCTCGCCCAGACCAACCGTAGCTGCGCGTTGAGCTGGACGACGTTGGCCGCGATCGGTCAGGTCGAGTCCGGGCACGGCTCGGCCAACCGCGCGCAGTTGGGTGCCGACGGCAAGGCGCTACCCCCGATCATCGGGCTGCCGCTGGACGGCAACGGTGGCCGGATGCGGATCATCGACACCGACCGCGGGGCGCTCGACAAGGACAGCATCTACGACCGGGCGATCGGGCCGATGCAGTTCATCCCGACGACCTGGCAGGAGATCGGGGCCGACGCCGACGGGGATGGGATCAAGGACCCGCACGACCTGGACGACGCGGCGCTGGCCGCCGGCAACTACCTCTGCAAGGGTGGCCGCAACCTCAGCATCCCGGGAGACTGGTGGAACGCGATCCTGTCGTACAACGACGTACGGCGGTACGCCCAGGCCGTCTACGACACCGCTGACCGGTACGGACGGGCCAGCCGCCTGTGATGTGATCGTCCACGCACATTGGAGGACCGGACACTTCCCCCGGGCAGCCGTTAGCGGCAAGCTAGACGGGTGATGGTGCGCGAGTGGGACCCCAGGACCGCTTCGTCCGCCGAGATCGCGTCGCTGTTGACCACGTTGAACGCGGTGCTCGCGGCCGATCTGCCGCAGGACCCGCCGTGGCGGGAGACCTCCCTACGGGAGTATCTCGGCGAGGTGATGCCGGGTGAGCGGCGGATCTCCTGGCTCGCCCAGGCCGAACCGAGCGCTCCCGGCGAGGTCGGTGCCGTCCTCGGCCAGGTCCACGTGCTGCTGCTCGGTGACATCGGTGTGCTCGAGGTGCTGGTCCACCCGTCCGTACGACGCGGCGGCCTCGGTCGTGACCTGGTTCTGCGCGCGGCGCGGCGGGTCTACCAGGAGGGCTTCCAGTCGATCGGCGTCGAGGTGGTCGGCGACACGCCGGCCGTGGCCTTCTACGAGTCGCTCGGCTTCACCCGTGAGTACGTGGAGACGCGCAGCGTGCTCGACCTGACCTCGGTCAACTGGGCCGAGTTGACCGAGATGGCCAGCGGGATCGGCGCGGGTTACCACCTGGAGTTCTACCCGGGCGGCCCACCGGACGACCTGATCGAGTCGTACGCGCGGGCCAAGGCCGAGGTGCGCGACGTCGAGGACGGCGAGCTACGTCCCAGCTCCTACGACCCGGAGCGCCTGCGGGACAGCCTGGACACCCTGCACCGGCGCGGTATGAAGCCGTACATCGTGTTGGCCCGGCACGAGCAGAGCGATGAGGTGGCCGGCCTGACCGAGGTCGTGGTGCCCGCGCAGCACCCGACCCGCGCCGACCAGTACGACACGATCGTCGGGCAGGACCACCGGGGTTACGGCATCGACCGGGCGATCAAGGCGCGGATGCTGCTGGAGCTGCGCTCCGCCGAGCCGGAGCTGGCCGAGGTACAGACCTGGAACGCACAGGCCAACGAGGCGATGCTCAAGGTCAACGCGGAGCTGGGTTACCGGCCCGACCGGGACTGGTGCGAATACAGCGTCGACGTCGCCGAGCTGGTGCACCGCCTCGATCCGCCACGCTGAGGAATTCACGAAAGTGTCCACTAGGGGATGGACGGTGGACAGTGGGGCACCTTAACGTGCGTTGACCCCGTCCACCCATCGTGGAGGCCCTATGCGCCCGCGCCGCACAACAGCCGCGCTCGCGATCGCCACCGCCGCAGTGACCGTCACGGCCCTCGGCGTCACCCCCGGCGCGGCCAGCGCCGCGCCTACCGACCTGTTCATCTCCGAGTACGTCGAAGGCTCGTCGAACAACAAGGCGATCGAGCTGTTCAACGGCACCGGCGCTCCCGTCGACCTCACCGCTGGCGGCTACCAGCTCCAGCTCTACTTCAACGGCTCCACGACGGCGACCACGATCGCGCTGACCGGGACGGTCGCCGCCGGGGACGCCTTCGTGTTCGCCAGCGCCTCGGCCGGGGCGGCCATCCTCGCCCAGGCGGACCAGACCACCGGGGCGAGCCTGTTCAACGGCGACGACGCGATCGTGCTGCGCCGGGGCACGACCGTGCTCGACTCGATCGGGCAGGTGGGCATCGACCCGGGCACCGAGTGGGGCACGGGCACCACCAGCACGGCGGACAACACGCTGCGCCGCCTGCCCTCGGTGACCGCGGGCGACACCGACCCGTCGGACGCGTTCGACCCCGCCGCCCAGTGGTCCGGCTTCCCGGTCGACACCTTCGACGGGCTCGGCTCGCACAGCGTGGACGGCGGTGGGCCGGTCGACGTCCCGGCGACGGTGACCTGCGGCGGTCCACTGGTCACCGCATCGGGAACGGCGGCGAGCCGGGAGGTCACCGCCACCGACCCGGACGATGAGATCGTCGAGCTGGCGGTGACCGCTGTCAGCCCGCCGCCGGCCAGCGGCTCGATCACCCGTACCGCATTCAACCCCGCCGACGCGGTGGGCGGCACGGCCCGCGCCACGGTCGGCGCGAGCGCCGACCTCACGGCCGGGGCGTACACCGTCACCGTGACCGCGACCGATGCGGGCGGTGGCACCGCGAGCTGCGCGCTGGCCGTGCAGGTGACCCGGGAACTGACCGTCGGGGAGGTGCAGGGTCCGACCACCGACGCCGAGTCCGCCGCCGACCGGTCACCGCTCGCACCGGCGAGCGGCAACGGCACGAGCAGCACGATGTACGACGTCCGTGGCGTGATCACCCAGCGGACGTTGGCCCGTACGTCGGCCGGGGCGGAGCAGAACGGGTTCTTCCTGCAGAGCCGCAGCGGCGACACCGACGGCGACCCGACCAGCTCCGACGGCATCTTCGTCTTCATGGGCACGTTCACGTCGCTGGTCGGCGGCTACGTGCCGACGGTCGGCGACGAGGTGGTGCTGCGGGCGCGGGTGTCGGAGTACTACAACTTCACTCAGCTCTCCGGCGCCTCGCTGGTCCGTCGGATCGCCACCGGCCTGGACGTGGACACTGCGGTCACGGTGACCGACGCGACGCCTCCGGTCGAGTTGACCGAGGCGCAGCGCTGGTGGGAGCGGCACGAGGGCGCCCGACTGCGGGTGCGCGCGGGCAGCGGCGCGGTGAGCGGCCGCGACGTCTTCTCGTCCACCGCCGACGCGGAGCTGTGGGTCGTCGATCGGGACGATCCGCTGCTGGACCGCGCCGACCCGTACGCCCGGCGGGTCTTCCGGGACTCGCACCCGCTGGACAATGACCCGACCCGGCGCTTCGACGACGGCAACGGGCAGCGTGTGCTGCTCGGCAGCATGGGTGTGAAGGCGACCGCCGGTGACAGCACCGCGCTGCTCCCGCCAGCGCACACCTTCGACACGCTGCGCGCCGACGCGGTGGGCGGCGTCTACTACTCGTTCGAGAAGTACGGCGTGCAGGTCGAGCGGGCCGAGTTCGACGCCGGGGCCGACCCGTCGAAGAACAACCCGCCGAAGCCCGCCGACCGCTCCCAGGAGGTCGCGATCGCGACCTACAACGTGGAGAACCTGTACGACTACCGCGACGACCCGTTCGACGGCTGCGACTTCACCGGCAACGCCGGCTGTACCGGTGTCAGCCCGCCGTTCGACTACGTGCCGAGCAGCGAAGAGGACTACCGCCAGCATCTGACGTCGCTCGCCGACCAGATCGTCAAGGATCTGCACGCACCGGATCTGATCCTGGTGCAGGAGGCCGAGGACCAGGACATCTGCACGGTCTCCGGGGCGGCGCTGGCCTGCGGCGACACCAACAACGCCGACGGCGCTCCGGACAGCATCCAGGAGTTGGCGCTCGCGGTGGCGGCGGCCGGCGGGCCGGCGTACGCCGCTGCCTACGACCGGACCGGGGCGGACGCCCGCGGGATCACCGCCGCGTTCCTGTACCGCACCGACCGGCTGTCGCTGGCGGCCGTGACGGCGAGCGACCCGCTGCTGGGCGCGACGCCGACCGTCCAGTACCGCGCCGCCGGCCTGCCGGGCAACGCCGACGTGCAGAACCCCAAGGCGCTCAACGCGGTGCTGCCGTCCGACGTGGACACGTCGACGGGCAAGGACGGGAACAACGTCTTCACTCGGGCACCCCAGCTGGGCAAGTTCATCGTGGCCGCGGCGCCGGGCTCGACCGAGCGGTTCACCCTGTGGGCGCTCAGCAACCACTACTCCTCCGGTCCGGACAGCCGGGTCGGGCAGCGGCGGGAGCAGGCGGCGTACGGAGCGGCGATCGTCACCGCGATCGAGGCGGCCGACCAGGACGCCCGGGTCGTGTACGGCGGTGACCTGAACGTCTTCCCCCGCCCGGACGATCCCATCGCCACCGCCGCCCAGCCCACTCCGTCGGACCAGCTCGCCCCGCTGTACGACGCGGGCCTGCACAACCTGTGGGACAACCTGGTGGCGGACGTGCCGGCCTCGGCGTACTCGTACAGCTTCGAGGGGCAGGCGCAGACGCTCGACCACCTGTTCGTGAACGACGCGCTCTACGGCGACCTGGTGCAGGTGCGGGCGGCGCACGTCAACGCCGACTGGCCGGCGGAGTTCACCGGTGACGGCTCACGGGGTTCCAGCGACCACGACCCGCAGGTGGCGAGGTTCCGTTCGCGGGCGTCGCTAACCGTCGCCGACACCTCGGTGGTCGAGGGCGACCAGGGCACCCGGCAGATGGTGTTCACCGCCACCGTCTCGCGGCCGCTGTCGCAGCCCGTGCTGCTGTGTGCCGCGACCGTCGGTCTCACGGCGCAGGCGGGCTCGGACTTCGACACGTACGCCGGCTGCAAGGTGTTGGCCGCCGGTGACACCTCGGTGACCTTCCCGGTCAGCGTGCGGGGTGACCGGCGACGCGAGTCGGACGAGAAGCTGACCCTGCTGGTGGCCGGCGTGCCCGGCCTGCGACTGGCCGACCCGCTCGCCACCGGAACGATCACCAACGACGACTGATCGCTGGCGCTGACGGCCCACCCTCCGGGTTCGCGCGGAGGGTGGGCCGTTCGGCGTGTCAGTAGTACTCCCGGGTGATCGGCGGCGGTGGCAGGTGCCGATGCTGCGCGACCCGCACCTCCCACTGGCTACGTCGGCGTCGCGCCTCGCGGTCCGCCGAGCTGCGGTGGTAGGTCTCCGGTGGTCGTGCCAGCCCGTAGATGTCCCCCCACCACTCCCCCGGCTCGGGATCGAGGATCGTATCCAGGTGGGCGGGGTAGCGGCGTCCGGCGCCGTCGTGGACGTCATCCCGGTCGGCCATAGGTTGGATGATCCGGCCGTCCTGGTCCACCACGACCAGATAGAGCCCGGCCGCGCCGAGTAGGCGCTCGAGCACGGCCAGACTCGGTGTCAGACTGCCGGCCTCGACCTTGCCCACGGTCGACGGAGAGACCCTGGCAAAGCGGGCCATCTGACGTTGGCCCAGCCCTTTGATCCGGCGGGCCCGCCGGACCAGGCCGGTGATGGGAAAGCGCCCGGCAGTCGGGCCGGGTGGCGGAAGAGGAACGAGCGCGGAAGCCATCCGACAACCATTCTCGGCCGAAACCCACCACTCAACCCCTGTGGATAAACCTGTGGAAAGCTGGCCGGCTCAGGGCCCACCGCACCCCTCACGCGTCCTTTGCTCTGCTTCAACGGAGGAGACAGTGTGAGGCCCTTGGTGTTGCCTCCGTTGAAGCAGAGCAAAGGACGTCAAGGGGGCCCCTGGGCGTTGGGCTTGGGGCTTGGGGCTTGGGGCTTGGGGCTTGGGCCCGGGTCGGCGAACTGCTCGCCGCCGTCATCCGGATGGCCGTGGTTGAACCAGCCGGGGCACCTGCCCTGATCATCAGGGCACGCGGGCGACGATCAGCGGACTATGGAACGGGCGGGTTCAGAGGTCGCAGAGACGGCGGCCGGAGCCGATGTCGTCAAGCGCCGCGTGCAGGTCGCGGATGCGGCGCTCGGCCTCGGCGGTGAGCCGATCGTGCAGGCCCTGCCAGTCCGCCAGCTGAGGGTCGGGGGGCAGGGCCGCGAGCAGGTCGCGGATCTCGTTGACGGTCAGACCGACGCGCTGGGCCACCCGCGCCACCCTGATCCGACAGGCCGCGTCCGCGTCGAAACGCCGCTGGTTGCCGCCGGTGCGGGCAGCCGTGATGAGTCCCTGCCGCTCGTAGAACCGCACGGCGGAGCCGCTGACCCCGCTCTCGCGGGCCACCTCGCCGACCGTCAACGCGCCCATCGCCATTCCCCCGCCGCCATTGACTTCATCATTACTTCAAGTCCTAGCGTCCGAGGCATGACTACGCAACAGGACACCGCACCGACCGTCGCCGTGCTCGTCGGGAGCGTCCGGCATCCTCGGGTGGGCCGCTCGATCGCCGACTGGTTCGTCGCGCACGGGAGCCGCCGCGCGGACCTGGAACTGGACCTCGTCGACCTCGCAGAGGTGGCGCTACCGTTCGCCGACACCCCTCCGGGCGGTAACTCGACCAGCCCCATCAGTGCCCGCTTGGCCGCCGCCGACGGATTCGTGGTGGTGACGCCCGAGTACAACCACAGCTTCCCGGCCGCCCTGAAGAACGCCATCGACTGGCACTACCGGGAGTGGGCCCGCAAGCCGGTGGCCTTCGTGTCGTACGGCGCCAGCTCCGGCGGCATCCGCGCGGTGGAGCAGCTCCGGCTGGTGTTCGCCGAGGTGCAGGCCGCCACGACCCGCTCCGGAGTGGTGCTCCGGGCGCCCTGGGAACGACTCGACGTCGACGGGCGGCTGGTCGACGACGAGCCGCTGCGGCAGGCGGCCGACGCCACGCTCAGCGAGCTGGCCTGGTGGGCCGAGGCGCTGCGCACCGCCCGCCGGGTCCGGCCCTGAGCAGACGACATGGACACGTCCGCGCGACGGCTCGGCTGGTACCTGACCCTGGGTGGCCTGCTCGCGGTGATCGACACCACGGTCACCGTGGTGGCCCTGCCGAGGCTGGTCGACGACCTCGACACCAACCTCACCACGATCGGCTGGGTCACCAGCGGCTACGCGCTCGCCCTGGTCGCGGTGATGCCCACCGCGGCCTGGGCGATCGGTCGCTTCGGCGCCCGCCGCACCTACCTGACCGCGCTGCTGCTGTTCACCGCCGGCTCCGTGTTGGCCGGGGCCGCCTGGAGCGTCGGGTCGCTGATCGCGTTCCGGGTGCTCCAAGGGTTGGGTGGCGGACTGCTCAACCCGGTCGGGATGGCCGTCGCGCTCGCCGCGGTTCCGCCGGGACGGCGCGGAAGGATGATGAGCCTGCTCGGTCTTCCGGTACTGGTCGGGCCGCTCATCGGGCCGGTGCTGGGTGGGCTGCTGCTCGATCACGCGTCCTGGCGGTGGATCTTCTGGATCAACCTGCCGGTGGGGCTGGTGGCGATGGTGCTCGGCCGGTCGGTGCTGCCGGTCGCCGATGCGGGACGACCACCGGTCCGACTGGACGTCCTCGGGCTGCTGCTGCTCTGCCCCGGGCTGGCGCTGGCGGTGTACGGCCTCAGCGTCACCGGCGAGCGGGGCGGGATCGGCACCGCATCAGTGCTGCTGCCGATCGCGCTCGGCGTCCTGCTGGTGGTCACCTTCGCCGTGCGGGCCGGCCGGGTCCGGCAGCCACTGCTGCGCCTGGCCGTGCTGCGCGCGCCCGGGATGACCCCGGGCGCCGCGACGGTGGCCCTCTTCGCCGCCGGATACTTCGGCTCGTTCCTGATCATCCCGGCCTACGTGCAGGTGGTACGCGGTGACTCGGCCACCCTGGCCGGGGTGATCGGCATCCCGCAGGCGCTGACCACCGGGCTGACGCTCCAGGTCGCGACCCGGCTCGTCGATCGCGTCTCGGCGCGGCGGGTGGTCGGGCTGGGCATCTGCACCGCCGTGGCCGGCACGGTGGTCCGGGTGCTGGTGCTCGACGCCGACACGTCGTACCCATTGCTGGCCGCGCTGGGCGCGGTCATCGGCCTGGGCATGGGTGCCACGCTGATGCCGACGATGACGGCGGCCAGCCGGTCGCTTCCGCCCGACGACGTGCCGTCCGGCTCCACCCTGCTCACCACGGTGTCACACACCTCGGTCGCGGCCGGCACGGCGCTGATCGCCGCCGTCCTGTCCTTCCTCACGGACCGGTTGGCCCCGAGCCTGGGAGGCGGGGGCATCACGGCGGCCGGACGGCTCGACCCGGCCGGACGGCTCGACCTCGCGCCGGAACTGGCGCTGGCCACCCGGCTCGCGCTGGCGGTCTCGGCCGTGCTGTTGGCGCTCGCCTGGCTGACCAGCCGGCGACTTCCGACCACCGTCGCGGGTGCCGACGAGCCGGTTGGTCCGGGCGGAGCCGGGGAGCCGCTCAGTAACGCTGGCGGAGCAGACCGGCGGCCTCGACCGCCCAGTAGGTGAGGATGATCTGCGCGCCGGCCCGCTTGATCGAGGTGAGGGTCTCCATCATCACCCGCTCCCGGTCGATCCAGCCGTTCGCGGCGGCGGCCTCGACCATCGCGTACTCGCCGGAGACCTGGTAGGCGGCGACCGGGACGTCCACCGCGGCCCGGACCGCCGACACCACGTCGAGGTAGGGCAGCGCCGGCTTGACCATCACCATGTCGGCGCCCTCGGCGACGTCGAGCGCCACCTCGCGCAGCGACTCGCGCACGTTCGCCGGGTCCTGCTGGTAGCTACGCCGGTCACCCTCCAGCGCCGACTCCACGGCGTCGCGGAACGGGCCGAAGAACGCCGAGGCGTACTTGACGGCGTACGCCAGCACCGCCACGTCCTGGTGCCCGGCGGCGTCGAGCGCCCGGCGTACCACCCCGACCTGGCCGTCCATCATCCCGGACGGCCCGACCACGTCGACCCCGGCGGCGGCCTGGGCCACCGCCATCTCGGCGTAGGCGGCCAGGGTGGCGTCGTTGTCGACGTCGCCGTCGGGGGCGAGCACCCCGCAGTGCCCGTGCGAGGTGAACTCGTCCAGGCACAGGTCACTCATCACGACGGTGGCGTCACCGACCTCGGCCACCACGTCACGGATGGCGACGTTCAGGATGCCGTTCGGGTCGATGCCGCCGGACCCGGTCGGGTCCCGCTGCTCGGGGACCCCGAAGAGCATGATCCCGCCGACGCCGGCCTGAACGGCCTCGGCCGCCGCCTTGCGCAGCGAGTCCCGAGAGTGCTGAAGCACCCCCGGGAGCGACGCGATCGCCCGCGGCTCGGTCAACCCTTCCTTGACGAACATCGGCACGACCAACTCGGCCGGGTCGACCCGGGTCTCGGACACCAGCCGGCGAATCGCGGGGGTGCGGCGCAGACGGCGGGGCCGAATCTCGGGGTACGACATGGAAGGGTCCTCCTGAAACGACGACTACCGGAAGCGCAGAGCGGTCGGCCCCTGCACCTTCGAGCCGCGGCGCTGCTTGGCCGGCATGGCGGCCAGCTTCTCGCGCAACTCGACGGCGTAGGCGGCGAGCGCCTCCACCAGGTCGGGCACCGAGGCGTGCGGCGGCTGGACGTCGACCCGAAGGCCGAACTCCGTCGCAGTCTCCGCCGTCTTGGGCCCAATCACGGCAACAACCGTGCGCGCGTGCGGCTTCCCGGCGATGCCGACGAGGTTCCGCACGGTCGAGGAAGACGTGAAGAGCACCGCGTCGAACCCGCCCGACTTGATCGCGTCCCGGATCTCGGCCGGCGGCGGCGCAGCCCGCACCGTCCGGTACGCGGTCACGTCGTCGACCTCCCAGCCGCGCTCGGTGAGCCCGGCGGCGAGCGTCTCGGTGGCGATGTCGGCGCGCGGCAGCAGCACCCGGCCGACCGGGTCGAGGATCTCGTCGTGCGGCGAGAACTCGGCCAGCAGGCCCTCCGAGGACTGCTCCCCGGCGGGGATCAGCTCCGGCTGGATACCGAACGCGCGCACCGCGTCAGCGGTCGCCTCGCCGATACAGGCGATCTTGACGCCACCGAAGTGCCGGGCGTCCAGGCCGTGCTCGGCGAACTTCTCCCAGACCGCGCGGACCGCGTTCACCGAAGTGAAGATCACCCAGGCGTATCGGCCGTCGACCAGGCCCTTGACCGCCCGCTCCATCTGCGCCGGAGTGCGCGGCGGCTCGACCGCGATGGTCGGCACCTCGCACGGGATCGCCCCGTACGCGCGCAGCCGTGCGCTCATCACGCCGGCCTGCTCCTTGGTGCGGGGAACCAGCACCTTCCAGCCGTACAGCGGGCGGTTCTCCCACCAGCTCAGCTTGTCGCGCTGCCCCACCCCGACACCGACGGTGAGCACCACCCGGCCGGTGAAGCCGAGCGCGGCGGCCACGAAGCTGTCCACGGTCGACGTGGTCGTGTACTGGGTCTCGCCGGTGCCGTCGCCGGTCACCCCGACACCCGTGGTGCCGTCGACCCCGGCGGCCAGCAGCCCGTCCCGGACGGCGGCGAGGTCACCGGCGTCCACCGCGAGCGCGAGCGAACCCCGGCCGACGGCGGCGGCCAGCGCCTCGAAGTCCAGCGCGCTGACGTCCTCGACGTCGGCGGCGGTACGCACACCCGGCAGCGGAACACCCGCGTAGGTGGCCACACCCTCGGCCTGACCGACGCCGGGGACCACCTCGAAGTGGGCGGCGGTACGGGCGACGGCCTGCACCTCCTTGACCACCGAGTCGTGGCCGAACGGGTCGCCGGCGACCAGGTGCACCGCGTTCAGCCCGGACCGGGCCGCGGAGATCAGCACCTTCGCCACGTCCCCCGGGGCGCCTTCGGCCGGAGTGAACTCGGCGTCGTCCCTGGCCTCGGCGCGCACGGCGGCGAGCAGCGACTCCGGGACTCCCCGGTCGTAGATCACCTGGTCGGCGTCGACCAGGGCGTCGTGCGCCCGGCGGGTCAGCAGACCTGGGTCGCCGGGGCCCGCCCCGACGAACGCGATACGGCCGACGGGCTTACGGGTGCGGGTCATTCTGTGCTCCCAAATTGCTGGGTCCCCGGGCCGGTGTGTCCTTCGTGGCCGAGGATCGAGTCGGCGCCGAGGTCGAGGAGTTCGGCGGCGAGTGCCTTACCGATCTCCGCGGCCTCGGCGGGCGTTCCGGTGCGGGACAGCCGGATGTCACGAGTGCCGTCCGGGCTGATCACCGCCCCGCGCAGGTAGATCTCGTC
Source organism: Micromonospora sp. NPDC051543 (assembly GCF_044454415.1). Lineage (NCBI taxonomy): Bacteria > Bacillati > Actinomycetota > Actinomycetes > Micromonosporales > Micromonosporaceae > Micromonospora > Micromonospora sp. NPDC051543. Next base: position 89,659 of record NZ_JBITDT010000004.1, read on the forward strand.
ACCGTTCTCGCCTTCGGCGAGTTCGGCGTAGGCGGCGACGGGTGCGCTGCACCCGGCCTCCAGGGTGGCCAGCAGCGCGCGCTCCGCGATGACCGCGGCGTGCGACGGTGCGTGGTCGAGCGTTCCGAGCAGCTCGACCAGGTCCTGGTCGTCGACCCGGCACTCCACGGCCAGCGCGCCCTGGGCGGGCGCGGGCAGCATGAGCATCGGATCCAGCGTCTCGGTGATCACGTCGGCCCGGCCGATCCGGGCCAGGCCGGCCCGGGCCAGGACGACCGCGTCGAGGTCGGCATCGGGGCCGAGCACCCGCGCCAGGCGGGTGTCGATGTTGCCGCGGATCGGGGTGACCTCCAGTTGCAGGCCGAGCGCGTGCAACTGGGCGATGCGGCGCAGCGCGCCGGTGCCCACGGTGGCGCCGGGCGGCAGCTCGGCGAGCGTCTGGCCACCGCGGGCGATCAGCGCGTCGCGCGGATCCTGCCGGGGCGGCACCGCCGCGATGTGCAGCCCGCCGGCGGCGGCCGTGGGCAGGTCCTTGTACGAGTGCACCGCGAAGTCGATCGTCCCGGCGGTCAGCGCATCGCGCAGCGCGGAGACGAACACTCCGACGCCGAGCCGGTGCACCGGCGCGCTGGAGCGGTCGCCGGCGGTGACCACCTCGACCAGCTCGACCGGGCGGCCGGTGGCGGCGGTCACCGCCTCGGCGACGTGGCCGGACTGGGCCAGGGCCAGGGTGCTGCCCCGGGTGCCGAGGCGCAGGGGGGCGGTCATCGCGCACCTCCGGTGGGCGGAACGGGGTCGGTGGCGTCCGGTCCGGGCGTCGGGTCGCCGTCCACGGACGGCAGACCGATCTCGGGACTCAGCACGTCGGGGACGGTGTCGACCGGCGAGGTCTGGGGCACCTGAAGGTCGAACAGCTCACGCAGCAGGGCGGCGTACTGGTCGCCACCGGGCTCGGCGGCGAGCTGGCGGACCTTGACGGTGGGCTGGTGCAGCAGCCGCTGGACCACGCGGTGCACCGTACGGGCCACCTCGGCGCGCAGCTCGTCGCCGAGGTCGGGACGGCGCTGGGCCAGGCGACGCAGCTCGGTGGCGACGACGTCGTCGGCGCGACCCCGCAGCGCCGCCACGGTGGGCGCCACGTCGGCGCCGCGCAGCCAGGTGAGGAAGCCCTCCACCTCGCCGGTCACGATTCCTTCGACGGCGGCGGCGTCCGCCGCGACCGGACCGTCGGCGAGCAGTGCCGCCATCCGGTCGATGTCGATCACCTGGACGCCGGCCAGGTCGGCGACGCCCTCCTCGACGTCGCGCGGAACGGCCAGGTCGAGCAGGACCAGCGGACCCCGGGCCGGGTCGCGCTCGGCGAGGGCGGCCTCGACGACCGTCCGGGTGAGGACCGGTTCGGTGGACGCGGTGGCGGCCACTACGATGTCCACTGTGGAGAGCGTGGCGGCCAGCTCGGTCATCGGCGCGGCGCCCGCACCGTACGACTCGGCGAGCCGGACGGCCCGGTCGATGCCCCGGTTGGTGACCGTGAGCGGCCCGGCGCCCAGCCGGGACAGCGTGGCCACCCCGAGCGAGCCCATCGCACCGGCGCCGATCACCAGGGCCGGGTGGCCGGCGAGGTCACCGTCGAGGTACCCGGCCGCCAACTCCAGCGCGGCGGTGACGACGCTCTGGCCGGCCCGGTCGATGCCGGTCTCGGCGTGGGCCCGCTTGCCGACGCGCAGCGCCTGCTGCATCAACTCGTGCAGCAGCCGACCGGCCGAGTCGGTGCCGGTGGCCCAGTGGTACGCGTCGCGCAACTGGCCGAGGATCTGCGCCTCGCCCACGACCATGGAGTCCAGCCCCGTGGCGACGCGGAAGACGTGGTCCACGGCGGCGGTGTCGTAGTGCACGTACAGGTGGTTGGCGAGCGCCGCCGGGGTGCTGCCGGCCTGTTCGCCCAGTACGGCGCAGATGTCGCCGAGCCCACCGTGGAAACCGGACACGGCGGCGTACACCTCCACCCGGTTGCAGGTGGAGACGAGCACCGCCTCGCTCACGTACGGCTGAGCGACCAGGCGGTCCAGGGTGCGGGTGAGGTCGGCGGGGGGCACGGCCAGCTGCTCCAGCGTGGCGACCGGGGCGGTCCGGTAGGACGCGCCGACGACGAGCAGTTTCACGTGCCGATCGCCTCCTGGGTGTCGGTGGCCGCGAGACCGCCGGGCAGGGCGGTGAGAGCGGACCCGCCGGTGGCGGGCAGCGCGGTCAGCGACGCCTTACGGTGCTCGTGGAAGGACAGAATCTGCAGCTCGATGGCGAGGTCGACCTTGCGCACGTCGACCCCCTCCGGAACAGAGAGTACGCAGGGCGCGAAGTTGAGGATGCTCGTCACGCCGACCGCGACCAGCTGATCGGCGACCCGCTGGGCGGCGGGGGCGGGGGTGGCGATCACGCCGATCGCGATGGACTCCTGGGCGGCGACCGCGGGCAGGTCGTCGACATGGCGGACCACCAGCCCGTTGATCTCCTCGCCGACCCGGGAGGGATCGGCGTCGAACAGTGCGGCGATCCGGAAGCCCCGGCTGGCGAACCCGTCGTAGCCGGCCAGAGCGTGACCGAGATTACCCACGCCGACCAGGGCGACAGCGCGACGCTGTGTGAGCCCGAGCACGTACTCGATCTGCTCGATCAGCAACGCGACGTCGTAGCCGACGCCCCGGGTGCCGTACGAGCCGAGGTGGGAGAGGTCCTTGCGGAGCTTCGCGGAGTTGACTCCGGCGGCCGCCGAGAGACCCTCACTGGAGATCGTTTCGTGGCCGGCGTCGGCGAGGTTGTGCAGCGCGCGCAGGTATTCCGGGAGCCGAGCGACGGTCGCCTCGGGAAGATCCGGGAGCGCCGGTACGGCACCGGCGCGGCCGGGCGCACCTGACTGACGGTGCTGACTCATGAGACTCCGTGCGGTGCGATCCTCGGCCAACTCCGCTGGTCGGCCGCTTATGGACTCCCGCTGGCGACCGTGGTTGCCGGCTGTGCTAGCAGGGCGCGTCGGAACTACAGAGTAGGCGCTTGTGAAGACGTGCACAAATCGCGATCTTGCCGCTCCACCACGCGACCCCACCCGCCCCTCCATTCCACAAGATCGATTGAGCGTTCACCGCCTGCGCGATTATTGCTCAATCCCGACTTCTCTGACCAATCCCGCGCCACCCCACCCCACCTCCCCCAACCCCACCCCACCCCTGCCCCAACCCCCACAGCCGCGATCTTGCACTTTCTGTCGTTCCATAACGCCCGCAGCTGTGCAAATCATCAACAGCAACTGCAAGATCGGCGCGGGGAATGGGCGGGGGGCGTGGGGTCGCGAGGACAGCGCGGGGGGAGGGGGGTGGGGGCAGCACTACCGGGGAGAGACCAGGCTTCGGGATGGGGGGCGGGGCGGCGGCTGCCTAGCCTTTGAGCCATGACCGCCCTTGCCGCCACCAGCGACCGACAGCCGCTGGCACGGAGCATCCCCAGCCAACTCTTCGTCGACTCCGGGTACGTGCTTCTCGGCCTGCCACTGGGAGTGGCCAGCTTCGTCGTCCTGATCGTCGGCCTCTCGGCGGGCCTCGGCCTGATGGTCACCGTGATCGGCCTGCCGATCCTCAGCGGCACGCTGTACGCCGCACGCGGGCTGGCCGACATCGAGCGGCTGCGGCTGCCCGCCGTACTCCGGCAGCCCCGGATCCGACCGCGCTACCGGCTGCCGGAGGCGGGCGCGAGCGCTTGGCGGCGGATCTTCCTGCCGATGCGCGACGCTCAGTCCTGGCTCGACCTGGCGCACGGAATCCTGCGGGCGATCGTGGCCCTGGCCACCTTCGTGATCACCGTCGTCTGGTGGGGCGTCGCGCTCGCCGGCTCGCTCTACTGGGCGTACGACTGGGCCCTGCCCCGCCCGTCCGGCGACGATCAAGACCTGGCGCAACTCCTCGGCCTGGGTGACTCGACCACCGCCCGGATCGGGCTGAACACCGCGGTCGGCGTGTTCTTCCTGATCACCCTGCCGATCGTGGTGCGGGGCTGCGCGCTGCTCCAGGCCAGCTTCGCCCGGGCCCTGCTGACCGGTGTGGCCGAGATGCGGGACCGGATCACCGTGCTGGAGGAGCAGAAGCGGGCGGCGGTTTCCGCCGAGGCGTCCGCGCTGCGCCGGCTGGAACGTGACATCCACGACGGCCCGCAGCAGCGTCTGGTCCGGCTCGCGATGGACCTGAGCCGGGCCCGGATGCAGCTCGCCTCCGACCCGGAGGAGGCCGGCCGGACCATCGACGAGGCGGTGACCCAGACCCGGGACACGCTTGCCGAGTTGCGGGCGCTGTCGCGCGGCATCGCCCCACCGATCCTGGTCGACCGGGGTCTGCCCAGCGCGCTCGCCGCGCTCGCCGGTCGCGGGCTCATCCCCATCGAGCTGCAGGTCGACCAGCAGTTGGGCACGCGGGACGGCCGACTCGACCCGGCGGTGGAGAACACCGCGTACTTCGTGGTGGCCGAGGCGTTGACCAACATCGCCAAGCACAGTCGGGCCACCGAGGCCACGGTCGCCGTGGCCCGCCAGGGCACCCACCTGCACGTACGGGTGGGCGACGACGGGCAGGGTGGCGCGCACCTGGCCAAGGGGCACGGGCTGGCCGGTATCGCCGACCGGGTACGGGCGGCCGGCGGTGAGCTGGCCGTGGTCAGCCCGAACGGCGGCCCCACCGAGATCCGCGCCGAACTGCCGCTGTGAACCACCACGATGGCGGTCCCGACGTGGTAGACACCACACCCATGCGCATCGTGATCGCCGACGACGCCGTCCTGCTCCGGGAGGGGCTGGTACGACTGCTGACCGAGAGCGGGCACCAGGTGGTGGCCGCCGTCGGGGACGGCGACGCGCTCGTCGAGGCGGTGGTCGAGCACCGGCCCGACGTGTCGATCGTCGACGTCCGGATGCCACCGACCCACACCGACGAGGGGTTGCGGGCGGCGGTGCGGGCACGCCAACTGGTGCCGCGTACGCCGATCCTCGTGCTCTCCCAGTACGTCGAGGTGTCGTACGCCGATGATCTGCTCGCCACCACCGGCGGCGCCGGCGGCGGCGGGATCGGCTACCTGCTCAAGGACCGGGTGGCGGCGATCGACGAGTTCCTGGACGCGCTGCGCCGGGTGGCGGCCGGCGGCACGGTGCTCGACCCGGAGGTGGTCGGCCAGCTCTTCGCCCGACGCCGCCGCGACGACCCGCTGCGCGAGTTGACCCCGCGCGAGCGGGAGGTGCTCGCGCTGATGGCCGAGGGTCGGTCGAACACGGCCATCGCCCGCGCCCTGGTGGTCAGCGACGGCGCGGTGGAGAAGCACGTCCGCAACATCTTCACCAAGCTCACCCTCCCGCCGGACACCGAGCAGCATCGACGGGTGCTGGCCGTCCTCACCTACCTGCGGAACTGACCACCCGGGCGGCCAGGGCCACCGCGTCGGTGAGGGTGTCGGCCACCGGGTGACCAGACTCGCGCAGCCGGGCCGGGTCGGTGAACCCGCCGGTGTAGAGCACCGCGCGACCGCCGACCGCGAGGGCCGCGTCCGCGTCGTCGATGGAGTCACCGATGAGTACGACCGCGCTGCCGTCCACATCCAGCTCAGCCAGGTGCCGCCGGAGCGACTCGGCCTTGCGGTCGCCGCCGACCGTCGCCCGCAGACCGTCGACGCGGGTGAAGTGGCCGGTCAGCCCGTACGTGTGCACCGTCGGCACCAGCTCCTCGTGGAACCACATGGAGAGCAGGCTCTGGCTGCCGTTCCAGGCGGCCATCGCGGTCCGCGCGTCGGCCGCCAGCTCGCAGGTGGTCAGCCCGTCGCGGTACGCGTCGTGGAAGATCCGGTCCAGCCGACCGAACGCCTCGTCGTCCACGGCCTGCCCCAGCACCTCGGCGTAGTAGTCGGCGATCGGCCGACGGAAGCGCGTCCGGTGCTCGTCGGAGGTGACCGTCGGCCCGCCCACGCTGGCGAACGCGGCGTTGGTGGCGGCCACCACCAGACTGAGGTCGTTGAGCAGGGTGCCGTTCCAGTCCCAGACCAGGTGGGGGTGCGCAGGGGTCATCCGAGCACCCTAGGCCGTCAGAGCTGCGGCGTGGTCAGGTCCCGCAGCAGCCGGTCCTCCTCCACCCGCCAGTAGCCGTGCTCCTTGCCGTCGAGCATCACCACCGGCAGCCGGTCCCCGTACTCCCGTTCCAGCTCCTCGTCGCCGGTGACGTCCCACTCGACCCACTTGTCGCCGGTGACCGCCACCACCCGGTCGAGCGCGGCCTTGGCGTCGTCGCACAGGTGGCAGCCGGGTCGGGTGACCAGGGCGAGCCGGGCGTCAGTGGCCATCGGGTACCTCCGTGCGGGCGTCGTCGGCGGATGCGGGCGATCCGGCCGGGGTCGCCGACCGGAGCTGGGTCTTTCGTACCTTGCCGATCGCCGAGTGGGGCAGTGCGTCGACGAACTCGACGGCGGTCGGGCACTTGAACCGGGCCAGGTTCCGTGCGCAGTGTGCGAGCAACTCCTCGCCGCTGACCGGCCGCCCCGGCGCCGGCACCACGTACGCCCGCACAGTCTCGCCGGTTCGCGGGTGCGGCACACCCAGTACCGCCGACTCGGCCACCCCGGGGTGCCCGGCGAGCACCAACTCGACCTCGTGCGGATAGACGTTGAAGCCGTTGACCAGGATCAGGTCGCCGATTCGGTCCACCAGGTGCAGGTCGCCGTCGGAGTCGGCGTACGCGACGTCGCCGGTGGCCCACCAGCCGTCGGCGTCCGGACCGTCGCGGCCGTCCGGCCAGTAGCCGTCGAAGAGGTTGGGGCCGCGTACGACGATCTGCCCCGGGTCGGTGCCGGGGGCGACGTCGGAGATGTCCAACTCGTCCGTGTCGTCGTCCGGGACGGCCTGGCCGTCGCGCCACAGGTCCACCGAGTCCGGCCCGACCAGGCGCAGCTCGACGCCGGGCAGCGGCCGGCCGATCGAGCCGGCCTTGGCCACCGCGCCGACCAGGGTGGAGGTGAGCACCGGCGCGGTCTCGGTGAGGCCGTAGCCGACGTGCACCGGATGGCCGGTCGCCGCGGTGAAGCGCGCCGAGACCGCGGGCTCCAGGGGCGCCGCGCCGCACACGGCCACCCGCACCGACGCGGTCGCCGCGCGGACCGTGTCGGCGTCGGCCCAGGCCAGGAACATCGACGGTACGCCGACCAGCACGCTGACCCGGTGCCGGGCGATCTCGGCGAGTCCCGCCGTCGGGTCCGGCTCGTCGAGCAGCACGCCGGCGGCGCCATGGTGGACGACGGCGCCGAGCCCCGCATTGAGCCCGTACGCGTGGAACAGCGGCAGGGCCAGCAGCACCGTGTCGTCCGGGCCGACCACCGGCGGCTCGATCGCGTCGACCTGGTCGTGGTTGGCCAGCAGCGCGCGGTGGGAGAGCATCGCGCCCTTCGGACGGCCTGCGGTGCCGGACGTATAGAGCAGTACGGCGAGGTCGTCCCCACCGCGGCGGGCCCGGGGATGCGGCCCGGGCTGCCCGGCGGTCGGCGGGGTGTCGTGCACGGCGGTGAGCGCCGGCAGATCGGCGGCCACCTCGGCGACCAGGCCACGGACCCGCTCGGTGCCGATCAGCAGCGACGCGCCGGAGTCGGCCAGCACATGTCGCAGCTCCGGGGCGGTGAAGCCCGGGTTGACCGGCACCGCGACCAGCCCGGCCCGCAGCGCGCCGAGCCACCCGAGAATGAAGTCGGGGGTGTTGGGCAGCGCGATCGCCACCCGGGGCGGTGGGTCGCCCGACTCGGTGGCCGGAACGGCGGAAGCCAGGCCGTACGCGGCGGCGGTCACGGCGGCGTCCAGTTCGGACCAGCTCACCCGCTGATCCCGCCAGTGCAGCGCGGGACGGTCGCCGTGGTCGAGAGCCGCCCGGCGGACGCGGTCGGCGAGGTTCGGCGGCAAGTCCGCCGGAAAGTCCTGCACGGTCATCGAGTCTGGCACAGCGGCGGTCGACGGGCCACGCCCGACGGCCGCCCAACGACGACCGCAGATCGTCCCGTCAACGGGACGCTCACCGTGCCGCCGACGCGCCGGTCGAGTCCGGCTGATGGGACGAGCGACGCGCCCGGTCGACGGTTCGGCCGAGCCGGCACGGCGGGTGGCGGGTGCCGCTCACCTGATCGGCCAATGTGCTGCCCGACCTGCGGATCCATCCTGGAACAACGGGTCGGTCGAAAGTCAAACGCACACGACGGACAACCGGTCCGCCGCCGGTGCGACACAGCGGGAAATACTTCCGCCTTGTGTAACGGACTTGCCACGCGCGGGTGACGTTGGCCCTATTATCACTCGGGTCGGCTCACCCCATTTGCCGTGAGTCGACACCCCTCAGCCCGAGGAGGCCCCCGTGCCTGTGAGCGCATTGGACCAGCACCTCAAGGGGAACTGCCGCCCGTCGGCACACCCCGGAACAGTCCTGCCCGACCGGCTTCCCGGTCGGTCCGCACCGACGACCCGCAAACCGGCCCGTCCGGCCACCAAGGGGACGGGGGCGGCGCGATGACCACCTTTGGATACGCGGAACGCCCCGTCGGCCTGACCGGCCAGACGCCCCGCTCGCAGGTCAACGAGCGGCCGGCAACCCGCGCGCCGCTGGGCGACCCGCACGCCGCGCTGCGTGGCGAGAGCCCCGCGCAGCGGACCCGCAACCGCCCGCACACCAACGAGCCTCCACCGAGACCGGCGGTCCCCGGTGGCAACGCGATGCCGACCGGCGGTCGGGTCGCCGCGCCGACCCGACCGACCATGCCGTCGCAGGGTCGCCGGGCCGGCGACCCCCCGGCTCCGGCCACCGACCCGGCGGCGGGCGAGACGGCGGTGATCCCGGCGGTTCCGGCCGCCACGCCGACCACGCCGACCGGTTTCCCGAGCCGCCCGGACCCGTCCGACCCGGCCACCGAGGTCTGGACGCTGGTCGAGCGGGCGCAGGCAGGTGAGTCAGCGGCGTTCGGTCTCATCTACGACAGGTACGTGGACACCGTCTTCCGGTTCGTCTACTTCCGGGTCGGCAACCGTCAACTCGCCGAGGACCTGACGTCGGACACGTTCCTGCGCGCCCTCAAGCGGATCGGGAGCTTCACCTGGCAGGGCCGCGATCTCGGCGCCTGGCTGGTGACCATCGCCCGCAACCTGGTCGCGGACCACTTCAAGTCCGGCCGGTACCGGCTGGAGGTCACCACGGGCGACGTGCTCGACGCCGACCGCGAGGATCGCGGCCCCGAGGGCAGCCCGGAAGCGGCGGTGGTCGAACACATCACCAATGTCGCCCTGCTCACCGCCGTCAAACAGCTCAACCCGGAACAGCAGGAGTGCATCGTGCTCCGGTTCCTACAGGGCTTCTCGGTGGCCGAGACGGCCCGCGCCATGGGCAAGAACGAGGGTGCCATCAAGGCTCTGCAGTACCGGGCCGTGCGGGCGCTGGCACGACTACTGCCGGACGGTTTCCAACCGTGATTCGCTAGCTGCACCGACGAGCGTCGATCACTGTCTGCGCAGCTCAGGGCGGGTCTCACTCGGTGACGCCGATCACTTTGTGTGATTTCCGCCCCGCCCGGCCCGTAACCCGTGCCCGGTCCGCCGCGTTTCTCCGGGTGCGACCGGTGGATGTCCCGGCAGGGCCGGGGCACCGAGGTCCGCCCGGCAGTCCGGACGGCGCCTCACCTCCGTGGTGTCACAAACGCCGCCCGGTCGCCGTAAACCACGGCGGCCGACCGGCCGTGACCAGCGAGAGGAGGTGCCTGCGGTGGACAACGACCTCTTCTCCCGCCGGCGTGCCGAGCGCTTCGCGCAACTTCTCGACGAGGCCAACGGCGGCCGGCGGCACCACGTGCGGTCCCGGGTGGACAGCCAGCTGGCGCCGCTCGTCGCGATGGGCCAGCGGATCAGCGCCGATCCTCCGACCGTCGAGGTGGATCCCGACTTCCGCACCGGCTTGCGGGCGATGCTGCTCGCCAGCGCCGAGCGCGAGGGGATCGGCACGACCCCGGCGACCGCCGAGCCGGCCGCCACCACGAGCCGTGGCTCGCTGCTGCCGGCGGTCACCGCCCGGCGGGCCCGTGCCCGGGGAGCGATCCTGGTGGGCATCGCCGCCGGCGCCATCGCCGTCTCCGGCATCTCCGCCGCCAGCGAGAACGCCGTTCCCGGCGACGCGCTCTATGGGATGAAGCGCTCCACCGAGCGAGCGCAACTCGCCCTGGCCAGCTCGGACATCAGCCGTGGGCAGCTCTTCCTGGACTTCGCCCGGACCCGGCTCGGCGAGGCGGCCGAGCTGCGCGGCGACCGCATCGGCTACAGCGCCGTCCTCGACGACATGGATGCCGACACCCGGCAGGGCACCCGCCTGCTCACCGCCGCCGCCGTGCAGCGCGCCGAGCCGGCCAGCCTCGACGCCGTCAACACGTTCGTCGCCAGCCAGCGACGGGCGGTGAGCAACCTGCTCGACGGCGCCGGCCGGGCCGACCGGGAACGGACCCGGCGGTCGCTGGCCCTGCTGGACAGCATCCGGGAGCGGTCGGACGCGGTGCGCGCCGCCATCGCGTGCGGCCTGCCGGCACCGACCGGCAGCGACACCCTCGGCCCCACCCCGGGCACCTGCCCCGGCGCGCGCTGACCCGCACGGCGAGACCGGGCCCCGCTGGCCCGCACGGCGAAACCAGCCCCGCTGACCTGCCACGCGAGAGCGTACGACCGACCGGTCGGTGCACGGTTCTCCGTGCCCGGCCGGTCCGTCGTGCGTTCCGGATACCCTCGCTGAAGGCATCGTCGTAGCTGCGGAAGGAGGGGAAGTCGCGTGGCGCGCAGCCGCAGGATGACGGTCAGCACCGACGTCCAGGGACACACCGCCGGTTGGGCGGAGACCGACCTGGCGTCGGTCACCCCGCCCGCACCGGACCCGACCGCCGCCGCCTTCTTCGACGTCGACAACACGATGATGCAGGGCGCGTCGATCTACTGGTTCGCCCGAGGGCTCGCCGCCCGGAACTACTTCACGACCGCCGACCTGGCCCGCTTCGCCTGGCAGCAGCTCCGGTTCCGGTTGCTCGCCCGGGAACACGCGGGCGACATGTCCCAGGCGAAGGAGGCCGCGCTGGCCTTCGTCGAGGGGTGGCGGGTCGACGACGTGGAACGCCTCTCGGAGGAGATCTTCGACGAGCTGATGGCCCCGCGGATCTGGGCCGGTACCCGCCAGCTCGCCCAACGCCACCTGGACGCCGGCCAGCGCGTGTGGCTGGTCAGCGCCGCCCCGGTCGAGATCGGTCGGGTGATCGCCGCCCGGCTCGGCCTGACCGGTGCGATCGGCACGGTGGCCGAGGTGCGGGCCGGGGCGTACACCGGGCGGTTGGTGGGCGACCTCATGCACGGACCGGCGAAGGCCGAGGCGGTCACCCAGCTTGCCGCCGTGGAAGGGCTGGACCTGAGCCGCTGCGCGGCCTACAGCGACTCGGCCAACGACCTGCCGCTGCTCTCCGCGGTGGGCCGGGCCGTGGCGGTCAACCCGGACGGCACGCTGCTGCGGCAGGCCCGCCAGCGCGGCTGGGAGGTACGGGACTTCCGTACCGGCCGGCGAGCCGTCAAGATCGCCGTACCGTCGACGGCGGCGGCCGGGCTCGTCGCCGGCGCGGTCACCGCCGGTCTGGCCCTCCAGCGTCGCCGCCGCGCCGGCTGAGCGTCAGGGACCGAACGGATCGGGTCGCCGTTCCAGCAGCGTGTGCAGGGTCTGCTGGATGGTCTCCCGCACCTGGTCGGCGAGGTTGAAAACGACCAGCGGATCATCCGCCGAGTCGGTCAGGTGGGCGGTGGGGATCGGCGGGCAGAACTCGATCAGCCACTTGCTGGGCAGCGGCACCATCCCCAGCGGCCCGAGCCACGGGAAGGTCGGCGTCACCGGGAAGTACGGCAGCTTGAGCAGTCGCGCGAGGGGTTTGATGTCGGCGAGCATCGGATAGATCTCCTCGCCGCCGACGATGGCGACCGGGACGATCGGGGTGCCGGTACGCAGCGCCGCCGAGACGAAGCCGCCCCGACCGAACCGTTGCAGCTTGTACCGGTCGGCGTAGAGCTTGCCGATGCCCTTGAACCCCTCCGGGAACACGCCGACCAGGTCACCACCGCCGAGTAGCCGCTCGGCGTCCGGGTTGCAGGCCACCGTGCCGCCGGTCTTGCGGGCGATCTCCGACACCACCGGCATCCGGAACACCAGGTCGGCGCCGAGCAGACGCAGGTAGCGGCGGGCGGGGTGCTTGTCGTGCAGGGCCGCCGACAGGATCAACGCGTCCAGCGCCACGGTGCCCGAGTGGTTGCCGACCACCAGGGCGGGCCCGTCCACGGGTACGTGCTCCACCCCGCTGACCTCGGTACGGAACCAGTCCCGGTAGAGCAGCCGCAGCAACGGGTGGAAGACCGCGTCGGTCAACTCCGGGTCGAAGCCGAACTCGTCGACCTCGTAGTCCCCGGCCAGCCGTCGACGCAGGAACGCCAGGCCGTTGGCGACCCGGCGGTCCCACTGGTCCCCGGGCCGATCCGCCACCGCCGGCGCGGTGCCACCGCCCGAAGCCGGCAGGCTTGCGCCGCCGGAAGATGGCGCGGCGCCACCGGAGGCGGGCGGGCTTCCGCTGGCTGGCTCGTCGGTCGCGCCGGTGTCGACCTCGTCGGCGGCCGTGACCGCCGGGCCGTCGGTCGGCGTGTCGACCTCGTCGCCGGGTGTCGCGGTGGGCGCGAGCCGGGCCACCGGGCGGTGGCCGTTGCGCCGCGCCGGCTCCGCGTCCGGCACGGACGGAACCAGCGGTACGTCGAACCGCCCGATCCCCTGCGGGTCCTGCCCCTGCCCGGTCACGACGTGCGCTCCCGAACCGCGGCACGGACCTGCCGGATGCCGTCCAGAACCAGCTGTTCGGCGGCGGCCAACTGACCCCGGCTGAGCACCGCCCTACCGTGGTGGGCGCGGATGAAGTCCTCGAACGCCTCGGCGGTGGAGCGCGGCGTGAAGCCGTACTCCTGCTCGAGGCGCGTGGTGTCGACGACCCGGCCGTGCACGAAGAGATCGACCTGGTCGAGGCCGTAGCGGCCGACCCCCATGGTGCGGGCCAGCGCCGCCGCGCCGGACAGCCCCGGCTCCAATACCGGCACGGCCACCCGACCGGCCCGCCGGATCGCCTGGGACAGCGACAGCACCCCGGGGCCGGCGACGTTGTAGGTGCCCGGATGGTCTTCCACGATCGACCGGTGCAGCACCTCCAACGCGTCGTCGAAGTGCAGGAACTGTAGCCGGGGATCGCGGCCGAACACGGTCGGCACGAACGGCTGCGCGAAGTAGCGCGTCAGGGTCGTGTCGGCGGTGGAACCGATGAACGGGGCGAAACGCAGCACCGTCGCGGTCACGTCGGCGCGACGGCGGCGGAAACCTCGGACGTACCCCTCGACGTCGAGGATGTCGCGGCCGAAACCGCCGCGCGGCACCTCGCGCGGCTCGGTCTCCTCGGTGAACACCGCCGGGTCGCGGAACGACACCCCGTACGCGGCGGTCGACGACCGGACCACGAGCTTGCGGAGGCGGGGCGCCCGCTGGCAGGCGGCGAGGAGCTGCATGGTCCCGATGACGTTCTGGTCCTTCATGGCCGACCGGCCACCGTGCTGCCGGTCGGGAGAGCTGACCAACGCGAGGTGGACCACCGCGTCGACGTCCAGGTCGGCGAGGAGACCACCGAGCGAGCCCGGGTCGACCCGGATGCGCTCGACCCGGTCCAGCAGATCGGGGAACTCGGCGGCCGGCTCCGGCGCGTCCACGCCGATGACCCGCTCGATACGCGGATCGGCGGCCAGGCGGGCCGCCACGTGGGCGCCCAGGTAACGACCGACCCCGGTCACGACGACGACCCCCGGAGCACCTGGGGTGCTACCGGGGGTCATCTGACACACCTACCCCGACAGGCGGGATCGAGCCGGGACGACCACGGCCTGATCACCTGAGCCTCCGGAGGTCGACAGTTTGGCAAGCGACGCTGGTGCCGGGCTGAGCCCGGCGCCGGTCACTTGCCGAGACGGCGACGCTGGACGCGGGTCTTGCGCAGCAGCTTGCGGTGCTTCTTCTTAGCCATGCGCTTACGGCGCTTCTTGACCACCGAGCCCATACGACAGCCTTTCGATACAACGTGCGGGGCGGACCGGATGACACCACGCAGGTGACGACGGAGACCGCATGCGGACAACGGACCGGACCAGTCTGGGCGGCGGGGTGCACCGGCAGGGTCTCGGTCGCGCTCCAGGGTAGCCGCAGAGCGTCAGCAGGACCAACGCGCCCCCGCCCATGACGCCTAGGGGGCGCTCAATCGGCCGTCCGGTGGCTCAGGCGGTTTCCTGAAAGGCACCCCGCAGGTATTCGTGCACCGCGTGCTCGGGCACCCGGAACGACCGGCCCACCCGGACCGCCGTCAGCTCACCGCTGTGCACGAGGCGATAGACCGTCATCTTCGACACCCGCATGACCGTCGCCACCTCCGCGACGGTCAGGAACTTGACCTCCGACAGCCGTCCGTCGGACTGCGACCCGGCCATGGCTCACCGACCCATCCCATGCCCGGCGCGGGCCAACCCGACGGATGCTCCGGGCCGGGCGGCGACGCGCGTGTTACCAGTACGGTAGCGGGGCGGCTGTGACCGGCGCGATCCCTTCGTACAACTGATCATGTTTCGGTGGTCGGTTCACCCGATCCGGCCCGCCGTTATCTCCCCGGGTGCGTCCGTCGTCCGGTTGCTCACTCGGCGCGCAGCGCCACCACCGGGTCGAGTCGGCCGGCGCGCTGCGCGGGGACCACGCCGAAGACGATCCCCACGGCCGCCGACACACCGAAGGCCAGCGCCAGCGACCACCACGTGATCGCGGCGGGGATCGGTGACAACGCGTCCACCAGCAGGGCGGTGCCCACGCCCAGCGCCATCCCGGTCAGCC
Source organism: Micromonospora sp. NPDC051543 (assembly GCF_044454415.1). Taxonomy (NCBI): domain Bacteria; kingdom Bacillati; phylum Actinomycetota; class Actinomycetes; order Micromonosporales; family Micromonosporaceae; genus Micromonospora; species Micromonospora sp. NPDC051543. The sequence continues at coordinate 104,661 of NZ_JBITDT010000004.1, forward strand.
CGCCGATGGTGGTGAGCAGCACCGCCTCCAGCAGGAACTGCACGCCGATGTCGCGGGGTCGTGCGCCGACGGCCTTGCGCAGCCCGATCTCCCGGGTCCGCTCGCGGACGCTGACCAGCATGATGTTGGAGACGCCGACGCCGCCGACGAGCAGCGAGATGCCGGCGATGGCGGCGAGCACACCGGTGAGCACGCCGAGGATGTCGCCCAGCACACCGAGGATCTGCTGCTGCGTGACCGCGCTGAACTCGGTGTCCGGGTGCCGGCGGTTCAGCTCCGCGACGATGCGTTCGCCCAGCTCGTCGATCCGTTCCCGGTCGGGCGCCTTGACGGCGATGCCGTCCACCCGCTGGGTGCCCCAGAGGCGCTGTGCGGCGGTCACCGGTACGTGCACCTCGTCGTCCCGGTCGACGCCGAGACTCTGCCCGAGGGGAGCGAACACGCCGATGACCCGGAACCGTACGCCGGCGAGGGTGACCTGTTGACCCAGCGGATCGCGGTCGGGAAACAACGCGCGGGCCACCGAGTCGCCGAGCACCGCGACCCGCCGGCTGGTGTCCACGTCCGTGCCGGTGAGGTAGCGGCCCCGGGCCAGCGAGCGGGTGAACACCGTCGGCGTGGTCTCCAGGACGCCCTGCACGGTGGTGAAGTCCGAGCGTGCGCCGGCCCGCGCGGTCGCCCCCGAGGCGACGGTGACCGCGACCCGCTGGGGATCGCCGACGACGCGGGCGACCGCGTCGGCGTCCTTGAGCGTCAACGGCGAGACCACCGGCGCGGTGCCCACCTCGATCTTGCCGGGGACCACCAGCAGCAGGTTGGAGCCGAGCCCCTCGACCTGCTGCTCCACCTTCTGCTTGGTGCCGGTGCCGATGGCCACCAGCAACACCACCGACGCGACACCGATGATCACGCCGAGCATGGTGAGCGAACTGCGCAGCCGGTTGGCGCGCAACGCGTCCAGCGCGACCCGCCACGCCTCGGCGACCCTCACACCGCACCGTCCTCGGGCCCGCGCACGTCGGCCTCGCCGCGCCGCAGGCCGGGCTCGCGCTCGTCGGCCTCCGCGCGATCCGGACCGGGTACGAGCTTGTCGACCTCCGCGCGGTCCGGACCGGGTACGAGCGGAAGGCGTCCGGTGGCTCCGGCGGCGCCACCGGAGCCACCGGACGGGTGCCCCGGGCCGTTTCCGGACACGGACCGGGGCTCCGCGCTGGGAGCGGGCACCAGTGTCTCAGGTCGACCGTGATCGACGGACGGCGGTCGATCATGAAGGTCGCCGGCGCTGTCCGCCACCACCACACCGTCGCGCATGGCGATCCGGCGCGCAGCCCGCGCCGCCACCTCCTGGTCATGGGTGACCATCACCAACGCCACCCCGGACTCCGCGTTCAACCGTTCCAACAGTTCCAGGACCGCCGCGCCGGTCACACTGTCCAGGTTGCCGGTCGGCTCGTCGGCCAGCAGCACCGTCGGCTCGGTGACCAGCGCGCGGGCGATGGCGACCCGCTGCTGCTCGCCACCGGACATCTGGTTGGGCCGGTGGTCGAGCCGGTGCCCGAGACCAACCCGGCCCAGCATCGCCGCCGCCCGCTCCCGGCGCTGCCGGGCCGACACCCCCCGATAGACCAGCGGCAACGCCACGTTCTCCACCGCCGACGTACGCGGCAGCAGGTGGAACGCCTGGAAGACGAAGCCGATCGTCTCGTTGCGCAGGGTGGCCATCTCCGGTGGGGAGAGGGTGTTGACGTCACGCCCGCCGATCACCAACCGTCCACCGGTCGGCCGGTCGAGACCGCCCAGCAGATGCATGAGCGTGGACTTGCCGGAGCCGGACGGGCCGACAAGCGCCACGTAGTCCCCCGGCTGCACGGTCAACGAAACCCCGCGCAGCGCCTCGACCGACACCCCGTCGAGCTGGTACGTGCGCGACACGTCCACCGCCTCGATGGCCGGTGGGGTGTCGGTCACCGCACCTCCTGGCCGTCGCGTACCTGGTCGGTGCCGCGTACCACGATCCGGTCACCGGCCTGGACGCCGTTGAGGATCTGCACCAGGTCGGACCCCTGGACGCCCACGGTCACCGGCGCCCGGTCGGCCTTTCCGTCGCGGACCACCCACACGGCGTCCCGGCCGTCGGCGGAGAAGACGGCCGAGGCGGGGACGGTCACCGCGTCGGCCGCCTCGCGTACGCGCAGGTGCACGATCGCGTTCATGCCGGGGCGGGGCGTGGGGGCGGGCTCGTCCTCGGCCAGCTTTCCCGCGCCCAGCGCGAGGCGTACCCGGTAGGTGACCCCGCCCTGCGCGGAGCTGGTGGGGAGCACGTCGACCGAGCGGACCGTGGCGTCGTAGCTGGCGCCGGTCACGGCGTCCAGTTCGACGGTGGCGGTCACGCCGGGCTTGACCAGCAGCACATCGGTCTCGTCGACGTCGGCGAGCAGTCCGAGCTGCCCGGTGTCCACGATGGTCAACACGGGTGTGCCGGCGGTGACCTGACCGCCTACCACGACAGCGTCGTCGACCCCGGCCGGCGGGCCGGCCTGCGCGGGTGACAGGGCCGACGGGTCGATCCCGGCCCCACCGGCCTGTTCCAACAGCCCGGCCAGGCCGCCGCTCGGGCCACCGCCGGCCCGGGTGCCGCCCGGCTGCACCACCCCGCCGATGGGGGCGCGCAGGGTCAACGCGTCGACGGTCGCCTTGGCCAGGTCGTACGCCTGCTGGGCCTGCAGCCGTTGCGCCGCGGACAGCGAGCCGACGGCGGAGTTCAACCCGCTGATCCCTCGCTGGACCGCGCGGACGGCCGCGTCGGCGCTCTGCGCGGCGGCGGCGTACTGCCGCTGGGCGGACGTCACCTGGGCCAGCAGCGCGTCCCGCAACTGCTGGTCGGCGATCTTCTCGGCGGCCTTGCGGGCGGCGTCGAACGCCTCGTCGGCGGCCTTGTCGGTGCCCCGCCGGCTGCTGGTCAGGTTGCCGGTGGAGACACCCCGGCCGGCGCGCTTCGCCGCGTCCAGCGCCTCCTTCGCCTGGCGCAGGCGGGCCTGGGCCGACGGGGACGCGACCACCGCGAGCACCTGACCGCGCTTCACCCGTTGTCCAGGCTGGACCCGCAGGCTGGCCAGGGTGCCGTCGGCGGGCGAGGTGAGGCTGGCGGCGGCGCGGGCGGTCACCGTCGCCGGAGCGTCGATCACCTCGCTGACCGGGTTACGGGCGGCCGAGGCGAGTGCGACCGGCGGTTGGTCGTCACCGCAGGACGCGGCGGTGGTGGCGGTGAGGACGGCGACGGCGGTCAGGGCGATGAGCAGGCGGGGCCGCGTGGCGCTTGCGGGCCTCGGCAGGTCAGGGCGGCGCACCCATCGATGGTACGGCGCACCGTCACGCGGCGGTCGCGCGGACGTACGCCACGCACTCGTCGTGCAACGTCGACCAGTCCTCGCCGAACGCCTCGTCGGCGGCGGCGGCGAGCGTCGCACGGTCGTGCACCACGGCCTTGAAGAACGTCAACAGCCGCTCCGACCCGAACCGGTCGACGAGGTGGCGGACGGCGAGGTAGCCGACGCCGTAGCTGCCGCCGACCCGTTCGGCGGGCGCGTCGTCGGTGGGCGTGACGCCCTCCAACCGGCCGTCCCAACCGCCCTGGACGAGTTTGCGTACCTCGGCGAGCCCCTCGTACCGGTCGACCGGCCGACCGCCGGAACCCGAGAACTCGGCCAGCCCTTCGACGAGCCACCAGGTCGTCTTGCCCGGGTATCCCCGCTCGGGCAGCGACGCGGCGTGGGTCAGCTCGTGCCGGAGCAGGTCGTCGGCGCCGCTGCCGGGCAGCCCTTCGGCGTTGAGCACCACCTCGTGGTGGCCGCCGCCGACCGTCACCGCGTACCCGCCGGTCCACTGTGGCCGCCCGCCGCCGTACCAGCGTTGCCACTCCGTGCGGCCGGCGTAGAAGATCCGGTAGCGGTCCGGGGGCGAGCCCGTGACGACGTACGTGTCGGCGACCTTGGCCGCCGCCTCGGCCTGGGTGAGCAGGGCGGGCAGCTTGCCGCGCAGCGCGGGTGTGGTGGCGACGATGGTCCGCGCGCCGACCGCCACGACCAGGTCGCTGATCTCCCACGGCCGGGTGCCGGTCTCGGCGGACTTGGACTCCTCGACGGCGACCAGTCGGGGCGCGTCACCGTTCTCCCGCCAGCGGGTGCCGATCAGCACCGGGCTCGGTCGGCAGTCGGCCACGACGAAGCAGTACTGGAAGCGCACCAGTAGCCGCCACTCCCCCGGCCTGCCGACGACCGGCGTGGGCAGGCCGCTCGGTTCGGCCCGCCAGACGGTCACCTTGAGGGCCCGCAGGGCGGCGAATCGGCGGCGCAGGTCGGCGTGCGCGGCCGGATCGGCGATGGCGAGGAAGGCGGTGCGGTCGCCGCCGAGCAGCGCCGCGGACTGCTGCCGGAGCTGGGCGGTCATCCGGTCGGACAGCCCTCGTGCGACGGCGGTGGCCGGGTCGTCGGTGGCGGTGGCGCCGGCCCGGCTGAAGGTGGCCCGGCCGGCGGCCTCCCGGATCGCCCCGACCACCAGCACCGCCGGAAGTCCGCAGCCCAGCAGCAGGGCAACAACGACGAGTACGGTCCACAGCGGCCAGAGCCGCCGCGGTGCTGGCTGCTGCACCCCGTCAGTCACCCGCCGAAGGGTACGACCAATCGGCGAATCGGGCGAGGCCGACCCGGCCCGATCGGTCGGGTCAGGCCCCGCGAGCCGGCCACGCGCGGAACGCGGTGTCCAGCCCGGCGACCAACTGGTGGTACGACCGGTCGACCTCGCGGGGCAGACCGAAGCCGCCGGCGGCCTCCAGGGCGATGAAACCGTGCAGGGCGCTGCGCAGGGCGCGGGTCGCGTCCACCGCATCGTCGCCGGTGAGCCCGTAGCCGCGCAGCACCGCGAAGATGGCGCCCACCGCGCGTTCGCCGGCCTCGACGTGCTCCGGGTCGGACGGGTCGGGCACCCGCTGCGTGGTCGGGTATCGCCCGGGGTGCCGGCGGGCGTACGCCCGGTAGGCGTCGGCCATCGCGCGCAGGGCGTCGCCGCCGGCCCGGCCGGCGGCGGCCGTGGTCAGCTCGGTGGCCAGTTCGGCGGTGGCGAGCGCGGAGAGCTTCTGGTTCAGCGCGTCGGCCCCGCGGATGTGCTTGTAGAGGCTGGGCAGCGCGACGCCGAGTCGACTGGCGAGCGCGGCGAGGGTCAGCTGTTCGTAGCCGACCTCGTCGGCGAGCCGGGCGGCCTCGCGCACCACGGCCTGCTGGTTGAGCCCGGCCCTAGGCACCGACACACACCCGGCTAGCTGTCATAGCCTGAAAGCTAACGCCGCTAGCCGGGCGCGTCAAGCGACGGTCACTTCTTGGAGATCAGGGCACGGCCGAAGAAGACCAGGTTCGCCGGGCGCTCGGCGAGCCGACGCATCAGGTAGCCGTACCACTCGTCGCCGTACGGGACATAGGTGCGCACCGTGTAGCCCTCGCCGGCCAGCCGGGCCTGCTCCTCGGGACGGATGCCGTAGAGCATCTGGAACTCGAAACGCTCCGGACCCCGGTCGAACCAGCGGGCCCGGTCCTCGCCGATCGAGATCATCCGCGGGTCGTGCGTCGCCAGCATCGGGTACCCGTCGCCGGACATCAGGATGTTCATGCAGCGGACGTAGGACTTGTCCACCTCGCGGGCCGACTGGTAGGCCACCGACTCCGGCTCCTTGTAGGCGCCCTTGCACAGGCGCACCCGCGACCCGGCCGACGACAGCTCCCGGCAGTCCGACTCGGTCCGCCGCAGGTACGCCTGGAGCACCGCCCCCGTCGACGGGAAGTCCTTGCGCAGCTTCGCCAGCACCTCCAACGTCGAGTCGGTGGTGGTGTGGTCCTCCATGTCCAGCGTGACGGTGGTGCCCGCCTTGTCGGCGGCCGCGCAGATCGCCCGCACGTTGTCGTACGCCAACTGTTCGTCGAACATCTGGCCGAGCGCGGAGAGCTTCACGCTCACCTCGGCGGCCGGCGTGAGACCGGCCCCGGAGAGCATCGACAGCAGCTTCAGGTACTCGTCCCGGGTGGCCGTGGCCTGCTCGGGGGTGACGGTGTCCTCGCCCAGGTGGTCGAGGGTGACGGCCAGCCCGTCGTCGACGAGCCCGCGGGTCGCGCGCAACGCGTCGTCGGTGGCGGCGCCGGCGACGAACCGGCGGACGACGTCCCGGGTGTACGGGGCGGTCGCGACGAGCCGCTCGACCTGGGATGACCGGGAGGCGGCGAGGATGACGGAACGGAGCATGAGCCGAGCGTATCGCCCCTGCCAGGAGCCCCGCCCGGCGGCGGCTGGGGCTGCGGCGCTGGCGTCGATCGGCTACAACGATGCCGTGAACCAAAGCCCCCGCCGCCGGCTCCGGTCGGCCTCCGTGCAGCTCGGCGCGCTCACCGCTCTCGCGCTCGCCCTCTCCGGCTGCAACATGACCTCCGACGACGACGATGACGACTGCGCCCTCGGGCCGGTCGGTGGCGGTGGCACGGTCGCGCTGGGGATGCGGGTGTCCGCCCCCACCGCGGAGCGGACCGGCGGCGAGCCGACGACCGCCGCCCTGCCCGAGCGCGGCGGGTTCGGCACCCACCTCGCCTCCTGCGGCGGCTGACGTGCGGCGTGAGGCCGTGACGCCCCGGCCCGACTGGGACGCCACCATCCGAGCCCAGGGCCTGGTCTACGTCGACACCGAGCTGCCCGACGGCGGGATCATGTCGTACTGGGACGAGACCGCCGCGTACGCCTTCGACCTGGACGAGGTGCTGCGGCTGGAGGAGGCCACCGAGGAGCTGCACCGGATGTCGGTGGCCGCCGCCGAGTACGTGGTGGCCCAGCGCCGGTACGCCGAGTTCGGCATCCCGGAGTGGGCCGCGGAGGCGGTGGCCCGGTCCCTGCGCGAGGCGCCACCCACCCTCTACGGGCGATTCGACCTGGCGTACGACGGCACCTGGCCGCCGAAGATGCTGGAGTACAACGCGGACACCCCGACGGCGCTGGTCGAGGCGAGCATCGTCCAGTGGTACTGGCTGGAGCAGACCCGCCCCGACCTGGACCAGTGGAACAGCCTGCACGAGCGACTTGTCGTCGCCTGGGCCAAGATCGGCGCCGGGCTGCACGACCCCCGGGTGCACGTGCTCTGGTCGAACGAGGAGGAGTCGGGCGAGGACCACATGACCGCCGGCTACCTCGCCGAGACCGCCCGGCAGGCCGGCCTGGACGTCGAGCTGCAACCCATCCAGGAGATCGGCTGGGACGGCCGGCGCTTCGTCGACGCCGCCGACCGCCCGGTGACCACCTGCTTCAAGCTCTACCCGTGGGAGTGGATGCTCGCCGAGCCGTACGGGCCGCCGGCGCTGGCCCCGGGCACCCCGACCACCTGGATCGAGCCGGCCTGGAAGCTGCTGCTGTCCAACAAGGCGCTGCTCGCGATCCTCTGGGAGCTGTACCCCGGTCACGAGTACCTGCTGCCGGCGTACCTCGACTCGCCGCGCGGCATGCCCGAATACGTGGCCAAGCCCCTGCTCGGCCGCGAGGGCGGCTCGGTACGCATCGTCACCGCCGGTGAGGAGATCACCAACCCGGGGATCTACGGCGACGAGGGCTGGTGCTACCAGGAGTTCCGGGCGCTGCCGCAGTTCGACGGCAACCGGACGGTGCTGGGTAGCTGGATCGTCGACGGCGAGTCGGCCGGGTTGGGAGTCCGCGAGAGCGCGAGTCTGATCACCGACGGCTACGCGCGGTTCCTACCGCACTACATCGACGCGCCGCGCGCCCCGTGAGTCGTCTACCGTTGGGGTGTGAACTTCGACGCGTACGCCCGGACCGGCGTTGACCTGGTCAACGCCCGCCTGGACGACCTCGACGACCTGCGGGCCCTGTTCCCCGACGACAACTCCTGGATGCGCGACGAGGTCGCCGACCGGGACGTCGCCATCTTCCGACGGGCCCAGAAGCGGTTGCGCGACGTCTTCGAGTACGGCACCTCGGGGCGCGACGCCCAGGCGGTGACCGAGCTGAACGCGCTGTTGGAGGCGTTCCCGGTCCAGCCGCGCATCTCCGGACACGACTCCAGCGACTGGCACATGCACGTGACCAGCCGGGGCGCCTCGGTCAGCGCCGAATACCTGGCCGGCGCGGTCTGGGGGCTCTCGGTGTGGCTCTGCGAGTACGGCAGCGCCCGCTTCGGGGTCTGCGCCGACGAGCGGTGCGGCAACGTCTACCTGGATACGTCGTCCAACTGCTGCCGGCGGTTCTGCTCCGAGCGCTGCGCCACCCGCTCGCACGTGGCGGCGCACCGGGCCCGCAAGCGCGCCGCGGTCGGCGAGCAGGCGACGGTCGCCCCCCAGCCGACCTCGACCGCCGAGTCGCTGACCCCGGTCAGCTGACCGGCGGCCACCGGTCAGACGTCGACCGGTGACGGCGCGGTGAGGTGCTCGCGGGCAAACTCGAGCGACGTCCGCAGGTCCGCCTCGCGCACCGCGCGGCTCTTCGCGCCCCGGGTCGCCACCTCGACGGCCACCGCGCCGGTGAAACCCCGACCGGCCAGCGAGGAGAGCAGCTCCCCGCAGGGCTGGGTGCCGCGCCCGGGCACCAGGTGCTCGTCGCGGCCCTCGCCGGTGCCGTCGCCCAGGTGCACGTGGGCGAGCCCCGCGCCCATCCGGTCGGCCATCGCGAGGGGGTCACTGTGCGAGGCCGCGCAGTGTGAAAGATCCAGGGTGTACGACGGGTAGCCGGTGTCGGTGGGATCCCATCCGGGGACGTACGGGACGAACTGCCGGCCCGCCATACGCACCGGGTACATGTTCTCCACGGCGAAGCGGAGCCCGGAGAACCGCTCCTCGACTCTGGCCAACCCCTCGGCGAACCCGCGTGCGTAGTCGCGCTGCCAGGTGAACGGCGGGTGCACCACCACCGTCGGCGCACCGAGCGTCTCGGCCAGCTCGGCGGCCTTGCGCAACCGCTGCCACGGGTCCGGGCTCCACACCCGCTGCGTCACCAGGAGGCAGGGCGCGTGCACCGAGAGCACCGGGACGCCGTAGTGCGACGACAGGCCGCGCAACGCGCCCGCGTCCTGGCTGACGACGTCGGTCCACACCATCACCTCGACGCCGTCGTAGCCCAGCGCCGCGGCCAGCTGGAACGCCGCAGCGGTCGGCTCGGGGAAGACCGACGAGCTGGACAGGAGCACGGGGACTCGGGACGTCACACCAGCCAGCCTAGCCCGGCTGTCACGGGGTCATCAGGACGAGCATCGGCAAAGCCGTCGACGGCCCAGGGGCGGTCACATCGGTTCGAGTTGATCGAGCCGACGGAGGATGACCCCCTCGCGCAGGGCCCACGGGCAGATGTCCATGGCATCCAGGTCGAGCCGGCGCATCACCGCCTCGGCGACCACTGCGCCCGCCAGCAGTTGGTGGGCCCGGCCCGCGCCGACGCCCTCCAACTCCATCACCTGGGCGGGCGTCATGTGCCGGATGAAGCCGATGATCTGCCGCAGGCCGGCACGGGTCAGCCTGCGGTGCACCCAGAGGCCGGCACCGGACGGTGCCGCGCCGGCCAGTCGCGCCAGGGTGCGGAATGTCTTCGAGGTTGCCGCCACCCGGTCCCAGCCCACCTCGGTGATCTGGTCGACCACCTTGTCCAGCCGGCTGTCGACGTACTCCCGTAGCTTTTCGACGACCTCGGCGGACGCCGGCGTGGTGCTGGCCGGGTCGACCCGCAGTTGCTCGCGGGTGAGACGCCCGGCGCCCAGCGGCAGCGAGACCGCCACGTCCGGGTCCTCGTCGATTCCGGCGGCGATCTCCAGGGAGCCGCCACCGATGTCGAGCACCAGCAGACGCCCCGCCGACCAGCCGAACCAGCGCCGCACCGCCAGGAACGTCATCCGTGCCTCGTCCGCGCCGGAGAGCACCTCCAGGCGTACGCCGGTCTCGTCACGGACCCGGGCGAGCACGTCGGCCGCGTTGGTGGCGTCGCGGACCGCGGAGGTGGCGAACGCGATCAGGTCGTCGGCCTCCAGCCCGGTGGCCGCCGCCCTGGCCATGCCGACCGCCTTGACCAGGCCGTCCGCGCCCACCTCGGTCAACGCCCCGTCCGGGCCGATCTGTTCGGCGAGACGCAGGAAGACCTTCTCCGAGTGGGCCGGCCAGGGGTGCGCGCCGTGATGCGCGTCGACCACCAGCAGGTGCACCGTGTTGGATCCGACGTCGAGGACACCCAGTCGCATGGTGAAGACCCTAGGTGCAACACGTTCGTGCGGCTCGCCGGCCCGCGGACGGCACCACGCGTACGCTGGTCCGGGTGACGATGGAGCTCCGCGTGCTGGTGGACGACCCGGGCGACCCGCGCAGCCGTGAGGTGCCGCTGGACTTTCCCCGGGAGTGGATCGAGTTCGCCGACCCGGCGGACGAGACCCACCTGATCCGGGCCGACCTGACCTGGCTGCTCTCCCGTTGGACGTGCATCTTCGGCCAGGGCTGCCACGGCATCATCGCCGGCCGGGCCGCCGACGGCTGCTGCTCGCACGGGGCGTTCTTCACCGACTCGGACGACGAGAAGCGGGTCCGCCGCGCCGTCAAGCTGCTCACCCCGTCGACCTGGCAGCACTTCCAGCGCGGGTTCAAGAACTGGACCGACGAGGACACCATCGACGGCAAGAACCCCGCTCGCCGCACCGCCACCCAGGGCGCCGACGGGCCGTGCGTCTTCCTCAACGACGCCGACTTCGTCGGCGGGGGTGGTTGCGCGCTGCACGCCCAGGCGCTGCGCGACGGTGTGCACCCGCTCGAATACAAGCCGGACGTCTGCTGGCAGCTCCCCATCCGGCGGGACCAGGACTGGGTGAAGCGTCCGGACAACACCAAGGTGTTGGTGTCCACCCTGTCCGAGTTCGACCGGCGGGGGTGGGGCGCCGGTGGGCACGACCTCGACTGGTGGTGCACCTCGTCGACCGACGCGCACGTCGGGGCCGAGCCGATGTACCTGTCGTACGGCCCGGAGCTGACCGCGCTGATCGGCGCGGCGGCGTACGAGCGGCTGGCCGAGCTGTGCGCGGCCCGGGTACGACAGGGCCTGGTCGCCCCCCACCCCGCCGACGATCTCTAGCCTGGCCTGCCAGCGCCTGTTTCGACCGCTCGGGTCAGTCGAGGGCGGCGTCGACGAGGGTGCGGGCGCTCTGCCGCGCCGCCTCGGCGATCGCCGGATCGCCGTCCAGCACCCCGCTGGCGAGCCCGCCGTCGATCAGCAGAGTGAGCTGACGGGCGAGCATCTCCGGCTCCGCCGCGCCGGCCTTGCGGGCCAGCTCGGTCACCCACGCCCGGACGACGGTCTTGTGCTCGACCGTCCGGGCGTGCACCGGACCGCCGGCGGGCGACTCGGCCGCCGTGTTGATGAAGGCGCAGCCGTGGTAACCGTCCCGGCGACAGGCGCTGACGAGGGCGTCGAACATCCCGACGAGCTGGTCGCGCGGCTCGTCGCCGGCCTCGCGGGCCGCCGCCCGTAGCGCGCCGAACCATGCCTGGTCGACCCGGTCCAGGTATGCCAGCACGAGGTCGTCCTTGCGCGGGAAGTGCTTGTAGAGCGTCGCCTTGGCCACGCCCGACTCGGCGATGACCGTGTCGACCCCGACACCGCGTGGCCCGTGCGCGTAGAACAGCCGGAACGCGGTGTCCAGGATCCGGTCGCGGGCCGAGCCGGCCGGCGTGCGGTGCGCGGGCATCGGCACTCCCTCGTCGTTGCTGGTGACGGGCACGATTTTACAGACAGCTCCGTCTACAGAAAGCTCCGTCTGCTGCCGCTCGGCCTGCTGCCGCTCCGTCTGCTGCCGCTCGGCCTGCTGCCGCTCGACCTGCTGCCGCTAGCCGGTCCGCCGCAGGGGCTGACGGTGTCCTCGACTCCTGTCGAGCTGCCCCAGATATGGGGCTGAGCCATCAGGGCTGAGCCTTCGAGGCTGAGCCCTTGAGGGCCGCAGCGCGCCCGATCCCCCGCTGCCCCATTCTTGGGGCAGCTCGACACGGGGTGAGCGATAGGCGACCTCCCGCGCCGCACCGCAGCTCAACCCCCCGCCGCCCCCTATCCGGGGCAGCTCGACACGAGGTGAGGGACAGGCACCCTCCCGCGCCGCACCGCAGCCCAACCCCCGCCGCCCCCTATCCGGGGCAGCTCGACACGAGGCAAGGGACAGGCACCCTCCCGCGCCGCACCGCAGCCCAACCCCCGCCGCAGCCAACCCCCGTCGCCCATCCCGGCCGCCCCATATCGGGGGCAGCTCGACACGGGCGAGGGACAGGTTCGATGCCGCCGTCCACGAGGGACAGCAGTAGACAGACCTGTCTGTTAGCCTACGGACAGTCGGCGCGAGGCCACCGCGCCCGAGTGGAGGATCGATCGACATGCGCATCGCAGTTCTCGGCACCGGCTCGGTGGGACAGGCCATCGCGGCCCGTACGGCGGAGCTGGGCCACCAGGTCACCATCGGCACCCGGGACGTGGCGGCCACGCGGGCCGGCGCGTACGCCGCCTGGGCCGCCGAGCACCCCGAGGTCGGCCTGGAGACCATGGCCGTGGCGGCAGCCGACGCCGAACTGGTCGTCAACGCCACCAGTGGCACCGGATCCCTGCCGGCACTCACCGCGGCCGGCGCGGCGAACCTGGCCGGCAAGGTCCTGCTCGACATCGCCAACCCACTCGACTTCAGCGCGGGTTTCCCGCCCGTTCTGACGGTCAACGACACCGACTCCCTGGCCGAACGGATCCAGCGGGAGTTCCCGCAGGCCAAGGTCGTCAAGTCGCTCAACACGCTCACCGCTGAGCTGATGGTGCGTCCGCGCCAGCTCGCCGACGGCGACCACAGCGTCTTCGTCTCGGGCGACGACGCGGAGGCGAAGCGGATCGTCACCGACCTGCTCGTCAGCTTCGGGCACACCGACGTCATCGACCTCGGTGACCTCTCCACCGCCCGTGGCGTCGAAATGCTGATGCCCCTCTGGCTGCGGCTCTACGGCGGGCTCGACACCGCCATCTTCAACGTCAAGGTCGTCCGCTGAGCGGACGCCGACAGCCCGAAGGGGGTCCGCGCCGGGCGCGGACCCCCTTCGGATCGGCCGATCACGGCTCGAACTTGTAGCCCAGACCCCGCACGGTGACGATGAAGCGCGGCGCGGACGGCTCCGGCTCGATCTTGGAACGTAGCCGCTTCACGTGCACGTCCAGCGTCTTGGTGTCACCGACGTAGTCGGCGCCCCACACCCGGTCGATGAGCTGGCCCCGGGTCAACACCCGGCCCGCGTTGCGGAGCAGCAGCTCCAGCAGCTCGAACTCCTTGAGCGGCAGCTGCACGGCACCGCCCTCGACCGTCACGACGTGCCGCTCGATGTCCATCCGCACCGGGCCGGCGGCCAGCGTCGGAGCGCCCGCCTCGGCGACCTCCGGGCTCTGCCGCCGCAGCACCGCCCGGATGCGGGCGACCAACTCCCGAGGGGAGTACGGCTTGGTGACGTAGTCGTCGGCGCCGATCTCCAGGCCGACCACCTTGTCGATCTCGCTGTCCCGCGCGGTGACCATGATGATCGGCACGGCCGAGCGCTGCCGAAGCTGCCGGCACACCTCGGTCCCCGACATCTCGGGCAACATCAGGTCGAGCAGCACGATGTCGGCGCCGGTCCGGTCGAACTCGGTGAGGGCGTCGGTTCCGGTCGCGGCGACCGACACCTCGAAGCCCTCCTTACGGAGCATGTACGACAGGGCGTCGGAGAACGACTCCTCGTCCTCGACCACCAGAACGCGGCTCAAGGGGGATTTCCTTTCCATTGCTGTCAGACCTGCCGTAGCTCGGCCGGACCGGCCTCGATCCCAGCCGGCGGCAGTGTCGCCAGGAGGTCGTCCGGTGGGCTGGCGGGCAACCGGAGGGTGAACGTCGACCCACCGCCAAGGGTGCTCGACACCTCCACCCGACCGCCATGGTTGCTCGCGATGTGTTTCACGATCGCCAGCCCGAGCCCGGTGCCACCGGTGGCACGTGAGCGGGCCTGGTCGGCCCGGTAGAAACGCTCGAAGATCCGGTCCACGTCCGTCGGGGCGATGCCGATGCCCTGGTCGGCGACCGCGATCTCGACATGCTCGTCGTCACCGCGGAGGGTGACCCGCACGGTGGTGTCCTCGCCGGAGTAGTTGATGGCGTTCTCGACCAGGTTCGCCACGGCCGTGGCGAGTTGGCTGTCGCTGCCGTAGGCGGTGAGGCCACGCGCGCCGTCGACCGTAACCTCGACGCCCCGCGCGGCAGCCGTGGTCCGGGTGCGGTCGACCACCTCGGCGATCACCCAGTCGAGCGCGACCGGCTCCGGCGGCGGCTGCGGCTCGGCGCCCTGGAGCCGGGTCAGCTCCAGCAACTCCTGCACCAGCCGGCCCAGCCGGGTGGACTCGTGCTGGATCCGTTCGGCGAACCGGCGGGCGGCGACCAGGTCCTCGGAGAGGTCGGGCGCCGCGGCGTCGGCCGGTTCGGTGGCGTCCAGCAGCGCCTCGGCGAGCAGTTGCAGCGCTCCGATCGGGGTCTTCAGCTCGTGACTGACGTTCGCCACGAAGTCGCGCCGGACCCGGGTCAGCCGGTGCGACTCGGTCACGTCGACGGCCTCGACGGCGATGAAGCCGTTCCCGAGACCCATGGCCCGCAGGTGCACGCCCAGCGGGTTCTCCCCCGCGCTGTCGCGGCCTCGGGGCAGATCCAGCTCGATCTCGCGCCGCACGCCGGTGCGCCGCACCTGACCCGCGAGGGTACGGATCAACGGGTGCGCGGCGATCGAACCCGGTGTGCTGCCGGTGCGCAGGAGCCCCATGGCCCGGGCGGCCGGGTTGATCAGGACAGGGGTGTCGTCGTCGTCCAGTACCACGACACCGGCCCGGAGCGAGTCGATCGTCCGACGGCCGAGCCCGGCCTGCTGCTCGTCGGCTATCGCGGGCCTCCCTCTGCTCCAGCGGGAGCTCGCGCTCCCCGTCGACGTGGAGCCGCCGCGCGCCGGCAGGAACCGGGGCAGCAGGAGACCGACGACCAGTCCGGCCGCCAACGCCACGGCCACCACGACCGCCACTGCCCACTCCACCCGGCGATCGTAGGGTCATTGTTAACCTGGCTACCACACAGAACGGGACGAATCACCCTCACTTCCGAAAGTGTTCACCCCCACGTCTGGCGTCGTTCACCCTGGTTCATCCGGGGTCCGTCAACGCCCCCTACCGTTGGCGTCGCACCTGCTCAACCCCTGCGCCGACACCCGTCGGCGGCGACCGACCACAGGACGTGATGATGCGCGACGAGTTCCGGGCCGACCTTCAGATCGTCAGCCAACTGCTGGTGGACATGGCCGAGGGCATCCGCGCCGCCATGCGCCAGGCCACCCGGGCCCTGCTCACCGCCGACCGGCAGGCCGCCGAGACGGTCATCGAGCGGGACGCCGAGATCGACGACCTCTACCGGCACGTCGAGGAGCGGGTGTGTGACCTGCTCGCCCGACAGGCGCCGGTCGCCTCCGACCTCCGGGCGATGATCACCGCGCTGCACGTGGCGGCCGATCTGGAGCGGATGGGTGACCTCGCCGAGCACGTGGCGAAGACCGCGCTGCGCCGGCACCCCTCCCCGGCCGTGCCGGCCGAGCTGCGGACGGTCTTCACCGAGATGTCCGACATCGCCGACCGGATGGCCGCGAAGATCGGTTCCGTACTGGCGAAGCCCGACGTCGACCTCGCCGCCGAGTTGGACCGCGACGACGACGCCATGGACGAGCTGCACAAGAGCCTGTTCGCGGTGCTGCTCGGGGACGACTGGCCGTACGGGGTGGAGACCGCGATCGACGCCACCCTGCTGGGCCGCTTCTACGAGCGCTTCGCCGATCACGCGGTGAACGCCGGCGAGCACGTGATCTACCTGATCACCGGGGAGAACAGCCCGATCGGTAACTGAACCGGCGTACGAGGAAGGGGCCCCCGCCAGCGCGGGGGCCCCTTCCTCGTGACGTTCAGCGGCCCTGGTTGGCGACCGCGGCGGCGGCTTCCTTCGCTGCCGTCGGGTCGAGGTAGGTGCCGCCCAGGGTGAGCGGGCGCAGCTGCGGGTCGAGGTCGTAGCGCAGCGGGATGCCGGTCGGGATGTTGAGCTTGGCGATCGCCTCGTCGGAGATCTGGTCGAGGTGCTTCACGAGGGCGCGCAGCGAGTTGCCGTGCGCGGCCACCAGCACCGTACGGCCGGCCAGGATGTCGGGCACGATCGAGTCGTACCAGTACGGAAGCATCCGCTCGACGACGTCCTTGAGGCACTCCGTACGCGGCATCAGCTCGGTCGGCAGCAGCGCGTACCGCGGATCGCCCACCTGCGACCACTCGTCGTCGTCCGCGATGGGCGGCGGCGGGGTGTCGTACGACCGGCGCCAGAGCATGAACTGCTCCTCGCCGTACTCGTCAAGGGTCTGCTTCTTGTTCTTGCCCTGTAGGGCGCCGTAGTGGCGCTCGTTGAGCCGCCAGGACCGGCGTACGGCGATCCAGTGCCGGTCGGCGGCGTTGAGCGCCAGCTCGGCGGTGCGGATCGCCCGGCGCAGCACGCTGGTGTGGACGACGTCCGGCAGCAGGCTGTGCTCGCGCAGCAGCTCGCCGCCCCGCCGTGCCTCGCCCTCGCCCTTCTCGGTCAGGTCGACGTCCACCCAGCCGGTGAAGAGGTTCTTGGCGTTCCAGTCACTCTCGCCGTGCCGCAGCAGGACCAGCGTCCCGACGGTGGGCCCCTCGCTCGCAGTCATGCGGATCATCCTGCCTCAACCCGGTTGCGGACACGCGGGCACCCGTCGTGACGACCGCCACGTGAAAAAGCGGGTGACCTGCGATTCCGGCCGGCACTAGGGTTCGTAAGGCACGGCAGTCAGATCGGTCATTACTTGTAAGCGGGGGCACCACGTGCGGACGATGCGGAGCTGGTTCAGCGACACCACCGGGGGCCTACCCAGAACCTTCTGGTACCTGTGGTCCGGCACCCTGATCAACCGGCTCGGCTCGTTCGTCCTCGTGTTCCTCGCCATCTACCTGACCCAGGAACGTGGCTTCTCGCCGTCTCAGGCTGGCCTGGTGCTTGGTCTCTGGGGCGTCGGCGGCGCGGTCGGCACCACCGCCGGCGGGGCCCTCGCGGACCGGTGGGGCCGCCGGCCGACGCTGCTCACCGCGCATCTCGGCGCGGCGACCATGATGCTCGCCCTGGGGCTGGCCCGGGACCTCTGGGCGGTCGCGCTGGGCGCCCTGCTGCTCGGCATGTTCGCCGAGGCCGCTCGCCCGGCGTTCGGGGCCATGATGATCGACGTGGTGCCGGCGAGGGACCGGCTGCGCGCCTTCTCGCTCAACTACTGGGCCATCAACCTCGGCTTCGCCTGCGCCGCCATCCTCGCCGGCCTCGCCGCGCAGGCCGACTACCTGCTGCTGTTCGTGGTCGACGCGGGCACGATGCTGATCACCGCGCTGATCATCTTCGTCCGGGTGCCGGAAACCCGCCACGGCGGATTTCCCGTCGCGGCGACCACGGCCCCGCGCGGCGCCCTGCGCACGATCCTCACCGACCGGGTCTTTCTCGGCTTCGTGACGCTGAACCTGTTCGCCGCGCTGGTGTTCCTCCAGCACATCTCGATGCTGCCGATCGCCATGGGCGACTCCGGCCTGAGCCCGGCCACGTACGGCTCGGTGATCGCCCTCAACGGCCTCCTCATCGTCGTCGGCCAACTCTTCGTGCCCCGTTTGATCCGGGGGCGCAACCGCTCGCAGGTGCTCGCTGTCGCCGCCGTGGTGATGGGCGTCGGGTTCGGGCTGACCGCGTTCGCGGGCAGCGCCTGGTTCTACGGGCTGACCGTGTTGATCTGGACGGTCGGCGAGATGCTGAACTCGCCGTCGAACTCCACGCTGATCGCCGAGCTCTCCCCGGCCGAACTGCGCGGTCGGTACCAGGGCGTGTTCGGCCTCTCCTGGCAGATCGCCGGTGCGAGCGCGCCGATCCTGGGCGGTCTGGTGCGTGAGCACGTCGGCAACGCGGCGCTCTGGCTCGGCTGCGCCGCGATCGGCGTGCTGACGGCGGTGGCCCACCTGGCGTCCGGCCCCGCCCGGGAGCGGCGGGCCGTCGCGCTGCGGCATGCCGCCGAGGTCGCGGCGCCGGTGGGCACCCGCTCGCCGCAGCCCGCCGAGGCCACGGCCTGAGTCCGGTACGACCACCGTGCGCAGGCCCGACTACCGTTCAGGAGAACGGTTAACAAACTGAACTGTCGGGAGGTCGCATGCACGCCCTGCGACGCTGGTGGCAGGACACCGCAGGCGGGCTCCCCGGCGCATTCTGGTACCTCTGGGCGGGCCTGCTGATCAACCGCGCGGGCGCGTTCGCCATGCTCTTCCTGTCGCTCTACCTCACCGACTCCCGGGGCGCCAGCGCGGCGGTGGCCGGCGTCGTCGTCGGGGCGTACGGGGCCGGTGGGGCGGTCGGCGTGCTGTTCGGTGGCGTGCTGGCCGACCGGTGGGGTCGCCGGTCGACCCTGCTCGCCGCCCACCTGGCCACCGCCACCCTGATGGTGGCGCTGGCCTTCAGCCGTCCGCTGCCGCTGATCGCGGCGTTCGCCGCGCTGGTCGGCGTCGCGCACTCCATGCCCGGCCCGGCGCTCGTGGCGGCGATCGTCGACGTGGTGCCCGCGGAACGGCGCTCGCGCGCGTTCAACCTGGAGTTCTGGGCGTTGAACCTCGGGATGGCGGTCGCCTCGCTGCTCGCCGGGCTGGTGGCCGAGGCGAGCTTCACCGCGCTGTTCCTGGTCGACGCGGGCGCCACATTGACCGCCGCCGCCGTCATCGGCTGGAAGGTTCCGGAGACCCTGCGGCGGGCCGCTCCTGTCGCGCCGACCAGCCAACGGAGCCTCGCCCGGCCCCGCCGGCCGGGACTGCTCACCGTACTCAGCGACCGGATCTTCCTGGTCTTCGTCGGGCTCACCTTCGTGCTGGCCGTC
Source organism: Micromonospora sp. NPDC051543 (assembly GCF_044454415.1). Lineage (NCBI taxonomy): Bacteria > Bacillati > Actinomycetota > Actinomycetes > Micromonosporales > Micromonosporaceae > Micromonospora > Micromonospora sp. NPDC051543. The sequence continues at coordinate 123,686 of NZ_JBITDT010000004.1, forward strand.
CTCACCCTGCAGACCTCGACGATCATGCCGCTGGCGATGCGCGCGGACGGCCTCGGCCCATCGGCGTACGGCGTGGTCGTGGCGCTCGGCGGCGCGCTGATCGTGGTGGGGCAGCTGTTCGTGCCCCGGCTGATCGACGGACGCCGCAAGGCCGTCGTCCTGGCCGCCTCCACCGCCCTGCTGGCGGTCGGCTTCGGAGTGCTCGCGGTCGCCGACCACCTGGCCGTCTACCTGGGCGCGGCGGTGGTCTGGACGGTCGGCTCGATGCTCGCCGCCCCGCCCAACGCGCAGATCAACGCGGATCTCGCGCCGCCGGACCTGCGCGCGCGGTACCAGTCGGTGTTCTACCTGACGTTCCCCGCTGCGGCCTTCGTCGCACCCGTGCTGGGCGGGGTGAGCCTGCAGTACCTCGGCGACCGGCACTGGCTGATCGTGGGCGGGCTGGGTGTCCTGGCCGCCGTCGGCCACCTGCTGGCCGGGCCGCCCCGCGAGCGGCACGTCGACGCGCTGCGCCGGGCCGCCGACCGGGAGCCGGCAGACCGGGTCCCGACAAGCTGACCGTACGACGGCAAAGCGCCCACCATGGCCCGAAGGTCATTGGTGGGCGCTCGCCGGTGTGGGGCCGGCGGCGGCGGGCAACACTCACCCCCGTAAGCATCGCCCGCTCGCGCCGCCGGTCCAAACAGGTGGGCACCGTCCCCCAACGGTTGATCCACCCGTCCCCTCGCACCTCGCCTGGTGCACGGATCTGATCGATCCGCCGCTCCCCCGAACGTTTCCAAGCGTGGCGCGGCCCAATAAAGCTAGTTCGGCCGGATTCTGGATTCAACCCGAATGGGCTGTCTCGCCGGTCACAACTGACGAGTATCCCCAGCTCTGGCCTCGGTCTCTGGCAACAGCCGCGTACCCGTCGAGCATTCCCGCAAACACCTCACCCGTCCTCACGATCGGGTGACTCGGTTCGGAAGAAGTTGCTCTGCCGACCGTCGCGCATCTGCTCCTGGTAGATCAGATTGAGCCGGCGCAGATCGAATGTGTGGAACCACTCATCCCAGGTGATCTCACGAATCCGGCTGCTTTCCCGGTATCCGGGAATGTTGAAGGTCAGAACTCCTGCCCGACCCTCCCGTTCGGTACCCGCGATGGTCGCCGGCTTCGCGCCCCGCGCTCGCGCCCAGCGCTGGATCACCTCGTGATTCGCGGTGATCAGACTCCGACCCGGCCGCTCCGGCCGATCGGCGATCGACGCGATCACCTGCGAGCTGCGGACCGACCGTCCGCTGCCCCGCCCGGTCCGGATCCCACCGGCGGCCGTACCCGTCGACCGGCTCGCCGTGGCCCGCTTCGCGGGAGCCGCGCTCTTCACCGTGGCCCGCTTCGCGGGGGCCGCGCGCTTGGCGGCCGGTCGGGCCGGCGCCTTCTTCGCGGGCGCCTTGCGAGCCGGCGCGGTACGAGCGGTCGCGGAGGTCCTGCGGGCCGCCGTCGACTTCGCCGCCGTCGTCTTCTTCGCGGTGGCCGACTTACGGGCCGCCGTCGACGTCCGCGCGGTCGTCGTCTTCTTCGCAGCCGCCGTCTTCCGCGCCGGGGTGGCCCTCTTCGCGGCGGACGTCTTCTTCGCGGCGGCTCGCTTCGCCGGGGCGCTCTTGTTCGCGGGCGCGGCCTTCGCGCGACTCGGCACCGCCCGCGCCGCCGACTTCTTCGTCGCGGCGGCCCGACCCGCCGACGCCCTGCTGCCGGACGCCCGGCCGGCCGGCCCGGTGCTGCGCCGACCCGCGCCACCGGCATCCGAACGCAACGAGCGCACCAACTGTTTCACCAGGTCGGGCTTGCGCATCGCGGAGATACCGGAAACCCCGCGCTTGCGCAGTTGCCCACGGATGTCGTCCACCCGCATCTGGGAGATCGCCGACTCCGAGACTCCCGGCGTACCCGGAGTCTGGTTGCCGGCCTGACGTTTGGTCCGGGTCGCAGTCCCGCCGCGACCTGAGCTGTTCCGCTGAGCCATGGGACGCTCCGCTCCTCGACACTCCGTCCTCGGCGCGCGGGGGTCCCTCTGCCGCACCGCGCGCCGCGGCATACCCCGCAGGAGAGAACCCAACCGCGCCGATCTTGCACTTTCGGTGGTCGTTATGAGCGGCTAGGCCCCTTGTGTCGCCACCGAAAGTGCAAGATCGCGGAGAATCGGGGGGTGGGGTCAGGGCTGGGCGGGGTTGGAGGGCTCGAAGAGGTGGGCGAAGGCGGCCAGGTTCGCGGTCGACTCGCCGCGCTTGACGCGCCACTCGTACTCGCGCCGGATCGAACTGCCGAAGCCGATCTCCAGCATCGTGTCGAAGGACTCGTCGGAGTAGGTGAGCACCGAGCCGAGCAGCCGATCGAGTTCGTCGGCGTCCACGCCGGCCGGGTTGACCCGGCCGGTCAGGTAGACGTCGCCGGCCGCGTCGATGGAGAAGGAGACGCCGTACATCCGGGCGTTGCGCTGCAACAGCCACGCCCACAGCTCCTCGCGGCGCTCGTCGGGCTGGCGCATCACGAACGCCTCGATCCGTAGCGCGTGCTCGCCGACGATCAGGTTGCAGACCGTCTTGAGCTTGTGGGTGCCCGGCAGGGTCACCGCGTACGAGCCGGGACCGGTCGACTCCCAGGCCAGGTCACGGTCGGCGCAGACCGACTCGATGAGGGTCTCAAGGTCGCTTTTCGGGCTCACCGGGCCCACTCTACGACCGACCCGGCGCACGCACGCGGGTGGCGAGCGCCGGTGGTCACCAGGAGCAGGAGAGCGCCGGGTCGCAGGCCAGGTCGGCGGCGAGCCGGGCCCGGCGGGCGGCGATCGCCTCGCCGTACACGTCGAGCAGACCCGACACCGTACGGTCCCAGGAGAAGTGCCGCGCGTGCTGCGCGGCGCCCCGGGACAGGGTGTCCCGCAGGGCGCTGTCCGGCAGCAGGCGACTCAGCGCGCGAGCCCAGCCCACCGGGTCGTGCCCGTCGATCAGCACCCCGCTGATGTGGTCCCGCACGGCGGTCACCAGGCCCCCGACGGCAGCGGCCAGCACCGGCGTACCGCAGGCCTGGGCCTCCAGGGCGACGAGCCCGAAGGATTCGTTGTGCGACGGCACCGCGACCAGATCGGCGGCCCGGTACAGGGCCGGCAGGTCGTCGCCGGTGCGCGGCGGCAGGAAGACGACCCGGTCGGTGACCCCGAGCGTGGCGGCCAGCTCGATCAGGGCGGTCGGCCGGTCCAGGCCGCTGCCGCTGGGCCCGCCGCAGATCACCACGGTCACCTCGTCGGCCAGGGCGGGGTCACGCTCGCGCAACGCGGCGACGGCACGGATCAGTACGTCCGGCGCCTTGAGTGGTTGGATCCGACCGACGAAGGCCACCACGTACCCGTCGACCGGCAGCCCCAGCCGGCGACGGGCGGCACGGGCGGCCAGGTGGCGGTCGCCCGGCGCGGGGCGGAACCGGTCCAGGTCGACGCCCGGCTGCACGACCGTGACGTGGGCGGGGTCGGCGTCGTACCGGTCGACCAGGTCGCGGGCCTCCACGCGGGTGTTGGCGACCAGTTGGTCCGCCTCGGCGACCACCTGCTCCTCGCCGATCACCCGGGCCTTCGGTTCCGGCCGGTCGTCGGCCGCGAGCTGGGCGTTCTTGACCTTCGCGAGGGTGTGCGCGGTGTGCACGAGCGGCACGCCCCAGCGTTCCTTGGCCAGCCAGCCGACCTGGCCGGAGAGCCAGTAGTGGGAGTGGATGAGGTCGTAGTGCCCGGGCGGGCGGGACGCCTCGGCCCGCAGCACCCCGGCGGTGAAGGCGCAGAGCTGGCCCGGCAGCTCCTCCTTGGTCAGCCCTTCGAGCGGGCCGGACATGATGTGCCGAACCTGCACGCCGGGGGCCATCTCGACCACCGGGGGAAGGTCACCCGAGGTGGCCCGGGTGAAGATCTCCACCTCGACATCGGCCTCGGCGAGCCGCCGGGCGACTTCCAGGATGTACACGTTCATCCCCCCGGCATCGCCCGTTCCGGGCTGGTGCAGGGGGGATGTGTGGACGGAGAGGGTGGCGATGCGGCGGGGCCGGGGCCACGGTCGGGCACCTCGCTGACGACCGACACCGGTGTGCAGTTCCGCCACGTCCGCTCCTTCTGTCACGGTTAATGCCGTCACGCACGACCGGCGCTTCTCGGTCAACCTGTACGCCGGATGTCATCTTCCCCATCGGGCAACGGAAATGCGTCGGCGCGGCCGCCCGGCGTGACGGACCTCATCACCGACACCCTCCGACACAGCCCGACGCCCGGTCGGGATCGGCGTTGCGGCGCGGGTGACAATGACCAGATGACCTCTGTCGCCATCGTCACCGGAGCGTCCAGCGGGATCGGCGCGGCCACTGCCCGTCGGCTCGCCGCCGAGGGCTTCCACGTACTCGCCGCCGCCCGCCGCGCCGACCGTCTCGCCGATCTCGTCGCCGAGATCACCGCCGCCGGCGGACAGGCAACCGCGGTGACCTGCGACGTCACCTCGGACCAGTCGGTGGCCGGGCTCGCCGAGGCCGCCGCGCAGGCGCCCGGGCCGGTCACCCTGCTGGTCAACAACGCCGGCGGCGCACGCGGCCTGGACCCGGTGGAGTCCGGCTCGCTCGACGACTGGCAGTGGATGTACGACGTGAACGTCCTCGGCACGCTGCGGGTGACCCAGGCGCTGCTGCCGGCGCTGGAGGCGTCCGGCTCGGGGACCATCGTGGTGGTCTCCTCCACGGCCGGGCTGACCGTGTACGAGGGTGGCGGCGGCTACACGGCGGCGAAGCACGCGCAGACGGCCATCGCCGGCACGCTCCGGCTGGAGCTGTGCGGCCGGCCGCTGCGGGTCATCGAGATCGATCCGGGGATGGTGCAGACCGAGGAGTTCGGGCTGGTCCGCTTCGGCGGGGACGCCCAGCGGGCCGCCGCCGTCTACGCCGGGGTGCCCGGGCCGCTGGTCGCCGAGGACGTGGCCGACTGCATCGCGTGGTGCGCCACCCGCCCCGAGCACGTGAACGTCGACCGGCTGGTGGTCCGGCCTCGGGCGCAGGCCGCACAGCACAAGGTGCACCGGGTCTCCTGACCCCGGGACCGGACGCATGAGCGGGGCTCCACGACGCCGGCCCCTCGGGGTGGTCACCCGGGGCACCACCAACCCGAACCGGCTCCGCCGGGTGGACAACTGGATCGTGGCGACCTGCGCCGACCGGCTGCGGGACGCGGCCGATCCGCTGGTGGTGGACCTCGGCTACGGCGCGACGCCGGTCACCGCCGTGGAGCTGCGGGCCCGGCTGGCGGCGGGGGTCCGTCGGGACGTACGCCTGGTCGGGCTGGAGATCGACCCGGCGCGGGTGGCCGCCGCGACGCCGGCCGCCGACCCGCCGGGCCTGACCTTCGCCCGGGGTGGCTTCGAGCTGGCCGGGCTCCGGCCGGTGCTGGTCCGCGCGTTCAACGTCCTGCGACAGTACGACGAGAGCGACGTGCACGACGCCTGGCGCACGATGACCGCCGCGCTCGCCCCGGGTGGGGTGCTCGTCGAGGGCACCTGTGACGAGCTGGGCCGTCTGGCGAGCTGGCTGCTCCTCGACGCGGACGGCCCTCGGACGTTGACCCTGGCCGCGAAGCTCACCACGCTGGGCAGCCCCGCCGAGCTGGCCGAGCGGCTACCCAAGGCGCTGATCCACCGCAACGTTCCGGGCGAGGCGATCCACGACCTGATCGGGGCGTTCGAGGACGCCTGGCGGGCGGCGGCCCCCTACGCCACGTTCGGCCCCCGCCAACGCTGGGTGCGCGCGGTGACCCAGCTCAAAGCTGAGGGCTGGCCCGTCCTGTCCACCCCGCACCGTTGGCGTCAGGGCGAGCTGACCCTCCCCTGGCCCTGCGTCGCGCCCTGACCCCGGCTCCACCCCCGCGATCTTGCACTTTCGGTTGACGATTTGCACATTCACGCGGCTTTTGTCACCACAGAAACTGCAAGATCGCCGGGAGCAGGGGCGCGGGCGGGGCGGGGCGGGGCGGGGTTAGAGGGTGCAGTTTACGAGGACTGGTTCGGGGTGGAGGGTCACGCCGAGGCGGGCGTGGACCTTGTCGCGGATGGTGTTGGCCAGCGTCAGCAGGTCGCCGGTGCTGGCGGTGCCGCTGCGGTTGGTCAGGGCGAGGGTGTGCTTGCTGGAGATGGCGACGCCGCCGGGGCCGGGGTGGCCCTTGGTGAAGCCCGCCTTGTCGATCAGCCAGGCCGCGCTCACCTTGACCAGACCGTCCGCCCCGGGCCAGGAGGGCGGGTCGCCCAGATCGGCGGAGCGTTCCAGGAGTTGTTCGTACGTCGACTGGTCGAGGACCGGGTTGGTGAAGAAGGAGCCGACCGAGCGGGTGTCCGGGTCGGTGGCGTCGAGCACCATGCCCTTGCCGGCGCGCAGTCGCAGCACCGCCGCCCGGGCCTCGGCCAGCGGCACCTGGTCGCCCACCTCGACGCCGAGCGCCCGGGCCAGTTCGGCGTAGCGCACCGGGCCGGACAGCGGCGAGCGGGCGAGCCGGAAGTCGACCGAGAGGACGATCCAGCGGTCCTGGTACTTGAAGATGCTGCCCCGGTAGGCGAACCCGCAGTCGGCGGCGGGGATGCTCTGACGGGTGCCGTCGAGGCGGTCGTACACCTCGACGCCGGTGATCGTCTCGGCGACCTCCTGGCCGTACGCGCCGACGTTCTGGATCGGGGTGGCACCGGTCGAGCCGGGGATGCCGGACAGGCACTCCAGGCCGGCCCAACCGTTACGGACCGTGGCGGCGACCAGGTCGTCCCACGGCTCGCCGGCCTCGACACGGACGGTGACGAATTCGGCGTCCTCGGCGAGTACCCGCAGGCCGCCCGAGCGCACCAGCACGACCGTCCCGGGGAAGCCCTCGTCGCCGATCACCACGTTGCTGCCGCCGGCCAGGACGAGGATCGGCTCGTCCGTGGCCTGGACCGCCTGGATGATCTCGTCGGCGCTGGTCGCGGCCACGATCCGCCCGGCGGGCCCGCCCATCCGTAGCGTGGTGTAGCCGGCCAGTGCACCCGGAATGGCACGATCGGCTTCGGTTGTCGGCTGGGCGTAGGCGTCTGACACGTCTTTCACCTTAGGCTGATGGGCAGCCGTGGCACCTACTGGTGGCCCGGCACCCCCGGGAGGATGGCGATGAGCAGAGTGCAGGGCAGCAAGGATTTCTGGATTGGGGCACTCCGGGCCGAGGGTCCGGCGTTCGCCGCGGCGGTTGCCGAGGCGCCGCCGGAGACACCCGTGCTGTCCTGTCCCGGCTGGACGGTCAATGATCTCACTCTGCACGTCGCGGGCATCTACCACTGGGTTTATTCGTTTGCCGGGTCGGGCAGCACCGAGACGCCGCCCCGCCGGGACGCGTCCGCAGTGCCGTCCGGCGTGAGCGCCCTCCAGCTCTGGCAGCAGGGGTACGACCAGTTGATGACCCTGTTCGACGGGCTCGACCCGGAGGCGCCGGCGTGGAACTGGGCCCCGCAGCCGAAGAAGGCCGGTTTCTGGCCCCGCCGGATGGCGCACGAGACGGCGGTGCACCGCTGGGACGCCCAGCTCGCCATCGCGGCCGGTGAGCCGGTCGAGGCGAAGCTGGCCGCCGACGGGGTGAGCGAGGTGCTGGACACCTGGTTGCCGGCCGGTCGGCGGCAGGTGAAGGGCGACTGGCGCGGGGTGGTCCAGCTCGCGGCGACCGACGCGGATCAGGAGTGGTATCTGCGGCTGCGCGGCGAGGGGGTGGCGCTGCTCGACACGGCGACCATCTTCGACCACGACGACCACCACGCCCGCGCCCAGGTCAGCGGCACCGCGAGCGACCTGCTGCTGGCGCTCTGGGGCCGGGTCAGCTTCGAGACGCTCGACGTCACGGGCGACCGCGCGCTGCTGGAGGGTCTGCGTACCGGCTGATCTCGTGCGACACCACGTCACGAGGGCGTCACCCCGACCGGGTGACGCCCTCGACGCATAGGCGGGGACAGATTCCGGAGAGCGCTCTCTTGACAGCGTGCGAGAGACCCACCACCCTGGCGTGAGAGCGCTCTCTTGGCCTTCTACCACCACCTCATCACCCTGAGAGAGGTCCATACGATGGCTGTCCTTCCGCGCCGCCGCCTCGCCGCGGTTGCCCTCGCCGCAACAGCCGCCCTGCTCGTCACCGCCGGCTGCGGCGGCGGTGACGACGCCGAGGCGGACGGGCCGATCACGCTGACCGTCGACGTCTTCGGCCAGTTCGGCTACGACCAGCTCTACCAGGAGTACATGGCCGCGCACCCCGACGTGAAGATCGTCGAACGGGGCACCGGCAGCAACCTCGACGAGTACTCGCCGAAGCTGACCCAGTGGCTCGCCGCCGGCCGGGGCGCCGGCGACATCGTGGCCATCGAGGAGGGTCTGCTCGTCGAGTACAAGGCGAATCCGAACAACTTCGTCAACCTGCTCGACCACGGTGCCGCCGACCTCAAGGGCAACTTCCTCGAGTGGAAGTGGAACGCCGGCCTGACCGCCGACGGCAAGCAGCTCATCGGCCTCGGCACCGACGTCGGCGGCATCGCCATGTGCTACCGCAAGGACCTCTTCGAAAAGGCCGGCCTGCCCACCGAGCGGGACGAAGTGTCGAAGCTCTGGCCCACCTGGCAGGACTACATCGCCACCGGAGAGAAGTTCGTCGCGGCCAAGACCGGGGCGTCCTTCCTCGACGCGGCCACCAACACCTTCAACACGATCCTGTTGCAGACCGCCGGCAACAGCACCGGCTACAGCTACTACGACACCAGCGAGAAGCTGGTCGTCGACAGCAACCCGGCCGTACGGCAGGCCTGGGACACCACCATGGACATCATCGACTCGGGCCTCTCCGGCAAGTACGGCTCGTGGTCCGAGGAGTGGGTGTCCGCCTTCAAGCAGACGAAGTTCGCCACCATCGCCTGCCCCGCGTGGATGACCGGGGTCATCGAGGGCAACGCCGGCCCGGCCGCCAAGGGCAAGTGGGACATCGCCCGGGTGCCCGGCAACGGTGGCAACTGGGGTGGGTCGCACCTCGCCGTACCGAAGCAGAGCAAGCACCAGGCCGAGGCCATCGAGCTGGCCAAGTTCCTGACCAGCGCCAAGGGCCAGATCGGCGCGTTCAAGGCCAAGGGGCCGCTGCCGTCGTCGCCGCAGGCGCTCGACGACCCGGCGATCGCCCAGTCGAGCAACGCGTACTTCTCCGACGCGCCCGTCGGGTCCATCTTCGGCACCGGCGCGAAGAGCCTGAAGCCGGTCTACATGGGCCCCAAGAACCAGGCCGTGCGTACCGAGGTGGAGAACGCGGTACGCACCGTGGAGCTGGGCCAGCGCAGCCCCGCGCAGGGCTGGACGGACGCGGTGACCAACGCCAAGAAGGCCGCCGCCAAGTAGCCCGAGCCAGCGTGCGGGCGGGCGCCGGACCCCGGTTCCCGCCCGCACGACGGAAAGGAGTTTTCCGGGCATGACCGTCCAGCTCGACGCCCGTCCACCGGTCGCACCGGCGGCCGGACCCCACCGCCGATCGTCGGTTCTTCTCAGCCGCCTCGACACCCGCTACTCGCCATACCTCTACATCGCCCCGTTCTTCCTGCTCTTCGCGGTGTTCGGGGTCTACCCGCTGGCGTACACCTTCTGGGTCTCGCTGCACGACTGGGACCTGCTCGGCACCGACCATCCGTTCGTGGGCGCGGAGAACTACACCCGGCTGCTCGCCGACGTGGACTTCTGGCACGCGTTGGTCAACACGCTGGGCATCTTCGTCATCTCGACCGTGCCGCAGTTGCTCGCCGCGCTCTGGTTGGCCAACCTGCTGAACCGGGGCCTGCGGGGGCGTACGGGTTGGCGGATGGCGGTGCTCGTCCCCAACGTGACCTCCACGGCCGCCGTGGCGATCGTGTTCGGCGTGCTCTTCGGCCGCGAGTTCGGCATGGTCAACTGGCTGCTCGACCTCATCGGGCTGGACGCGATCGAGTGGAAGTCCAACCGGATCGCCTCCTGGGTCGCGATCTCCGCGATGGTCGACTGGCGGTGGACCGGCTACAACGCGCTGATCCTCCTGGCCGCGATGCAGGCCATCCCCCGGGACCTCTACGAGGCGGCGGCGATCGACGGCGCGAGCCGGGCCCGACAGTTCTGGTCGGTCACCGTGCCGCTGCTCAAACCGACGATCATCTTCTGCACCATCATCGCCACCATCGGCGGCCTCCAACTCTTCACCGAGCCCCGGATGTTCCACTCCGGCACCAACCCGATCCGCGGCGGACCGCTGCGCGAGTCGCAGACCCTGACCATGTACATGTTCGAGAACGCCTTCGCGCCGCACTACAACTTCGGCTACGGCTCGGCGGTGGCGTGGCTGCTCTTCGCGCTCATCGCGGTCGTCGCGGCCGTCAACGTGCTGGTCCTGCGCCGCCTCGGCGGGAAGGAAACCCGATGAGTCGGCTCTGGCGGGCCAGCCCGCTCACCTACTTCGCCCTGGTCGGCGCGGCCGTCCTGTCGATCTTTCCGATCTGGTGGATGTTCGTCGTCGCCAGCCGTACCAGCGACGCCATGGGCCAACTGCCGCCCCCGATCACGCCGGGCAACAACCTGGGCGCGAACATCGCCCGGCTGTTCGACAACACCGACGCGTACTTCCTGACCGGCCTGATCAACTCGGTGATCGTGGCGACCACGGTCACCGTCTCGGTGGTGTTCTTCTCCAGCCTGGCCGGGTTCGCCTTCGCGAAGCTGCGCTTCCGGGGCCGCAACGCGCTGCTGCTGGTGATCATCGCGACCATGATGGTGCCGACGCAGCTCGGGGTGATCCCGCTCTACCTGCTCATGACGAAGTTGCAGTGGAACGACCGGCTGCCCGCGGTGATCGTCCCCGTGCTGGTCACCGGGTTCGGGGTGTTCATGATGCGGCAGTACGCCGGCCAGGCCATCAGCGACGAGCTGATCGAGGCCGCCCGGATGGACGGCTGCGGCACCGCGCGCATCTGGTGGCACGTCGTGCTTCCGGCGCTGCGCCCGGCCGCCGCCGTGCTCGGTCTGCTCACGTTCATGACCACCTGGAACGACTTCCTGTGGCCGTACGCTGTGTTGAACGACCCGGCCAATCCGACCGTTCAGCTCTCCCTGCGAGCGCTGTCCGACGGGTACTACCAGGACATGTCACAGGTGTTCACCGGCACGGCCATCGCGACGCTGCCCCTGTTGCTGGTCTTCGTGCTGTTCGGTCGCCAGATCATCGGCGGGATCATGGAAGGTGCGGTCAAGGCGTGAACGAGATCCGATTTCCCGAACACTTCCTCTGGGGAGCGGCCACCGCCGCGTACCAGATCGAGGGCGCGGCCCGCGACGACGGTCGCGGTCCGTCCATCTGGGACACCTTCTGTCGTACGCCCGGAAAGGTCTACCAGGGCCACACCGGCGACGTCGCCTGCGACCACTACCACCGGTACGCCGACGACGTGGCGCTGATGGCCGAGCTGGGCCTGGCGGCGTACCGGTTCTCGGTCGCCTGGCCCCGGATCCAGCCCGACGGCAGTGGCCCGGTCAACCCGCGCGGGCTCGACTTCTACGACCGCCTCACCGACACGCTGCTCGCCCGGGGCATCGACCCGATCGTCACCCTCTACCACTGGGACCTGCCGCAGAGCCTCGAGGACCGCGGCGGCTGGACCAACCGGGAGACCGCCGAGCACTTCGCCACGTACGCCACCGCCGTGCACGCCCGCCTCGGCGACCGGATCGACACCTGGACCACCCTCAACGAGCCGTGGTGTTCGGCCTACCTCGGGTACGGCAACGGGGTGCACGCCCCGGGTGCGCGGGACGGGGCGGCCGCCTTCACCGCCGTACACCATCTGCTGTTGGCGCACGGCCTGGCCGCGCGGGCGCTGCGCGCGGCCGGCGCGCGCAGCGTCGGCATCACCATCAACCCGGCGGATGTACGACCGGCCGACCCGCAGAGCGCGGCCGACGCCGCCGCCGTCCGGCTGGTCGACGGCCTGCACAACCGGATCTTCCTGGACCCGCTGCTGGCCGGCGGCTACCCCGACGACGTACGCGAGCACGTGGCGCGCATCGTCGAGCCGACGTTCGTCCACGACGGCGACGAGAAGCTGATCGCCGCCCCGATCGACCTGCTCGGGCTCAACTACTACGCGCCCACCTACGTCGCGGGACGACCCGACGGCGACGGTAACGGCGCGTACCCGGGCACCGAGGGCGCGGTGCACTTCCTGCCGCCGAGCGGGCCCCTCACCGACATGGGCTGGATGATCGAGCCGGCCGGGCTGACGAGGCTGCTGGAACGCATCGCCGCCGACTACCCGGGCGTGCCGCTGCTGATCACCGAGAACGGCGCGGCGTTCGGAGACAAGGCGGGCGCCGAGTCGTCCGAAGGGCGGGGGCAGGTGATCGACAACGACCGGATCGCCTACCTCGACGGGCACCTGCGGGCCGCCCACGAGGCGATCTCCCGGGGCGTTGATCTGCGCGGCTATCTCGTATGGTCATTGTTGGACAACTTCGAGTGGGCGGAGGGTTACCGCAAGCGGTTCGGGATCGTGCACGTCGACTACCTGACCCAGCGGCGCACACCGAAGGCCAGCGCCCGGTGGTACCAGGAGGTGATCTCCCGGAACGGGCTGTGACGAGCGGGGGACAGTCACGATGACGACGGCGCACCGGCCGACGTTGGAGGCGGTGGCGGCACGGGCCGGGGTGTCCAGGGCCACCGTGTCCCGGGTGGTCAACGGCTCCACCACCGTCGCCGAGCCGATCCGGGAGGCCGTCAAGCGGGCGGTCGCCGAGCTGGGGTACGTGCCCAACCTCGCCGCCCGCAGCCTCGTCACCCAGCGCACCGACTCGATCGCCCTGGTCATGCCGGAGGCGGCCACCCGGGTCTTCTCCGACGACCAGGTCTTTCCCGGCATCATCCGGGGCGTCAGTCAGGAGTTGGAGGCCGCCGACAAGCAGTTGGTGCTGATGCTGGCCGGCTCACCGGCCGGGCACCAGCGGGTCGAGCGGTACACGACCGGCCGCCACGTCGACGGGGTGCTCTTCGCCTCACTGCACGGCGCCGACCCGCTGCCCGGCACGCTGGCCCGCCTCGGCATCCCGGTGGTGGTCAGCGGCCGGCCGCTCGGCGACGTACCCGTGCCGTACGTGGACGTCGACCACGTCGGCGGCGTCACCGCCGCCGTCCGGCACATGATCGACAGCGGTCGGCGGCGGATCGCCACCATCGCCGGCCCACCGGACATGGTCGCCGGCATCGAGCGGCTGAACGGCTACCGGGAGGCGGTCGCCGCCGCCGGGCTCCCCGAGCTGGTCGCCGTCGGCGACTTCACCCGGGAGTCCGGCGCGGCGGCGATGCACCAGCTCCTCGACGACCATCCCGACCTGGACGGGGTGTTCGCCGCCTCCGACCTGATGGCACACGCCGCCCTGCGAACGCTGCGTGCGGCCGGCCGGCGGGTGCCGGAGGACGTGGCGGTGGTCGGCTTCGACGACATCGAGACCGCCGCGTACACCGAACCGCCGCTGACCACCGTCCGCCAGCCGATCGTCGAACTCGGCCGACGCATGACCCGGCAACTGCTCCGACTGGCGGCCGGCGAAGCGATCGAACCGGCGATCATGCTCGAGACCGAGTTGATCATCCGCGCGTCGGCGTGACCCGCCACGCTGTCAAGATCCGCTGTCAAGATCCGCGCAACTTCAAGGAAATTGCGGCCTTACGACGCCGGGAGGCCACTACTTCCCTGAAGTTGTGACCTGTCACAACTCCTCCTCGAAGTCCGCCGCTACGACCACCTCTGCGCCGACCGCCCGCAGATCGGCGACCAGCCGTCTCACCGCGTCGAGCATCGTCTGGTCGTCGACCCCCGCGTCCCGGTACACCTCGACGGTGACGGGCCAGGTCAGGAACGCGGGCGTTCGGGCGATCAGAGCCGCATCCCACTCCCGGGGAATCGACTTGTTCTTCCGAACATCGGCCCAGACCCCGTCCGTCACCCGCAACGACCGGTCGACCCGCCGATAGCCCCGAGAGCCCGTCAATCGCGCCTCGGCCTCCCCGGCCGGCCCGACACCGTCCACGAAGAGCCGGCAGTCGTCGTACGCCTCGGTCACACCCGGTTCCACCACGCCACCTTCCAGCCGGCCGACGCCGCTCCACTCGATCTCGCCGCGCTGCACCCTACCGATCCCGGGCACGGGGCAGGTGTCGATTAATCCGTCGCCGCGGCGGGCGATCGTCGTTAGCCTCGCCGGCATGCCGGATCCTGTCGCGCTGCTGCACGTACCCGCCCTCTCCGACGTCGCCGAGTACGCGTACGCGGCGACCGTCGAACCGCCCGCCCGGCTGGTGTTCACGGCCGGCGCGTGCCCGCTCGACGCCGAGGGCCGTACCGTCGCGCCGGGCGACCACGCCGCGCAGGCCCGGCAGGTGATGACGAACCTGGAGACCGCCCTCGGCGCGGCCGGCGCGCGGCTCACCGACGTCGTCAAGACCACCGTGTACGTGGCATCGTCGCGGCAGGCCGACCTGGTGACCGTCTGGGAGGTGGTCCGGGACTTCTTCGGCGACCACGATCCGCCCAGCACCCTGCTCGGTGTGGCCGTGCTCGGCTACACCGACCAGCTCGTCGAGGTCGAGGCCGTCGCCGCCGTACGGACGGGGGCCTGACATGCGCATCCGCGAAGCCCGGCCGGACGACGCCGCAGCCGTGGTGGCGCTACGGGCGATCGTCCACCCTTACCTGGTGCGCGGGGTCGAGTCGACCCGCAAGATGATCGCCGAACCACCGCCGGTCGACGGCTGGATCCCGCTCGTGGCCGAGGTCGACGGCCAGGTGGTCGGATGGACGTCCGCCGAGCCCAACACCTCGACCTCGGTGCAGGGCTTCGGCGACGTCAGCATGCTGCACGTGCATCCCGACCACCGCCGCCGGGGCATCGGGACGGAGCTGCTGACCGCCGCCACCGACCACCTCCGCCCTCTCGGGGTGCGCCGCGTCCGCACCATGGCCACGGCGGACTCGCTGCCGTTCGCACGCCACCACGGGTTCGAACCCAGCCGCGAGGTGCGCTACTCCGCGCTGGACCTGACCCCACCGCCCGCGCTGCCCGAGCTGCCTCCGGGCGTACGGCTGCGTCCGATCGCCGAGATGGACCCGCACCTGCTCTACGAGGCCGACGTCGCCTCGGCCGTCGACGAACCCGGTGACGTACCCGTCGACGCGATGACCTTCGAGAGCTGGCGGTACGACGTCTGGGACAACATCGGACTGGACAAGGCGGCCAGCACCGCAGCCGAAGTCGACGGCGAGGTGGCCGCGTTCAGCCTGGTCAAGCGGGACGGTGAGCGGATGTGGTCGGACTACACCTGCTCCGTCCCGGCGTACCGGGGACGCGGGCTCGCGCGGCTCGCCAAGACGGCGGCGCTGCACCGGGCCGCGGAGGCCGGCGTACGGATCGCGTACACCTCGAACGACGAGTCGAACGCACCGATGCTGGCGATCAACGCCCGACTCGGCTACCGCCCGGTGGCGTCACAGTGGACCTGCCTGGCCGACCTGACCTGATCAGTCACCGTGGGTGTCGCCGCGCGGGCGCGTCCACTCCAGGAACCGCGCCACGTACGCCGCCGGGTCTGGTCGCAGGCCCAGCCGCAGCGCGTCGGCGAACGCCTCCCGCGCGAGCGTCGTCAACATGAGCAGCATTCCGACCCGGTCGCCACGCCAGCGGGTCAGCAGCGACAGCCTCGCGGCCGAACACGGCCAGTGGGCGCCGCAGCGGGTACAGCGCCAGTGCGGCAGACCGGCGTGATGCGGGCGCGGTCGCGGACTCATCCGGCGCACGTGGGCAGGCGGGTGTTCAGTAGCTGCACGCCCTCGCGCCGCACGTAGAGCTCACGCCGGGCGACCGCGTCACCGCGCGCGCCCAGCTCGTACGCGTCGAGCCACACCCACCCGTCGTACGTGTTCCACTGCAACTCGCGGATGACCCGCACGGTGATCGGGCGCAGGAACTGCACGCTCGCGGTGGCGGACAGTCGTAGCAGGTTGCCGGCCCGGAATGTCGGTCCTGGTGGTGCGGGCATGTCTCCTCCTCGGCTCGCTGGGAGGGGCCGCCCCCGAGTGCTCGCCCACCGGACGGCCCCTGGCTGACACCGCCGCCGGGCTACACCTCCACGAGCAGTGCCGCCCTCCCGCCACGGTTCCAGCGTGTATCGGACGCCTGCACCGTCCGTATGCGACCATCGAGGGACGTCTAGGAAAGGTCCCTCTGCGATGACGCGAAACGACGTCCTCGGGATCGCTCTGAGGTCGGCGGGCATGACCGTTGCCGACCTCGCCACTAAGTGCGATGTGGACGCGAAGACCGTTGAGCGATGGATCAGCAGAGGTCGCATACCTCATCCGCGCTCCCGGATGCGCGCCGCTGGGGTGCTGGGTCAGGATGTAGAGGTGTTATGGCCAGAAGTCGCCCGTCGCGCGATCAAAATCGGTGCAGATCGCGAACTCGTCGGCATGTACGCACGCCGTTCCGACCTGCCGCGTTCGCTCTTTCGTGAGTTGATCGACAAGGCGGACGGACGGTTGTGGTTCGGCGGGTACACGAGCTACTTCGTGTGGCTTGAGGTGCCCAATGCCCCTGCCACGCTCGGTGCGAAGGCGCAGAACGGCGGCGACGTGCGTTTCCTGCTCGGTGACCCTGATAGTGAGATCACCACGGCACGAGAAGGCATCGAGGCGACTCCGCTCACGCTCGCGACCCGCATAGCCATGACCCAGGCCGAGATCGCGAAGTCTCCGGAACCCCTTGCCGTCCGACTGTCAGACCGGCACGTTGCCATGTCCGTCTGGGTCTTCGACGACGACGCGATCGTGGCTACTCACATCGGTGCAGGGTTAGGGCAGGATTCGGTGACCATGCACCTCCGACGCCGCGACGTGGGTGGCCCGTTCGATCGCTACGTGGAGCATTTCGAGTCCCTGTGGAATGACGCCGCCCCGACTGGCCCGTGGTGATCACTTGACGCTGGCCAGTCCGATCAGTGTCACCGAAACGACGAGATCTTGGACAATTTCCGTTAGCGCAGAACGGAAATTGTCCAAGATCTGCGGCCAAGCCGCCGAGGGCCGCCCGGACCGGCCGTGATCACTTGATGGTGACCAGTTGCCGGAAGCAATTTCGGACTGGTCAGCATCAAGTGATCATGGGAAGAGGCTCACGCCGCCTCGAAGACCTCACGGGCCGTTGCGTGGGTGTCCGCGCCGAAGAGCACCAGGCGGGCCTCCGTGACCTTCACCGGCGTGGCCGAGCGGAGCACCGTGAGCGCCTGGCGGACCGCGTCGTCGACCGGCCAGCCGTAGATGCCGGCCGAGATCAAGGGATACGCCACCGTGGACGCGCCCAGCTCGTCGGCCACCCGCAGGCTGTTGGCGTAGCAGTCGCGCAGCAGCCCCGACCGGTCCTCGGCGGCCGAGAAGACCGGGCCGACCGTGTGGATGACCCAGCGGGCCGGCAGGTTTCCGGCGGTGGTCGCCACCGCCTGCCCGGTGCGGAGCCCTTTGCCGTACTTGGACGCGCGCAGCGCCCGGCAGTCGGCCAGGATGGCCGGGCCGCCGCGTCGGTGGATCGCGCCGTCCACTCCACCGCCGCCGAGCAGGGACGAGTTCGCGGCGTTCACGATGGCGTCGACCCGCTGGTCGGTGATGTCGCCCTGGATCAGGGTGATCTCCACGTCAGTTCTCCTCGATCGACTGGCCCAACGACCGGCGGGCCAGCAGGGTCGCGCCGGCGACGGCGGCCGGCATGACCAGCACCGCGCCGAGGGGGATGAGGAAGCACAGGAAGACCGCGACTCCGAAGCCGAGCGCGGTGGGCCGGTCCGCCTTGAGGATCGTCCGGCGCTGCGGCAGCCGCATGCCACGCCGGTAGAACGGCGCTCCGACCAGCTCGACGGCGAGGAACCAGCCACCCACGGCCGCCCCGATCACCGGCACCACCGTCTGGCCCACCACCGGGATGAACCCGGCGATGAAGAGCGGGATGCCGACGAGCGCGGTGAGGGCCACCAGGCGTACGGAGTCGGCGGTGCTGCGGCGCAGCGACGACCAGAACGGCACGTCCACGGCGTCCGAGGTGCCGCCGAGCCGCTCCTCCACCTTCTCGGAGATCTTCTCGTAGAACGGGTCACCGATGACCAGGGTGACCGCCGTGAAGCTGATCACCGCGAGCAGACCGCCGATCCCCAGGAAGGCCAGGCCGGCGATCACCCGGACCAGGCTGCGGCCGGTGCTCGACCAGTCGTCGGCGAACGGGGTGACCAGGGCGGCGAGGTCGTCCACGAAGTAGACGAGGGTGGCGTACGCGGCCACGAAGAGCACGCCGGAGATCAGCGCCGGCACGATTCCGAGCAGCATGAGCTTCGGGCTGCGCACGTAGAGGCCCAGCCCGCGCAGGAGCAGCCGCACCCCGAGGAGGAAGCGTCCGACGGCCCCGGTGACCGGTTTGGCGATTCTGCTGGCGTCCACGATCGAGCAGCCTAACGACCGGTGATCGAATCCGCCGGACGGCGAGCGGCACGAGGCAGGATGGGCGGGTGCGCGCCTCCCGGCTGATCTCGTTGCTGCTGCTGTTGCAGGCGCGCGGTTCCATGACGGCTGGCGAGCTGGCACACGAGCTGGAGGTCTCCGAGCGGACCGTCTACCGGGACGTGTTGGCGCTGTCCGCCGCCGGTGTGCCGGTGTACGCGGACCGGGGCCGGGCCGGCGGGTACCGGCTGCTCGGTGGCTACCGGACCCGGCTGACCGGGCTGAACCGCGACGAGGCGGAGGCGCTGTTCCTGGCCGGTCTGCCGGGCCCCGCCGGCGACATGGGTCTGGCCGACGCGGTCGCCGCCGCCGAGTTGAAGGTGCTCGCCGCACTGCCACCGGCCCTGCGCGACGCTCCCGTACGCACGGGTCAGCGGTTCCACCTGGACGTGCCGGGGTGGTTCCGACAGGCGCCGCCACCGCCCTGGCTCACCGAGCTGGCGCGGGCGGTCTGGGGCGATCGGGTGGTACGGCTGCGCTACCGGCGGGGCGGCGACGAGGTGACCCGGCACCTTCAGCCGTACGGGCTCGTGCTCAAGAACGCGACCTGGTATCTGGTCGGTCGGGTCGGCGACGACATGCGCACCTACCGGGTGGACCGGGTGACCGGCGTCGAGGTGGACGACGAGCGGTTCGCGCGCAACGAGGGCTTCGACCTGGCCGGGCACTGGCGCGAGCAGGCCGGGTCGTTCCTGCGGACCATACTGCGGGCCGAGGTCACGGTCCGGCTGAGCCCCGCCGGCCTGCGCCGGCTCCGGCACGTGGTCGACGCTCCCGAGGTGTACGACGAGGTCGTCACCACCATCAGCGAACCGGACGGGCAGGGCTGGGTGGTGGCGCGACTGCCGGTGGAGACGGTCGACGTCGCGTACGCCCAACTGCTGGCGCTGGGCCCGGAGGTGGAGGCGCTCGACCCGCCGGAGCTGCGCGGACGCATGGCGGACGCGGCACGCCGGGCCGCCGCGCGCTACGACGGCCCGGCGGTGGCGGACGGCGTCAGCGGTACCCGGTGACGTCGGCCGGCTTACCCGCCTCGACCACCTCGACGATGTACCGGATGGCCTCCGGTTGGCTGCCGTCGACGTCGGTGAAGCCGTACACCTTGGACAGCGTGCCGGCGTCGACGGACCGGCCATTCCAGCGGGCCTTGTCCTCGTCGGCGGCGAGCGCGGCCACCGCGCGGCCCACGAAGGCGGGCGTCTCGGAGATGAGGAAGTGCGGGTCGGTGGCGGCACCGTCGCGCCAGGTCTCCTCGGTGACCCCGAAGTGCTCCAGCATCGCCTCCGAGCGCAGCCATCCGGGAGTGAGCGCGACGGCCGTGCCGCCGTGCGGTTTCAGCTCGTGCGCCTGACTGAAGGCGAGCCGGTTGACCGAGGTCTTGGCCAGGTCGTAGAAGACCGAGAGGCGGTAGTTCTCGTCGTTGTACGCCTTCGTGCCGTCCCCGATCTCGACGACCAGACCACCGGGCTTACGGATCAGCAACGGCAGAGCGAAGTGGCTGGTGATGATGTGCGTGTCGACGGCCAGCCGCAGGGTGCGGAACCCCTTGTCGAGAGGCTGCTCCCAGACCGGCTTGTCCCAGGTGACGAGCGGGTCGCCGCCCCAGATGTCGTTGACCAGCACGTCGAGGCCGCCCTGCTCGGTGTCGATCCGGGCGACCAGGTCGCGGACCTGATCCGGCACCAGATGGTCGACCTGCACCGCGATGCCGGTGCCGCCGGCCGCGGTGACCAGTTCGGCGGTCTCCTCGATGGTCTCCGGCCGGTCCATCTCCGAACGGCCGGCACGGCTGCTGCGACCGGTGGCGTACACGGTGGCGCCGGCCGCGCCCAACTGGACCGCGATCTGTCGCCCGGCGCCCCGCGTGGCACCGGCGACGAGCGCGACCTTTCCTGCGAGCGGTGGTGTCATGCCTGCGAGGCTGCCAGCGATACCTGACAACCGACGTCCGAATTCGTCAATCCACCAGCCGGACGCGGACCCGCCGGTTGGCCCGGCCCTTGCTCTCCACCTTGACCACCTGCACCTTGCCGATCTGGGCGGTGGACGCGACGTGGGTGCCGCCGTCCGCCTGGACGTCCAGCCCGACGATGTCGACGATCCGCACCTCCTGCTCATCCGGCGGGATGAGGTTGGACTGGGTGCGGATGATGTCCGGCAGGGCCAACGCCTCGGTACGCGGCAGCACCCGGGTGGCGACCGAACGGTCGGCGGCGACCTCGGCGTTGACCAACTCCTCGATGCGGCTCTTGAAGTCCGGCGGCACCTCGGGAAGGTTGAAGTCCATCCGAGCCTCGCCCGGCTCCATCGAGTTGCCGGTCACCAGCGCGCCGAAGTCGCGGAACACCACGCCACAGAGCACGTGCAACCCCGAATGGGTACGCATCAGACGGGTGCGGCGCTCGTCCTCCACCGCGCCGACGACCTCGGTGCCGACCGGCGGCAACGGGTCACCCTCGGCGGGGATCAGGTACGGGTCGTCGCCCTTGCGCGTGCCGACGATCCGGGTCTGCACGCCCTGCCAGAGCAGCACGCCGTGATCCGGCGGCTGCCCGCCGCCACCCGGATAGAACGCCGAGCGGTCGAGCACGATGCCCTGCTCCGGATCGGCGTGCAGGACCGTGCAGGTCCACTCGCGCAGGGTCGGGTCCGCGAGATCCAGCCGGTGCGTCCGGCCGTGCTGTGTGACGCCCATGACAGGGCACGTTACTCGTTGAGGAAGCCGGAGACGCGCCCCCGCAGGTCGGCGCGTTCCGACCAGAGGAACCCGGGGCGGTCGTACACGTGCAGGGTGGCCCGGGGCAGCGCGGCGGCGAGTTGCTCGGCGACCTCGACCGGGTGCAGGTCGTCGCCCGCGCACCCGATCACCAGGGCCGGCGCGGTGACCGCCGACAGCACACCGGCGTCGTCCAGCGGCACCTGCCCCGCCAGGGTGGCCAGGCCCTCGTCCAGGCCGTCGCGGAGCAACTGGTCCAGCCGCTGCCGCAGGTACGCCCAGCCGGCCGGCGTGTTGCGGACCGCCGCCGGCAGCTCCAGCGAGACGACGTCCGCGACGGCCCCCGCGTCACCGCTGGCCACGGCATCCACCAGGGCGCCGACGCGGTCCCAGGCGGCCGGACCACGCGGCTGGTCGAGCGCCGCCGGCAGGAAGAACACCAGCTTCTCGAAGCGCTCCGGACTCTCGGCGAGCAGGCGGCAGAGCGCCCCCGCGCCGAGGCTCGCCCCGAACGCCCGGCTGGCGCCGCCGAGATCCGCGATCGCCCGCAGGTCCCGGGCGAGGTCGAGGTAGGTCCACGAGCCGGGCGGCGCTTCCGAGCGACCGTGCCCCCGGAACTGGAAGAACAGCCGTCGACCGGCCACCCCACTGCCGAACGGCCGCGTGGTGGCGATCCCGTTGCCCAGCCCGTGCGCGAAGACGGTGACCGGGTCACCGACGCCGGTGACCAGGCGTTCCAACTGCACGCCGTGCGGCGTGTCGACGAGCTCCGTCTCCGGATCGGGGATCGCGGGACGGCCGGTGCGCGGCCCACCCGGGCCCGGACCGAAGGTGCGGGGGCCGCTGTCCGGTGGCGGAGGCCAGCGGAAACCTCTCACCAGAACCCTTTGCCGTTGCCGTCACTCAGGTCGCGGAGACCGACCCGCACGTCGAGCAGGTAGATGAGCGCGGCGGCGATGCCGATCAGTCCGAAGAGGCTGATCGGACCACGGCTGAGCAGGATCAGGACGAGGCAGACCGCGAGGATCGCGATCCAGCCGCCCTTGGGCAGCGTCCCGATGGCGGCGAAGGCGTCGGACCGTTGCGTGATGGCATGCACCAGCGCGACACCCTGAATGATCAACGCGAAGACGAGCAGGATCAGCTCGATCACGTAACGGACTTCGAATGCGAAGATCGGCGCGGCGGTGGCCATGCCGGCAAGTTTATGTCGACGACCCCGACTACGTCCGACAAGGACGCCGTCGGGATCGCCGACAGGTATGAACTACTCGGCCGCCGGGCGGGTCCGCTTGGTGGCCCGGGGCAGCTTGGCCGACGGGGTCTCGGCCGGCTTCGTGGCCTTCGCCCGGGTGGCCTTCTTGACGGCGGCCGGCTTGGCCTCCGCGATCTCGGCGACCTCGGCCGGGCTCGGCACCTCCGCCGGGGCGGGCGTCGCCTGCGCCGTCGTCGCGGTCTGGGTCGTGGTGGCGGCCTCGGCCGTAGTCGCGGTCTGGGCCGTGGCGGTCGTCGCCTCGGTGGCCTCGATGTCCGCGTTGACCGTCTCGGCGGCCTCCAACACGCCGGCGCCGACGACCCGCTCGCCGCGAGCCACCAGCGCGCCGTACGCCGCGAACGCCCGCTCCTGGGCAGCCTGGGCCGCGGTGACCACCACGGCCGCGTTGCGGGTGGCGGCGGCGCGCAGCTTCTCGATGTCGGCGACCTCGCGCAGCTTGGCCAGGTCGGCCGACTCGCGCAGCTTGGCCAGGTCCAGCTCGGCCTGTGCGCGGTCGCGCAGGGTGCCGGCGGTCTCGTTGGCCGTACGCAGCGTCTCGGTGGCCTTCTGACGCAGCTCGAAGCCCGTCAGCACCGCCCGGCCGCCCAGGTCGGCGACGACCCGGGTGCCGTGCACACCAACGGCCATGGGCAGCTTGCGGAGCTGCTCGATGGCCAGCTCGGCCGCACCGGCGGCGGCGTAGATGGGAGCGGGGATGCGATTGGTCTTCGGCTCGGTCATGACGTCTCCTCCTCGGCCGTCTCGGCGGCCTTCTTCTTCTCGGGGGTGCTGTTCGGGGCGTTCTTCCCGGGGGTGCTGCTCGGGGCGGGTGCGGGGCCCGCCTCGGTCACGGCGACCGACTCGAGCACGGCCTCGGTCGGGGTGCCGCCCTCGGTGATGGGGCCGGTCGCGGCCAGGTTGGCCACGTCGGCGGGCGCGTCGGCGACATCTGTCGGGGTGGTCGCCGCAGCTGCGGCCTGGGTCTCTGTCGGAGTGGTCGCCCCGGCTGCGGCCTGGGCCTCGGACAGCCGGGCGTTCTCCCGGCGGAAGGTCTCGTAGATCTGGCTGAGCGACTGCTTCTGGGCCATCGTCAGGTCGGGGTCCACCGCGATGGCGGCGAGCACACCGTGGCCCTCCTTGTCGTCCAGCAGCCCGGCCCGCAGGTACATGGCCGGGGTCGACACCCGCAGCGCGCTGGCCAGCTGCTGGAGCACCTCGGCGCTCGGACGGCGCAGGCCGCGCTCGATCTGGCTCAGGTACGGGTTGCTGACCCCCGCCTGCTCGGCGAGCTGGCGCAGTGAGATCTTGGCGTTACGGCGCAGATCGCGGATGAACCCGCCGACGTCGGGGAGGTCCTTTGGTGTCGCCATGGTGCCGACGCTAATCGGATCCGCTAACTCCTGCAAGCAAAACGCTAGCCAGAGTTAGCAAGGTCTCAGCGTCCCGTTTGCGCCCCACCCCAACCGGTCCGTACGGTCCGATGGTGCACAAGATCACAGTCAATGGAGCAGTTCTCGCGTACGACGAGGCCGGCAGCGGTTCCCCCGTCGTCCTGCTGCACGCCGGCATCGCGGACCGGCGCATGTGGCGGGGCGTCGTACCCGCGCTCGCCGCCCGGCACCGCGTGATCGTCCCGGACCTGCGCGGGTACGGCGAGTCGGAACTGCCGCCGACGCCGTTCGCACACCACGACGACGTGGCCGGCCTGCTGGACGCCCTGGACCTGCCCCAGGCCGCCCTGGTCGGCTGCTCCTTCGGCGGGTCGGTCGCCGTCGACACCGCGCTGGCCCATCCGGACCGGGTGAGCGCGCTCGCCCTGTTCGACACGGCGGTCTCCGGCAACGAGTGGTCCGACGAGGCCAACGACCTCTGGGACGAGCTGGTCGGCGAGGTCGACCCGGACGACTTCGTGGCGGGCGCGGCCGGCGAGGTGCGCTTCTGGGTGGTCGGCCCGGCCCGTCAGCCGGCCGACGTCGACCCCGAACTGCTGGCGTTCGCGCAGGAGATGGACCAGCGCGCCCTGGCCGCCGAGTTGGCGCTCGGCGCGGTCGAGGTGGGAGAGCTGACGCCACCGGCGATCGACCGTCTCGGCGAGCTGAAGATCCCCGTCCTGGTCACCGCCGGCGCGGCGGACGTCCCGGACATCCGCCAACTCGCCGACCGGATCGCCGCCGAGGTCCCCGGTGCGGTACGCCTACCGGACGTCCCAGACGCCGCACACCTGCTCCCCCTGGAGCGCCCGGACCCGGTCACCGCCGCCCTCCTCGGCTTCCTGCCCTAGCGGTAGCCGCCCCACCCCGTTGATCATGAAGTTATTGCCACTCGCGTCGGCGTGTCGTAGCAATAACTTCATGATCAACGGGGTGGGTGCCCCGGCCCGGGCGTTTACCAGAGGGGGCGGATTGCTCCTACTGGGAGGCCGCCGCCGAAGAGGGGGATCTCCGCGTACTCGGTCAGTACCGGCGCGTCCACGCCGAGCCGGCGCAGCGCCGAGACCAGCACCGGCATGCGTGCCCGGTCGGCCCCGTCGTCGATCTTGAGGGCCACCGCGCCGACGCCCGGCAGTCCAACCGCGAACACACCCTCGGCGCCGACCTTGGCCAGGAGACCCGGAACGCCGCGCATCAGCCGGGTGTCGTCGGCCTGGGTACCGCCCACGATCTCCGGGTGGGCCCGCATCGCGTCGGCAACCCGGCGCGGCGCCGAGCCGGGTTCGGCGTCGACGAGCCGGAGGTACGCCCCGGCCAGGCCGGTCAGCGACACCGCGAGCACCGGTGCGCCGCACCCGTCGACGCCCACCGCCGCCGTCGGCTCGCCGGTGAACTCCTCGACGGTCGCCCGCAACCGCTGCTGCAACGGGTGCTCCGGCCGCCAGTAGCCGTCGCGGGGCCATCCGGCGGCCTCGCAGGTCAGCAGCATCCCGCTGTGCTTGCCGGAGCAGTTCATCTGGACCCGACTCGGCCCGCCCCCGGCACGGAGCACCGCCTCCCGGGCCGCCACGCCCGCCGGCAGGTCGGGCGGGCAGTGCAGCGCCGAGGCGTCCAGCCCGGCCCGGTCGAGCAGCGCGCCGACCCGGGCCAGGTGGAAGTCCTCCCCCGCGTGGCTGGCCGAGACCAACGCCAGGTCGGCCTGGTCGGTGAGCGGCAGGCCGGCGCGGAGCATCCCGATCGTCTGCATCGGCTTGCTGGCCGAGCGCGGAAAGATCGGCGCGGTCACGTCCCCGGCGGCGGCCAGCGGCGCCCCGGTCGCGTCCAGCACCACCACCGAACCGCGGTGTCCGCCCTCCACGAAGCCGGACCGGACCACCTCGGCGAGCGGCACGCCGCCCTCGTACGTCTTTCCCACGTGCTGGACGGTACCGAGGAGATCGGGCCGCCCGTCGGCGGGGTGACCAGGTCGTCAACCGCCCGAGTGACAGGGGCGCGGAAAGCCCGCGGCCTTACAGCCCGAGCAGCGCGCGAGCCTCGGTGGTGGTCAGCGGCGGCCGCTGGGCGAGCTGGGCGAAGCCGACCGCGCGAGCGACCAGCTGCATGTTGGACTCGACCGGACGGCCCTTGGCGTACGTCACCGTGTCCTCCATGCCGACCCGCAGGTGCCCGCCCGTCGAGAGCGAGGCCAGCAGCACCGCAATGGTGCTGCGGCCGATGCCGGTGGCCGAGAACGTGGTGCCCTCGGGCAGATCCCGCAGCATCCGGTGGGCGGCGACGAGCGTCTCGGTGGTGCCCGGCATGCCGCCCGGCACCCCCATCACGAAGTCGACGTGCACGTGCCCGCCCGCCGGCAGCCCGTACCTGCCGAGCAGCCGCTGCAACGCGGACAGGTGGCCGAGGTCGAAGATCTCGTACTCCGGCACGATCCCGCGCTCCTGCATCCGGGTGTGCAGGTCGACGATGAACTCCCAGCGGTTGAGGAAGACGTCGTCGCCGAAGTTGACCGTGCCCATCGTGCAGGAGGCCATGTCGGGGCGGGCATCGAGCACGGCGAGCCGGGACGCCTCCGGGTCGGTCACCGCGCCGCCGGACGAGAGCTGCACGATCAGGTCGGTGTTCTCCCGCAGCGCCGCCACCGTCTCGGCCAGGCGGCCCGGGTCGAGGGTCGGCCGGGCCTCGTCGTCGCGGATGTGGACGTGGATCACGGCGGCGCCGAGCGCCTCGCACTCCTTGGCGGTACGCAGCAGCTCGTCCAGCGTCACCGGCAGCGCCGGCACCTCCGCCTTGGCCGACTCCGCGCCCGTCGGGGCCACCGTGATCAACGTCCCTGTCGTCATGCCGGCGATCCTAGACGTGCCGGTCAGGACGGGTCGATCGCCGCCGCGGTCTCGCCGATCATCAGCGCGGCGTCGTCCGGGACGTTCCGCTTCAGGACGGCGAGCGCGACCTGACCCAGTTCGTGGTGCAGCACGGCGCTGCCCACGAAGCCCACCGCCCGTCCGTCGAGGGTCACCGGCGTACCAGCCGTCGGCGGCTGGTCGGTGGTCACCCCGTCGAGGTGCAGCAGCACCAGGCGGCGCGGCGGCCGGCCCAGGTTGTGCACGCGGGCGACCGTCTCCTGACCCCGGTAGCAGCCCTTGTCCAGGTGCACGGCCGGGCCGATCAGGTCCACCTCGGCCGGGATCGTCCGGTGGTCGGTGTCCACCCCCACCCGGGGCTGCCGGGCGGCCACCCGGATCGCCTCGTACGCCCAGAGGCCGGCGACCGGCACGCCCGCGCCGCGCAGCTCCGCGACGACCTGCTCCATCGCCGAGCGGGGCACCAGCAGGTCCACCCCGAGGAGGCCGCGTCGCGCCCAGCCGCCGATGGGCAGCGGTCGGACGTCGTACCGGATGCCCGCCCGGGGCGGCACGGCCCCGGCGGCGAACTTCGGACCCGGCACCGGGATCAGGTCCGGTACGGCCAGCCCGGTCACGCCGAGCGTCCCGACGGCCTCCGCCGCCGCCGGACCGACAAGCGACAGCAGCGCCCGTTCGGCGGTGGCGTCGCGGGGGTCGACCTTGCTGAAGAACCGCATCTTCTCCAGGTACGCCAGCAGGCCGTCGGTCGCTCCCGGCTCGGTGTCCAGCCAGGTGGTCTCGCCGTCCTCGGCGACCAGGGCATGCTGCTCGACGTGCCCGTGGGGGGAGAGCACCAGCAGCTCGGTGCCCTCACCGGCGGACAGCGTCGACAGGTGCTGCGAGGTGATCGTGTGCAGCCAACCGGCGCGTTCCTCGCCGGGCACCGCGACGATCCCCCGGTGCGACCTGTCGACCAGGCCGACCTCGGTGTCCAGCACGCGCTGCTCGCGCAGCGGATCGCCGTAGTGCGCGGCCACGCCCCGCACCCCGGCCGCCACGTGGGCCGGGTCCGGCTGGTCGCGGCTGGCCTCGTCGATGCTCTCGACGGCCACCGCGCCCGCAATGTCGATCATTTGTGGTCCCCGTTCTCGCACCGGCCGCAGACGCCGAAGAGTGACACGTGCCCGATGTCCACCCGGAAGCCCCGCTGCGCCTCCAACTGGTCGGCGAGCGGACGGAGCAGCTCCGGATCGATCTCGTCGATCGCGCCGCACTCCCGGCAGACCAGGTGGACGTGTTGGTGCTCACCCGCCGCGTGGTAGGTCGGTGATCCGTGCGACAGGTGGGTGTGCGTCACCAGGCCAAGCCGTTCCAGCAGCTCCAGCGTGCGGTAGATGGTGGTGATGTTGACGCCGGCGGCGACCTCCCGGACGGCGGCGTGCACCCGCTCCGGGGTGGCGTGGCCCAGATCGAGCACCGCCTGCAGGACGAGCTGCCGTTGCGCCGTCAGCCGCAGCCCACGGGCCCGGAGCATTTCCGCGAGGGAGGATTCGGACACCGTCCGATCATAGTTCGGCGAACGCGGCGACTCCCTACGCGCGGTTGTCCCCCGCTACGCTCGACGGTCATGGTGACGTCGTCCGTCGGCAATGTCCCGGCCACGCCGAGCGCGCGGATCGCCGTGCTGGGTCGGGGCCCGATCCCGGCGGACGAACCCGTGCTCCGCGGCGACGACCTGGGCGTCCTGCGCGGCGATGGGCTCTTCGAGTCGATGCATCTGCGCCACGGGCGACCGTGGCTCCGCGACGAGCACCTGGCCCGGCTGATCACGGCGGCGGCGGCCGTCGACCTGGACCTGCCGCCGACCGACGCGCTGACCGATCTGCTCGACTCCGTGCTCGTGGGCTGGCCGGCGGAGGTGGAGGGCGCGTTGCGGCTGGTCTGCACCCGGGGCTCGGAGGCCGGCGGTCCGCCCACCGTCTACGCCACGCTGACCGCCGTCCCGGCGTCGTCGCTGGCGGCGCGACGGAACGGGATAACCGTTGCCGTCCTGCCACTGGGGGTGCCCGCCGACGCGCGTACCGGGCTGGACTGGCTGCCGGCGGGCATCAAATCCACCTCGTACGCGGTCAACAGCGCCGCCCGCCGCTGGGCGCGACGTGCCGGGGTGGACGACGTGCTCTGGGTCTCGTCCGACGGGTACGCCCTGGAGGGGCCGATCGCGAACGTGGTGTGGCTCACCGGCGACACGATCTGCACGGTGCCCGCCGCCACCACCGGCATCCTGCCCGGCACGACCGTCGCCTGGCTGCTCGCCCACGCGCACGAGCTGGGCCTGAACGGCGCCGAACGGATGGTTACGCCGGCGGAGCTGCACGCCGCCGACGGGCTCTGGTTCAGCTCCTCGGTACGCGGACTCGCCGAGGTGCGGATGCTGGACGGGGTACGCCGGGACCCCTGCCCGCGTACCCCCGCCCTGCACGAACTGCTGGGTTTCCCCGTCGACTGAGCCGTCAGCCGCCGACCCGGACGAGCCGTGCCGACAGGTGCGGGCTGAGCGGGTGACCCATCGCGGCCATCTCCTGCGCGTACAGCAGCGCGCCCTCGACGATGCCGAAGAGCCGGTGACCCCCGGTGACCTCCTTGGCGGTCGCCGTTCGCACCACCGCGTCGGTGGCGAACTCCACCTGGGTGCCGGTGCGCTTGCCGAGGTGCAGCTCCATCACGCCGGTGGGAGTCGTCAGCAGGGCCTCCAGCTCGTCGGTGGCCCGGCCGTCCACCATGACCGGCCGCCACCAGCCGACCTCACGCCCGGCCGGGCGAACGGGCCGGCTCTGCTCGTCGAGGATCCAGGCCCGCGACTCGTAGTGCAGGAACGGTCGGCCGTCGTGGCTGATCCGGATCTCCTGCGCGTAGTCGAAGTCCTCGATGGTGGGGAAGCCACCCTTGCCCCGGCCCCGCCACAGACCGATGTACGGCAGGAGGCCGTCCAGCGCCGGGTGCAGCTTCGGCCCGACGCGCAGGTCGTGGCTCTCCTCGTACGGGTACTCCTCGACCGGCGGCGCGTTGAGCCACGGCGGTTGCAGCGGATTCTCGTCGCTCACTCTGCGCTCACCAGCGTCCCCTTGAAATCTTCACTGCCAGGTAGACCAGGCCACCAGCGAGCGCGCCCAGGCCGGCGACCAGCAGGCTGACGAACCCGATCTCGGTAACCATCCCGACCATCCTATGCTGGGCCCCATGGCCCGCTCTCTCGTCGTCAAGGTCACCGCCGGTGCGGACGCCCCGGAGCGGTGCGCGCAGGCGTTCACGGTCGCCGCCACGGCGGTCGCGGCCGGCGTGGACGTCTCGCTCTGGCTGACCGGGGAATCGACCTGGTTCGCGCTGCCCGGTCGCGCCCAGGAATTCGAGCTGCCGCACTCCGCGCCCCTGGCCGAGCTGCTGCACGTCATCCTGACCAGCGGCCGGGTGACCGCCTGCACCCAGTGCGCGGCCCGTCGGGAGATCGGCCCGGAGGACGTACTGCCCGGTGTGCGGATCGCGGGCGCCGCGGTCTTCGTCGAGGAGGCGTTGGCCGAGGGCGCGCAGGCACTCGTGTACTGATCCCTGACTCAGCCGGGTGGCGGAGTTCGAATACCGACCCGGCAATCCGACGCGCTGCCTACGATTCGGATGTGACCGAGGCAACCCAGCGGTTCTTCGAATCCCTGCCGGCGCGGGCACCGACGGTCCTGCGCGGCCTGGCCGTCGGAACCCTCCAGATCGACCTCGGCACCGGCCACCAGACCGAGCACTGGCTGGTCCGGATGCGGCCGGGCGAGGTGCGGGCCACTCGCGAGCGAGGCCCGGCCGACGCCATCTGGTACAGCAGTTCGGCCCTGTTCGACAGGTTGATCGCCGGCGAAGCCCAGGCGCTCGCCGCCGTGCTGCGCAACGAGAGCACCTTCAGCGGTGACGTGGTGCTCTTTCTGGCCTTCCGCCGCTTCTTTCCGGACCCGCCGGGTACGAGGGACCCGCGCGAGGTCGCCCGACAGGAAGTCGGGCGGCGTTCGTGAAGGATCTCGTCAGCATCCTGGACGGCAACACCTTCCTGGTCACCGACCACCGTGGGGACATCGAGCCGTCCTTCGACTTCCCGACGGGACTGTTCTCGTTCGACACCCGCTTCCTGTCGAGCTGGGTGCTCACGCTCGACGGGCAGCGGTTGCACGCTCTCTCCGTGGACTCCAGCGAGTCGTACCGCACCACGTTCTTCCTCGCGCCCGGCGAACCCACCCACTACCTGGACGCCAAGGCGTCGGTGATCCGCAGCCGCGAGATCGGGGGTGGCTTCGACGAGGAGCTGACCGTCCTCAACCACTCCGGCGAGGAGGCCGAGCTCATCGTCCGGATCGAGATGGGCAGCGACTTCGCCGACCTGTTCGAGATCAAACACGCCCAACAGAAGGTGGGCCGGACGACGGTCGCGGTGACCGACGACGAGCTGCGCCTGACGTACCGGCGGGAGGCCTTCCACCGGGAGACCCGGATCCGCTCCACGGCACCGGCACAGGTCGACCCCGCCGGGATGACGTTCCGGGTCCGGATCGACAGCAACGGCGAATGGACGACCCGGCTGTACGTCTCCACCACCGTCTTCGGCGCGCGGGGCGAGGACATCCGCACGACCCTGCCGTACGCGGGCGGGCGCGGCGGGGATGCCATCCGGGCCGAGCACCGGGACCTGATCGACCGGGCGCCGAAGCTCGGCTGCGACTGCGAGCCGTTGGCCGGGGCGTACCGGCGCAGCCTCAACGACCTGGCCGCGCTGCGCTACGAGTCGATCGCCCTGGGCGTACGGCTGATCGCCGCCGGGCTGCCGTGGTTCATGACCCTCTTCGGTCGGGACAGCATCATCACCTCGTTGCAGGTGCTGCCGTTCCTGCCGGAGCTGATCCCGCCGACCGCGCAGATGCTGGGCGGCCTCCAGGGGCACCGGGTGGACGACTTCCGGGACGAGGAGCCGGGCAAGATCCTGCACGAGCTGCGGTACGGCGAGACCGCCGGCTTCGAGGAGCAGCCCCACTCGCCGTACTACGGCTCGGCCGACTCGACCCCGCTGTTCGTCATCCTGGTCGACGAGTACGAGCGCTGGACCGGCGACACCGCGCTGGTCCAGCAGTTGGAGCCGCAGGTCCGCGCCGCGCTGGACTGGATCGACACCTACGGCGACCTGCTCGGCACCGGTTACCTCTGGTACCGCACCCGCAACCCGGAGACCGGCCTGCAGAACCAGTGCTGGAAGGACTCCTGGGACGGCATCTCGTACGCCGACGGCCGGATCCCCGGCTTCCCCCGGGCCACCTGCGAGTTGCAGGGCTACGCGTACGACGCGAAGGTCCGCGCCGCCCGGCTCGCCCGCGAGGTCTGGAACGACCCGGCGTACGCCGACCGGCTGGAACGGGAGGCGGCGGAGCTCAAGCAGCGGTTCAACCGCGACTTCTGGATCGCCGACCGTGGGTACTACGCGCTCGCCCTGGACGCCGACGGTCAGCAGGTCGACGCGCTGACGTCGAACATCGGGCACCTGCTGTGGAGCGGGATCGTGGACGAGCCACGGGCCGGCAAGGTGGTCGAACATCTGCTCGGGCCGCGGCTCTTCTCCGGCTGGGGAGTGCGGACCCTGGCCGAGGGCGAGGGTCGGTACAACCCCATCGGCTACCACGTGGGCACCGTCTGGCCGTTCGACAACTCGATCATCGCCTGGGGATTGACCCGGTACGGATATCGGGAGGAGGCCGGGCGAATCTGCGATGCCATGCTGGCCGCGTCGGAGTACTTCGGCGGGCGGCTGCCGGAGGCGTTCGCGGGCTACGCCCGCAGCCGCACCGGCTACCCCGTGGAGTACCCCACCGCGTGCAGCCCGCAGGCCTGGTCGAGTGGCACGCCGCTGCTGTTGCTACGCGTGATGCTCGGCCTGGAACCGCAGGGCGAACATCTGATCATCGACCCGGCCGTGCCGCCGGGCATGGGCCGGGTGGAGCTGCTGGACATCCCCGGTCGCTGGGGTCGCGTCGACGCGTTGGGGCGCAGCCGCGATCCGGACGATCGAGGCACGGGCGGCTGACCCGCCTACTCAGCCGGGGCAGCCGACGGTGGCGGCCACGCGTGCGGCGTCCGGGCCGAGTTCGGCGAGCACGGTGACGTCACCCGCGCGGTACGCGTACACCGGGGGGTTGTCCAGCAGTGGGGCGCCGCCGGCCAGCGCGGCGAGGGCGCTGGTCCCGGCCGGCGCGGGACCGGCGGCGGACCGTGCGGTACGGGCCAGCGTGCCGTCCGGGCAGGGCGCGGTGACCAGGTCCGGCGCGCTGCCGGCCGGCTGGCCCAGCGCGGTCAGGGCGGCCGCGAGCGCCGCCGCCTCCGGGCCGACGGGGGTGGCCGGCGGCGGGTCGTAACCGGCGCCCGGCGGCCGACAGCCCGTGTCGACGGTCAACCGCACCCGGCCGTCCCCGGTCGGTCGCCCGGCGACGGCGACGAACTCCCCGGCGTCGGCGCGCAGTTCCGGACCGTCCAGGCCGGGGCCGACCCCGGCCCGCCAGCTCGCGGGCAGCCGGTCGGCGATGCCGGTCAGTACGGCCCGCCCGGTGTCGGCGGGTGCCAACACGGCGACCTCGCGACGCAGCCTCGCGCCGTCGGCGAGCGGGGTGACGCGGCAGCCCGCGCTGACCCGCGCCGGTCCCAGCTCCAGCAGCCCGGTCGTGCCGGCGGCCCGGACCAGCTCGCCGACCGCCCTCTCGACCACCGGAGCGGCCTCGGCGAGGGTGCGCTGCTCGCGCACCGTCGGCGGGTCGTCGCGGACCGACATCCAGGTGAGCCCGGCCAGCAGAAGGGCCCACAGGACGGTCGCGACCAGCAGCCAACGCCGCCCGCGCCGGGCAGGCGCCGGCGGGGCGGGGTCGCTCGACGAGGGCCAACCCGTCTGGACAGCACCGCTCACCCGGCCATGGTGTCACGAGCCGTCCTCCGCTCTCGAAAGGCAGTGGTCGACGACCCGACAGCCCGCCTCCCGGCCGGAATAACGCCAGGTCACCGGCCGATCGTTAGGTATTGAGCACCGTCCGAGCAGGTCCCGAACCCAGCGGGACCCAATGTGGGGAGGAACAGTGCTCCAACCACCACCGAACGCGAGATCCGTCCTCTGGCGAACGGCCGTGGCGTGCGTCGCGGCCCTGCTGGCCCTCACCGCCCAACCCGCCGTCGCCGCCCGACCCTCGCCCACGCCCGCCCGCGTCGACCAGCGGCTGCTCCGCCAGCTCGGCACGACGGGCACCGGCAGCTTCCTCGTCTACCTGCGCAGCACCGCGCCGGTGGCGCGGACCGCCAGGCTGCGGGACCCGGACGACCGGGCCCGCGAGGTGCACCGGCTGCTCACCACTACCGCCACGCGCACCCAGAAGGGTCTGCGCACGCTGCTCAGGACCCGCAAGGCGGCACACACCCCGTACTGGATCGCCAACGCGGTCCGCGTCACCGGGAATCGCGCGCTGGTCGACGAGATCGCCAAGCGGCCCGACGTGGCGAGGATCGAGCCGAGCCGCAGCTACCCCCTGCTGCGGCCCACCCCGGCCGCCGGAGGCCACGCGGAGGCGAACGGCCCGGAGTGGGGGCTCACCAACATCAACGCCCCGCAGGTGTGGAGCGAACTCGGCGACCGGGGCGACGGCGTGGTCGTCGCCACCATCGACAGCGGCGCCCAGTACGACCACCCGGCGCTGGTCGGGGCGTACCGCGGCAACCTCGGCGGCGGCGTCTTCGACCACGACCACAACTGGTACGACCCGGCCGGTGTGTGCCCCAGCGCCGCGCCCTGCGACAACGTCGGCCACGGCACACACACCACGGGCACG
The DNA here is from genome assembly GCF_044454415.1 of Micromonospora sp. NPDC051543. Taxonomy (NCBI): domain Bacteria; kingdom Bacillati; phylum Actinomycetota; class Actinomycetes; order Micromonosporales; family Micromonosporaceae; genus Micromonospora; species Micromonospora sp. NPDC051543. Next base: position 158,448 of record NZ_JBITDT010000004.1, read on the forward strand.
ATGGTCGGCGACGACGGCGCGGGCAACCAGATCGGCGTCGCTCCCGGTGCGAAGTGGATCGCCGCGAAGGGCTGCGAGACCGACTCCTGCACCGACGCCTCGCTGCTCGCGGCCGGCCAGTGGGTGCTGGCCCCGACCGACCTGAACGGGCAGAACCCCCGCCCCGACCTGCGCCCCGACGTGGTCAACAACTCCTGGGGCGGCGCCGGTGGCGACCCCTGGTTCGAGCAGACCATCGCGGCCTGGCGCGCTGCCGGCATCTTCGGGGTCTTCTCCGCGGGCAACGATGGCCCGGCCTGCGGCAGCGCCGGCTCACCCGGAGACAACGCCAACGCGTACGCCGTCGGCTCGTACGACGTGCAGAACACCATCTCCGACTTCTCCGGGCGGGGCGCCGGCACCGACGGGCGGTCGTACAAGCCGAACGTGGTCGCGCCCGGCAGCAACGTGCGCTCCAGCGTTCCCGGTGACTCCTACGCCGCGTACGACGGCACCTCGATGGCCGCGCCGCACGTCTCCGGCACGGTGGCGCTGCTCTGGTCGGCCGCGCCGACCCTCAGGGGGGACGTCGCCGGAACCGAGGAGCTGCTGGACCGGACCGCCCGCGACGTCGACGCCACCGCCTGCGGAGGCACCGCCGCCGACAACAACGTCTTCGGCGAAGGTCGGCTGGACGCGTACGCGGCGGCTCGGGCCGCGCCGCGCGGCGCCGTCGGACGGATCAGCGGCACGATCACCACGGCCGGCGGCGGTGACCCGATCGCCGGCGCGACCGTCGGCGACGGCGCGCGCAGCGTCACCACCGGCGCGGACGGCCGGTACGCGCTGACCGTGCCGGCCGGCGAGGCGACGGTCACCGCCAGCGCCTACGGGTACGCCGGACAGAGCGCCACCGTCACCGTCACCGAGGGCGGGGCGCTCACGCGGGACTTCGCCCTGACGGCCAACCCGACGGTCACCGTGGCCGGCCAGGTCACCGACGCCTCCGGGCACGGCTGGCCGCTCTACGCCCGGATCGAGGTCGCCGGCCGTCCCGGTGGACCGGTGTTCACCGACCCGGCCACCGGCCGGTACTCGTTCACCGTGCCCGGCAACGCCACGTACCGGCTCACCGTCACCGCCCACTACCCCGGCTATCGCACGGTCACCCGGGACGTGGTGACCGACGGCGACCCCGTGACGGCCGACCTCGCCGTACCGGTCGAGACCGGATGCACGGCCGCCGGCTACACCGGTAGCTTCGGCGACCCCCTGCTACGGGAGAGCTTCGACAGCGCCGCGACGCCGGACGGCTGGTCGGTACGGAACCGTACCGACGACGGCGGCTGGACCTTCACCGACGCGGGCGAGCGGGGCAACCTCACCGGCGGCAGCGGCGCCTTCGCCATCGCCGACAGCGACCGTCTCGGCTCCGGCCGGACCCAGGACACCGACCTGGTGACCCCGAGCATCGACCTGCGCGGCACACCGGCGCCGGTGCTGCGTTTCCACAGCGACTGGCGGGCGGTCGGCGTGAGCGACACCGCCGACGTGGACGTCTCCACCGACGGCGGCACCACCTGGACCACGGTCTGGCACCAGACCACCAGCCGGCGCGGGCCGGTCGTCGAGGAGGTGCCACTCGACCCGGCGGCCGGGGCCGCCTCGGTACGGGTCCGGTTCCGCTTCCACGGCAGCTTCGCCTGGTGGTGGCAGGTGGACGACGTGCAGGTGGTCAACCGCGACTGCGTACCCGCCCCGGGCGGGCTCGTGCTCGGGGTGACCACCGACCGCAACACCGACACGCCGCTCGACGGGGTCACCGTGGCCAGCGCCGACCGCCCGCAGGACCGGGGCAGATCGGCGGCGACGCCGGACGACCCGACGATGCCGGACGGCTTCTACTGGCTGTTCTCCGGGCTGACCGGGGCACACCGGTTCACCGCCAGCCGGACGCCGTACCAGGTGGCCACCAGGACGGCGAGCGTGCCGGCCGACGGTGTCCGCCGCCTGGACGTCGCGCTGGCCGCCGGTCGCCTCACCGTCACACCGGCGACCGTCCGGTCGTCCCAGCCCTACGGCAGCACCCGGACCGCGAAGCTGAAGGTACGCAACACCGGCAGCGCGCCGGCCGCCGTCGACCTGGTGGAGCGCAACGGGCGGTTCGATGCGCTGTCCAGAGCCGGAGCGCCCCTGCGGGAGCAGCGGATCAAGGGGATCAGCAAGACCCGTACGGGCACCGCGTACGGCGCGTCCGGGACCGGGACCGGCCCCCGGACGCAGGACGCCTGGACCGGTATCGCCACCCTTCCGGCGGCGGTCTACGACAACGCGGCGGCCACCCTCGACGGCAAGGTGTACTCCGTCGGCGGCGGTGGCGGCAGCGGCCTCGAACGCAAGGCCTGGCGCTACGACCCCGACACGGACACCTGGGCGGCGCTGCCCGACCTGCCGAGCGGCCGGGCGAAGCCGGTCGCGGCGGCCGTCGGCGGCAAGCTGTACGTCCTCGGTGGCTGGGGCGTCGACGACGACACCGTCGCCTCCGTGGACGTGTTCGACCCGGCCACCGACACGTGGAGCACGCTGGCCGGGCCGGGCAACCCGTTCCCCGTGGCGGCGGCCGGCGGAGCGGTCACCGGCGGGAAGATCTACCTGGTCGGTGGCTGCCAGAACAACGACTGCGCCGAATCGGACCGGCTCGTCGTCCTCGACCCGGCCACCGGCACGTTCCACACCGGCGCGGCGTACCCGCACCCGGTGTCCTGGCTCTCCTGCGGCGGGATCGGCAGCGCGCTCTACTGCGCCGGCGGCACCGGCGACGACGACTACACCGACGCCTACCGGTACGACCCGACGGCCGACGCGTGGCATCCCCTGCCGGACCTGCCGGTGGACCTCTGGGGCGCCCAGTACGCGGCGGCCGGTGACCTTCTGGTCCTGGCCGGTGGGGTCACGGCGGCGTCCACCACGGTGACCAACCGGACCATCGCGTACGACCCGGTGGCGGGGAGTTGGCGCGACCTGCCCAACGTCCAGTCCGGTCGGTACCGGGGCGCTGCCGCCTGCGGCGCGTACCGGATCGGCGGTTCGCCGTCCCCCTTCGTCGGCTCCCCGGACGCCGAACGGCTCAGCGGCCTGGAGCTGTGCGCCGGGGAGGCGGACCTACCCTGGCTGACCACCAAGCCGGGCACGTTCACCCTCGCGCCGGGGGCCTCCCGGACCGTCACCGTCAAGATGCGTGCCACGGCCGCCGCCGGTGTGGCCCAACCGGGCACCTACTCCGGCGAGCTGGGCATCGCGTCGGACACGCCGTACCGGGTTCCGGCGGTGCCGGCGCGGATGACCGTCTCGCCGCCGGCGAGCTGGGGCAGGATCCAGGGCACCGTCACCGGGGTCACCTGCGCCGGTGCGACGGTCGGGGTCGCGGCGACGGTACGGGTCAACCGGGTGGGCGGGACGACCGGCTGGACCCTGACCGCGAACCCGCAGGGCCGGTACGTGTGGTGGCTGCCCAAGGGCCGCTACGAGGTGATCGTCGCCAAGGACGGGTGGATACCGCAGACGCAGCGCACCCGCATCAGGGCGGGCCTCGTCGGGACCGTCGACGTCGTCCTCGACCCGGTCTCGTCCTGCACGAGAGCCACCGGCATCTGACCACGCCCACGACGACGACCGGGGCCGGCCACCCAGGAGGGTGACCGGCCCCGGTCGATCAGAGCGGTGGGTCAGGCGACGGTGACGGACACCTCGTTGATGCCCCGGCCGGCGGTGACGGCGGTGTCGCCGTTGCCGTGCCGGGACAGCGCCCGCAGCGTCCAGGAGCCCGGCGCGGCGAAGAACCGGAACTGACCGGCGGCCGAGGTGACCACCTCGGCGGTGAACTCGCCGGTCGAGTCGAGCAGCCGGACGTACGCGCCCGGCACGACCTCGTCCGCCGTCGACCGGACGATGCCGGTGATGACGGTCTCCTTCTCGAGGTCCAGGCTGGCCGGCAGGGGCGCGGCCTGGTCAGGTGCGGCGCAGCCCGCAGCGGTGGCAGCGGTGGGAGCGGTCATCGTCAGGCCTCCCCTGGCTCGTCGCCGAGCGCGACCGGCACGCCGACCAGCGAGCCGTACTCGGTCCAGGAGCCGTCGTAGTTCTTCACGTTGCGGTGACCGAGCAGCTCCTGCAGCACGAACCAGGTGTGCGAGGAACGCTCACCGATCCGGCAGTACGCGATGGTCTCCTTGCTGTCGTCCAGCCCCGCGTCGCCGTAGATCTTGCGCAGCTCGTCGTCGGACCGGAAGGTGCCATCCTCGTTGGCCGCCTTGGACCACGGGACGCTGATCGCCGTCGGGATGTGACCGGCCCGCTGCGCCTGCTCCTGCGGCAGGTGGGCGGGGGCCAGCAGCCGGCCGGCGAACTCGTCGGGGCTGCGCACGTCGACCAGGTTCTTGGTGCCGATCGCGGCGACGACCTCGTCGCGGAAGGCCCGGATGGAGGTATCCGGCTCCTGCGCGACGTACTGGGTCGCCGGGCGGGTCGGCGTCTCGGTGACGAGCGGGCGGGCGTCCAGCTCCCACTTCTTGCGACCGCCGTCGAGCAGCTTGACCTCGCGGTGCCCGTAGAGCTTGAAGTACCAGTAGGCGTACGCCGCGAACCAGTTGTTGTTGCCGCCGTAGAGGATCACGGTGTCGTCGTTGCTGATGCCCCGCTCGGACAGCAGCGCCTCGAACTGGGTCTTGTTGACGAAGTCCCGGCGGACCGGGTCCTGGAGGTCGGTCTTCCAGTCGACCTTGATGGCGCCGGCGATGTGGCCGGTCTCGTAGGCCGAGGTGTCTTCGTCGACCTCGACGAAGACGACGCCCGGGGCGTCGAGGTTCTTCTCGGCCCACTCGGCCGAGACGAGTGCGGTGTCGCGACTCATCGATTCACTCCCTGGTGAGGATGGATGGTGAGCCAACGCGCGAATATCGATGGGTTGAACTGTCGCACCGCGCGCGGGACCCAGCGGAAGGACGGGATCACGGGTTCGTGCGACGGCGCCGCTGCCGGGCGTTCGGTGGGATCACCGGAAAGGGTCGAGGACCCTGCGTGCCGGTGGCCGCCGTCAGGCGGCCGAAAACAGCCCCGCCGTCAGATGACAGGGCGACACAGGCAGGTGGCCACGCGGCACAGGTCGACCGCGCGCCGTTTGGTGAGGTGGGTCCCCATGGTCAGGCAGCCTACCAGCGATCCGGAGGGCTGCCACCGTGCCGACCACCATCCGGGAATCGTCCCGCCGCCGGGCCACCGTGGCGTCCCAGTGGCCCGGGCTGTTGACGCACGACTCAGCTGACGGAGTTGATCGGTACGTTCTTCGCGTCGGCGGTCACGGCCAGCCCTTCGGGCAACGGCTGGACCTTCCGGACCGTGAGTTGGAACGGCAGGTCAGGCAGCGGCACGTCGATGGAGATGCTCTTGGCGTAGTTGCTGAGGATCGTGCGGGCCAGCGGCAGGTTCGGGAGCCCGGCGGCGTCCAGGTTGTTGAAGCGCAGGGCGACCGCGCCGTTCTTGGCGACCGTGACGTCGGCGGTGCCGGCGACGGTGAACTTCGTGCCGAGGATGTCGACCGGGGCGCTGACGGCCAGCTTGCCGCCCTGCTCGCCGAGAGTGAGACCGGGTCGCTTCAGCAGCGCGGCGAGGCTCTCGTAGCTGATCGTGCCGGTGCCGTCGACCGTGTCGGCCACGACGTCGCCCTGCCCCGTCCGCAGTGTGTCCAGCGACGCCCGCACGTTGCGGGCGTCGACGTCCAGCACCGGCAGCCGTACGGCGTCACCCTCGACCGAGGCCTGCACGTCCCGGAGCGAGATGGAGATCCGTTCGTACCGCCCGTCGAGCACCTGGGTGAGGAACGGCATCCCACCGACCTCGACATCGGGCGTCGAGGACTGCGCGCCCTGCTTGCTGATCTCCTGGCTGACCCGTTCGGCGATGAGCCGCTCGGCCACCCCGACCGCCACCCGGTCGGCGACCACCAGCAGGCCCGCCACCACGAGGAGCAGGACGACCAGGCCGATGAGCAGCTTGCGCCCGCGCCGTCGGGGCCGGGCCTGCTGCTGGTCGTCGACCGGATACTCCTGGGCCACGCCGCCTCCTGTCTCCGCCCGCCGCGACACGGCGGGTCGTCCGAACCGGTGCCGCTGCGCGGCGCACCCGTAGGTACCCGAGCGGCACCGACCTCAACCGTGGGCTCAGAGGAAGAGCATGCACATGGCGTACGCGGCCGGCGCAGCCAGGGCGAACCCGCCGAGCGGCCCCTGCATGTGCCGGGCGACCCACATGGTGGGCGGCTCTCCGGCCATCAGGCGACCCGCCTCCGCGTACCCCACGGCGAGGTCGGTGAGGACGGCGGTGACGGCCGCGACCAGGCCGATCACCGCGGCCCTGGTCGGGGTGAAGGGTGCCACCAGATAGCCGCCGAGCAGCGCGCTGACCAGCGTGCCCACCATCGCGCCGCCGACGACGCCGGCCGCGCCCCGGGGCACCTGCGGGGCCAGCCGGGGCCACGGCAGCACCGCGTCGGTGAGCCGGGCGACGGTGAGCGCGACCCCGCTCGCGGTCAGGCAGACGGTGATCGCCTGGGTGCCGGCGGGGATGCGGCTGAGCACGATCAGGGTGCCGAAGGCCACGACGCCGACCACGATGAGCAGGGTGGCGCCGAGGGAGTCGGTGACCCGGACCCGGTCGACGCGGCGGACCAGTTGGCCGAGCACGGCGGCGAGGAAGCCCCCGACGGCCAGGTAGCCCAGCGGCGCCAGGCCGGCGATGTCGCTCCGGACGGCGGCGACGTCGGCGGCCGCGGCGACGGCGGCGCTGATCCCGGCGACCAGCAGCAGCGCCGGCGGGCGCATGGCCATCGTCCAGGCGAGCACGAACAGCAGTTGGACGCCGAAGACGATGACGGCGAACGGCAGGCGGTGACCCGGGCCCGATGTCTGCGCGCCGAGCACCAGACCCACGCCGAGCAGCGCGGCGAAGCCGGCGATGGTCAGCGCCAGCGGGCGGTGCACCTCGACCGGGGGGACGACCTCCTCCTCCGGCTCGTCGGTCTCCTCCTCGGTACGACGGGCCGGCTCTCCGGCACGGCGGGCCCGGCGCGGCCCACGTCCACGGCGCTCGCCGTCGGCGACAGCCGGTCCGGTACGCGGCGCGGGTGGGTGGCCACGGGTCGGAGCAGCCGGACCCGGACGGGGGCCGTCGGTCCACGAGTCGCGGCCCGCGTCGGGCGAGGTGGAGGGAAACACGCCCCGATCGTGCCAGATCGACCGCCCGGTGCAGTGGTCGCGGGTTTCAGTAACGTTAAAACCTGTGCCACGATCAGGGGCAAGCTAGACAAACGGGAAATGGCCTGACGGTGCAGCCGGGGCGATCGGTTACGCTCAACGCGTTACCCGCCCGTCAGCGACGCCGGGACCACGCAATTTCTCAGCGCACTCCCTCACGAGTGTGTCTGGTCGCGTGCGGCGATGCGCCGCCGGGACGGAGGTGATCGTGGAGATCCTGCTGCTGGTGACCGCGCGCGCAGGTGAACCGTCGGCTGTGCTGCCGGCACTCGACCTGCTGCCACACTCGGTGCGTACCGCGCCGCGCGACGTCCGCACCCTTGTCGCCGGGCCGAGCCCCGACGCGGTGCTCGTGGACGCCCGGTCGGAGTTGAGCGAAGCCCGGGCGACCTGCCGGATGCTGCACGCCACCGGGCTCGGGGTGCCGCTGGTCGCGGTCGTCACCGAGGCCGGCCTGATCGCGCTGAACGCCGACTGGGGCGTCGACGACGTCATCCTCGCCTCGGCCGGCCCCGCCGAGGTCGAGGCCCGGCTGCGGCTCGCGGTCGGCCGCCTGAGCAACGCGACCGCCGGCGCCGGCGGCTCGATCCGGGCCGGGGAACTCACCATCGACCCGGACACGTACGCGGCGAAGCTCAAGGGTCGCCCGCTCGACCTCACCTACAAGGAGTTCGAGCTGCTGAAGTTCCTGGCCCAGCACCCGGGCCGGGTGTTCACGCGCGACCAGCTGCTGCGCGAGGTCTGGGGGTACGACTACTTCGGCGGCACCCGGACGGTGGACGTGCACGTCCGACGCCTGCGCGCCAAGCTCGGCTCGGAGTACGAGTCGATGATCGGCACGGTCCGCCAGGTGGGCTACAAGTTCGTCGTACCCCCCTCGCGTTCGCTGCCCGAGACGGAGCACGCGCCGCTGCCCGTCTAGCGTCGGCCGATTTCCCATATGCCCCTTTTGCGCAGCTTGGCAGTCCTATTCTGACTGCCGGGTTTGTCGCAAAAGGGGGCAAGGGTGCGCGCAGGTAACACGGGGGCGACGGGCCGGGAGCTCCGGCCGACCGGGTGGAAGCCGTGACGCGGGTCAGCTCGACCGCGCGTGCGGCCGGGATCGTGACGGTGGTGGCGGCGGCGCTGCTCGGCTCCGCGTACGTGCTGGGCCGTAGCCTCGTTCCGGACCAGCCCCGCCAGCACGCCACGGGCGTCACCACCGACGCCACCGGCCCCCACTACGCCGACCAGCCTCCCGAGCAGCCGTCGACCGAACACCCGAGCACCAGCCAGAGCGCCGCCGGTCCCGCCGAGGCCAGCCAGGACGGCACGGGCCGGGACGCCGGGGGCGACCGGCTGTTCGGCGCCCACACGGACACCGGCACCGCCCGACTCGCGCTGACCTTCGACGACGGGCCGGACCCGCGCTACACCCCACAGGTCCTCGCGATGCTGCGCGAGTACGACGTCAAGGCCACGTTCTGCGTGGTGGGCGAGAACGCCCAGGACCACCCCGACCTGATCCAGGCGATCGTGGCGGACGGCCACACGCTCTGCAACCACTCCTGGCACCACGACGTCTCGCTGGGCAACCGGTCCGCCGACCAGATCCGAACCGACCTGATACGCACCAACGAGGCCATCCGGGCAGCGGTGCCGGACGTCCCGGTCGTCTGGTACCGCCAACCCGGCGGCGCCTGGACCTACCCGGTGGTGTCGGTGTCCCGGCAACTCGGCATGACCCCGCTGCACTGGTCGGTGGACCCGTCGGACTGGCAGGCGCCCGGCGCCAACAAGATCGCCACCACGGTGCTCACACAGGCGCAGCCCGGTGCGGTCGTCCTCATGCACGACGCGGGCGGCGACCGGCAGGGCACCGTCGACGCGCTACGCCGGATCCTGCCCGAGCTCACCGCACGGTACGAGCTGGAGGCGCTGCCCACCGACCCCACGTGAGCCGGACAACTCACCCGGGCGACGGGTCCGGGACGCTCCTCGGGCGACCGTCCGGGACGCGCCTGACGCAACGGCTACGGTGACGGGATGAGCAGCGCGGAAGCGACCAGCGACCAGGTCACCCGGTCCGACCGACTGTCCCCCACGGAGATCGCCGGCGTACTGGCCCTGGCCCGTACGGCGGGCGACACCGACGGCGCGGACCCGCTGGACGAGCACGTCCTGCTCCGCCTGCGCGACGCGGACGCTCCGGCCGTACACCTGCTCGCCCGCGCCGACGACGGCACGCTGACCGGGTACGCGCACCTGGACACCACCGACCCGGTGGACGGGATCGGTGTCGAGTTGGCGGTGCACCCGGCGTACCGGCGGCGCGGCACCGGCCGGGCGCTGGCCCGGGGTGTGCTCGCCTCGGCGACCGGACCGCTGCGGGCGTGGGCCCACGGCGACCACCCGTCGGCGGCGGCGCTCGCCGTGGACCTGGGGTTCGCCCGTGCGCGGGTGCTCTGGCAGCTCCGCCGATCGTTGGCGGCTCCACTGGGCGAGCCGCGCGTGCCCGACGGGGTGGCGCTGCGCGCGTTCCGGCCCGGGGCGGACGACGCCGCGTGGCTGGCCCTGAACGCGCGGGCCTTCGCCGAGCACCCCGAGCAGGGCCGGTGGACCCCGGACGACCTGCGGGTCCGCCTCGCCGAGCCGTGGTTCGACCCGGCCGGCTTCCTGCTCGCCGAGGAGACCTCGACCGGTCGACTGCTCGGCTTCCACTGGACGAAGGTGCACGAACGGCCCGGGTCGGCCCGGATCGGCGAGGTGTACGTGCTCGGGGTGGAGCCGACCGCGCACGGTGGCGGCCTGGGCCGGGCGCTGACCACGGCGGGGCTCGCGTACCTGCGGGACCGGCGAGGCCTGGACCGGGTGATGCTCTACGTCGACGACTCGAACACCGAGGCGGTAGCGCTGTACGAGCGGCTGGGCTTCGCCCGGTGGTCCGCGCACATCAACTACCACCTCGGCTGAGCGGCAACGGGCACTGAAGTGCCCCGGTTCACTTAACGGACAACTCACCCTCAGCGAGCGGTCACCTCGGGGGCCGTACCTGTTCACCCTGCGTTCACTTGCGACCGGCGAACCGGCTACCTGGCACTTCTAACTTTCGTGTCAGCCGGTCAGTGCCGGTCCTCGGGCCCCGGGATCGGGGCACCAAGTCAGACGCGAAGGGAAACCCCTCAGGTGAAGCTCCAGCGGTACGGCACTATTGCCTGCCTCGCTCTTGCCGCGACGCTCGGCCTCAGTGCATGCGGCTCGGACAACAACGAGCCCACTTCCGGCGCCAGCGCCTCGGGCTCCGCCGCCGCGGTCGACTGCGGTACCGGCACGGTCAACGCACAGGGCTCGTCGGCCCAGAAGAACGCCATGGCCGAGTGGATCAAGGCGTACCAGCAGAAGTGCGCCGGCACCACCATCAACTACGAGGCTTCCGGCTCGGGCGCCGGCATCCAGGCGTTCATCGCCGGGACCGCCGACTTCGCCGGCTCCGACTCCGCGCTCAAGCCGGAGGAGCAGCCGCAGGCCGACGCCAAGTGCGCCGGCGGCAAGGCCATCCACCTGCCGATGGTCATCGGCCCGGTGGCCGTCGCCTACAACGTCAGCGGCGTGGACAACCTCCAGCTCAAGCCGGCCACCCTGGCGAAGATCTTCGCCGGCAAGGTGACCAAGTGGGACGACGCGGCGATCAAGGCCGACAACCCGGACGCCAAGCTCCCGGCGACCACCATCCAGACCGTCCACCGTTCGGACGAGTCGGGCACCACCGATAACTTCACCAAGTTCCTCTCGAAGACCTCCGAGAGCGACTGGACCTTCAGCAACGCCAAGGCCTGGAAGGCCCCGGGCGGCACCGGCGCCAAGGGCTCGGACGGCGTGGCCAGCTCGGTCAAGGGCGCCGACGGCTCCATCGGCTACATGGAGTGGTCGTTCGCCGAGAACGCCGGCCTGAAGATGGCCAAGATCGGTAACGGCAACGGCGAGTTCGCCGCGCTGACCGCCGAGGCCGCCGGCAAGACCATCGCCGGCGCCAAGGTCGACGGCCAGGGCGACGACCTCAAGCTGTCGATCGACTACAACACCAAGGAGGCCGGGGCGTACCCGATCGTCCTGGCGACGTACGAGATCGTCTGCAGCAAGGGCCTCGCGGCCGACAAGCTCAAGCTGGTCAAGGGTCTGCTGGGCTACGCCGCCAGCGCCGAGGGCCAGAACTCGCTGACCGACCTCGGCTACGCCCCGCTGCCGGAGACGGTCCGCACCAAGGTCGAAGCCGCGGTCAAGAACCTCTCCTGACCCGACCCCCACACCTCCGCAACCGAATCGAGCGAGCAGATGGGTGAAACCCCTCACCGCTCGGCCGACGCCGGCACCGGCGGGACGCGCGTGACTGAAAGTCACGAGTGGCCCGCCGGTGCCTCGGCGCGTGTGGCCGAGGCACCAGTAAGCACCCGTTCCCCGGGCGGCACCGGGCTGGGCGGCGGCGGCGCTCTGCCGCGCAGCCGCAAGTTCGGCGCCGAGCGGGCCTTCCGCGGCCTCACACTGGCCGCCGGCACCGCCGTTCTGGTCATCATCGCCGCCATCGCGATCTTCCTGGTCGCCAAGGCGGTGCCGGCCCTGCGCGCCAACACCGAGAACTTCTGGTCCTACGAGGGCTGGTCCCCCAACGACACGGAGCCGAAGTTCGGCATCGGCACGCTCGCGTTCGGCACCGTGCTCAGCTCGGCGCTGGCGTTGCTGATCGCGGTGCCGGTGGCGCTCGGCATCGCGCTCTACCTCTCGCACTACGCGCCGCGCCGGCTGGGCACCGCGCTCGGCTTCCTGGTGGACCTGCTGGCCGCCGTGCCGAGCGTGGTCTTCGGTCTCTGGGGCCGGGACGTCTTCAGCAACCCGGTCCGGGACTTCTCGGTCTGGTTGAACGAGTACTTCGGCTGGATCCCGATCTTCGGCGGCGACGGGCCGTTCGGTAAGTCGATCATGTTGGGCGCCCTGGTGCTCGCCATCATGGTGCTGCCGATCATCACCTCGCTCTCCCGCGAGGTGTTCCTCCAGACGCCGACCGCCAACGAGGAGGCCGCCCTCGCCCTGGGCGCCACCCGCTGGGAGATGCTCCGCACCGCGGTACTTCCCTACGGCCGCCCCGGCATCATCGCCGCGGTGATGCTCGGCCTCGGTCGGGCGCTCGGCGAGACCATCGCGCTGGCGCTCACCCTCGGTATCACCTTCGGCATCTCGTTCAACCTCATCCAGAACGGCGGCAACACGATCGCCGCCAACATCGCCAACGCGTTCGGCGAGGCGAACGAGACCGGTCGGGGCGCGCTCATCGCCTCCGGCCTGGTGCTGTTCACCATCACGCTGATCGTCAACATCACGGCGCGGGCGATCATCTACCGCCGCCGGGAGTTCACGGAGTCGGCCGCATGACCACAACCGTCACCTCCCACCGCACCCGGCCGCCGGCCCAGCCCGCTTCGCTGCGGGCCAAGCGCCTGCCCTGGTACGCCGCACCGGTCATCGCCGTGGCGGCCCTCGCGCTCTCCGCCGTGATCGTCTACGGCGGAGACATCGGCGGCCCGGTCCTCGTCGTCGTCCTCGGCGCGATCCTCTACCTGGCCGGGCTCTTCGTCGCGGCCAACGTGGTCGAGGGACGCCGGTCGGCCCGCAACCGCACCTGGAGCGCGCTGATCCACTCCGCGTTCGTGCTGGCGGTGCTGCCGCTCATCTCGGTCGTCTGGACGCTGGTCAGCAAGGGCACCGAGCGGCTCGACGGCAACTTCTTCCAGACCTCGATGAACAACATCGGGGCCCGGGACGCCAACGGTGGCGCGTACCACGCGATCGTCGGCACGCTGGAGCAGGTCGGCATCGCCACCCTGATCACCGTCCCGCTCGGCATCCTCTGCGCCATCTACATCGTCGAGTACGGGCGGGGCCGCTTCGCCTTCGCGATCCGCTTCTTCGTGGACGTCATGACGGGCATTCCGTCGATCGTCTCCGGCCTGTTCGTGCTGGCGTTCTGGGTGCTGATCGTGTCGCCGTGGTTCAACGACGGCCGGCCCAGCTTCTCCGGCTTCGCCGCCGCGCTCGCACTGAGCGTGCTCATGCTGCCCACGATCGTCCGGTCCACCGAGGAGATGCTCCGCCTCGTTCCGCCGCCGCTGCGCGAGGGCGCGTACGCGCTCGGCGTACCCAAGTGGAAGACCATCCTGCGGGTGGTCCTGCCGACGGCGCTGCCCGGCATCGTCACCGGCGTCATGCTCGCGATCGCCCGCGCGGCCGGCGAGACCGCGCCGGTGCTGCTGGTCGCCGGTGGCGGCGCGGCCATCAACACCAACCCCTTCGAGAACAACCAGTCGTCGCTGTCCCTCTTCGTCTACCAGCAGGCCGGCGACGCGTCGAAGTACGCACCGGCACGGGCGTGGACCGCGGCACTCACCCTGGTCGCCCTCGTGCTCATCCTGACGATCGCGGCGAAGCTGCTGGCCCGTCGCAACAGGCTCAGCCGATGAACCCCGGAGGTACCACCATGGCCAAGCGCGTCTCCGCCTCGAACGTCACCGCGTACTACGGCGGCTTCAAGGCGATCGAGAACATCAACCTGACCGTCGAGCCGAAGACCGTCACCGCTCTCATCGGGCCGTCCGGCTGCGGCAAGTCGACGTTCCTGCGGTCGATCAACCGGATGCACGAGGTGCTGCCGGGGGCCCGCGTCGAGGGCAGCCTGACCATCGACGACCAGGACATCTACGACCGGGACGTGGACGTCACAGCGGTCCGGCGCACGATCGGCATGGTCTTCCAGCGGCCGAACCCGTTCCCCACCATGAGCATCTTCGAGAACGTGGTGGCCGGGCTGAAGCTCAACGGGGTCCGCAAGAAGTCGATCCTGGAGGACGCGGCCGAGAAGGCCCTGCGCTCGGCGAACCTGTGGGACGAGGTCAAGGACCGCCTCGGCAAGCCCGGCGCGGGCCTCTCCGGCGGTCAGCAGCAGCGGCTCTGCATCGCCCGGACCATCGCGGTCGAGCCGCAGGTCGTGCTGATGGACGAGCCCTGCTCGGCCCTGGACCCGATCTCCACGCTGGCCATCGAGGACCTGATGTTCCAGCTCAAGGACAAGTTCACGATCATCATCGTGACCCACAACATGCAGCAGGCAGCCCGGGTGTCGGACCGGACCGCCTTCTTCTCGATCGAGAAGACCGGCGACCCGGGCCGGCTGATCGAGTACGACAACACCCAGAAGATCTTCAGCAACCCGAGCGTGAAGAAGACCGAGGACTACATCACCGGCCGCTTCGGCTGATCCGCCGGACCGCACCCGTCGATCATGGAGTTGTGGTGCCCGACAGGAGCATCAAGGACAGTTCTGTCCCCCACCACAACTCCATGATCGACGCGGTTGGGGGCGGGGTTAGCTCAGGACGAAGCGGGGTTCGCCGTTTGGCGGTAGGTCCAGGCGCGGGGTGATGGGGGTGGCGGCGTCGCGGTCGGCCGCCGCGCGGGCCACTCCCGCCAGGTCGCCGGCAGCCGCCACCTCGGCCAGCGTGACCAGGGTCGGCGGCAGCATGGTCAGCTCGCCGGCCCGCGCCTGGGCCAACGCGTCCGCCGGTCGGATCCACAGGGTCTGGTCGGCCTCGCCGGAGACGTCGCGGGTCCGCTGCCCCGCCGGCAGCAGGGCCACGAAGAAGTACGTGTCGAAGCGGCGTGGCTCGAACTCCGGGGTGATCCACCGGCTCCACGGCAGCAGCAGGTCGGACCGAAGGGTCAGTCGGCGGTCGGCGAGCAGCGCGGCGAAACCCAGCCGGCGTCCCTCCAGGTCCTGCCGCGCCGCCTCCCAGTCGTCGCCGCTGACGTCGCCGACCACCGTCTCGGTGTCCGGGCCAGCGAGCAGGACGCCCGCCTCCTCGAACACCTCCCGGGCGGCAGCGCAGACGACCGCCTGGGCCGCGTCCGGGGCCACCCCGAGCCGCCCCGCCCACTCGGTCGGCGTCGGGCCGGCCCAGTCCAGGTGCGCCTCCGAGTCGGAGCGGTCGACGCCGCCGCCGGGGAAGGCGTACATCCCGCCGAAGGTCATCGCGGCGACCCGGCGGATGACGTACACCTCGAAGTCGGTGTCCGTCGGACGCAGCAGCAACACGGTGGCCGCGACCCGCGGCGTGGCCGGAGTGCCACCCTCGGCCTGGAACCGGCGGGCGTGCTCGACCAGGGCGGCCGGGGCGGCGAAGCCGTCGCTGTCGATCGTCATGCCGCGAGCCTAGTTCGCCACCACACCGAGGCGGCGGGCCGCCGCCAACCCATGCTCAGCCCCCTTTGCTCTGCTTCAGCGGAGGCGACAGTAACGGCCCGCCGGTGTTGCCTGGGCTGAAGCAGAGCAAAGGGGGGAACCGCGGGGTGGCCGGGCGGCGAGGGGCGACGTTCGCCGGGCAGGCGCAGGGGTTAGCGTTCCGGCATGACTCGTTGGGGCATCCTGGCCACCGGCCACATCGCCAGCCGTTTCGCCGAAGACCTCCGGCTGGTGCCGGACGCCGAACTGGTCGCGGTCGGCTCCCGCTCCGCCGACAGCGCGCGGCGGTTCGCGGACACGTACGGCGCGCAGCGGGCGTACGGCTCCTGGGTGGAGCTGGCCGCCGACCCCGAGGTCGACGTGATCTACGTGGCCACTCCGCACGCCGCGCACCACGAGGCGGCGCTGACCTGCCTGACCGCCGGCCGCGCGGTGCTGCTGGAGAAGCCGTTCACCCTCGACCTGGCCACCAGCACCGAGCTGGTGGACACCGCCCGCGCCGCCGGGGTCTTCCTCATGGAGGCCATGTGGATGAGGACGAACCCGCTCATCCTTCGCGCGGTCGAGCTGATCGCCGAGGGCGCCATCGGCACGGTGCGCAACGTGCGGGCCGACTTCGGGGTGGCCGGGCCGTTCCCGCCGGAGCACCGGATGCGCAACCCGGCGCTGGGCGGGGGCGCGCTGCTCGACCTGGGGATCTACCCGATCAGCCTGGCGCACCTGCTGCTGGGCGTGCCGCAGCACATCCGCTCCTGGGCGCACCTGGGCCCGGAGGGGACGGACGAGAACACCGGCATCCTCCTCGGGTACGACAGCGGGGCGGTGGCCACGCTGAGCTGCGGCATGGTGGGGGCGACTTCGTTGGCGGCCTCGATCACCGGCAGCACCGGCCGTATCGACCTGCCGGAGCCGTTCTTCCGGCCGGCCTCGCTGACCCTGCACCGGGACGGCGCCGAGCCCGAGACGATCACCGCCGAGGAGGCCGGCAACGGCTACCAGTACGAGGCGATCGAGGTGGGGCGCTGTCTGGCCGCCGGGCTGACCGAGAGCCCGCTGGTGCCGCACACCACGACCCTCGAGGTGATGACCCTGCTGGACACGGTCCGCGAGCAGATCGGCGTGCGCTACGAGTGAACGCGAAGAGGCCCCCCGATCCGGGGGGCCTCTCGGCGTACGGGGTCCGGTCAGCCGAAGAGCGGCCGGACCAGCAGGTAGGTGACACAGGCGATCAGCGCGGCCGCCGGGAACGTGATGATCCAGGCGATCACGATGTTGCCCGCGACGTTCCAGCGGACCGCGGAGAGCCGCTTGGTCGCGCCCACGCCCATGATCGCCGAAGTGATCGTGTGGGTGGTGGAGATCGGGGCCTTGAGCACCAGGGCGTTGAAGTAGAGCACCGCGCTGGCCACCGTCTCGGCGGCGAAGCCCTCCGGCGGGCCGAGGTCGATGATCTTACGACCGAGGGTGCGGATGATCCGCCAACCGCCGGCGTACGTGCCGAGGGCCAGCATGGTGGCCGAGGTCCAGAAGACCCAGCCCGGGATGTGCGTCTTGCTCTCCTGGAAACCGCCGGTGTAGAGCGCCAGCACCACGATGCCCATCGTCTTCGCGGCGTCCTGCATGCCGTGGCCGACCGACATGGCGGCGGCGGAGACGGTCTGCGCGTGCCGGAAACCCCGGTTGAGCTTGCCCGGCTGACCCTTACGGAACAGCCAGAGGATCGCCAGCATCAGCAGGTAACCGAGGGTGAGGCCGACGATCGGCGAGAGCACCATCGGCAGGATGACCTTCTCGCCGATGTTGCCCCACTGCACGATGCCGCCGGTGGACAGCAGGGTCGCGCCGACCAGGCCGCCGAAGAGCGCGTGCGAGGACGACGACGGCAGGCCGAAGTACCAGGTGATCAGGTTCCAGGCGATGGCGCCCAGCACCCCGGCGAAGACCACCCCGAGGCTGCTCACCCCGGTGGGAAGGGTGACCAGGCCGTCGCCGACGGTCTTCGCGACACCGGCGCCGAAGTGGGCGCCGATGAAGTTGCCGACCGCGGCGAGGCCGAGAGCGATCCGGGGTGTCAGCGCGCGGGTGGAGACGCTTGTCGCGATCGCGTTGGCGGCGTCGTGGAAACCGTTGGTGTAGTCGAACGCCAAGGCCACCGCGATCACCGCCAGGACGGCGATGAGTTCGGTAGACACCGGTTCAGGACTCCTTGACCGCGATGGTCTCGACGGTGTTGGCCACGTGCTCGAAGGCGTCGCAGGCGGCCTCCAACTCGTCGGCCACCTCCTTCATCTTCAGCACCGTCAACGCGTCGTACTCGCCGGAGAAGAGCCGGACGAGGAGCTGCCGGTTGATCCGGTCGCCCTCGTTCTCGAGCCGGTTGCACTCGATCCAGTAGTCCTCAAGATCCTTCATCGACTGCAGCCGGGGCATCGCCTCGGCCGTCAGCTTGGCCTGCTGGTCGAGCACGTTGACCATCTCGTGCAGTTCGCGGGGCAGCGCCGGCAGCTCGGTGAGCCCGTACAGGTAGAGCAGGTCCCCGACCGCCTCCAGGTGGTCCATCACGTCGTCGAGCAGCGAGCCGAGCCGGTAGATGTCCTCCCGGTCGAACGGCGTGATGAAGGTCGAGTTGATCTTCTTGTAGAGATCGTGCGTGATCTGGTCGCTGTCGTGCTCGACCTCGGTCAGCCGCTCGCTGACCGACTGCACGTCGACACCCGGCAGGGCCAGTTCGTTCAGCAGCGTGGTGCCCCGGACCAGGTTCTGCGCGGCCCTGGTGAAGAGCTCGTAGAAGGCGCCCTCGGTGGGGCGGAAGGAAAACTTCACAGCACAGACCTCGTCGCGTCGGTGGAAGGGTGGCGGCGTCCGTGGGCGTCCGCTCGGTGAATGCTAGGAAACGCCAGATCCGCGAATTCGCCGGCCCACCCCTGGTCGGACCACATTCACCGCTCGTTCACCTAGTGTTCATCTCGGGCGTCCCAGCCGTCCCCGCTCCCCCAGCAGCCAACCGCTCGCGCTCGTGCGCCACGTCGAAATCGGCAGGCGGATACCCCAGCCGGAGCGTGTCGAACGTCTCTCGGAGCAAATGGGCCACCGCCCAGTCCCGGTACCACTTGCGGTCCGCGGGCACCACGAACCACGGCGCGGCGTCCGTGCCACACCGGCTCAGGGCCTCGGCGTACGCGGCCTGGTAGTCGTCCCAGTGCGACCGGGAGTCGACGTCCGACGGGTTGTACTTCCAGTGCTTACGCGGGTCGGTGAGCCGTTCCAGCAGCCGCTCGCCCTGCTCGGCGTACGAGATGTGCAGCATCACCTTGATCACGGTGACGCCGTCCTCGGTCAGCTCCCGCTCGAAGGAGTTGATCTCGTCGTACCGGGCCCGCCAGATCGCCTCCGGCACCAACGCGCCGACCCGGGCGATCAGCACGTCCTCGTAGTGCGACCGGTTGAACATGCCCACGTACCCCGCAGGCGGCAACTCCCGGCGGATCCGCCAGAGGAAGTCGTGTTGCAACTCCTCCTCGGTCGGCGGCCCGAACGAACGGATGTGCAGGCCCAGCGGGTTCATCGCGCCCGCGACCCGCTTGATCGTGCCATCCTTGCCACCGCAGTCCATGGCCTGGAGCACGAGCAGCACCCGGTGCGCGGGGCGCGTCGACCCGGCCTTCGCCATCGCGAAGAGCATCTCCTGCTGGCGGCCCAACTCCTCGCCGATCAGCCCCACCTGCGTCCGGGCCCAGGTCTTGCGGCGTTCGCCCATCTCCTCGGCGGCCGGCAGGCCGGGCGTGGACCGGGGATCGATCGCGGCGAGATCCACCGGAGCGGTGACCCGCAACAGATCCCGCACGGACCCACCGTGCGGCGTCACGATCCGACCGCCCTGCTCTTGCCGGGATTCGCTCATCTGAGGATCATCGCCCACCCGCGTGCCATCCGCCCGGCGAGGCCCGACGCCGCCGAACCACCCGCGCCGGCTCAGACCACCAGGGCCAACCACTTGCGGTACGAGGTGGCGAACGGCTCGGTGCCGTCGCCGAGAGCGCCGTACAACCACCGGGCCGCCGCCTCGGCCTCGACCACCACGTCGTCCGGGTAGCCGAAGCGGGCCCGGTGCTCGGCGAACTCGTCCTCGTCCAGCAGCTCCACCACGCCGGTGGCCCGTCGGCGGACCACGTCCAGGTCGAGATCGATCAGGTGGACGGTGTCGTCGGACTCCCAACGGGCCGGGGTGGCGATGTCGCAGTAGACCTCGCTGGTGCGCGGCGGGGGGTTGAACATGCACGTCCACCAGGCGTGGTGCGGCACCAGCAGGACGAAGGGGATCTTCTCCACCGACGGTCGGCCGTGGTAGACCGACTCGGTGCCGAACGGGACGCCGAGCCACACGCCGAGGTCGTCCTCGGCCAGGCGGCGGGCCGGGTAGTCGCGGTGGGCGCTGCCGTCGTACTTGCGGTAGATCACTCGGACCACGTCGCTCGGCATGATTCGCACCCTAACCGATACTGCCCACACGTCGTAGTGCCGCCGTAACCGGACGGCACGGGCCGGCGGAGCCCAATGGCGGGTACGCGCCACGCGGGCGGATGGGCGAGGTCGGTGTCGGCGGCGACGGGTACCGTCGCACGGTGACTCCGCCCCGCACCGCCACCGGTTCCGCCACCCCCTCGGCCCGTGGCGCAGGCCGACGGCGGGGTGCCCGGCCCAGCGGCACGGAGCTGCTCGCGGCGGCGGTCGGCGCGGTCCCCGGCGGCGCCGCACGGCCCGGCCAGCAGCAGATGACCACCGCCATCGAGGAGTGCGTGACCAGCGGCGAGCACCTGCTCGTGCAGGCGGGCACCGGCACCGGCAAGTCACTGGCCTATCTCGCGCCGGCCCTCACCGTGGACGGCCCGGTGGTGGTCTCCACGGCCACGCTGGCGTTGCAGTCCCAACTCGTCGACCACGACCTTCCCCGACTGGCCGACGCGGTCGAGCCGGTGCTCGGCCGCCGGCCCACGTTCGCGGTGCTCAAGGGTCGCCATCACTATCTCTGCCTGGCCCGACTGGACAACTCCACCGCCGACGAGCCGGAGGACACCCTCTTCGACTCCCCGGCCGCCCGCCCGGGCGGCGGCACGAAGTGGCTCGGCGAGGCCGGCCGGCTGGGCAAGCAGATCGAGCGCCTGCGTGACTGGGCCGAGAAGACCGACACCGGCGACCGCGACGAGCTGGACCCGGGCGTCGACGACCAGGCGTGGCGGTTGGTCTCCATGCCGTCGCGGGAGTGCGTCGGCGCGACCCGCTGCCCGTTCGGCGCGGAGTGCTTCGCCGAGGCGTCCCGGGCCCGCGCCCGTGAGGCCGACATCGTGGTGACCAACCACAGCCTCCTCGCGGTGGACATGCTGGCCGAGCGGCACATCGTCCCGCCGCACAAGCTGCTGATCGTCGACGAGGCGCACGAGCTGGCCGACCGCGTCTCCTCCGCCGCCCAGGCCGAGCTGGTGCCGGAGATGATCGACCGGTCCACCCGGCGTGCCCGCCCGCTGCTGCGCCCGGAGACGGCCGACGCGCTCGTCGCCGCCGGTGACGCCCTCGCCGTCGGGCTGGCCGAGGCGCCGGCCGGTCGCCTCACCGCCGGTCTGCCGACGCCGTTGCGCGAGGCCTGCACCCTGCTCGACTCGGCCACCCGCGCCGCCCTGGACGCCATCGGCGACATCAAGTCCGACGACCCCGATCCGGTGCGCAAACAGCAGGCCAAGGCCGCGATGGACGACCTCTCCACCACCGCCCAACGGCTCCTCGAAGAGGCCGACCACGACGTGGCCTGGGTGGAGAAGAACGACAGCGGCAACCGGCGGGCACTGGTGGTCGCACCGCTGTCGGTCGCCGGCACCCTCGCCGCCCACCTGTACGACGAACGCACCGTGGTCGCCACCTCGGCCACCCTGGCGCTCGGCGGCCGGTTCGACACGGTGGCCCGCGCCCTCGGCCTGGACGCGCCGCCGGTCCCCGCGTCGCCCGCCGCCGCCTCGCTGGCCGCCCGCACCGGCGCGGGCCGCCCGGCCGCTGAGACGCCGGGCCGCCGGCTGGCCGACGCCACCACCATCCCCGCGACCGAGGGACCGGGGTGGCGCTCGCTCGACGTGGGCTCGCCGTTCGACTACGCGCGGCAGGGCATCCTGTACGTCGCCGCGCACCTGCCCCGGCCCAGCGTTTCCGGGTTGCCGGACGCGGCCGGTGAGGAGCTGCTCGGGCTCGTCGAGGCGCTCGGTGGTCGTACCCTCGGGCTCTTCTCCTCGCGGCGGGCCGCGACGCAGGCGGCGGAGCTGCTGCGCGCGCGGACCGACCTGCCGGTGTTGTTGCAGGGCGAGGAGGCGTTGCCGCTGCTGGTGCGCCGGTTCCGCGAGGAGAAGTCGAGCTGCCTCTTCGGGGTGATGTCGCTCTGGCAGGGAGTGGACGTGCCGGGCGACGCCTGTCAGCTCGTGGTCATCGACCGGCTGCCCTTCCCCCGGCCCGACGAACCGCTCGCGGCGGCCCGCGCCGCCGCCGTGGACGCGGGCGGCGGCTCCGGGTTCGCCGCGGTCAGCGTGCCGATCGCCGCGGTACGGCTGGCGCAGGGCGTGGGCCGGCTGATCCGGGCCACCGGCGACAAGGGGGTCGTCGCGGTGCTCGACTCCCGCCTGGAGACGGCCCGAGGCTACGGACCGTTCCTGCGCCGTTCCCTCCCCCCGTTCTGGTACACGACCCGCCCCGAGGTAGCCCAAGGCGCCCTGAAGCGCCTAGCCACCACGTAGGCCCTGGCCCCGGACCCCGCGCCGATCTTGCAGTTTCGGTTGTCGATACAGGGCTTTTGGGCCCTGTTGTCGCCACCGAAAGTGCAAGATCGCGGAGGCCGCGGGGTGGGGCGGGCGGTCAGGGGGCCTGCGAGGCGACGACCACGGCGTCGGGCGGGGTGTCGGGGACCGTACGGGCGGCGAGGCGGCGCACCGCGGTGTTCAGCACCGCGATCAGGGGGACGGAGACCAGCGCGCCGGTGATGCCCGCGAGCACCACGCCGGCCGCGATCCCGATGATCACCGCGAGCGGGTGGATGGCCACCGCCCGGCCCATGATGATGGGCTGGAGCACGTGCCCCTCGACCTGCTGCACGCCGATCACGGCGCCCAGGATGATCAGCGCGGTGACCGGGCCGCTGTCGACAAGCGCCACCAGCACGGCGACACCGCCGGAGAGCGCCGCACCGACGATCGGGATGAACGCGCCGAGGAACACCAGCGCGGCCAGCGGAAAGGCGAACGGCACGTCGAAGATGACCAGGAAGATGCCGATGCCGACCGCGTCGATGAAGGCGACCAGCACGGTCGCGCGGACGTACGCGACGAGGGTCTGCCAGGCGGCCCGCCCGGCGTCGTCGACCTTCCAGCGGGCGGCCACCGGCAGCAGCCGTACGACGAAACGCCAGATCTTGTTGCCGTCGCGCAGGAAGAAGAACGTCGCGAACAGCACCAACAGCGTGCCGGTGAGCACCTCCGCCAGCGTCGCCGCGGTGCTCAGCGCGCCGCTGGTGAACTTCGAGGTGTTGTCGTTGATCCAGCCCTGCGCCTCGTCGATGTAGCGGTCGAGCTGGGTGTCGGACAGGTGCAACGGCCCCGTCTTGAGCCAGTTCTGGATCTGCCGGACGCCCTCGGAAGACTTCTGGCTCAGCTCCGGTACGCCCCGGATGAACTCGTTCACCACCAGGGTCAGGGTGCCGATGACCGCCGCAAGGCCGCCGACCAGCACCACGGCCGTCGCCATCGAACGGGGCAGCCGGGCCCGCAGCAGCCAGCCCACGGCCGGCGCGAGCAGGGCCGAGAGCAGCAACGCGATGGCCAACGGGATGATCACGATCCGGACCGTGCCGACGATCCGGAGCAGCGCCCAGGCCACCACACCGATCACGATCAGCCGCCAGCACCAGGCGGCGGCGATCCGCAGGCCGTGCGGCACGTCGGCGTCGTCCCGGCTGGACGTCGAGCTGTGCAGGTCCACCGGGGGCTCCGCTCCGACGACCGTGGCCTGCGCCGGGGCGGCGGGCCCGGGGACGGCCGGCGAGGCGATCCCGGGCGACTCCGGCGCGTCGCTCGGGGTCTCCTGGGCGGCGCGTACCGACTCCTTCTCTGACTGGTAGGCGCGGCGCAGCCGCCCGCGTACCCGCTCGAAGCGGCTCAAGCGCACCTCCTGGCAGAAGAGTCGTCGGCCCACGGCGACAGGTCGGACAGCATACGTCCGTTCCCGACACCGTAGGGCAGTTCCGCCACACAATGCCCGCACGGCCATGGGCGTAACCACCGGCGGCCGGTCACCTGCGACACGGTAGCGTCTGCCCCGTGACCGCCGACCAGGATCTCGACTCCGGCCTGCCGATCCGCCTGCTGCACGACCGCGTGCTGGTGCGGATGGAGGGCAGCGAGGGCGAGCGTCGCTCCACCGCTGGCATCGTCATCCCGGCGACCGCAGCGGTCGGCAAGCGCCTCGCGTGGGCCACCGCCGTGGGTGTGGGGCCGAACGTCCGCGCCATCGTCTCCGGCGACCGGGTGCTCTTCGACCCCGACGACCGCTCCGAGGTCGAGCTGCACGGCCGCGGGTACGTGCTGCTGCGCGAGCGCGACGTGCACGCCGTGGCCGCCGAGCGGATCGAGAACGACTCCACCGGCCTCTACCTGTAGGGCCTGTTTCATAAGGGCGGTCGAGCCGAGGCGGAGTCCGGGCGGCGATCCGGCAAGGCGCGGTTTCGTCCGGATACCGGTGTTGTATCCGGACGAAACCGCAACGCCGCCGGTCGTCGTCTGGGCCCGCCGCAGGCCGGCCAGTTCTTATGAAACAGGCCTTAGCCGCCCCGGGCCCGACCGCTCCGTTTGTCGGACCGTACGACGGGAAGCCAGCCGGCGACCGTGGCCCTGGGGAGGGACGATGCCGGTATTCGTGAAGAAACTGCTGACCTGGGGCAGCGTCGCGTTCCTGATCTACTTCATGGCGTTCCGGCCGGACGGCGCGGCGCAGTTGTTCAAGGGGATCGGGGCGGCGTTGATGGCCATGGCCCAGGGACTCGGCGACTTCCTCACCACCCTGATGACCTGACCCGCCGCCCGCCCGCGCTCAGGCGTTACCGGGCGGCCACGGCGCGGCGGGGCGCAGACCGTGCCAGCCGGCCGGCGGATAGCCGACCGGGGGCGGCGGGGCGAGCACCACCGGGATGGGCACCACCGGCTCGTCGGGCGCGGACACCGATCGCTGCGTGCCGTCCGGAAAGCGCAGGTGGTACTGGCTACCGTCCCAGACACCGGCCGGGGCCTGCGGGTCCCGGCCCACGAAGTACGACCGGTACGCGCTGATCGCCTCCAGGAGCTGCCGCTCCTCGACGGCGGTCCGCTCCTGGTCGGCCGGTTTGCGGTCCAGACCGCGCAGCGTCCCGTCCCGCAGCAGGGCCAGCCGGGTCGCGGCGAGCTGATATCCACGCATGGCACGCGCACCGGCGTCGCCGCCGACGCGGCGTGCCCAGCTCCGGGCGGCGTGCCGACGGCCCAGGCTGCTCAGGGCGGCCACCTCGGGCGGACTCAACCAGCCGGCGCGTACGTAGTCCGGCAGCGTCCGCTCGGTGAGCCGCCCTTCGTAGGCGCGCAGCCACACGGCCAGCCCGACGACGCCGAAGAACACCGGCACCATCAGGCCCAGGAAGCCGTACAGCATGATCACCGCCTCGCCGGTGGCCTGGGTGAGCGTGGGCAGCAGGTTCCAGGTGCCGTGCAGCATCATCGCCAGCAGCAGGCCGGCGATCGGGGCGAGCACCCGGACCCGCCGGTCGGCGCTGCGGGAGGCAACGCCGAGACCCAGGCCGGTCATCGAGGTGAAGAGGGGATGGGCGAACCCGAACAGGAGGATCCGCACGATGAAGATGGCGATCACCTGCTGGGTGCCGGTCGCCGGGCCGTACCGGTCGGCGCCGGCCGCGTAGCCGTACCCGCCCAGGTAGAGGATGTTCTCCACCATGGCGAAGCCGACCGCGGAGAGCCCGCAGTAGACCAGGCCGTCGGTGATCCCGGACCACTCCCGGCGGCGGAACACCAGCAGCAGGATCGGGCCGAGCGCCTTGGTCAGCTCCTCGATGAACGGTGCCACCAGCACGGCGGTCAGCGCGTCCGGCAGTCCCCAGTCGGCGAACCGTCCGGCGGCGAACTCGTTCACGTTCAGCGAGGCGGCGGTGGAGACGAACGCGCCCCAGGCGAAGCAGAAGATCAGGTATTTCAGGGGTTCCGGCTCGTACCGGTCGAGCCAGAGGAAGCAGGCGACCAGCACCGGCACCGGCAGGATCGCGGCGCCCACCCCGACCAGCAGCGCCTGTAGGCCCAGCGACTGACCGAGGCGGATGACCATGAAGACCGCGCACGCGGCGATGAGCAGCACCACCCCGGCCAGCACCAGGAACCGCAGCCAGCCGAAGCGGCGCGGCGGCATCCCGGGTGACGTGCCGGCGGGCGGGGCCGCGGGCGGGTGCGGCGGCGACGGCAGGGGTGCACCGGGCGGGGTGTCGGCCATGCGGTCAGCGTAGCCATCCCCCGCCGGCTGGTTCGGCCGCATCCACAGCCGCTATGCTGCCGGCAGGTCACGAGCGCCAGCGTCAAGCCCCGGCTTGCTGGCCGGCAACCCTCGTCGAGTTCGCGGTGGGGTGCCCCGGGTGATGACCGGGCCCAGCCCGATCGGCGTGCTGGGCAAGCGCGGACCCCGTCCCGATGCCACACCCGGGGTCCCTGACCCCGGAGGTTTCGGCGTGTCCGTCACTCTCGTACCCTCGCTGCCCAGCCTGCCCGCCGTCGCGTCCCCGCCGTCGGCGGCGCTCGACGTGCTCGGCGTACCCGGCGAGATCAACCTCGACTACGCGGCCACCGCGCCGTGCGCACGGGCCGCGGCCGACGCGGTCACCGAACTGCTGCCCTGGTACGCCAGCGTGCACCGGGGCGCGGGCGCGCTGTCGCGGCGCTGCACGCTGGCCTACGAGCGGGCCCGGCAGACGGTCGGCGACTTCTTCGGCGCGGGCGCGGACGACCACGTGGTCTTCACCCGCAACACCACTGACGCGCTCAACCTGCTGGCCCGGTCGTTGCCGGCCGGCACGACGGTGGTCACCTTCGCCGGTGAGCACCACGCGAACCTGCTGCCCTGGCCGCGCGGCTCGGTACGCCTGCCGGTGCCCGCCAACCCGGCCGGGGCGGTACGCGACCTCGCCGCCGCGCTGACCGAGCTGCGCCGCGACAGCAACCCCGCGCTGCCGGTGCTGGTCGCGGTGACCGGGGCGAGCAACGTGACAGGTGAGCTGTGGCCGGTCGCCGAGCTGGCCCGGGTGGCCCACCGGCACGGTGCCCGGATCGTCCTCGACGCGGCGCAGCTGGCCCCGCACGCCACGGTGGACAGGCGCGCGCTCGACGTGGACTACCTGGCGGTCTCCGGCCACAAGCTGTACGCCCCGTTCGGCGCGGGTGTGCTCATCGGCCGGGCGGACTGGCTGGACGCGGCCCCGCCGTACCTGGCCGGCGGCGGGGCCACCAGCCGTGTCGGGCCGGCCACCCACGACGTGACCTGGGCGACCGGTCCGGCCCGGCACGAGGGCGGCACCCCGAACCTGCTCGGCGCGGTGGCGCTGGCGGCGGTGTGCACGGCGTTTACCGACGCCGACCGGGTCGCGCTCGCCGCCCGCGAGCAGGCGTTGCTGGCCCGGCTCCGCGCCGGCCTCGCGGCTTTGCCGCACGTCGTGGAGTTGCGGACCTTCGGCCCGGACGCGCCCCGGGTCGGCATCGTGTCGTTCGTGGTCGCCGGTCAGGACTCGGCCACGGTGGCCGCCCGGCTCGCGGCCGAGCACCACATCGGCGTACGGGACGGGTTGTTCTGCGCCCACCCGCTGGCCCGGCGGCTGCTCGGCGAGGCCGCCACCCGTACCGGCCGGAAGGATCTGCCACCGACGGCGCTGCGCGCCAGCATCGGTCTGGGCAGCACCGCCGCCCAGGTGGACCGGCTGCTCGCGGCGCTCGCCGAGCTGGCCTGAGGCGCGTTCTCAGCCGACCGGCGGGGCGGTGGGTGGCTTCGGCGCGTCGCCCGGCTCGGCGGGTTCACCCACCGGCCGCTCCTGGTCCCCGAAGGAGGTGCGGATGCAGCGGTTCGCCTCCTCCTGCTCGATGCCGGAGGCCACCAGCAGGTCGCTGGCCGTGGTACGGATCTGGGCGATCACGACGCTGCCGGAGAAGCCGACCCCGTCCCCGTACGCCCGGCCGGCCTCGCTGACGGCCCGCAGCGACCGCTCCCGCGCCTTCTGCGGCTCCTCCCCCGCCGCGAACTCGTGTTTGAGCAGCCGGACCGACTCGGCGAGGTGGCCGATCGCGTCCGGCATGGGGTCGGGCACCGGCTCGTCGTCCTCGATCAGGGTGACGGACCGGCGGATCAGGGTGCCGGAGTTGCGCATCGCCCGGTCGATCGGGTCGGCGGCCTCCGCGTAGTGGACGAGTTCGTCGCGGCGGTGCCAGCGGGCCGGCGACAGGGTGGCGGTCTCCTTGGCGCCCTCGATCGCCTCGCTCAGGGTGGCCAACTCGTCCTTGTTGTTGCGCAGCCGTTCCAGCGCCCGCTGGATGGTGGCGCGGTCCCGGGAGCGCAGGCCGTCGGCGGTGGCGTCGAGCTGCGCCGCGAGCAGGTCCAGCGCCGGCCGGGCGGCCCGGTTGATCACCCGGAGCGGATTCAGCGGCAGCAGCACCGCCGTCACCAGCAACGCGACGCCGCCGCCGAGGAACGCGTCGACGAAGCGGGGGATCTCCAGGTTCTGGGTGGACGGGCTCAGCGTCACGATCAGCACCGCCGTGGCCGCCGCCTGGATGACGATGGCCACGCTCGCCCCGGCGAAGATGGTGAGCAGGATCGCCACGGTGACCACCAGGCCGAGCTGCCACGCGCCGGTGCCGAGGAAGTAGATCAGCAGGTCACCGACAAACACCCCGACGCCCACCCCGACGATCAGCTCCACGGTCCGGCGGAACCGCTGACCCACCGACGCGGCCAGCGTGCCGACCGCGGAGATCGGCGCGAAGACCGGTTGCGGGTTGCCGAGCACCTTGTGCGAGACGAGGTACGCCAGGCCGGCCGCCAACCCGGCCTGGACGGCGAGCCCACCGGCCATCCGTACCCGGTGGAGCCGGTCGTGCAGGGTGGCCCGGCTGCGGTGCTTGAGCTGCTCGGTGGCCTCGGCGATGCGCGCTCCGTCGACGTCCACCAGTCCGTCGCGCAGCGGCGCACGCCGCACCATCGGAGGTCTCTTGTCCCGGGCCACCGCCATGGGCGCGACTACCCGTGGCAGACCCGCTGAATCCTCCCGCCGACGTGCGGTGCGGGCGGATGCGGCAGACTCGGACGGTGGCCGATCTGCTGGAACGGTGGCGGGCGGCGGTCCGCGCCGCCGGTGCGAAGCCGGACGAGCACGCGACTCTGGCCGGTGAGCGGCTGCTCGCCCGGTGGCGGGAGCCGCACCGGCACTACCACACCGTCACGCACCTGGCCGCCGTACTCGATGTGGTGGACCGCCATGCCGGCCTGGCCGAGCGGCCCGACCTGGTCCGGTTGGCCGCCTGGTGCCACGACGCGGTCTACGACCCCCGCGCCGCCGCCGACGCCAACGAACGGGACAGCGCGGCGCTGGCCGAAAGCCTGCTCACCGGGCTCGGGGTGCCCGAGCCCGTGGTGGCCGAGGTCCGCCGGCTGGTCCTGCTCACCGCCGGGCACCGGGTGACGGCGGACGACCACGACGGCGCGTTGCTCTGCGACGCCGACCTCGCCGTGCTGGCCGGCCCGCCGGCCGCCTACGACCGCTACGCGGCGGCCATTCGACGGGAGTACGCGCACGTGCCCGACCCGGCCTTCCGCAGCGGTCGGGCCAGCGTCCTCACCGGGCTGCTGGAACTGCCCGCGCTGTTCCGGCTGCCGCCGCTGGCGCGACGGTGGGAGGCTTCGGCCCGCGACAATCTTCGTCGTGAGCTGGCAACTCTCACCGGGTCGGCGAACCGCTGAGGTGTTTCGGGCGGCGCAGCCCGGCGTCGCGGAGCAGCCGGACCAGTTCCCGGCTCGGTACCACCCGGGCGCCGAGCCACACCGCCGCCGCGAACCGATCGGCCGGGATGTCGTAGTGGTCCCGGTCGAACCCGCGCCGGGGTGCGCCCAACGCCTCCGCGAAGGCGTGCAACTCGGCGTAGGAGACATCGCTGATCAGGTGCGACCAGAGCCGACCGCGCCACGGCCAGGCAGGCCGGTCCAGGTAGAGCATGTCGCCAAAGTTAACCCGCGTTGATGACCGCTGACACACGGCCTAGCCTCGGCGGCATGGCCCCCACCGGACTCCTCGACGACCTGCGCGCCGCGCTTGGCGAGAACGCCGTCCTCACCGACCCGGACCTGCTGCGCGTGCACCAGCGCGACGAGGCCGACCTCTGCGCCGCCGGCGTACCCCTCGTGGTGACCCGCCCCCGGACCACCGAGCAGGTGGTCGCGGTGGTCCGGGCGGCGGCCCGCCACGGCGTACCGGTCGTGCCGCAGGGCGCGCGAACCGGGCTGGCCGGCGCGGCGAACGCGGTGGACGGCTCGGTGGTGCTCAGCACCGTCGCGATGGACGAGATCCGGGAGATCGACCCGGTGAGCCGCATCGCGGTCGTCCAGCCGGGCGTCGTCAATGCCGCGCTCGCGGCGGCCGTCGCGAAGCAGGGTCTCTGGTACCCGCCGGACCCCGGCTCCTGGGAGTCGTCCACGATCGGCGGCAACGTGGCCACCAACGCGGGCGGCATGTGCTGCGTGAAGTACGGCGTGACCACCGAGTACGTGCTGGGCCTGGAGGTGGTGCTCGCCTCCGGTGAGGTGCTGCGCACCGGCCGGCGTACCGCCAAGGGGGTGGCGGGCTACGACCTGACGCGGCTCTTCGTCGGCTCGGAGGGCACCCTCGGCGTGATCACCGAGGTGACCGTGGCGCTACGGCCCGCCCCGGCCGACTCGTTGACCCTGGTGGCGGTCTTCGGATCCACGGCGGCGGCGGGCACGGCGGTGGCCCAGATCGCCGCGCGGGGCCTCACGCCCAGCCTGTTGGAGTTGCTGGACCAGACCCACCTGCGGGCGATCGAGGCGTACCGGCCGATGGGTCTGCGGACCGACGCGCAGGCCCTGCTGCTGGCCGCCGCCGACACCGGTGACCGGGCCGCCGACGACCTGGCCGCCGTCGCGCAGGTGTGCGAGGCCGCCGGCGCCGAGGAGGTCTACGCGGCCACCGACGCGCTGGAGGCGGCGGCGTTGTTGCAGGCCCGCCGGCTGGCCCATCCGGCGATGGAGAAGTTCGCCGCCGACACCCACCCCGGGGGCAGCGGCGGCCTGGTGATCGACGACGTGGCGGTGCCGCGCGGTGCGCTCGCCGCGCTGCTCGACGGGGTGGCCCGGATCGCGGCGGAGTGCGAGGTGCCGATCGGCGTGGTGGGGCACGCCGGGGACGGCAACATGCATCCGAACATCGTCGTCGACCGGGCCGACCCGGAGAGCGTGGAGCGGGGTCGGCGGGCGTTCGACGAGATCATGCGCCTCGGCCTGGACCTGGGCGGCACCTGCACCGGTGAGCACGGCGTGGGCCTGCTCAAGCGGGAGTGGTTGGCGCGGGAGATCGGCCCGGTCGGCGTCCGGGTGCACCAGGCGATCAAGTCGGCGCTGGACCCGGCCGGTCTGCTCAACCCCGGCAAGGTGCTCTGACGGGGCGGGCGCTCAGCCCTTGACCTCGGCGGGCGTGGCCTGGGTGAGCAGCAACAGGATCTCGCCGGCCACCGGCGGGCGTTCCTCACCCGGGCAGTCCTGCGAGGAGATCAGCCCGGAGGAGGTGAGCAGGCTCGACGTGAGCGCGTCGATGCAGGTGGTCCGGTACCGCCGGGCCTGGTCGGTCTCCTCGGCGAGCCGGGGGTCGGCGAGCAGCACCTGAAGCCGCTCGGTCTGCTCCGGCGCCAGCCGGCCCCGGGAGGTGACCCCGTCACCGGCGCAGTCGAGGCACTGCCACGAGCCGTCCCGCTCGACGCTCAGGGTGCGCAGCGGAGCGTCCGCTCCGAGGCGTTGGAGCAGACTGACCTGCCCCTGGGCGACCGTCGTGGGGACCTCGGGGGTCGATTGGCCGGCCGCCGAGCCGGCCGGCGGAGGGGCGGCCGGCGTCTCGGCGTCGTCGCGACCGAGCAGCGAGCACCCGGCCAGCGCGCCGACGAGTACCACGGCGAGAACGGGGACGAGTAGACGGGGGCGCGCGCGGTACAGCACGCGCGGAAACCTACCCCACCGTAGGTAGCGTTCGAAACCACCATCCGGGCTGCTATAGCTAGTTACCCATCGGTAGCGTTACATACCGGTCATCTCGCCGTGGGTCGCAGCTCCGCCTGATCGTCGCCACCCCGGTCCGCGGCGTACCCACGGGCGTCCGGCACGCCGAGTCGGGCGGCGTCCGCCCCGGCGTCGTCCGGCATGAGCTGGGACTCGCGCTCCGCCTCGACCCGCGCGCGGTAGTGCTCCACCTCGGCGGCCCGGGTGGCCGCGTCCCACCCCAGCACCGAGCCCATCAACTCGGCCGCGTGCTCCGCCGACTCCAGGCCACGGTGACTGGTCTCGAACGAGATCCGGGTACGTCGGGTCAGCACGTCCTCCAGGTGCAGCGCCCCCTCGGCCCGCGCCGCGTAGGCGACCTCGGCCGCCAGGTACTCCGGAGCGCCGGCCAGCGGCGACGCGAGCAGCGGCTCGGCGTCGACAAGCGCCAGCAGGTCCAGGGTGAGGTTGCCGTACCGCTCCAGCAGGTGCTCCACCACACCCACCGGAACGCCGTGCCGCCGGGCCAGGTCGGCCCGGTCCCGCCACAGCGCCGCGTACCCGTCCGCGCCCAGCAGCGGCAGGTCGGCCGTCCGCGACGCCCGGCCACCCCCCAACCGGCGTACGGCCCGGTCGACCACGTCGGACGCCATCACCCGGTACGTCGTGTACTTGCCACCGGCCACCAGCAGGAGCCCGAGCATCGGCTCGAACACCGCGTGTTCCCGGGACAGCTTCGAGGTGGAGTCGGCCTCCCCGGCCAGCAGCGGGCGCAGCCCGGCGTAGACGCCCTCGATGTCGGCGGTGGTCAGCGGCCGCTCCAAGACGGTGTTGACCTGCTGCAACAGGTAGTCGATGTCGCGTGCCGAAGCCGCCGGGTGGGACCGGTCCAGCCGCCAGTCGGTGTCCGTCGTGCCGATGATCCAGTGCCCGCCCCACGGGATGACGAAGAGCACCGACGTCGCCGTACGCAGGATGAGCCCCGTCTCCCCGGTGATCGCCGAGCGGGGCACCACCAGGTGCACGCCCTTTGAGGCACGCACCCGGATGCCGGGCCGCAGGCCCACGTCGTTGAGCATCCGGGACATGTCGTCGCTCCACACGCCGGTGGCCGCGATGACGGTGCGGGCCTGGACCTCGAACTCCGCGTCCGGCGAGCCGGGCGGGGCCTCCAGGTCGCGGACCCGGACACCGGTGACCTCCCGCGCCTGGCGGATCAACCCGACGGCACGGGCGCTGCTCACCACCGTGGCGCCGAGGCTGGCGGCGGTACGGGCCAGGGTGACGACCAACCGGGCGTCGTCGACCTGCCCGTCGTAGTAGCGGATCGCGCCGGCCAGGGCGTCGGCACGCAGGCTCGGGAAGATCCGCCGAGCGCCCTCCCGGGTGAGGTGCCGGTGCAGTGGCATGCCCCGGCCGCCGCCGAAGAGACCGGCGAAGGCGTCGTACGCGGCCACGCCCGCGCCGTAGTACGAACGGCGGAAGACGCGCGCCGGCAGGTCGCGCAGACCCCGGCCGGCGGGCAGCGGCACGAGGAACGGCACCGGACGGACCAGGTGCGGCGCGAGCCGGGTCGCCAGCAGACCGCGCTCGGTCAGCGCCTCGTGGACCAGGTGGAACTCCAACTGCTCCAGGTAACGCAGCCCGCCGTGGATCAGCTTGCTGGATCGGCTCGACGTGCCCGACGCGAGGTCGCGCGCCTCGACCAGGGCCACCTTCAGGCCCCGGGACGCCGCGTCCAGGGCGGCGCCGGCACCGGTCACCCCACCCCCGATGACCAGGACGTCGAAGCGTTCGGCGCGGAGCCGGCGCAGGTCTGCCGCACGGCGGATCGGCGAGAGCTGGCCGGCGACGGAGCGGGAGACATTGGGATCACGCACTCATCCACCGTAACCGCCGTGCCAGCCGGTCGGCATGTGCCGCCCGCCCCACACCGCCCCCGTTCCACGTCGGCCGGAACGGATCTCGGACAGTTTCCGTTGGCCGGATCGAAATCTGTCCAAGACTTTCAGCTCGGTCGTAGGGTGCTCGGATGCATGGTCATCCTGGCGTCGGCCACCGCAGCTCCCCGTGGCCGGTGGTCGCGGCCGTGTTCGTCGGCTGCTGGACCGTCGCGGTCACGTCGGCCACCCAGACCGGTGGCTGGCTCACCGATCAGGTGCTGCTCGGCTTCGGACGGGACCGGGTGGTCTGGCTCTGGCCGGTGCTCGGCCTGACCGCCGTCGTGCTGGCCGGCACGCCCGCCCTGCTGCTGGCCGTCCTGCCCCGCTCGGCCGCGGTCCGGGCCAGCGGACGGGTGTGGCTGCTGGGTGCGCTGACCCTCGGTGTGCTCACGTCGCTGCGCATCGTGCCGCCCGTGCACCACGAGGCGTACCTCGCCGTGCTGGCCGCGACGGCGCTGCTCGGCGCGCTCGTCGTCCGGTGGTCGGGACGTCGGCGGACGTACCCCGGGCCGGCTGGCCTGGTCGACGGCCCGGCACCCGACGACGAGGGCGACGCCACGCGGACCGACGCCACCCCGACCGACGCCGCGCGGACCGAATCCGACCCGGGGCGGGCTGACGCCGCGCGGACCGACGCCACCGGTGACGCGGAGCTGGCGGGGCGCGGCGCGCGCCGGCCGGGCGCGGTGCCGCTGCTGGCGGTCGCCGCCGGCTTGGCGCTGTTGCTGCCGTGGGCCTGGCTGGGCGCGCTCGGCGGCCTGCTGGAGACCGTCCTCGCGGTCCTGGCAGCCGCCTCGCTGGGCGTGCTGGCGGCCGCGCTGCTGGACGCCAGCTTCTGGTCCCGGTTCGCGGTCGGCCGGCCACCCCGACCGGCCCGCCTGGTGCTGGTCGGTGGCCTCGTCGCCGGGGTGGCGCTGCTGCTGCTCGCGGCCGGGACCGGCCAGTCCGGCGCGCAGTTGCCCGCCCTGCTGACGCTGCCGCCAACCGGCTTCGTGCTCGCCGCGCTCTGGGCCGCGACCTGGCGACCGGCCA
The DNA here is from genome assembly GCF_044454415.1 of Micromonospora sp. NPDC051543. Lineage (NCBI taxonomy): Bacteria > Bacillati > Actinomycetota > Actinomycetes > Micromonosporales > Micromonosporaceae > Micromonospora > Micromonospora sp. NPDC051543. The sequence continues at coordinate 193,322 of NZ_JBITDT010000004.1, forward strand.
CCGGGAGACCGGTCGCGGCCTCGCGTCCCGGCGTCGACACGACCGGTCCGGTCCGCGCCGGCCGGGCCGCGACCGGCTGGCTGGTGGGCCTGGCCGCGCTCGGGCCGCTGGCGTTCACCGACCCGGAAGAGATCAGCCTGCTGCTGGTCGGCACTCGCGACGTGCCGTTCTGGGTTGCGGCCGCCGCCGGCGTCGGCCTCGCCGTCGCGGTCGTCCTCGCCATCGGGTACGCGATGCTGCTGGCCCGCCCAGCGGCACGTACCCCGAGTCGCCGGATCGCCGCGCTGGCGGCGGCGGTCCTGCTGGTGACGGTGGGCGTGGTCGACGTCGGGCCGGGTCAGCCCGGCCTGTACGGCGAGCGGCTGCTGGTCGTGCTGCGCGAGCAGGCCGACCTGAGCGGCATTGCGGCCGGCGCCCCGGGGCAGGCCGGGCGGGACGCGCGCGCGGCGGAGGTCTACCGGCGGCTGGTGGCGACCGCCGACCGTACGCAGGCCGACCTGCGCCGCACGGCGGGGCGGCTACGGCTCGACCCGGTGCCGTACTACCTGGTCAACGCGGTCGAGGTGGACGGCGGCCCGGCCGTGCGCGCCTGGCTCGCCCGCCGGCCCGAGGTGGCCCGGGTGCTGGTCAGCCAGCGCCTGCGGCCGCTGCCCGCCCCGGCGGGGCAGACCCGGGGCACCGCCCCGGCACCGACCGGCCCGGAGTGGAACATCCGTCAACTCGGCGCGGACCGGGTCTGGTCCCAACTCGGGGTGACCGGCACGGGGATCGTGGTCGGCAGTTCCGACTCCGGCGTGGACGGCGGCCACCCGGCGCTGCGGGCCGGGTTCCGGGGCGGTGACGACTCCTGGTACGACCCGTGGGACGGCACCCGGGCACCGAACGACCAGGGCGGGCACGGCACCCACACGGTGGGCAGCGCGGTCGGGCGCAACGGCATCGGCGTGGCCCCGGACGCGCAGTGGGTGGGCTGCGTCGACCTGGACCGCAACCTGGGCAGCCCGGGGCACTACCTGGACTGCCTCCAGTTCATGCTGGCGCCGTTCCCCGCGGGGGGTGACCCGTTCACCGACGGCCGGCCGGAGCGTGCCCCGCAGGTGCTGACCAACTCGTGGGGCTGCCCCTCGATCGAGGGCTGCGACCGGGACGCGTTGCTGCCGGCCACCACGGCGCTGGACGCGGCCGGGATCTTCGTGGTCGTCGCCGCCGGGAACACCGGCCCGTGGTGCGCGTCGATCGACGACGCACCCGCGCCGTACGCGAACGTGCTGACCGTGGGTGCGGTGGACGCGCAGCGACGCGTTGCGCAGTTCTCCTCGCGCGGGCCGGTGCCGGGCGGCGCGGGCAAGCCGGACGTGCTGGCCCCCGGGGTGCAGGTCGTCTCGGCCATGCCCGGCGGCGGGTACGCGGCGCTGGACGGCACGTCGATGGCGACCCCGCAGGTGGCGGGAGTGGTCGCGCTCATGTGGTCGGCGAACCCGGCGCTGATCGGCGACCTGGCCCGGACCCGGCAGATCCTGCGGGACACCGCCACGCCGGCCGAGCCGACGTACCGCTCGCGCAATCCCGGTGACGCCTGCGGCACCCCGGCGAACGTCACCGGCGCCGGCCAGGTCGACGCGTACGCCGCCGTCCGCGCCGCCCGGGGGTGACCAGTGCGGAGGCTGGCGGGTGATCTAGGGTCGGCACCCATGGACGCCGAGATCACCGTCACCGGGCTGGCCCTCGATCTCGCGCCCACCGTGGCGCGGCTCTGCGCGCAGGCCCTCGACCTGCCCGAGGACGCCGCCGAGGCGGACGCGATCGTGGACGTCCTGTGGCCCCGGGCCGCCGTCGACCGGACGGTGATCGGGCTGGGGGCGTACCGGGCCGGTGACCTGGTCGGGGTGCTGCTCTGCTCGGTGTCGCCGACGGAGCCGGGCATCGGGCACGTGGACCTGGTCGCCGTACTGCCGGGGCAGCGTCGCCGGGGCGTGGGCCGCACGCTGCTCGCCCGGGCCGAGCGGGCGCTCGCCGAGCACGGCGTGACCGAGGTGCTGCTGGCCGGAAACCCGCCGTACTACGCCTGGCCGGGCATCGACGTGCGGTACACCCCGGCGGTGTGCGCGGCCCTCGCACTCGGCTACCAGCAGGACCGGACCGCCTGGAACATGACGGCGGACCTGTCGTACGACGAGTCCCCGGCGCTACGGTCGACGGAGGCCGCCGAGCGTCGGCTGGCCGGGCAGGGCATCACGGTACGGCGGGCCGAGCCCGCGGACCTGCCGGCGCTGACCGCGTTCGCCCGGTCCACCTTCGGCGGCGCCTGGGACGGTGAGCTGGCCGGATCGGTGGGCCGCGAGAGGGCCGGCTGCCACCTGGCGGAGCGGGCCGGCGAGGTTCTGGGCTTCGCCGCCTACGGATCGTCCCGGCCGAGCTGGTTCGGGCCGATGGGCACGGCCCCGGCCGCCGAGGGCTCGGGCATCGGCGGGGTGTTGCTGCGACGCTGCCTGCGGGACCAGCGTGCGGCGGGACTGGACCGGGCGGAGATCGGCTGGGTGGGGCCGGTGCCGTTCTACTCGGGTAGCGCGGGTGCGCGGATCGAGCGGGTGTTCTTCCTGTACCGGCGACGCCTTGGGGCGGAATAGCGGTCAAATGGGACATTGATTCATTCGTCCGCGTCGGGCATCGACGCCCCCTACCGTTTCGGTAGAGGAGGCAGCCATGACCACGGAGGACGACCAGACCGAGGACGGCCCGCCGATCACCTGGAAACCGGCCGACGAACTGCCCGGCCAACTGCCGTTCGACCGGTTGGACTACGGCGACGCCGAACAGCTGGCCGAGATGAGCACCGACGGTCGACCGGCGACCGAGGAACCGCAGGAGATGGTGGACGCGCCGATCCGGTCGCTGCCGCCGTACGACCGGGCGCAGAAGCGCCGCAACCAGCGTCCACTGCCCACCTGACGACGAACGGGGCGGACCGCGTCAGCGGCCCGCCCCGTTCGGTGTGTCGGAACTGGACTCAGAAGTCCATGTCCCCGCCACCCGGGCCAGCCGGGGCAGCCGGGGTCTTCTCCGGCTTGTCCGCGACGACGGCCTCGGTGGTGAGGAACAGCGCGGCGATCGACGACGCGTTCTGCAGCGCCGAACGGGTCACCTTGGCCGGGTCGATGATGCCCGCGGCCAGCAGGTCGACGTACTCGCCGTTGGCGGCGTTGAGGCCGTGACCCGCTTCGAGGTTACGGACCTTCTCCACCACGACGCCGCCCTCGAGGCCGGCGTTGACGGCGATCTGCCGCAGCGGGGCGTCCAGCGCGACCTTGACGATGTTGGCACCGGTCGCCTCGTCGCCGACCAGGTCCAGCTTGTCGAAGGCGGTCTTGCCGGCCTGCACCAGCGCGACGCCACCACCGGGGACGATGCCCTCCTCGACGGCCGCCTTCGCGTTGCGAACGGCGTCCTCGATGCGGTGCTTGCGCTCCTTCAGCTCGACCTCGGTGGCCGCGCCGACCTTGATGACCGCAACGCCACCGGCCAGCTTGGCCAGCCGCTCCTGCAGCTTCTCGCGGTCGTAGTCGGAGTCGCTCTTGTCGATCTCGGCCCGGATCTGGTTGACCCGGCCCTGGATCTGCTCGGCGTCACCGGCACCGTCGACGATGGTGGTCTCGTCCTTGGTGACGACGACCTTGCGGGCGCGGCCCAGCATGTCGACGCTGACGGCGTCGAGCTTGAGGCCGACCTCCTCGCTGATGACCTGGCCACCGGTGAGGATGGCGATGTCGCCCAGCATGGCCTTGCGGCGGTCACCGAAGCCCGGCGCCTTGACGGCGACCGACTTGAAGGTGCCCCGGACCTTGTTGACGACGAGGGTGGCCAGGGCCTCGCCCTCGATGTCCTCGGCGATGATCAGCAGCGGCTTGCCGCCCTGCATGACCTTCTCCAGGATCGGGAGCAGGTCCTTCACCGACGAGATCTTGCTGTTGACGATCAGGATGTACGGGTCGTCGAAGACGGCCTCCATACGCTCCGGGTCGGTCATGAAGTAGGCCGAGATGTAGCCCTTGTCGAAGCGCATACCCTCGGTGAGCTCCAGCTCCAGCCCGAAGGTGTTGCTCTCCTCGACGGTGATGACGCCTTCCTTGCCGACCTTGTCCATCGCCTCGGCGATGATCTCGCCGACGGTGCTGTCGCCAGCGGAGATGGAGGCGGTGGAGGCGATCTGCTCCTTGGTCTCGACGTCCTTGGCGAGCTTGGACAGCTCCTCCGAGACGCTCGCGACAGCAGCCTCGATGCCCCGCTTCAGGGCCATCGGGTTGGCGCCGGCGGCCACGTTGCGCAGGCCCTCGCGAACCAGGGCCTGGGCCAGGACGGTCGCCGTCGTCGTGCCGTCACCGGCAACGTCGTCGGTCTTCTTGGCGACCTCCTTGACCAGCTCAGCGCCGATCTTCTCGTACGGGTCCTCGAGCTCGATCTCCTTGGCGATGCTCACACCATCGTTGGTGATGGTGGGGGCACCCCACTTCTTCTCGAGCACGACGTTGCGGCCCTTGGGGCCGAGGGTCACCTTTACGGCGTCGGCGAGCTGGTTCATGCCCCGCTCGAGGCCGCGGCGCGCCTCTTCGTCGAACGCGATCATCTTGGCCATACGGCGTTGTCCTCCTGGACACTCACGGGCCACCCGAGATGTGTGCCCCGGATGGGCCGCCTGGTGTACGCACCTTGGGACGTCGCCACCTGGCGACGACGACGTCCTTCGGCCGGGCCGGATAGCCCGCGACGACCGGCCATGTGCTGCCCCGGTGTCTCCACACCGGTGCAACCAGGCCCCACCGTCCCGACCATTGGCACTCACGGTATGCGAGTGCCAATGACTTGTTTAGCACTCTCACCTGCCGAGTGCAAGCACGATGAGCCCGGTCAGTCGAGTTCCGCAGCCAGTGTGGCCCCGTTCACGGGCCCCTCATGAGCGCGTTGCTCGGCGTACGTGATCAGCAGACCGATCAACTGGGCGAGGTGGGCCGGCAGGGCCAGCACGGCCGTGACGGCGATGACCGCCACCACCCCGACCGCGGGGCCCGGGGCAGCGAACGGATCCTCGCCGAACGCGACGGTGCCGGCCGACTCCAGGACGCCGGGCACCACGGTTCCGATGATCACCGCCGCGCCCACCAGGGCCACCCGGCCGAGCAGCATTCCGAGCCGGTCGTGGAACATCCGGAACGACCGGCCGATCGGGTTGTCCCGCTCGAACAGGTAGACCGGACCGGCCATGCTCAACGCGAACGCCAGGTAGATGCCCGGCAGCACGCAGAAGCAGACTCCGATGCCGATGAGCAGGCTGACCAGCAGCGTCCAGCCCCACACGCCGACGGCCCGGCGCAGCCCGTACCGCAGCGCCGCGTCGAGCCGGGCGGGCCGGCCGGCCGCCTGCTGGGTGATCACCCAACTGCCCGCGGCCCAGCCCAGCGCCTGCACCAGGCCGATCAGCAGACTGCCGCCGACCAGCACGACGACGAGGGTCAACAGGCTGGTGGCGAAGTTGTCCGGAAGCCCGGCCGACGGGTCCGTCTCGGCCTGCGCCTCCCAGGCGGGCGACGGGTCCAGACCGAACGAGATGACCGAGAGCACCGCCGCCGGCAGGACCTGGGTGAGCAGCATGATCGGCACCAACTGCCGCCAGCCCCGACGCAGCGCGCCCCAGAACCGGTCGAACCAGCCGCCGATACCGGCGCCGGGCGGAGTGACCAGGGCGTCGTTCGGGTCGAGGCCGTAACCCGGCGGGTACCAGCCGACCGGCGCCCCCGGATACCACGGTTGCCCGCCGTAGGGACCGGCCCCGGGCGGGTAGCCGCCGACGGGAGGAGCGGTCCAGCCCTGCGTCGGCGGGCCGGCCGGGACCCAGGCGCCGCGCGCGGGATCCCAGACCGGCGGCGGCTCAGCAGGCGGCATCCCAGCGGTGGGCGGCCCGACCGGCGGAATACCAGCGGTCGGCGGCCCGACCGGCGGCATCCCAGCGCCAGACACGGGCGGCGTACCCGGAACGGGTGACGCGCCGGAGCCTTCGACGGACGGGCCCGGCTCACCCGGCCCGGAGGGCGTGGCGGGTGGCGGCGACTGGTCGGTCATGAACCCTCCTCAGCATCGGCTGGAACGGTTCACGATCTTCCCGGGCCGGCGTCCGCGCCGCAGCCCCGACTCGCCAGCCGATCGAGCGGACAACCGGCGAGCAGATCGGGATCGGTCAGCCGATGACGCGGACGTGCTCCGCCTGCGGGCCCTTCTGGCCCTGGGCGATCTCGAACTCGACCCGCTGACCGTCGTCGAGCGCCTTGTAACCGTCCATCTCGATCGCGGAGAAGTGGACGAACACGTCCTGACCGCCGTCGACGGCGATGAAGCCGTAACCCTTCTCGGCGTTGAACCACTTCACGGAACCCTGTGCCACGGTGCACTTCCCTCACTCTGCGCGGCGTTGCCTGCCCGAACGTCCGGCACGGCCGGACACCCGCGAACCACCACCTCAGCGATCGACGACGACCGCTGAAAGAGGTGATCGAAATCGCACGCTACACGAGGAGTGACGGGAGCGCACGACCTCAAATCGGGCATAGTTCGTAGCGATCGGAGGGCCCGTCGGATTCATGACGATGGTTGTGTTTGGACCGGATGGAGGGGATCTGGCGGCACGGGTCGCCGGCGCGAGTCCGCCCCTGTGGTAGGCATGCGGGCATGAGCACCGACACGGGCGCCACGCCCCTGCGGCAGGCACGGATCCACCGGGTACGACCGCAGGACGCCGCCCGGATGCGGGCGCTGCGCCTGGAGATGCTCGCCGACGCGCCGTTGGCCTTCCTGGAGACCCTGGCCGATGCCGCGGCCCGACCGCACAACGAGTTCGCCGCCCGGGTGGCGTTCACGTCGACCGGTCCGCACACCGCGCAGTTCGTCGCGGATCCGGGCGGCCGGCTAGTCGGGCACGCCGGAGGAACGGCCGCCCCGAACGAGCCAGGCCTCACCGTGATCTACGCCGTGTACGTCACGCCGGCCTGGCGGGGCAGCGGGCTGCTCGGCGAACTGATCGACGGGGTGGCCGCCTGGTCGCGGGACTGCGGCCGGCCGGAGCTGATGTTGGAGGTGGTGGTCGGCAACGACCGCGCCTACCGGGCCTACCAGCGCCTCGGCTTCAAGGACACCGGCGTACGGGTCCCCCACCCCACCATCCCCGCCCTGAAAGAACTCCAGATGCGCCGCCCCGCATAAAACCCGCCTCCGACCCCGGTGATCAAGAGGTTTGCGTCAAGAACAGCGTGATTTCTGACGCGAACCTCTTGATCACCGCGAGAGGTCAGGCCGGGCGCCGAGACTGCACGATCCGGAACCGGTTGGCCACGTAGGCCCCGTCGGTCAGGGCCGAGTTCGCCGCCGCGTTGGCGCCGCTGCCGTGGAAGTCGGAGAAGGCCGCCGACTGGTTCACGAAGACGCCGCCGGTGAGGTTGCCGGACAGGTGCACGCCGACCTCGACCGCGACCGCCTCGGCGGCGTCCAGCACCGCCTCGTCGGTGGAGTAGACCCCGGCGGTCAGCGCGCCCTTCTCACCGATGGTCCGGCGCATCAGCTCCAGACTGTGCGCGGTGGAGTCGGTCGCGATGGCGAAGGAGATCGGCCCGAACCACTCCCGGCCGTACGTCTGCGCGTCGTCCGCGGTCAGCTTCACGATCGTCGGGGTACGCACCACCGCGTCGGCGTACGACGGGTGCGCCACCGTCCGCGACTCCAGCACCGGCTCGCCGACCTTGGTGACCTCGGCCAGCCGCTCCAGCACCCCGTCGTTGACGATGGCGCCGGTCAGCTCGACACCACGGGCCGGGTCGGCGGTCAGCTTGCCGATCGCCGCCGCGATCCCGCCGGCCACCTCGTCGAAGCTCTTGTGCCCCTGGTCGGTCTCGATGCCGCCGGCCGGGATGAGGATGTTCTGCGAGGTGGTGCACATCTGCCCGCTGTAGAGGGTCAGCGTGAACCCGAGGTTGCGGCACATGCCGGCGAAGTCGTCGGTGGAGTCGATGACGACCGTGTTCAGGCCGGCCTTCTCGGTGTAGACCGACGCCTGCCGGGCGTGTGTCTCCAGCCAGTCGCCGTACTCGGTGGAACCGGTGAAGTCGACGATCTTGACGGCCCGGTGCAGGGCCAGGTCGCTGGCGAGCTTCTCACCGGGGGCCTCGGCCGCCAGCAGGACCAGGTTCGGGTCGAAGCCGGCCTCGGCGAGCACCTCCCGGGCGTACTTCACGGTGATCGCCAGCGGCAGCACCGCGCGCGGGTGCGGCTTCACGATCACCGGGTTGCCGGTGACCAGCGACGCGAACAGTCCGGGGTACGAGTTCCAGGTCGGGAAGGTGTTGCACCCGATCACCAGCGCCACGCCACGCGGGACCACGTGGAACGTCTTGATCATCCGCAGCGGGTCGCCCTTGCCGGCGGCCTTCTCCCAGCCGGCCGTGCCCGGGTGCCGGGTCATCTCGGCGTACGCGTACGCCAGCGCCTCCAGCGCCCGGTCCAGCGCGTGCGCGCCACCGGCCTGAAAGGCCATCACGAACGCCTGCCCGCTGGTGAACTGCACCGCGTTGGCCAGCTCGAAGATGTGCTTGTGCAGCCGGTCGAGGATCTCCAGGCAGACGCCGATGCGGGCCTGCGGGCCGGCGTCGCGCCAGGCCGGCAGCGCGGCGGACGCGGCGGCGACCAGCTCGTCGGTGCCGGCGTGCGGGTACCGCACCGCCAGGTCGACGCCGAACGGGCTCGTCTCGGTGGCGATCCGCTCGCCGGCGCCGGGCTGGTCGAGGGGAAAGTCAGCACCGAGGTACGCCTCGAAGGAGGCCTTGCCGTCGGCGGCGGCGGTCTCGCCGTACACGCGGGGGCTGGGGGACTCGGGATAGGCGGACCAGTAGCCCCGCTCCGTGATCGCGGTCAGCGCACGGTTGAGGGTGTCGGCGTGCCTGTCGTACAGGGGATGCGGGGTCTCCGTCATGCGGCCATCATGCATGACGGAGCTCCGCGAACAGTAGCGGCGGATACCCGTCAGAGGGTGAGCTGCCAGTTGTCCCAGGCATCCACCGGGCGGAATCCGAGCTGCTCGTTGATCGCCACCATGTAGCTGTTGCTCGCCGCGTTCCAGGTGTCGATGACGCGTACGGCGGGCTCGTGGGTCAGCAGGTGGTGCAGGTTCTCGGCCTTGGCGATGAGGCCCAGCCGGTGACCACGGTGGGCCGGGTCGACGAGGGTGATCTGCTGGTACGCGTGCCAGTCGGCGGAGGCGCCCACGTCGAGCAGGGTCCAGGCGACCAGCCGGCCGGACGCCTCGTGTCGCATGGCGAGGTGGTAGCGCCGCCGGCCCCGGGCGTCCAGGGCGCGTTCGTTGCCCCGGATGCGCTCGGCGTCGACCTGCTCCGGCTCCCACTGCACGTCGCCCATGGGCGCGTCCATCAGCAGCCGGCCGTCCAGGTAGGCGATGTCCGCCACGTACTCCGGCGGGGTGTTGCCCTGCCAGGTGACGGACCGGTAGCCCTCGGCGCGGGGCTTGGCCTCGGCCAGCGCCGCCCGCAGGGCGACCCGGTCGATGTCGGCGATGTCCAGCCGGCGGCGCACTTCGACCAGCGCGGAGTGCGCCCCCATCGCGGTGGCGAACGCCGCGCCCGCCACCGGTCGGGCCGGACCGCCGGGCAGCGCGGCGACAGCCATGGCGACGACCCGCTTGCGGCCGTGCTGGCGCAGCAGGCGTACCCCGTACTCGTGCAGGGCCCGACCGACGCCCCGGCGACGCAGGTCCGGACGGACCGTCAGCTCGGTGGTGGCGTTGTCGGGGTTGTCGAGCTGCGGCAGGTCGAGCTGAAGGTAACCGGCGGGCACCCCGTCCAGCCGGGCCAGCGCCCAGAGGGAACGGGTGCCGGGCATCGGGGTGTGGAATTGGGCGTCGAAGCGTTGCCGGCAGGACGGCGGGAAGTCGGGCAGATCGGCCTCGGTGGCCGCCGCTCCGATCCGGTACGCCTCGTCGACCGCGGTCCGGTCGGTGCCGTCGAACGGCGCGATCGTGATGCTCATGTGGGCGAGCCTGGCAGGAGCAAAAGCGACAGGGCCAGCGAATTTTCGCTGGCCCTGTCGAACGTGGTCGGGAGGGGCACTCGCACAACGCCTCCGGCGTTGGGTCGCAAGAACTTCAAAAGTCTTCGGCGAAATGCCCTCCCGCACGGAGCATCTTGCGCCGTCCGGTTCCTGCCGTCAAGTCCTGAGCGGCGGGTTTTCCACACTCACAGCGAAAATCCAGTCACCCGGTGGATTCAGCCGAGCAGACCGGCGTCGCGGGCGGCACGCAGGGACGGCTTGATCTGGTGGGTCGGGCCGACCTGGGCGGCCACCGCGTCGATCGTCTTCAGACCTTCGCCGGTGTTGAAGACGACCGTCTCCGCCGTGGGGTCGAGCCGGCCGGACTCGACCAGCTTGCGGAGCACCGCCGCGGTGACGCCGCCCGCCGTCTCGGCGAACACCCCGGTGGTACGGGCCAGGTCGCGGATGCCGGCGCGGATCTCGTCGTCGTCGGCGTACTCCATCCACCCGCCGGTGCGGCGCACCGCCTCCAGGGCGTAGAGGCCGGCGGCCGGGTCGCCGATGTTGAGCGACTTGGCGATGCCGGTGGGCTTGACCGGGATGATCGTGTCGGTGTCGGCGTGCAGGGCCGTCGCGATCGGGTTGCAGCCGGCCGACTGCGCCCCGAAGACCTTCCAGCCGCCCGCCGGGGCCTCGACCAGGCCGATCTCGACCAGCTCGGAGAAGGCCTTGTCGATCTTGGTGAGCAGTTCGCCGCTGGCCATCGGGATGACCACCTGGGCGGGGATGCGCCAGCCGAGCTGCTCGGCCACCTCGTACCCGAGGGTCTTGGAGCCTTCCGCGTAGTACGGCCGGACGTTCACGTTGACGAACGCCGTGTCCTCGAACTCGTCGGTCTCCACCAGCTCGCCGCAGAGCCGGTTGACGTCGTCGTACGAGCCGTCGATGGCGACCAGTTCGCCGCCGTACACGGCGGTGGTGATGACCTTGCCCTGCTCCAGGTCGCTGGGGATGAAGACGATCGAGGGCACACCGGCGCGGGCGGCGTGCGCGGCCACCGAGTTGGCGAGGTTGCCGGTGGAGGCGCAGGCGAACCGGCTGAACCCGAGCGCCTTCGCGGCGGTCAGCGCCACCGAGACCACTCGGTCCTTGAACGAGTGGGTCGGGTTGGCGCTGTCGTCCTTGACCCAGAGCGGAGCGGTGATGCCCAGCTCGGCGGCGAGCTGCGGCGCCGCCACCAGCGGGGTCAGACCCGGGTCGAGGGTGACCCGGCTGGCCGGGTCCTGCCCGGCGGGCAGCAGCGCGGCGTACCGCCAGATGTTGTTCGGGCCGGCCTCGATCTGCTCGCGGGTGACCGTGGCGAGGGCCGCGGTGTCGTAGTCGACTTCCAGCGGGCCGAAACACTCGTAACAGGCGTGCTGGGCGGCGAGCGGGTAGCGGGCCGAACAGGCGCGGCAGACGAGGGCGCGGGCGGGGCTGGCGGAGGTGTCGATCCCGGAGGCGGCGAGCGTCGACGTCATGTCGAGAGTCCTCTCATCTTTCCCCGCATCGCACGGTGCGGCGGGGACGGAATTGGCACCTGCCCCGCGGGTCGCTCAGCGGTGAGCGCGCGGGGTGGTTGCCGGGGCGTCGTCGGGCCGTATCCCTCAGCCCCTCTGGATGAGGTATGCAGTTGTGCCGTCGAGTCTAGGCAACGTTGCCCGGCGCCTCCACCGGGCATCCCAGCCAGTGGGTCAGCGGGCGGCCACCGCCACCTGGTCGACCACTGCCACGGGATCGGTGACAGCCGTCGCCCGGGGCGGCGACGAGGGCCGGGGCCGGGTGCGCGCCGCGAGGTTCGCGGCGACCAGGGCGGCGATGGTGATCGCCGCGCCGGCCAGTTCGACCCCCTCCGGTCGGTAGCCACGGGCGATCTGCACGACGAACGTGGTCACCGGGACGAGGTTCATGAACAGGGCGGCGTTGGCCGCGCCCAGCCGCTGCACACCGGTGTTCCAGGCCAGCACCGCGACGACGGCGGCGACGAGCACGGCGTACGCCAGTTGTGGGGTGACCGCCACCAGGTCGGCGGCGGCCGGCGCGTGCTGCCACCCGACGGCGTCGGCGCCGATGCTGGCGACCAGCATGGCGGCCGTGCCGGCGAGCGCGGTCAGCGTGGTGAAGCGCAGCGGTGACCAGGCGCCGAACCGGGTCGCGCCGTGGGTGTAGATGGCCCAGCCGAGCACCGCGCCGATCATCATGAGGCCGCCGAGACCGAACTGGCCGAGCCCGGCCAGGCTCCCGCGCGTGATCACCAGGCCGACGCCGAGGAGCGCCACCAGGGAGAGGACCAGCAGGAGAGGCTTCGGCCGTACGCCGTCCCGGGCCCACCGGACCAGTTGGGTGATGATCGGGGTGGTCGCGACGAACAGGGAGATCTGCTGCGGGGCGGCGTGTTCGAGCGCCAGGTTGGTGAGCAGGTTGAAGCCGGCGAAGCCGACGACACCCAGCACCACCACCTCGACTCCCCGACCGCCGAGGCGCAGCGCGGCAGACCCCTCGCGGAGCAGCAGGATGCCGACCAGGATGACGGCGGCGAACAGATAGCGGGCGGTGGTCAGGTTGAGCGGGTCGACCCTCGCCAGCGCGGTGGCCAGGATCGGGAACATCGCACCCCAGGCGAGCGCGGCGAGCAACGGGTAGGCGGCGGCGCGGGATCGCATCGTCAGCTCCAATGTTCGAGTATCTTCGAACCAACGACACCGACCTTAGGGTGTTGTTCGATCGTTGTCGAACAAGGGTTAGACTGGTCACATGGAGCCGCACGAACCCGACCTGACCGCCGTACCGGTCACCGCCGTACTGGCCGCGCTCGCCGATGACGTGCGGTTACAGATCATCCGGGCGCTTGCCGAGGGCGGCGAGGCGGCCTGCGGCAGCTTCGACTTCGGCGTCTCGAAGGCGACCCGCAGCCACCACCTCAAGGTGCTGCGCGAGGCCGGGCTGACCCGCACCCGGGCCGCCGGCACGAGCCGCCTGGTCCGACTGCGCCGCGATGAGGTGGACAAGCTCTACCCCGGCCTCCTGGACGCGGTCCTCACCCCCCGCCCTGCGGCCTGAACCGTCCACGCACGCGTCGCCGGAGCCGACACGCCGAGGCTCCGGCGACGCGCGTTACGGGTCGGTCAGGCGTTCACCGGGCTGGGCTCGGCCATCGACGGCACCTCGGCACGCCGCTTGAAGAGCAACGAGTCGAGCGCCCACGGGCCCGAGCCGAGCGTCGCGACCAGCAGGAACGACCAGCAGAAGAGGGCTGCCAGCTCACCGCCGTTGCGTAGCGGCAGCAGGTCGTCCGGCTGGTGCACGACGAAGTAGGCGTACGCCATCGAGCCGGACGCGAGAAGCGCGGCGGGTCGGGCGAAGAGTCCGACCAGCACCAGCGCGCCGCAGATGAGCTGGATCAGGGCGGCCCACCAGCCCGGCCAGGTGCCGAGCGGTATGGCCTTGCCGGTCGTCGAGTTGCCGCCGAACAACCCGAAGACCGACGCGAGGCCGTGCAGCGTGAACAGCAGGCCGATCACGATGCGGAAGAGGGACAGGGTCGGCCCGCCGAGCCGAGAGACGTTCATGGAGACCTCCATCGAAGGGAACAGATCTCTTCCATGGTGGGGCCTCAATCCATCGATGTTAATAAATTCCTTGCTAGTGGGAAAATCCCCGGCGGGAGAACCTGAAGCGTACGGGGCCGAAGCCGCGATTTGCCCTGTTTTGACCGCCCGCGCAGTCGTCGTCACCGACTTTGGGAGCGCTCCCGAGCCCTCAACGTACCGCCTGGCGGGGTACCCGTACACCCTGTCGAGCTGCCCCGGAAGTGGGGCAAGCGCTGCCACCGAGGGGGCGCGGGGCCGCCGCCTCGACCTGGCAGCCGGGACTCCGGCAGCGCGCAGATGTCGGATAGTGTCCGCTCCGACACGCGGCGCAACATCGCTTCGCATCGAAGGTCGGGAGGCGCGCATGGCGAGCATCGAGGAAGTCAAGGCGGCGCTTGCACAGGCTGCGGAGCAAGGAAACGCCACCCAGCAGCAGATTCGCGCCGCCGTCGAGGCAACCGAGCAGACCGTGGCGAGACTTCGGGCTGTAGCCGCCGGCACCGGACATCCAGCGCTGGCCGAAGCGATCGCCCGCGCCGAGCAGGGCAAGCAACGCCTCGTGGAGGCGATGACGCTGCTCCAGGGCAGTTCGCAGGCCGCCCGAAACTACATGAGCGTCCTCGGGTAGATGAGGGTTACAGCATCTCGAGCCGGTTGTCTGCGCCGATCACACGCGGAGCGCGGGCTCAGGCGCTAGTCCCGCGATGCGAGGTGGGCTGCCTCTAAGAGCAGGGTGTCTAGCGCGGAGTCGACGAGACCTTCTTCAGTAAAGATCTTCTGGACCGTCGCCGCCTGGATCCGCCCGATCATTTCGGGGCTGACCGTGTAGTCAAGCGAGGGGTCGATGGTTGCCAGGATCAATGATTCAGCGTCGTCGGCCCGGATCTCAGGGCCGCCCTCGTACTGGGCTCGCAACTCTGCGACAAACTTGATCACTCCGACCCGGTCTGCGGTCTCGCCAAATCGTCGGTCGACCGCCACAAAGAACAGAGCGGCAAGGAACCGTGGGAAGCCGTCCCAGCCCTCGGCATCGAGCCGGGCACCGACGGACTCGTTGGCAGCGTAGTCACTCCGGATCATCGTCCGGACGTACTCGATCAGGTCGGACTTGATCATCGCTGTCCCGTCTCCTCGCTCGTCGAGTGTGGCCATAGTTCCACATCGCTTTGGCAATGACCGCCACCGCACCGGCCGCCATCACCAGCGCCGTCACGGGGTTGTCGATCTGGGGAGAAGCTTGAGCCGGTCCCGGCGAGGCAGTGCCAGTACTCGATCCGCCGCCATTGTCCTGCCTCAGGAACTTGTAGAACTCCTTCGCGCCACTCTCGCTCTTCTTCAAGGCGTCTTCGGCGTCGTCCGCCTTCTGGACCTGCCGTCGCCACAGGATGTCGGCTTTGCTGCCGCGGGCTTCGGCCTCGGTGACCAGACGCTCGCCGGAGGGCGTGGAGGCGTCGACTGACGGGTCGACTGGTGCGGCGCCGGGAGCGATGACGTTTACGTAGGCGCTGATGTGCCGGGCAGCGTCGGCCAGCAGCCGCGCGTAGCGACCTGCTTTGTCCCTGGCGACTTCGGCATCTGCGGCAGCGGCTGCCAGCCGTTGATTGGTGCCACCCTGGAGAGCCTCGGCCAGGTGCGCGAGCGCCTGTTCGGCGTCCGCCCGCGCGCGCGACGCTCTCACCACTGCGCTGTCGAGGCTTGCTCGTATCGCCACGAGCTGCGCGACCACCTCGCCTACGCTGGTCATCCCAGCCGCGAGCGGTAGTCGCCTACCTTCTCGGCAACGGCATCGAAGCGGCGGCGAGTCGGTTCTACCTCAGCTTGGGCGGAAAGGAGTGCACCGTGAGTCCGCGTCACCTCGGCATGCCGACTGCCTCGGAGGACTCGGGCCGCTTCGCTGGCCGCTGATTCGGCCTCAGCAATCGCCTGATCGAGGGTTCGGCGCCCTTGGCGGGCGGACTCGATGGCGGCACCGAGGGTCGCCTTCAGCTCGGCGATGCTCATCGGGCAAGCCGCCCTCGGTTGAAATACACCTGGTGACGGTATCGAGTATCGACGTGTATCGCAGTCCCGAGCTGAGGTTATTCAGCCACGAAGACGCCCAGTCCTTGATGGCCGTACAACTCACCAGTCTCAATCAAGATCGTGATGGCTTGCCGCACCGTCGACTGGCTACCGACGTTGTACAGGTCCGCCAACTCTTTGGTGGACGGCAGCTTGTGCCCAGGCGGCCACTCGCCGTCGGCGATACGCCTTCTGATGTCAGCGATGATCCGCCGGTAGTGCGGCTCGAACTTCCGTGGTGTGGGCATGCAAGGTACTCCCAGCTAGGCATGCCCATCTGATCACGACGACGCGAGTCACCTCAAGCGCATCGTTGACTTTACCGGCATTACCGGTAAAGCTGGGAAGAGGAACTTCCAGCTAGGCACTGGGCGGTTCCCCCTGCCGGGGCAGCGCGCAGGACGGCTCGGATGTTCCCCATCTGAGCTGGTTGTCGCGCTGCTCCGGCACCCATCGATCCGAGAGGAGGCCCCCGTGACCGTGACCGAAGCGAGCGCCGCCTGGGAGGTCGAGCAGGTGGCCGGCGAGCTGCGCGAGATGTACCTCGCGGTGGCCGCCGCGACCGTCCTGCTGGAGCGGACAAGCGCCGGCTGTGCCCATCCGGCGATCCGGCACGCGCGGCGTCGCGGGGACGACGCGCTCGACCTGGCCGGCGACGCGGAACGGCAGCTCAGCGACGGTGTGAGCCGGCTACGCACCACGACCGGCCAGCCCAGCATCGGCGACCTGGTCGAGGTGCTGGACACCGCCCGCGACCAGTTCAGTGCCGCCGCCGCGCGGGTCGGTCAGCTTCCGGCGCGGATCACCACGGCTCGCCAGCAGCTCGCCGACGCCAACCAGCCCGACCTGGCCGCCGAGGCAGCGAGTGGGCAGTGGTCCCGGGCCGCCGAACAGCTCGACCGGATGGCCGAGAGCCTGACGGCGGCCGTGGAGGCGCTGACGTCGTACACCGAAGGGTTGTCCGGAGCGACCAACTAACGCCGGGCCCAGGACGGCGCCGCCCGAGCCAGGGAGAGAACCATGACGGAGTACGAGGTACCGCCACGCTGGATCGTTCACCTACCCACCACGCTGACCAGCGTCGACGGCGCGCGGGCGCTGGCCGAGGCGCTGCGTGACTCGCTCGGGCACGTCACCGCGATCGACTTCGGCGAGACGACGCTGAGCGAGGATGATCGCCAGGTCGTGCGCACCCGGGTCTGGTGCGACCACCGACTGCCCGGCGGTGCCCGCTGCGCCCTGCCCACCGACCACCTCGGTGAGTCGTGCGAGGCTCGGCCCGGCAGGTTCCGACGGCGGACGGCGACCAGCAGCGACGCCCCGGATCTGGGGCAGCTCGACATTGCCTGAGCAGGGGATGGCAGGTCGCACCAGAGCGAGCGACGACAGCCGGGCAGCGGCTGGCCACCTCGGTGCGCGAGGATCGCGGGATGATCTTCCGGAATTCCATCGGGCGACGGGTCGGCGCGGCGACCATGCTGGTTCTCGCGCTCAGCGCTTGCGTCCCCCGCGATCACGCCGGGCAGGGCGGGGACCCGACCGGCCCACCTCCCGCAGCCGCTCCCAGCGCGAGCGCGTCGGCGAGCACGGCCCCGGTGGCCGAGTGCCTGCCATCCGGGGTCCGGATCCGGTCGACCGGTGGGGACGCCGCGATGGGGCTGCGCGCCCTCGGCCTGGAGCTTGTCAACTGCGGTGACCGCCCGTACCGCCTGAACGGGTACCCGACGGTGTGGGTCCTCGACGAGCAGCGCAAGCCGATCATCCTGGCGGTGCAGAACGGGGCGAAGGACATCACGTCGGGCTACGACCAGCCGCCCCGCGAGATCACCCTCGCACCCGGCGAACGGGCCATCGCCAGCGTCCTCTGGCGCAACCTGGTCACCGACTCGACGGTGGTCGCCACCGACGGGGCGTACCTGTCGGTGGCGCCCGCCGCCGGTCAGCCGGCCGAGGAGGTCGACCCGCACGGCCCGGTCGACGTGGGCAACACCGGACGGATCGGCGTCAGCGCCTGGCGGACGCCTACGACGTGATGTCCTTGCGGGTGAAGCGCCAGAACGCCAACCCCCAGAACAGCGTCGCGTAGCTGATCGCCGAGATGGTGCCGCGCACCACGTCGTCGGTCTGCACCGGGGTGGACAGCAACCCGAGCCAGGCGGTGCTGAAGTGGGTGGGCAGGAAGTCCCGCAGCCCGCCCAGGGCGGTGATCTGGTCCAGGATGCTGGACAGGATCCACAGCAGGACCGCTCCGCCGACCGCGCCCAGCGCGGCGTCCGTCGTCACCGACAGCAGGAACGCCAGGCCGGCCACCACCAGGAGTACGACCGCCAGGTAGCCGAGCACGGCCAGCAACCGGAGCAGCCCCTCGCCCGGCTCCAGCTCGGCTGCCACCGTGCTGCGCAGCGGCGACCAGCCGTAGCGCAGGGTGCCCGCGAGCAGGGCGGTGCCGGCCAACAACACCAGGGCCAGTCCCGAGTACGCGAGCGCGACCACCAGCTTCACCGTCAACAGCCGTGCCCGGGGCACCGGGATCGCCAGCAGGTAGCGCAGACTCCCCCAGCTCGCCTCGCTGGCCACCGTGTCGCCGCAGAACAGCGCGACGACCACCACCAGCAGGAACGACGCCGACACGAAGATCGAGAAGAGGGTGAAGTTGAGCCCGCCCGAGGTGGCCAGGTCGACAAGGCTCGCGAACTCGTTGTTGCCGTTGTCGTCGTCGCCGCCGGAGTTGAACTGGAAGGCGATCAGAATGATCAGCGGCAGCAGCACCATGAACCCGAGCGCCAGTTGGGTCCGCCGCCGGGACGCCTGCCGGCGGAACTCCGCCGCGAAGGGCAGGGTGGCCGACGGCCGGTAACCCCGGGCCTCGCCCGCGTCGACAACAGCCATCACCGGTCACCGCTTCCCCGAGAGTTCTCGCCCACCAGGGCGAGGAACGCGTCTTCCAGCCGTCGCCGGGGCACCACCCGGTCCACCCCGATGCCGGCGCGCACCAGCTCCGCCACCACCTCGCTGCGGGCCGTGCCGTTGGTGTCGACGACCAGTTGCCCGTCGCTCTCCGGCAACACCCGTACGCCGTGCAGCCGGTCCAGCACCGCCCGCGCCGCCTCCGGATCGGTGACGTCGAACAGCACGCTCGGCGACTCGCCCACGATCTCCTGGACCGGCCCGGAGGCAACGATCCGACCCTTGTTGACCACCACGGCGTGCGTGCAGGTCTGCTCCACCTCGGCCAGCAGGTGACTGGAGACCAGCACCGCCCGGCCGTCGGTGGCGTACCGCTGCAGGACCCGGCGCATCTCGGCGATCTGCGGCGGGTCGAGCCCGTCGGTCGGCTCGTCCAGCACCAGCAACTCGGGTAGGCCCAGCATGGCCTGGGCGATGGCGAGCCGCTGGCGCATGCCGTGGCTGTAGTTCTTGATTTTCCGGTGCACCGAGTCGCCCAGACCGGCGATCTCCAACGCCTCGTCGAAGTGCGCGTCCTCGGCCGGGCGCCCGGTGGCCCGCCAGTACGCCCGCAGGTTCGCCAGGCCGGAGAGGTGTGGCAGGAATCCCGGCCCCTCCACCAGCGCGCCGATGCGGGACAGCACCGGCGAGCCGGGCACCAGCCGGCGGCCGAACACGTAGATCTCCCCGGCGGTCGGCTGGGTCAGCCCCATCAGCACCCGCAGGGTGGTGGTCTTGCCCGCGCCGTTGGGACCCAGCAGGCCCACCACCTGACCCGGATGTACCTCGAAGTCCACGTTCGACACCGCCACGAACCCGTCCGCGTACTCCTTGCGCAGCGCGCGTACGGCCAGCGGCGTGTCCGCGTACTCCGGATGCACCGAGCGGTCCTGGCGGCGATGCCGGCGGCGGACGACGGCGACGACCACGACGAGCCCGATCAGGATGGCGGCGAGCAGGCCGGCGAGCACCCAGCGCCAGACGGTCGCCGCGGTGGGGATCGGCTCGCCGTCGACCGTGGGCAGGCTGACCGCGCCGTCCGCGGCCACCGTGTAGACGGTGGGCGCGGCGGGGGTGGTGTACGCCTGGTCGGAGCTGGCGACCACCAGGCGCAGCCGGTGCCCCGCCTCGATCCGGCGGACGATCCCGGGCAGCGTCACCGTTACCGGGCGGGCGTCCTGCACCCGCTGCGGCAGACCGGTGAGGCGGATCGGCGCGACCAGGCCGTTCGGCAGGGTCGCCGCGCCGTCCTTGTCGACGTCGTACAGCTTGACGAAGAGGACCGCCTCCCCGGTCGGCGAGGCGGCCCGCACGGTCACGGTGGGCGCGCCGGCCACGTCGACCGCCTCGGTCAGCGGCGTCGACTCGAAGCGCGCGTGCTGGCCGGGCACGTCGCCGGCCACCCCGTCGAGCAGCGAGGCGAGACCGCCGGCGAACGGAATCGAGGAGATGGCGGCCGGGTTGCCGTTCGGCGGGTTCGCGATCGGCTGCGCCGGTCCGGCGACCACCACCTCCCGGCGGGCGTTGCCGGCGAGGCCGGGGTAGTCGGCGCGGCGGAAACCGGTGGCGACCAGGCCCCGGTCCAGCGCGTCGAAGCCGGCGATCCGGGACCAGGTGAAGTCGTCGCCGGGGGCGTCGCCCTCGCCCTTGACGTAGTGGTCGAGCCACTGGACGGTCAGGAACTTCACCCGGTCGGAGTCCGAGCGCGGTCCACTGCCGCCGTCGTGCCCGCCGGTGAACCACGCGACCCGCACCGGGGTGCCGGCGGCGGCGATCCCCCTGGCGTTCGCGTCCGCCTCGCCGAGCGGAAAGAGCGTGTCCGCCTCGCCCTGCACCAACAGGGTGGGCGCCTTGATCCGGTCCAGCACACCGGCCGGGCTGGACCGGCGCAGCAGGTCGACGGCCGCCTGGTCGGCCCGGCCAGCGGTGGCGATGCGCAGGTACGCGGCGCACACGTCGGCCGCGAACCGCCCGCAGGACGGGTCGGCGGCACCGGCCGGTAGGCCACCGGGCGCGGTTCCGGGACCCGAGCCCGGGCCCGGGCTCGGTGGGCCGGCGGACGCCGGCGCTCCTTCCGGCTGGGCGGCGGTCGTACCGGCGAGCCCAGCCGGGCCGCTGCCCACGTTGCCCCCGCCGCCGAAGAAGAGGCCGGCCCAGCCCTTCTTGAACACGCCCTCGGTCGGCGCCCCGCCGGTGCTCTCCGGCAGGAAGGCGCGGGACAGGTCGTTCCAGGTGATCATGGGGACGATCGCGTCCACCCGGCGGTCCTGCGCGGCCAGCAGCAGCGCCAGGCCGCCGCCGTACGAGCCGCCGACCACGCCGACCTTCGGGTCGCCGGGGGCGTCGGTCCGCACCTCGGGCCGGGCGGCGAGCCAGTCCAGCAGCCGCTGGGCGTCGCGCACCTCGTAGTCCGGGTTGTCCAGGTGGATCTCGCCGCCGCTGCGGCCGAAGCCCCGCGCGGTCCAGGTGAGCACCGCGTAGCCGCGTCCGGCGAACTCCTCCGCGTCCGAGCGCACCGACTCCTTCGTGCCGCCGAAGCCGTGCGCCAGCAGGACCGCGGGGACCTTCCGGCCGGACGACGCGCCGGACGGGAGGTACAGGGTGGTGTCCAGGTCCACGGGCGCGTCGCCGGACGGTCCGGAGCGGACGGTGAGCATCGCGCTCTGGGTGCGTACATCCGATCCCTGCGGCCACACCGCCCAGGTCACGGCGGCAGCCAGCAGCACGACGACCGCCGCTGCGGCGATCGCGCGGCGGCGGGTGGGCAGGGCACGCCGGAACCACGCGGCCGGCGACGGCGATCTCATGCGGCACACGGTACGGCTCGCAGCCTGAGCGTTGGCTGAGATCCGCCGTACGTCCGTCCGGTTGCCCCGATCGGTGATCCGGTCTAGTGCGACCGAGCATCAGGCGTGGCGGGCCAGTGAGTTGAGTTCGGATCCCGTGAATTCCGATCTTTCGCGGATATCACCCTCGATGCCTTCATGTCACACCATCGAATCGGACAGAGCGTGCCCGGAACCCTGACGAACGGTGACATCGCTCGAACTGACGCAAACCTGACTCGTCGCAACCGGCCAGCTCGCCTGGGGGTTCGATTAGTTTTCCGGTCCGGTGGACGGGACTTGTCGGCGAACCCGACACCGCGCCGATCCCCGCCCGACGCCGGAGGAGACACACCATGACAGTCCCCGCGCCGCGGGCCCGTCGACGAACGTCCATGCTCGGCCGATCGCTGCCGTTGCTGCTTCTCGTCGCGCTGCTCGCGCCGGTCGGCACGCTCTTCGCGTCCACCTGGCGACACACCGGCGACGATCGGAGCCTGGCCGACCGGGAGCGACTCGGCGTGGAGTACCTCCGCGCGCTGGCCCCGGTCACCGAGACACTGGTGGAGGCCCAGACCACCGCCGTCGCCGGCCGCCCCGTCCCGGGCGAGCCCCTGACCCGCGCCGTCGAGCAGGCCGCCGCGGTGGACGCCCGCATCGGCGGAGAACTGCGCACGCAGGAACGGTGGGCCGGGCTGCGGGCCAAACTGGAGGCGCTGCGCGACCGCAGCCCCGCCGACCCGGAGGCCGCCTACACCGCGTACGGCGAGGTCACCGACCTGCTGCTCGCCCTGCACCGCAAGGTCCGGGAGAGCTCGGGGCTGGGCCGTGACCCGGGCGCCGACTCGTTCTTCCTTCAGGACAGCGCCGGCCAGGAGCTGCCCGAGGCGGTGGTGGGCGCCGGCCGGCTCGCCGACCTGGGTGTCCTCGCCGCTCGACGACCGGCCGCCGAACGGCCCCGGAGCCTGATGGAGATGACCGGCCTGCGGGTGGCCGCCCTGGCGCCCGCGACCGACGTGGTCGACAACCTGCGTTCCGCCGTGGACAACTCGGAGAGCACCGACCTGGGCGCCAACGTGCTGACCCCGCTCGACGCCTACCAGCGGTCGGTGGAGGCGATGGCCCTGTACTCGACGCCGAGCGCCTCCGGAACGGTGGACCAGGGCCAATTGGCCGCCACCGCGCTCAACTCGCGCAACGCCGCCCGGCAGCTTCAGCCCGTCATCCTCGGCGAGCTGGACACCCT
This sequence comes from Micromonospora sp. NPDC051543, assembly GCF_044454415.1. Taxonomy (NCBI): domain Bacteria; kingdom Bacillati; phylum Actinomycetota; class Actinomycetes; order Micromonosporales; family Micromonosporaceae; genus Micromonospora; species Micromonospora sp. NPDC051543. The sequence goes on from NZ_JBITDT010000004.1 coordinate 216,106, forward strand.
GCTCACCGAACGGATCGACGGGTTGGCCCGGGACCGGTGGCTGGCCGCCGGTGCGGCCGGGGTGGCCGCACTGGTGCTGATCTGGCTCGCCGTACTGCTGATCGCCACCGACCGGCGGACACGCCGCCGGGCCACCGCGCCGGACGCCACGACCCCGGCCACCCCGCCGCCCGGCGACCCCTGGCAGCCACCGGCCGCGACCGACCTCCGACCGCTGCAACCGGTGGGCGCGGCCCACGAGCCGGTAGCCGAACAGTGGGGGCCCTTCGATGCTGCTCGCTAAGCTCCGGATCCGCGGGAAGCTCGCGCTGCTCGTGGTGATTCCCCTGCTGAGCATGGTCGGCCTCGCGGTGCCCGTGGTGCTCGACCGGGTGGCCGCCGCCCAACGCGCCGCCGACATCACCGACCAGGTACGGCTCGCCAGCCGGGTCGGCAGCCTCGTCCAGGACCTCCAGCAGGAGCGCATCCTGTCGATCGGCTTCCTCCTCGGCCGGGTCGAACGCTCCGAGGTGATCCGCAAGGCGGCCGACGTGGACGACCGGGTGGCCGACCTTCGGGCCGACGGCGGCGACGCGCTGACCGAGCAGGTCGACCACGCGCTCAACGGGGTGTCCCGGCTGGGTGACCTGCGCAGGGCGGTACTTGCCCGCGGCGCGAACCCCGGCCAGGTGATGGACGCCTTCGGCCCGGTCAACCGGGAGTTGATCGGATCGCTGCGGCTGGTCTTCAGTGTGGACACCGAGACGTTGCCCGGCCGCCAGGTGCTCGCCCTGGACGGGCTGCTCCGGGCCGACGAGGGCATCGGCTCCTGCGCCACGCTGAGCATCCTCGTCAAGGCGATCGGCACTCCGGACACCACCGCCGGCTACGTGGCGTGCATCGCGGCCCTCCAGGTCGACAACGCGCGCTTCCGCAGCCTGATCACGCCCGAGCAGCTCAAGGTGGCCCAGCTCAACGACGCCGCCGTGGCCGCGCGTACCAGCCCCGACTTCCTGATCACCAGCGCCCGGGACCCGGCCGGCGCGGTCCGCGACGTGCCGATGGAGGCACTGTTCCCGGCCGTCCGCACGATGATCCGGCTCGGCCAGTTCGTCGAGAAGAAGATCGTCGCCGACGTACTCGCCGAGGTGAAGGCCGACCAGCGGCGCGCGCTCACCGCCGCCTACCTGGTGGCTGGCGCGGCGGCGCTGATCCTGGCGCTGGTGGTGCTGCTCAGCGCGGCGGTGGCGCGTACGGTGGCCCGTCCGCTGACCCAGCTCACCCGCTCCGCCGACCGGGTCGCCCGGGTCGCGGAGGCGGAGCTCGTCCGGGTCACCGACGACGAGGCGGAGAGCGTCCAGTCGGTCCGGTTGCAACCGGTGGTCATCTCCTCCAGCGACGAGATCGGTGACCTGGCCCGGGCGTTCGACCGGGTGCAGAACACCGCCGCCCAGTTGGTCGAGCGGCAGATCGCCGGCCGGCGCAACGTGGCGCAGATGTTCGGGCACGTCGGACGGCGTACCCAGAACCTGGTGAGCCGGCAGCTCGCGCTGATCGACCGGCTGGAGCAGCAGGAGGCCGACGCGGGCCGGTTGGAGCACCTGTACCGGCTCGACCACATCTCCAGCCGGCTGCGGCGTAACGCCGGCAGCCTCGTGGTGCTCTCCGGCTCGGCCGGCGCCGACGCGCACACGGCGCCGGTTCCGCTGGCCGACGTGGTGCGATTGGCGCTCGGCGAGATCGAGGACTACACCCGCGTCGACGTCCAGGTGCCGGCGGGTGTCGCCGCCGCGCCGGCCATCGTCGGCGACCTCGTCCTGGCGCTGGCCGAGCTGATGGAGAACGCGACGGTCTTCTCCCCGCCGCACACCCGGGTCGTGGTGACCGGCGAGACGTCCGGGCTGGGTGCCCGGATCACCGTGGTGGACCACGGCATCGGCATGAACGAGCAGCGGCTCGCCGAGGAGAACGCCCGGCTCACCCGGCGGGAACGTCTCGACCTCGCGCCGACCGAGGTGCTCGGCCTCTTCGTGGTGGGCCGGCTGGCTCGCCGCCACGGCTGGGAGGTGCGTCTCGCCGCCACCGTCGGCGGCGGGGTGACCGCTCAGGTGGAGATCCCCCAGGCGTCACTGGTGCTGCGTCGCGCCGACCGGGCCGGGGCGACGGTCGCCCGGGCCGCCGTACCGGACCGGGGACGACGGCTGGCTCTCGACTCCACCCGGGGCGCCCGTGCCCGGGGCGCCGTCGCGGCGCCGGCCACCGCCGCCGCGCCGGCCGTCGCCGCAGCCGCCGCAGTGCCACCGTCCAGCTTCGACACGGACCTGCTCAGCCGGGCCACCCGCAGCCTGGAGTCCGGCGAGTCCTGGGACGCCTTCGGCGCTCGGGAGTCGGCGGACGCCGCCGCGACCGCCCGTACGACACCGCAACCCGCGGCCGTCGCGCAGAGCGCCACCACGGCGGGGACATCCGCCGGCCCCCGGATCCGGCAGCGGGTGCCCGGCGCGAGCCTCGCCGCGACCGCCGCTCCCACCCGGCCGGTCGACGCCACCAGCGCCGACCCGGACGCCGCCCGCGCGCTGGTCGAGGCGTTCCAGTCCGGTGTACGCCGGGCCGAGTCGAGCGTTCCGCCCGCCGATGGCCCCGGCGGGAACTGGTCGATGCGGACGGTCACCGACCCGCCCGCGAGCGCGGGGCCCACGGTGACGGATTCCGGCGCTACCGTCGACCTGCCCACCACCCCGGGCGGCTTCGGCCCGACCGTGGCGGACACCGGCGGCACCAACCGGGGCCGTCCCCGGCTGAGCCGGCGCGTGCCCGGCGCGAACCTGACGGTCTCACCGCCCAACCCACCAGCCAGCCCGCAGCTCGGCGACCCGGCCGAGGTGCGCAGCCTCATCACCGAGTTCGAGGCGGGCGTCGCCCGCGCTCTCCGCGAAGTCAGCCCAGATCGTCGGAACGAAGAAGGATCATCACGGTGACCAGCCCCTTCCTGCACGACAACGTCGACCAGACCCAGCCGGCCACCGCCGGGGACCTCAGCCCCGAGGCCCGCACGTTCAACTGGCTGCTGGACTCCTTCACCTCCAGCACGGCCGGGGTGTTGGAGGCGATCGCGGTCTCCTCGGACGGGCTGCTGATGGCCATGTCGGCCATCAAGGACCGCTCCAACGCGGAGCGCCTGGCCGCCGTGGTCTCCGGCATGACCAGCCTCGCCGGGGGCGCGGCCAGTTGGTACGCGCTCGGCGGCCTCAACCGGGTGATCGTCGACATGGCCGACGGATACCTGTTGATCAGCGCCATCAGCAGCGGTTCCGTGCTGGGTGTCGTCGCCGACCGCTCGGCGAACCTGGGCACCGTCGCGTACGAGATGACGCTCTTCGCCGGCCGGGCCGGCGGCGCGCTCACCCCGCGCCTGATCGCCGAGCTGAAGAACGCCGTTCAGCAGTGACTCCCGACGTCGCCGGCGAGGATCCGGACCCGGAGCCCGGGGTACGGATCCGCCCCTACCTGCGCACGCCGCACCCGGGTGGGGGCGGCGCGTCGGCGGCGCCGGAGCCGACGCCGGCTCCGGACGACAGTGGCCCGGCCGGTCTGCGGCCGTTCGTGCTCACCGCCGGGCGGGTGGCCGGCGCTGATCCGGCGATCGGACTCGAGACGCAGGTGACCCGCTCCGACGTCGCCCGCTGGACGGGCACGCCGGTCAGCCTGCTGGCACCGGAGCTCCAGGCGATCATCGCGCTCTGCGCCGAACCGATCTCGGTGGCCGAGATCTCCGCCCGGGCCCGGCTGCAGTTCGGCGTGACCCGGGTGCTGGTGGGCGACCTGCGGGCCGCCGGGCACCTGGACGTGCACCTCACCGACGCCAACGACGCCTACGACCCCGACCTCATCCTGCGAGTGATTGATGGACTTCGTGCGATCTCCTGAATGGCCGGTCGCCCCGATCGGGGGTCTCGCCGGCAACAGCGCCACCGCCCGCTACGGCGCGGCCGCGAGCACTCCTGGAGCGTCCGGGCGGGCCAGCGCGCCGCCGCCGACCGGGCCGCCGCCGCCGTACCGGCCGCCGGCCGACACGGGACCGACCAGCCGTCCGTCGGCCGCGCCACCCGTACCGGTCAAGATCCTCGTTGCCGGCGGGTTCGGGGTGGGCAAGACCACCACGGTCGGCGCGATCTCGGAGATCGCGCCGCTGACCACCGAGGCCGAGATGACCAGCGCCGGCATCGGCGTGGACGACCCGGGCGTACGGTCGAACAAGACCACGACCACGGTGGCGATGGACTTCGGTTGTGTGACCATCGACCGCAGCCTGAAGCTCTATCTGTTCGGCACGCCGGGGCAGTCCCGCTTCGGCTTCATGTGGGACGACCTCGCCCGGGGCGCGCTCGGCGCGCTCGTGGTCGTCGACAGCGCACGACTGGACGACTGCTTCCCGGCGATCGACTTCTTCGAGCGGGCCGGTCTGCCGTTCGTGGTGGGAGTCAACGCGTTCGACGGGCGACTGGCACTGGAACTCGGCGAGATCCGTTGGGCGCTGGCCATCGGCGACCACGTACCCCTGGTGCAGTTCGACGCCCGGGACCGACTCTCGGTGCGGGACGCCCTGCTGGTCGTCCTGGACCGCGCGTTGGACCGGGCCACCCGGGACAGGAAGGCCTGAGCCGACCGGCTCCGGCCGTGGCGGGAAGGGGTGATCTGGTGAGGGGCGACCTGGACGAGACGCTGGCCCGGCTGGCCCGGCGCGAGGAGGCGCTGCGCCGGCGGGCCGACGACCGGGACGGCACCACGCCACCGCCGGGCCCGACCGCCGAGCCGGGCGTCACCGCGCCGGCCCGCAACGCCGGGCCAGCCCGGCACGCGGAACGGCACGACCCCGCCGACGACGCCGAGTGGGGGCCGGTCGAGGAGGTGACCGAGGCGGTACGCCAGGTCGTCGGCGCGTACCCCGGGCTGACGGTGACCGTCCGGGTGGAGCACGACGGCCGGACGTACCCGTTGCGGGTCTCCTGGGACGGCCCGGACGTGACGGTCGGCCCGGAGCCGCCGGTGGCCCCGCTGGAACCCCCGCCGTCCTGGCCGCTCTCCGGGCGGACCGTCCCGGCGTGGGCGCCCGGCCCGGACGGGTTGACGCCGGACCCGGCGGCCCGCCTGGCGGAGCTGATCCGGCGCGACCCGTCGCTGCTCGACGAGTTGGATCCGCGGCGCTGAACGACGTGGCCGGCTGACGGGTACTACGGTCGGGCGGTGGCCCCACCCGACCTGACCCTGACGGCGAGCCTTCGACCGGCCGCGCTGGACGCCCGACGGGGCATCGTGCGGCTGCACCCGGAGGCGCTGACCGCGCTGGGCCTGCGCCCGGGCTCGCCGGTGCGGCTGACGGGTCGCCGGGAGACCGCGGGAATCGTGGCGGCGGCCGGGGCGGGCGCGAGCAGCGCCCTGCTCTACGCCGACGACCTGACGCTCGGCAACCTGGGCGTACGGGATGGCGCGTCGGTGCGCGTCTCGCCGCTGCCGCTGACCCCGGCGGCCCGGGTCATCCTGGCCGGGCCGGTGGAGGTCATCGCGGCGGTCAGCCCGGAGATGCTCCGGCTCGCCCTGCTCGGCAAGGTGGTCACCGCCGGCGACGACGTCTCGCTGCTGCCGCAGGACGTGCTGCCGGACGCGTCGACGCGCGGTCTCGTCGAGGCGGCCCGGCGCAGCCTCGCCACCAGCGTCGGCTTCGCCTGGACGAGCACCCTGCTCACCGTGGTCACCGTCGAGGAGTCCGCCGGGTCGCTGGTCACCATGGACACGGTGGTCGCCTGGGAACACGGTCCGGCCACCCGCGGCACGCCACCACCGGCCCGGCAGCCCGGGACGGTCGACGCCGTCGAGGAGGCGGACGCGCCGGACGTGGACGAGCTGCCGGGGTTGCGCGCCCAGGCGGACGAGTTGACCGAACTCCTCGACCTCGGCTTCCACCACCGGGAGGTGCTGGGTCGGCTGGGCACCACCGTCTCGCTGGGCGTGCTGCTCTCCGGGCCGGCCGGCTCCGGGAAGTCGGCGCTGGTCCGGGCGGTGGCGGCCCGGGTGGGTGCCCGCGTACACCCGCTGTGGGCGCCCGAGGTGGTCGCGCTGGCCGACCAGGCCGCCGCCGACCGACTGCGCGCCACCGCGACGGGGGCCCGGGCCGGCGGGCCGGCGGTGCTGCTGGTCACCGACGTGGAGGCCCTGGCCCCGGCGGACGAGCCCGGCCCGCTGGCCACGGTGTTCCGGCAGGTGCTCGCGGAGGTCGTCCGGGCGGGGGCCGCCGTGGTCTGCACCACCAGCCGGCCGGAGGCCGTCGACGTGGCGCTGCGCGCGCCGGACCTGCTGTCGTTGCGGATCAGCGTGCCGCTGCCCGACGCGCCCCTGCGCCGCGAACAGCTCACGGTGCTGACCCGGCAGGTCCCGCTCGCCGACGACGTACGGCTGGACGAGGTGGCCGGCCGTACCCCCGGGTTCGTCGCGGCGGACCTGGCCGCGCTGGTCCGGGAGGCCGGGGTACGCGCGGCGCTGCGGCAGAAGTCCGCGTCGACGCCCACGGTGTCGATGGCCGACTTCACCGCCGCCCTGGAGGTGGTCCGACCGACGACGATGGCCGCGTCGACGTTGGAGTTGGCGTCGGTGACGCTCGACGACGTCGGCGGACTGGACGAGGTCAAGCAGACGTTGACCGAGTCGGTGCTGTGGCCGTTGACCTACCCGGACACCTTCGCCCGCCTCGGCGTGCAGCCACCGCGCGGCGTGCTGCTCTACGGGCCGCCCGGCTGCGGCAAGACGTACCTGGTCACCGCGCTCGCCGGGTCGGGCCGGGCGAACGTGCTCTCGGTCAAGGGCGCGGAACTGCTCTCCAAGTGGGTGGGCGAGAGCGAACGCGCCGTCCGCGAGCTGTTCCGCCGGGCCCGGGAGGCCGCGCCGACGCTGATCTTCCTGGACGAGGTCGACGCGTTGGCCCCGGTACGCGGGCAGGCCACCGACGGCGGCACCACGGATCGGGTGGTCGCGGCGCTGCTCACCGAGCTGGACGGGGTGGAGGCGCTGCGCAACGTGGTGGTCGTCGGCGCCACGAACCGGCCGGACCTGGTCGACCCGGCGCTGCTGCGGCCCGGCCGGCTGGGGCGGCTGGTCTACGTGCCGCCACCGGATGGTCCGGCCCGCGCGGAGATCCTGCGGGCCGCGTCCCGGAACGTGCCGCTGGCATCCGACGTCGACCTGGCCGCCCTCGGCGCGGAACTGGACGGCTTCTCGGCCGCGGACTGCGCCGCCGTGATCCGGGAGGCGGCACTCGCCGCGATGCGGGAGTCGCTGGCCGCCGCCACCATCACCGCCGCGCACGTCGCCACCGCGCGGGACCGCGTCCGCCCGTCGCTGGACCCGGCCCAGGTCGCCTGGCTGGCCGCGTACGCCGCCGAGCGGGACTAGGCGCCACTCCAACCTTCCGGGGTACGCGGAGCGTTACGAGGGCGACACATCCTCAGTGGAGAGATCCACTCGACGACTGGCGGTGACCCTCTTGCGCAGGCTGTTCTCTCTTCTCGTCGTCCCCCTGGTGGCGGCGGCAACCCTCGCCACGGTCGGTTCGGCCGGGAACGCCCACCCGCGGACGTCGTTCCCGTCCCGGATCGCGCTGCCCGACGGGTACAGCCCCGAAGGGCTGACGATCGGCCGGGGCACCACCGTCTACGTGGGCTCGGTCGGCAACGGGGCCGTCTGGCGGGGCGACCTCCGTACCGGACACGGTTCGGTGTTCATCGCGGGCGCTCCGGGGCTCCAGAAGGCCGGTCTCAAGCTCGACCCGCAGGGCCGGCTGTGGACCGCCGACTTCTCCGCCGGCACGGCGAGCGTCTACGACGGCGCGACCGGCGGGCAACTGGCCAACTACCGGTTCACCGACGAGCCGGGCAGCATCGTCAACGACCTCGTGGTCACCCGGCACGCCGTCTACTTCACCGACTCGGCCCGGCCGGTGCTGTACGTCGTACCGCTGCTTCCGGGTGGTCGGCTGCCCGCCGCCACCGCCGCCCGGGTACTGCCGCTCACCGGCCCGGCCGCCACACCAGACGCGTTCAACAACGGGATCGTGGCGCTTCCCGACGGGGACCTGCTGGTCGACCAGATGTTGACCGGTCGGCTGGTCCGCGTCGACGCGCGCACCGGCGCCAGCCAGGTCGTCGACCTCGGCGGCTACTCGGTGGACCGGGCGGACGGGCTGGTGCTGCGCGGTCGCACCCTCTACGTGATCCGGAACCTGAGCAACGTCGTCGCGGTCGTCGAGCTGAACGCCGACGGCACCGCCGGGGTGGTCCGGCGGGAGATCACCAGCCCGGCCCTCCGGTCGCCGGCCACCGGCGACCTGCTCGGCTCGGCGCTCTACGTGGTCAACGGCCGGTTCGACGTCGAGCCCGGCCCGACCGTCGACTACGACGTCGTACGCCTCCCGGCCTGATCGGACGGTCGGCGGTGGCCCCGGTGGGGTCGCCGCCGACCGTCAGTCCGTGGGTAGCAGCGGGCCGAGCGGGCCGAGGTCCAGGTTGAGGTCCTCGGGGGCCAGGCCGAAGTGCTCCCGCAGCCCGGCCATCTGCTCCTCCAACGCCATCAGCGTGACCCCGATGCGTTCGACCTGCTCCTCGCTGAGGTCGCCGAGGTCGACCCGACGCAGCGCCTGCCGTTCCATGAGCTGGCGGAGCAACTCGACGACGGTCAGCACCAGGCTGGCCAGCCCCCGTTCGACCGAGTCACGGTCCACGGAGATCCGGCCGTCCAGCGGGGTGACCCGGGGCGGCTGCCAGGACGACGCGTCGAGCGCCGCGACCAGCTCGTTGGCGTCGTCCCGGCCGGTCACCCGGCGTCCTCCGCCGCCAGCGCGCCGACCGACGCCACCAGCGCGCGCAGCGAGATCCGGACCAGGTCGACGTCGGCGATGGCCAGCGTGATGTCGCCGCTGATCACCACGCCGGTGGCGAGCACCCGGTCGAGCAGGTCGACCAGGGCGACGGGCCGGTACGCCAGCGGATCGTCCGCGCTGCTCGGCGCGAGCGCGGTGGTCACCGTGGCTCCCCGACGGCACCGGCCGGTCGTTCCGCCACGAAGGAGTACGCCGGCCACGGGCCGGTCAGCTCCAACCGCAGGCCCGGATGACGATCCCCGAGGGTATCGACCAGGTCGGTGAAGCGGCGCAGCGCCGCGACGTCGACGAGGTACGCGCCGTTGAGCGCCATCGGCGTGGACGCCCCGGAGAGCCGCCGGTCCTGCGGGGCGTGCCGACGCCCCGCCACGGCCACCTCGCAGAGGGCGTCGTGCACGGCGTCGGCGGCCGCGCTCGCCCCCTGCTGTCGCTCGTCGCGGGCGGTCAACTGGGCGCGTCTGCGGCGCAGGTACGCCGTACCCACCCCGCCGCCGTCCTGGGCGGCCGTGCTCTCGACGGGCGCTCCCGGCACCAGATAACCCTTGACGCCCCACTCACCGCGTCCGGTCAGCCGGATCAGGGTGGCGGACAGTTCGGCCCGCCGGGCGGCGAGCGACGTCGCCACGCGCTCGTCGTCGGTGTGCACGGTGGCGAGCCGGGCCGGCACCACCGGCCCCTGTCGGGCGAGCGCGTCCACCACGGCGTGGTGCGCCCGCGCGGCCCGCTCCAACCAGGCCAGGTCCTCCAGGTGGTGGCGCAGCGGCTCCTCGCCGTACTCGTCGAGTGGCGCGGGGCTGACCACGGCGACCAGCCCGGCCCCGGCGACCGCGCGGACCGGAGCGCCGCCCATCCCGGCGAGCCCCGCCAGCGTCGCCGGCTCGACGTCGCGCACCACGGCGTGCAGCCACACCCCGGTCGCCGGGGCGGACTCCTCGGCCGCCACCTCAGCCGTCGAACTCATCCCACTCCTTCAGCTCGGCATCGCGGCGGCGGGCCCGGGCCGCGACCCGGGGACGCCGTTCCGCCTCGACCTGCTCCGGGTCGCGCGGCCCCGGCTCCACCGGAGGGCGGGCCCGCGAGCTGAGCCACGGGTCGTGCTCCCACCAGTCGATGCCGATCTGGCGTGCCGTGTCGACCGACGCGATGACCAGGCGCAGCTTCAACGTCAACAGCTCGATGTCGAGCAGGCTGACCCGGATGTCACCGGCGATGACGATGCCCCGGTCGAGCACCCGTTCCAGGATGTCGCCCAGATTGGCCGGCTCGTGCCCGGCGGGCAGGACCTGACCCGAGTTCTGCACCACCGAGGGCGGCTGCCCGACCGTCATCTCAGCCCACCTCACCCTTTCCGCGCTGGTAGCGCCGTACCCGCCGATAGCCGAGCAGGCTCCCCTCGACGTCCAGCTCCACCTCGTAGAGACCGAGCAGATCCGTCGAGTTGGGGATCCGGCGTGCCTCGACCACCTCGACCCCGACCAGCCAGCCGTCCTGGGTGGCCTCCAGCGACGTGGTCACCGACGGCTCGCGGCCGGTCAACTCGACGAGCTGCCGCAGGCCCGCCCGCGCCGCCTCGGCCGCCGACACCGGTTCCAGGTACTCCTCGTCGTCCTGCTCAGGACCGCCGGTTCTCGCGTCGTCGGTCATGGCGCACTCCCCTCTCCCGACCCGGGCCGCGAGACCGTCCGGTGGCGGGCGGCGTGCCGCCGGCCCGCCGCCCGGCGCCCCCGGTGAGCCGGTCCAGCACCCGCTGCTCGGCCCGATCGCGTTCCTCCACGCTGAGCTCACCGGCGGCCACGGCAGCGTCCAACTCCTCCAGCTCACGCCGGACGTTGACCGGGTTGTGCTGTCGCGCCTCGGCTTCCCGGGCCACCACCCCGACCACGGCGGTCAGCCCCCGCACGGGGGCGTACGGCAGGGTCAGCAGCGCCCAGAGCAGGTCCACGGTCAGCCCGCCAACTGATGCGCGGCGACGAAGTCGTACGGGGCGAGCGGCCCGAGCAGTCGCAGCCGCAGCAGACCCCGCCGGTCCTGGGCGTACTGCTCCAGCACGTCGACCAGGTCGGCCTCGCGGTCGGTGTCCACCAGCAGCGCCACGTGCCCCGCGTCCATCTCGTGGGTGGGCGGGCGCAGTTGCGTGGTCACCACGTACTCGGCCGTGACGTCGAGCAGCCGCCGGTTCTCCGCCTCGCGACGCAGCTCCACCGCCTGGCTGATCAGCTCACCGAGCCGGATCCGGGGCTCCCGGCTGGCCGCCTCGGCCCGACCCCGTACCTGCTCGGCGAGCCGGGCGGCACCGGGGTTCTCGTCGAGGACGGCGCGCAGCAACGCCTGCTCGTCGAAGCGGCCCTGCACGACGTACTGCACCCGACCCTCGAACTCCGCGAGCGCGGCGGCGAACCGGTCGTGGTGGGGCCGGAGCAGGTCCAGCACCGCGTCCGGCCCGGTGACGACGGTGCCGAACCGCACCGGCAGCACCGGGGCCACCACCGCCGTACCGTCCAGCAGTTCCTGGTACGCCCGCAGGTCCGCCGCGCGGCCCAGCGGCGCGTCCAGTGGCACCTCACTGACCAGGGCCGCGAGGTCGCCGTGCCGGACGACTGTCACCTCGCCGGCGGGCTCGCCCACGCCGGCCGCGTCGGGCGTCGCCTCGACGTCCGCCGGCACCAGCCCGTAGATGAACAGTCCCGTCCCGTCCGCCATGTCAGCCCCTCCCGAGGTCCCGTACGGTGCCGGTGGCATCTCCGGTGACGTCCCGCACCGAGCCGGTGACGTCCCGGACCGAGCCGGTGACCTCGCGGACCGCACCGGTGACCCCGCCGACGAGACCGGCCAACCCCTCGCCCTTCTCCGGGCCGATGTCGAGCCGGTCCACCGCCTCGGCGAACCGCAGGTACGTCTCGATGCTCGCCACCACAACCCGGGCGTTGATCTCCACGAGGGGGATGCCGACGACCCCGACCGACACCTGCGCGTCGATCACGACGCCCTTGTCGAGCACCGTCTCCACCACGTCGGCGAGACCGCCGGCGGTACCCTCCACGCGTTCCAGGGCACCACCGACGGCGTCACCGGAGACCAGCGTCACTCGTCCTCCCCCCGACGGCGTCGCACCACGGGCCGTCGCGCCGGCTCCGACCCGCGCCGGACGGGCGGTCGCGGCCGCTGCGGCTCCTCGCGGGGCTGTGCGCGACGGGCCCGCTCAGGAGCACGGCGGCGGGGTGCGGGCGGCGGCTCCTCGTCGGCCTCGTCCGCGTACCCCTCGTCGTAGCCGTCCTCGTACGCCTCGTACTCCTCCTCGTACTCCGGCTCGGCCGGTCGCCGTGGTGGGCGCTGGCGCAGTCGCCCGGCGGGCCGACGGCGCGGCTGCTCCTCGTCGGGTTCCTCGTCGTACTCCTCGTCCTCGGGCTCGTTTGGTTCGCGGCCGCCGCGTTCCTGCTGCTCCCGCTCCTCGCGCAGGCCGGTCTCGTGGTCCTTGACCACCTGGGAGTCGCGGATCTCGCCGCGCCAGCCCTGCACCTGGTCCGGGTCGAGTGCCACCTCGGTCATCACGTGCCGGACGAAATGCTTCAACTCCAGCCGTACGCGCCGACCCTGGGCCCGCCACAGGTTGCCGGTGTGCTCGAAGAGGCCCTGCGGGTGGTATTCGAGGACCACGAGGATGCGGGTCAGGTCCGGGGTCAGCTCGTGGAAGCTGACCGTGCCGTCGACCGATCCCTTCTCGCCCTTGGACCGCCAGTGGATGAGCTTGTCCGGCACCTGGCGGACGATCGTCGACTCCCAGGTCCGGTGCGACCAGAAGACCTGCGCCTTCCAGGTCATCTTCTCGGGCTCGTCGTTGTCGGCCTGCTCGACCTTCTTCATGAAGCTCGGGAAGTCACCGAACTGCGTCCACTGGTTGTACGCGGCCCGCACCGGGACACCGACCTCGATCGTCTCGACGATGTTGGTGACCTTGTTCTTGCCGCCCTTACCGCCCTTACCGCTCGCACGGCCGAGAGCCGACATCACCTTCTCCTTACCGCCGGCCACCCCGGCGTGCAGCATCGCCTTCACCGGGGAGCCGCCCTCGGCCAGCTTCTGGGCTCCGGTGGCGGCGGCGATCAGGCCGGGTCCACCGCCCTGGCGCGCGTAGTCGCTCAGGCGGCCGGTCGCGCCGGTGATCCGCTCGGTCACCACGCTCAACGCACGTTCGCCGATGGCACCGGCGAGGTTGCGCACCTCGTCCGCCAACTGGCCGCGGATCTTGTCGCCGAGGCCGCCCGGGTTGGTTTCTCCCGCCATGGTCACCGCCCCCGCCGCTGCCCGGCCGACGCGTCGTCCCGACCGCTCGCCGTCGCACGATCGCGGTCGCCGCCCTGGTCGCGGTCGCCGCCCTGGTCGCCGCCCTGGTCGCCGTTGCCGCGCTGGTCGCCGTTGCCGCCCTGACCACCGCCGCCGGGGTTGCCCGCGCGGCGGCGCAACGCGTCGGCGGAGCCGCGCAGCCGTCCGGTGAGCGCGTCGACGCCGCTGCCGGCCGCGGCGGTCGCGGCGGACCGACCGGCGTTGACCAGCGGCCCACCGAGTCGGCTGAGGTTGCTCAACTGTGGGGACGACTGGAGCAGGTTGCCACCCCGCTTCAGCAGACCGCCCGGGTCGCGGCTCGCGCGCCCGGCCGCCACGGCAGCCGCCAGGGTCAGCGCCGTACGCAGTTTGCGACGACGGCCCAGCAGGTAGCCGAAGCCCACCGCCAGCCCGATTCGTGTTCCGGTCTTCATCAGGTCTCCCTCGCTCCCCGGTGGGTCCGGAACGTCTGCGGGATCAGGGCGGAGGAGGGCTACCGGGGAACAGCGCACACCACACCCTGGATCAGACGTCCCACATTTGCGGACCCGGCGGGCAGTACCCGGCGGAATTGCCGTGAAACCGTCGGGGAGGAATTCCGTCCGCACTGGTCGGCGGGTATTCGGAAAAGCGTTGCCAGACGGTGCAGACGGGACAGGAAGGCGGTTCTGAGCAGTGCGAACGCCAGACGCGCGAAAGACGGAAAGGATCGTCAGAGAGCCGGCGGCGTCGAATCCAGGCAGATTTCGGCGTGCACCTTTCCACCATCTGAGCGCAGTTTTGCGCCGCATTTTTCGAGGATGGCGAGCGCACCAACATTGTCCGGCGTCGTTTCCGCGACGACCGCACGCATTCCAGCGCGGGCGGCGACGTTGAGCAACTCACGCAGGGCGGCCGCGCCGATGCCCTGGCCCCGCGCAGAGAGGCCGAGCCACATGCCGGTCTCCACCGTGCCCGGCTCGTCACAGCGCGTCATCCGGATCATGCCCACCACCTCGCCGCCGACGAGGATCGCGTACATCTGGGAGCCGGTCGGGCCGTCCAGGCCGGCGAAGCTCGCCCGGTGGAACTCGCGGAAGGCCTCCCGGCGTGCGAGCGACCAGCCGGCGGGCGCCTCCACCGGAGGCATCACCTCACCCGGCTCGGCCTCGGCCGCCGCTACGGAGAGCAACGGCTCCAGATTCCGCTCGTCCACCGGCTCCAGCCGGACCGCACTCGCCACGTGCCGCAGTCTGCCGGCCCCATCGGCCGAAGTCCACCCCATTGGGCAGCGGATGGCGGTCCGGCCACGGGTACCGGCCGGTCGGGCGGTTCGCGTGTTTCTCCTCACGCTCCGTCGTCATTTGGCCTATGGCCCGAACTCGCAGAACACCACCGAGGCGTCGTCGGTCGACTTGTGCCGGCGGAGCCGATCGGGATGATCGCGCTCGGCATCGCGCACGCGGCCGAGCAGCGCGGCGGGACCTTCGGCGCTGAGCAGATCCAGCAGTCCGGCCCAGTCGGTCAGCCCGAACTGCTCGACCGCGCTGGACGCGCCGTCACTGAGCAGCGCCGCCCGGCGCAGGGTCGCCGAACCCCGCCGGGGAGCCGTCCCGGTCACCGCATGGAACGCCGCGTCCGGGTCGGACGCCGCGACCCAGTACCCGTGCGTACGGTTCATCCGCTCCCGCTGGACGCCCACCGCGTGCCGGAAGCGCTCGACCGGGTCCGACGCGCCCGCCGGCACGGTGGCGAGGGTCTGGCGCAGCTCGGCCATCGCCGTGTCCAGCCGGTCGTCGGTCACCACACTGACCTGGCCGTCCACATCGAGCACCAGCGGACTGTCGCAGAGCACCAGGTAATCGACCTGATCGCCGCAGTCGCGCAGCAGGCAGACGGTGCTGGACGGGGTGCCCGGGTGGTCGAGGTCGCACTGCCCGCCGTGGTCGGCGCGGACGGCGAGAATGGCCGCGGCCAGGTTGCTGGTCAGGCGGGCCGCCGGGCGGGCCGCCTCCGCCACCGCGAGCCGGGCGGCCAGGTGTCGGACGTACCACTCCGGCCCGTGGACGCAGCCCGTGTCGAAGCCGTCCGGGACGGTGGCGCCGTCCAGGACTCCGACCAGCGGACCGAACTGGAAGACCACGTCCTCGTTGACGGGCCGACCAGGGGCCGGCGCGGACGCGGAACGTACCCGCATCATCGACGCCGGCCCCGGCACATCAGCGCTGCCGTAGCTGGTCGGCTGCCGCATGCGCCTGCCCCTGCACCTGACCGGTGGCCGAGCGGCCCTGGTCGCGTACGGCGGACATCCCCTGCTGGGCGCTGGAGCGCACCGACTGGGCCGCCTGCTGCGCGGGCTCCCGCAGGTTGTCCTGGACCTGGTGGCCGACCTGGCTCGCCTGCTGGCGCAGCTCGCCCGAGTGCTCGCTCACCAGGTCCCTCGCGCGGCCGGCGAGCTGACGTTCGCGCCCGCTCGGCGGAATCAGCGAGGCGGCCAGCAGGCCGGCGCCGAAGGCGACCAGTCCGGCGGCAAGTGGATTGCCCTGCGCCTGTGCGCGCGACTGCTGCCCGAGCGAACGGGTCTCGTCGCGTACGGAGCCCGCGGCGTGCGACATCCGCTGGCTGGCATCCTGCCCCAGGTGGTTGGAGCTGCCCATCATCTTCTCCTTCGCTCGGGTGAGCGCGCCACGCGCCTGCCCGACGCTGTCACCGGCGATCCGACGCGGGTTGACCTTGTCGGCCAGGGCGTCGACGTCACTGCTCAACTCGTTGCGGGTGGTCTCGATCTCCCACCGGATCCGATCCGGATCACTCATGGTCCGCTCTCCCTACCGACTCGGTCACCGGCCCCGCAGGGCGTCCGGCAACTCCCGGGCGGTCTGCTTCGTTCGGGGCAGCACCTCGCGTGCCCGCTTCAGCTGGGTGCGTGCGTTGAGGAACAGGCCACCGGCGACGGCGGCCCAGACGACCGCGACGATCAACGCCGCCCAGCCCTGGTCCATCACGTTGGACAGCCCCCACCAGGCGGCGTACGACAGGAAGAGCACGGCCAGGAACCCGGCCAGCCCCGCGCCGCCGAACATGCCGCCGGCCTTGCCCGCCTGGCTGACCTCCTCGCGGAGCTCGGCCTTGGCCAGCTCGACCTCCTTGCGCACCAGGGTCGAGAGATCCCGGGTCACGTCGCCCAGCAGGTCGCCGACCGATGCCTGGGTGCGCTCCTTCTCCGGGGCACTCACGGCGCCACCCCACCGGGCACGTCCGGCTGCGGACGCCCGGCGGGCGAGACGTTCTGCGCCCGCGCCGCCCCCACGTACGGCTGCTGACCGTCCTGGTCCGGCGCGCTCGGCATGCCGCCGCCTCCGCCAGCGCCTCCGCCGTTGCCGGCGGCCGAGCCGGTCAGGCCACGGGTGAGCCGTCCGACGAGAAGTCCGGCCACCGCCGCGCCCGCAAGGAAGGTGCCCGGGTGTCGCCGCGCGTACGTGCGCACGTCGTCGAGCACCTCGCCGGGCTCGCGCTCGTCGAGCCACCCGGCGGCGTGTTGGGCGGCGTCGGCCACGCGGCGTACCGCCTGACCGGCCAGCCCGGAATCACCGTCGCGCTCGGCCATCGACCCGAGTTCGCGACCGATGTCGCGCAGCCCGTCGGCGGCACGTCGCTGCTGCGTCTGCGCCTGTTCCCGAAGTTGTCCACCGGCTTGGCCGGTCAACTGGCGGGCCTGCCTACGGGCCTCGGCGGCCACCTGCCCGCCCTGCTCGGCGGCAGCGTGGGCCACCTGCCCGCCGGCCTGTGTGGCCTGGTGGCCGACGCGGGACGCTTCCTGGCGGGCCTGCTGCGCACTGCTGCTCTGGTTCGTTGCCGTCATGCTCCGCTCCCCTCCTGGGTGCTCGGTCGCCTGGCGACCCCGGAACTCCTGTCGCCTACCCGTGGGCCCGGCCGACATGCGAGTCGGTGGGCGGGACGACCGGGAGGAGCCGTCGGAAGGCGGGCAACCACCGGCCCACCGGACATGTCGGTCAGCGGCGGCGGTTGCGGGCCCGCGACGAGCGCAGCCGGCGGAGCCGGCCGATGAGCACGGGATCGGCGGCGAGCGCCGCCGGATTGTCCAGGAGGCCGTTGAGCAGTTGGTAGTACCGCGTCGAGGAGACGCCGAAGGTGTCCCGCACGGCCTGTTCCTTGGCGCCGGCGTGCCGCCACCACTGCTGCTCGAAGGCGAGGATGGCCTGTTCACGGGTGGTCAGGCCCGCTGCCGGAGAGGCGGGAGAGGTAGTGGTCGGCTCCGCCGTGTCGTCCAACTCGCCGTCGTCGGTGCTCTCGACGGGCGGCGCCGGTCGTGGGGTCGGCACACTGGGCGCGACTCCGCCGGCCGCCTCGGCCGGCCGAGCGTCGGTGGACGGCTCGGGGGCGGCCGGGGTGGCGTCGGCGGGCATGCCGTTCAGCCTAGTCAGGGCGGGCCGTGGTCGCAGCAGCCGGCGCGGCCGGCCCCGCCCGTCGGAACATCGACGGTCGAAGCCGGCCGCGCCGGGCCGTTGACGTGTCGGTCAGGAGATGTCGCGGCGACGCATCGCCCAGACCGCCGCGCCGAGGATCACCACGAGCCCGACCGAGAAGATGGCGGAGGACTGCTGCCAGGTGATGTCCATCGTCTCCGGCTTGCACTCGCCGAAGTAGGTCGCGTTGCAGGACTGCCAGTTCTCCAGCTTGACCGTCTTCGTCATCCAGGCCAGCGCGTACGTGGGCAGCAGCCACGCCTCGGCGAACTTGACGTTCGCCATCGACAGCAGGATGCCGAGGCCGAACTGGCCGACCACCATCAGCGCGACGACACCGCCGAGGGCCATCGCGGTGTGCCGGCCCAGCGAGGCCAGCGCGAAGCCGATGGTGGTGATCACCAGCACCAGCGCCACGCCGCGCAGTCCGGTCAGTGCGAACGACTGCCAGGCCCCCGAGGTCATCTTCTCGGTGCTGCCCCGGAAGCTGGCGACGGCCCAGAAGCCGGCGAACCACAGCACCGCGGCGGGCAGCGTCACCGCCAGGATGCCGGTGAGCAGCGCGGCCAGCTTGGTGAACAGTACGGTGAGCCGCTTCGGCCGCCAGAGCAGCAGGTTCATCATGCCGCCGGTGCTCCACTCGGCTCCGACGAAGGACGCGCCGATCACGAACCCGACCAGGGCGAGGATCGCCGCGAACGGGACCAGCGTCTCGTCGAACGTCTTGCGGAAGTTGAACGTCGACGGCAGGAACCACTCCGCCTTGATCTCCTCGCGCGGCGGCGGCGTGATCACCGAACAGTCGTCGGGGTAGCGGCCGTCGCTCGAGGTGCCGGCCTTCTTGGCCTGCTCGCAGTTGACCCGCTCCTGCTCGCTCCAGCGAACCTGCTCCTGGTACTGCTGGTCGGCCTGCCGTTCGGCCTTGGCAAGCTGGCCGGCGTCGATCTTCTGGTTGGTGAAGAACACACCGACCACCACGGCGGCCAGCACCAGCAGGCCGAGCAGCGTCATGTAGCGGGTGAAGCGCCGCTTGACCAGCCGGCGCAGCTCCGTCCGATAGAGGCTCACGCGCCCCACCCTCCTCCGGTGGCGCCGGGCTGACCCGTGCCACCGACCTTCATGGACTCGTCGACCTGCCGGTGCTGGCCGGGGACCGGCGCGGTGGCGGTCAGTTCGAGGAAGACACTCTCCAGGTCGACCGCGATCGGGGCCAACTCGCTGACGTACAGGTTCTGCTCGGCGAGCAGCCGGGTCACCGATGCCGGCTTGTCGACGCCGGTCAGCATGAGGTGGTCCGGGTGCCCGGTGACCCGGATGCCGGCCCGGGTGAGGGCCTCGGTCGCCGTCGGCAGGTCACTGACCGCCTCCAGGCGTACCCGGACCGCGCCGGACGAGTGCTGGGCGAGCACCTCGTCGACCGGGCCGAAGGCGACCCGTCGGCCGAGCGAGATGATGGTGACCGAGTCGCAGATGAGCTGGATCTCGCCGAGGATGTGGCTGGACAGCAGCACGGTCATCCCGGACTCGGCGAGGTTGCGCATCAGCGTGCGCATCTCCCGGATGCCGCCCGGGTCCAGGCCGTTGGCCGGCTCGTCGAGGATGAGCAGCGTCGGGTTCTTCAGCAGGGCGGACGCGACGGCGAGCCGCTGCTTCATGCCCAGCGAGTACGTCTTGACCCGCTCGCCGGCCCGGTCGCGCAGCCCGACCAGCTCCAGCACCTCGTCGACCCGCGTGGCGGGCACCTCGCCCGCCCCGGCCAGCAGGGACAGCGTGTCCCGTGCGGTGAAGTGCGGGAAGAACTGTGGGCTCTCGACGATCGCGCCGACCTGGCCGGCGACGGTGGGCAGCGCGGCGGGCACCTCGTGCCCGAGCAGCGTCATCCGTCCGCCGTCGGGCCGGATCAGGCCGAGAAGCGTACGCAGCGTGGTGGTCTTGCCGGATCCGTTGGGACCCAGGAAGCCATGCACCTGCCCCGCGTCGACCTGCATGTCGAAGCCGTCGAGCGCGTTGCGGGTGCCGCGTCGACGACTCTTGTACGTCTTACGTAGACCTTCGATCTCCAGGACAGCTGGCAAGCTGCACCTCCCCCGATGGTGGGCGTGACAGCCGACACCATACGCGGTATGCAGCGGTGCGCAATACCCGGTATGCAGTAACACGCCGGTCGATGCATTTCATCGACGGAGCGTGACCGTTCAGGCGCAGACGACCTGCACGCCGGCCGCCCGGAAGGCGTCCACCACCTCGGGCGCGGCCCCGGAGTCGGTCACCAGCGTCTCGACCCGCTCGACCGGGCAGATCCGGGCGAAGGCGTGACCGCCCAGCTTGGACGAGTCCGCGATGATCACGACCCGCTTGGCGCGCGCGACCATCAGGTTGTTCATGGCCGCCTCTCCCTCGTGGTGGGCGGCGGCGCCGAGCTGCGGGTCGATCGCGTCCACACCGAGCAGGGCGACGTCCAGGGTGACCTCGCGCAGCAACGCGCCGCCCAGCGGGCCGACCAGCTCGAACGACTTCGGGCGCACCACACCGCCGGCCACGACCACCTTCATCCGGGACCGCACGAGAAGCTCGTTGGCGATGTTCAGCGCGTTGGTCACCACGGTGAGCTGGGCGCCCTCGGCACTGGTGTTGAGATCCGGCCGGACGGCCAGCGCCCGGGCGACCTCCGTGCTGGTGGTGCCGCCGTTGAGGCCGACCACGGTTCCGGGCGTGACGAGCGCCGCGGCGGCAGCGCCGATCCGCTGCTTCTCGGCCGAGTGCTTGGCCGTCTTGTAGCGCAGCGGCAGGTCGTACGAGACACCGTTGGCGACCGCGCCACCTCGGGTTCTGGTGATCATCTGCTGCTGGGCGAGCTGGTCGAAGTCACGCCGGATGGTCGCCTGGGAGACGTCCAGCCGCTCGGCGGCCGCCTCGACGCTGACCCGACCGTTGTCGGTCAGCATCTCCAGCAGGGCGTTCCATCTGGCGTACCGGTCCACCTCGGGGGCCCTCCCAGTAACTGCACGGTCGGTGATTGATTGCGTGCACACTAGTGCGCGAAACTAGGCTGGCGCAAAAGACTGGCCTGCGCGATCGGCCGGCCGGTTGCCACGACCACCTCGGTTCGCGCAGAATAACGCGCGAAATACGGCCCTTACGAGCCGTATTGCGCAGACAGGTCGGCCCTGCGAGGAGTTACCCATGGCGTACGTGGACGCGGAGATCGCGAGTCAACCCGACTGTTGGCGGGAGGCCGCGTCGCTGTCCGACGCCGTACGCGACGATCTTCCGCGCCCCGGCGAGCGGGTCGCCGTCGTCGGTTGCGGCACGTCGTGGTTCATGGCCATGGCGTACGCGGCCCGCCGCGAGCAGGCCGGCCAGGGGGAGACCGACGCTTTCCAGGCGTCCGAGTTCCCCGCCGGCCGCCGCTACGACCGGCTCATCGCGATCACCCGCTCCGGCACCACCACCGAGGTGCTGGAACTGCTCGCCGCGCTGCGCGGGCATACGCCCACCACCGTCATCGTCGGTGACCCGGCGGCGCCCGCCGTCGACCTGGCCGCCACCGCGGTGACCATGGCCTTCGCCGACGAGCGCTCGGTGGTGCAGACCCGTTTCGCGACGACCGCGCTGGCCCTGCTCCGGGCGAACCTCGGCGACCCGATGACCGCGCTCGCCGCCGACGCCGAGGTGGCGGTGCGTTCCCCGCTGCCGATCGACCCGGCCACGATCGAGCAGGCCACCTTCCTGGGTCGAGGCTGGACGGTCGGCCTCGCCCAGGAGGCCGCCCTCAAGTGCCGGGAGGCGGCCACCTTCTGGGCCGAGGCGTACCCGGCGATGGACTACCGGCACGGCCCCATCTCGGTCGCCGCCCCGGGTCGGCTGGTCTGGGCGTTCGGCGAGTTGCCCGACGGGCTGCCCGAGGACGTCGCCGCCACCGGCGCCGCCTTCGTCCATAGCCGCACGCATGGTTGGCGCACGGTGCTCGGGAGTTGGTCGGCCGGTCGTACCCCGGTCGACCCGATGGCCGACCTGATCCTGGCCCAGCGGTTCGCGGTCGCCCTGGCGACCAGCCGTGGCCTCGACCCGGACGCGCCGCGACACCTGTCCCGGTCAGTGGTACTGGCGTGAGCGGTGCCGGGCGCGACGACCGGGTGGTCGTGGCGTTGGACGTCGGCGGCACCGGCATGAAGTGCGCCCTGGTCCGGCCGGACGGCGTGGCGGTACGCACCGAACGACACCCCACCGACGCCGCGCGCGGGCCGGCCGCCGTGGTCGACACCATCCTCGGCGTCGCCGAAGGGCTGGCCGACAAGGCCCGCGCCGACGGCTTCACCCCGGTCGCCATCGGCATCGCGGTCCCCGGCGTGGTGGACGAGGCGCGCGGGGTGGCGGTGTGGTCGGCGAACGTGGGCTTCCGGGACGTACCGCTGCGGGACCTGGCGGTGCGACGGCTCGGGCTGCCCACCGCGCTCGGCCACGACGTGCGCGTCGGTGGCCTCGCCGAGGCCCGGCTCGGAGCCGGACGCGGCGCCGACCACGTGCTCTTCGTGGCGATCGGCACCGGCATCGCCGCCGCGCACGTCGTCGGCGGTGTGGCCGCCGTCGGCGCGCACGGCGCGGCCGGCGAGATCGGCCACATCATGGTCCGACCCGACGGTCCGCGGTGCGGATGCGGGCGGCCCGGCTGCCTGGAGGCGGTCGCGTCGGCGTCCGCGATCGGCCGACGCTACGCGGAGCTGGCCGACGGCCGGCCCGACGCTCCGGTGACGGCTGCCGCCGTCGCCCAACGGGCGGCGGCCGGCGAACCACTCGCCGCCGAGGTCTGGCGTTCGGCCGTCGAGGCGCTCGCCGACGGCCTGGCCACCGGGCAGGCACTGTTCGACGTGACGACGATCGTGCTCGGCGGCGGACTCGCCCAGGCGGGCGACCTGCTGCTCGTTCCCCTCCGGGCTGCGCTGCACGAGCGGATGACCTTCCACCGTGAGCCGCAGCTCGTCGCGGCCGCCCTCGGCGACGAGGCCGGCTGCCTGGGGGCCGCCCTGCTCGCGCTGGACACCCTGACCGCCGACCGTGCTTGACCAACTGGAGGAACGATGACCGAACGGGTGAACGGCCGAGTGGTGACCCCGACCGGTGTCATCCGGCAGGGCTGCGTCGAGTGGGACGGTGAACGGATCACCGCGGTGGCCGAATATCCGTCGGTCCGCGACGGGCACTGGATCCTGCCGGGCTTCGTCGACATGCACACGCACGGCGGCGGCGGGCACACCTTCACCACGGGGGACGCCGCCGAGGCCCGCGCGGCGGCCGCCTTCCACCTGGGACACGGCACCACCACGCTGCTGGCCAGCCTGGTCAGCGCGCCCTTCACGGTGATGCGCTCGGCCACCGAGGCGTTCGCGCCGCTGGTCGACGAGGGCGTGCTGGCGGGGGTCCACTTCGAGGGCCCCTACCTCTCCACCGCCCGCTGCGGCGCGCAGAACCCCGAGTACCTCCGGGACCCTTCCACGGATGAGCTTTCCGAGCTGATCGAGCTGGGCCACGGCGCGGTCCGCATGGTCACCCTCGCCCCGGAGCGCGACGGCGCGCTGGAGGCGATCAAGCTGCTCACCGCGCAGCGCGTGGTGGCCGCCGTGGGTCACACCGACGCCACCTACGAGCAGACCCGGGCCGCGATCGCCGCCGGGGCTAGCGTGGGTACGCACCTGTTCAACGGCATGCGTCCGGTGCACCACCGCGAACCGGGCCCGGTGGTGGCCCTGCTCGACGCGTCCACCGTGGTCTGCGAACTGGTCGCCGACGGCGTACACCTGCACGACGGCATGTTGGCCTTCACCACCACGACCGCCGGCCCCGACCGGGCCGCGCTGATCACCGACGCGATGGCCGCCGCCGGGATGGCCGACGGCGAGTACGAGCTGGGCGGGCAGGCGGTGACCGTCGCCGACGGGGTGGCCCGGCTCGCCCGCGACGGCGCGATCGCCGGCAGCACGCTGACCATGGACGCGGCGCTGCGGCACGCCGTGCACGCCGGAATCCCGATGGCCGACGCCGCCCGGATGGCGGCGACCACCCCGGCCCGCGCGATCGGCCTGGGCGACCGCGTCGGCGCCCTCCAGGTGGGTCTCCGCTCCGACCTGGTCGTGCTCGACGACGACCTCAACGTGGTACGGGTGCTGCGCGGCGGTTCCTGGGTGGAGTGACGCGGGTCCCGCCTTCCGGCGAGGCCTGCGCATGCCTGTTGGAGAGCCTGTCGAGCTGCCCCAGATACGGGGCGGGCGGGGGCACCGAAACCGAACCCGGCAGCGGCAGCAGCAGCCAACTCAACCCAGCACGTCCCACCCCACATCCGGGGCAGCTCGACAGCACCGGCAGCAACTCGACCCGACACGTCCCACCCCACATCCGGGGCAGCTCGACAGCACCGGCAGCAACTCGACCCGACACGTCGCGCCCCACATCCGGGGCAGCTCGACAGGGCGTGAGGAAGGGGCCTGGTACCTCTCGCGGCGCAGCCCGACCGTGACGTCAGCCCGTCGGCCGTGACGCCAGCCCTGTTGGACGGGCCTCAGCTCAGGCTGGGGACGTCGACGCCGAGGATGGCCTGTTCGTCGGGGCGGTGCACCAGCACGTCGGACAGGTACGACTGGACCGCGTGTCGCATTCCCACGTCCCGGCCGGCCTGCTCGGAGAGCAGCCACTTGTGCTCGATGATCTGCGCGAACAGCTCCTGCGGCTCCAACTTGCGCCGTAGGTGCGCGGGCACGGCCCGGACCACCGGCTCGAAGACCTCGGTGAGCCAGCGGTGCGCCGCCTGCTGCTCGTCGGTCAGATCGCTCTCCGCGCGGTAGGCGTCCAGGTCGTTGAGCAGCTTGCGGGCCTGGTTCTCCTCGGCGTCCAGACCGGTGAGCCGCAGCAGCCGTCGCGTGTGGTAGCCGGCGTCGACGACCTTCGGCCGGACCAGGTAACGCCCGTCCGCGGCGCTCGACATGGCCACCTCGGCCACGTCGAATCCCAGGTCGTTGAGGCGACGGATCCGTCCCTCGATGTCGTGCCGCGCCTGTCGCTCGATCGCCTGCTCGTAGGTGATCTCGTGCCACAGCCGCTCGTAGCGCTGCACGACCTCCTCGCAGACCACCTCCGGGTCGATGGACTCGTGCAGCAGGCCGGCGGCCTGCAGGTCCAACGCCTCCCCGAAGATGTTCACCCGGGCGATCTCCAGGTCCTCGCCGCGCTGCCCGTTGGAGAGCGAGTTGTGCAGCGCACCCGTCTCCGCGTCGACCAGGTAGGCGGCGAAGGCCCCCGCGTCCCGACGGAACAGCGTGTTCGACAGCGAGCAGTCACCCCAGAAGAAGCCGGTCAGGTGCATCCGCACGATCAGCGCCGCGAGCGCATCGAGCAGCCGGCTCATCGTCTCCGGCCGCAGGGTGTGCGAGAAGAGCGCCCGGTACGGCAGCGAGAACTGGAGGTGCCGGGTGATCAGCACCGATTCGAGGGGCTCCCCGTCGTCGGCCTGCCGGTCGGCGACGACCGCCACCGCCTCCACCGACGGGAAGTCGATCCGCTCCAAGGCCCGCAGCAGGTCGTACTCCCGCTCGGCGATCCGCTCGCGGGTCTCCTTGAAGGCGTACACGTAGTCGCCCAACCGGACGAACCGGACAATGTGCCGGGAGATGCCCTGCGGCAGAGCCACCAGGTGCTGGGCAGGCCACTCTTCCAGCGGTGTCGACCAGGGCAGGTCGAGCAGCGCCGGGTCGACGAGGGCAGACGTGATCCGCACGGGGACAAGCATGACGGGTAACCCCCCGCCTCCGCCGCACATCGTGGTTGGGCCCACAGCGCCGCACATCCCGGTCTCGCGCCGGGCCGGTAGCGTGGTCGCGTGCTCAAACCCACGGGTGTACGACGTGACCTGCGGCTTCGGCCCGTCCGCCCGGCCGGCTGGTGGTTCGACGCCCTCCTGCTGGCCGGTTTCGGGGCGGTGACCCTGGCGCTGGCGAACGGGGCGCTGCTCGGGCTGGACCTCGCGGTCCGCGAATGGGCCTACGCCCATCACCCGGCGCCGATCTACTGGACGGCGCGGGTGTTTAACTTCCTCGGTCAGGGCGGCTGGCTGCTGATGCCGATCGCCGGGGCACTCGGGCTGGCGGTCGCGTGGCGCTCCCGCACGGTTCGGCCACTGCTGCTGCTGGCGGCGGCGTTCGTGCTGCTGTACCTGACGGTCGGCCCGCTCAAGATCGTGACCGATCGGGCGGCGCCCAGCTCGGATCTGCCGCCGGCTCACTCGGTCCGGATCTTCAACGACCTGCCGCCCACCGAGTACGACCTCTCCTATCCGTCGGGGCACGTCGCCAACGCGATCGTCTGGTACGGGGTGATCGCCGTGCTGCTGACCGCGCTGACGGCCGGGCGACTGCACCCGAGTGTGTACCGCCTGATCCGTTTCGCACCGCCGGCGATCCTGCTGGTCACCACGACATACCTGAACTTCCACTGGCTCACCGACGGCGTCGCGGCGCTGCTGCTCGGCCTCTTCCTGGACCGGCTGCTGTACCGGGTGCCGTGGGACGATCTGCCGCTCCCCGGCCGGTTACGTGAGTGGGACCGCCCGTTCACGTCGTACCCCTAGGATTTCGGCTCGTGGATCGACTGGCGCGGCGGCTGGGCGTACCCGATGCGGTTGTCATCGGGTTGGGCTCGATGCTCGGCGCGGGCGTCTTCGTGGTCTTCGCCCCGGCCGCGGCGGCGGCCGGAGGCGCCGGCCTGCTGCCCGCGCTGGTGCTCGCCGGTTTCGTCGCCGTCTGCAACGCGACCAGCTCCGCGCGGCTGGCGGCCCGTTACCCGGAGTCCGGCGGCACCTACGTGTACGGCCGTGAGCGCCTCGGCCCGCTGGCGGGATTCGTGGCGGGCTGGGGGTTCGTGGTCGGCAAGACGGCGAGCTGCGCGGCGATGGCGCTGACCATCGGTGCGTACCTGTGGCCGGGGCAGACCCGGCTGGTCGCCGTCGGCGCGGTCCTCGCGGTGACCGCCGTGAACCTGCGCGGCATCGGTAAGACGGCCACCGCCACGAAGGCGCTCGTCGCGCTGGTGCTCGCCGTGCTGACCCTCGTCGCGGCCGTCGGTCTGGTGGGCGGGCCGGTGCACCTGGACCGGCTGACCGATACCGGCGGCTCCGCGCGAGGTGTGCTCACCGCCGCCGGGCTGCTGTTCTTCGCCTTCGCCGGGTACGCGCGGATCGCCACGCTCGGCGAGGAGGTGCGCGACCCGGAGCGGACCATTCCCCGGGCGGTGCCGCTGGCGCTGGGGGCGGTGCTGGCGATCTACCTGGTCCTGGCCGTGATCACGCTCGGCGTGCTGGGCGCCGACCGGCTGGCCGGGTCCGCGGCGCCCCTGGTCGACGTGGTGACCGCCGCCGGGCTGCCCGGCTTGGCCTGGGTGGTCCGCGCCGGGGCGACCATCGCCGTCGTCGGGGTGCTGTTGTCCCTGGTCGCCGGGGTGGGCCGGACCACGCTCGCGATGGCCCGCCGCCACGACCTGCCCGGCGCGCTGGCTGCCGTGCACCCCGTGCGCCGGGTACCGCACCGCGCCGAGGTGGCGGTGGCCGCCGTGGTGATCGTGGTGGTGCTGCTCGGTGACGTACGCCAGGCGATCGGCTTCTCCAGCTGCACGGTGCTGGTCTACTACGCGATCACCAACGCGGCGGCGCTCACGTTGGGCCGGGACCCGGACCGGCGGTCGCCGGTCCGGGTGCTCGCCGCCCTGGGGCTGGTCGGCTGCCTGGTGCTCGCGGTCAACCTGCCCCTCGGCAGTGTCGTCGCCGGGTTCGGCGTGCTCGCCGCCGGCATCGCCTGGTACGCGCTAGGGGCGGGCCACCGACGGCCCGGTCAGCGGCTCAACCGCCGGTAACGACGCACCGCCAGCGGGGCGAAGGTGGCGATCAGGAGCACCGGCCACAGCACCGCCAACAGCAGGGCGTGCTCCGCCGGCCAGGAGTCGCCACCCAGTCCCGGATTGCCGAACAGCTCCCGCGTCGCCGCGACGGTGGCCGACAACGGGTTCCACTCCGAGATCGCCCCGATGACCGGCGGCATCAGCTCGGGCGACACGAAGACGTTGGAGATGGCGCTGAGCGGGAACGCGGCCGGGAAGACGATCACGCCGACCGTGTCCGGGTTACGGACCAGCAGCGCCAGATAGATCCCGGCCCAGGTGATCGCGGTGCGGAGCAGCAGCAGGAGCCCGACTGCGAGCAGGGCCTTGCCGACACCCTGTCGCCACTGCCACCCGACGAGCAGGCCGCAGACCAGCAGGGTGGACATCTCCAGCAGCGCGCGGAGCAGGTCGGCCGCGCTGCGACCGGTCATCAGGGCGGACCGGGCCATCGGCATCGACCGGAACCGGTCGACGACACCCCGACTGAGGTCCATCGCCACGCCGGTCGCGGTGGCGCCCAGGCCGTACAGCATCGTCATCACGAAGACACCGGGCAGCAGGAACTCGCGGTAGTTGCCACCGCCGGCCACCTGCATACCGCTGCCGAACACGTAGCCGAAGACCAGCACGAACATGATCGGCAGCGAGAAGTAGAGGATCAGCTCCTCGGGCGCGCGGACCACGTGGATCATGTTCCGCCTGGTCATCGTCCAACCGTCCACCACCGCTGCCGTCATGCCAGATCCGCCTCTCGTCCCACCCCGACGGGCTCGCGAGCCTCGTCGGTCCGGTGCCCGGTCAGGTACAGGAACGCCTCGTCCAGCGTCGCGCGCCGCAGCCCGATGTCCTCGACCGCGACTCCGGCGTCATCCAACGCGCGCACGACGTCGACCAGGCCGGCGACCCGGTCGGCCACCGGGACGCTGAGCCGACGGACCTCCGGGTCGACCTCGGGTTCAGCGCCGCAAACCGACGCGATGACCCGGGCCGCCCGGCTCAGGGCGGCAGCGTCGCGGACCACCACCTCGACCCGGTCACCGCCGGTCATCGCCTTCAGCTCGTCCGGCGAGCCCTCGGCCACCACCCGCCCGGCGTCGATCACCGAGACGCGGTTGGCGAGCTGATCGGCCTCCTCCAGGTACTGCGTGGTGAGCAGCACCGTGGTCCCGTCCGCAACCAGAGTGCGAACCAGGTCCCACACCTGGTTGCGGCTGCGCGGGTCCAGACCGGTCGTGGGTTCGTCGAGGAAGAGCACCCGCGGGGTACGGATCAGACTGGCGGCGAGGTCCAGCCGCCGCCGCATCCCGCCCGAGTACTCACCGGCGGAGCGACCCGCCGCGTCCCGCAACCCGAACCGTTCCAGCAGCTCGTCGGCGCGTTGACGGGCCGCCCGGCGGCCGAGGCGGAACAGCCGGCCGAACAGCTCCAGGTTCTGCCGGCCGCTGAGGGTCTCGTCGACCGCCGCGTACTGCCCGGTCAGCCCGATCCGGGCGCGCACCTCGTCCGGTTGGCGCAGCACGTCGTACCCGGCCACGCTGGCCCGGCCAGCGTCGAAACGCAGCAGCGTGGCGAGGATCCGTACCGCCGTCGTCTTGCCCGCGCCGTTGGGGCCGAGCAGCCCGTAGACGGTGCCGGTCGGAACGGCCAGGTCGAACGAGTCCAGCGCCCGGGTCGGGCCATACCGCTTGCCCAGCCCTTCGGCGACCACTTCGAATGTCGTCATGCCCCGACGGTGCGGCGGCCCGCTGACGGATCACGCACGGTCCACTGACGGCGGCGCACCAGGCCCGGCCTTCTCCGCCTCGATGATCTGTTCCAGCACGAAGATGATCTCCGCCCGGGTGGCTTCGCCGACGTACCAGCCGGTCAGGCCGCCGGTCAACGCCGCTTCGCAGAGTCTTCGCGCCTCGGCCAGCTCACCGTTCAGTCGTGCCACCTGGGCGAGGCCGAGCCGGGCGGCGGAGACGAACTCCGGTGCGCCGCTGCGCTGCGCGAGGAGCAGGGCGGCGGCGAAGTCGTCGCGCGCCGCGACGAGGTCACCGGCGCGCAGCCGGATCTCGCCCCGGGTACGCAGCATGTCGGCCTGGTCGACGACTGATTCGAGTTCCTCGGCCAGCCTCATGGCCTGGTCCATGTGGGTGCCCGCCGCCTCCGGATCGTCGCGCCGGGCCGCGAGTTCGCCGAGCGCGCCCAGAGTGATCATGGAGCCCCAGCGGTCCCCGGCCCGCCGGAAACCGTCGAGCGCGATCTCCAGTTCCGTCCCGGCCTGGTCCCACCGACCACTCCACATCTGCGCCGAGCCGCTCCCCATCGCGCCCAACGCGTTGATCCACAGGTCCGCGCCGACCAGCCGCCGCAGCTCCCGCATCAGCTCTTTGACGTGCTCGGATCCGCCGGACGGCGGCCCGGCCGAGATCCCCGACAGATACAGCAGGAAGGGTTGGCGTGGCGGCCGGTCGAGACTGCGGATGACCGAACGCTGCGTACCCAGCGAGTCCAGCTGCCCGGATCCGCTGAGCGAGGCGTTGTAGACGCAGAGCGCGTACTCCTCGCGCAGCCCGGCAGGTGCTTCGGTGCCGAGTAGTCCGAGGACGTCCGCGGCCAGCCGGGCTCCTTCCCCGCGCATGCCGCGCAGCCACCAGTAGAACGACAGCGCCGCGACCATGCCGGCCGCGTCGGCCGCGTCACCGGCCACGGTGGCACGGCGCAGCGCGGCGTGCAGGTTGTCCCGTTCGGCGTCGAGCCGTCGCAACCAGTGCAGCTGCTCCGGACGCCGGAGGTGGTCGCTGGCGGTCCAGGCGAACTCCAGGAAGTACGCGGTGTGCGCACGCCGCAGGTCGTCGGCCTCACCCGCTTCGGCGAGACGCTCGGCGCAGAAGGCACGGACCGTCTCCAACATCCGGTACCGACCACCGG
The DNA here is from genome assembly GCF_044454415.1 of Micromonospora sp. NPDC051543. Lineage (NCBI taxonomy): Bacteria > Bacillati > Actinomycetota > Actinomycetes > Micromonosporales > Micromonosporaceae > Micromonospora > Micromonospora sp. NPDC051543. Next base: position 246,631 of record NZ_JBITDT010000004.1, read on the forward strand.
TCATCTCCACGAAGGACTTGTCGACGAGGCTCGTCAGCGCCTCCACGAAGTCCACGTTCGGCAGGTCGCAGACCCGCTCGGCGGCTTCCAGCGTCGTACCGCCGGCGAAGACGGTCAGTCGTCGGGCCATTCTGCGTTCGGCGTCGCCGAGCAGGTCCCAACTCCACTCCACCACGGCCCGGAGGGTGCGGTGTCGCGGCGACGCGGCCCGGCTGCCCATCGACAGCAGCCGGAATCGATCGTCGAGGCGGGCGGCCACCTCGGTGACGGGCAACGCGCGCAGCCGTGCGGCGGCCAGCTCGATCGCCAACGGCAGACCGTCGAGGGTGCGGCAGATCCGCAGCACCGTGCCGAGGTTGGCCGGCGTGACGGCGAAGTCGGGTGCGACGTCCTCGGCCCGCTGGGCGAAGAGACGCACGGCGGCGTAGTCGTGAACGTCCGCCTCCTGCGTGCCGACCGGCGGCAGGGTGAGCCCGGACAGCGGGCACAACGCCTCGCCGGCCAACCCGAGCGGCTCGCGGCTCGTGGCCAGGACACGCAGCCCCGGGCACGCGCCCAGCAACCGGGCGGCCAGCCGGGCGGCGTCGGCGACGACGTGTTCGCAGTTGTCGAGGACCACCAGCAGCCGGCGCTCGGCGAGCGCCTCGACCAGCCGGTCGGCGGGTTGCCGACCCGGCTCGGCCGGGGCGCGCAGGCCCGCGTCGCGCAGGCCGAGCGCGCTCAACACCGCCTGCGGTACGTCCGAACCGTCGGTCAACCCGGCCAGCTCGACGAAGCGGACCTCCCCGTCCAGGCGGCCGGCTGCCTCGATCGCCAACCGGGTCTTACCCGCTCCCCCGGGACCGATGAGGGTGACCAACCTGCGCTCGCCGAGCAGAGCGCCGACGCGGGTGAGTTCCTCGTCCCGCCCGACGAACGTGGTGAGCTGGCTCGGCAGCGCCCGTCGGGTCCACCCGCTCTCCTCACCCCGCAGCACCGCGAGGTGGATCGCGGCCAGCTCCGCCGACGGGTCGGCGCCGAGTTGCTCGGCCAACGTGCTCCGGGCGTCCTCGAACTCGGTCAGCGCCTCCGCCGGCCGGTCCAACGCGGACAGGGCACGCATGAGCAGCCCCCGTGACCGCTCCCGCAGCGGATGCGCGACGACGAACTCCCGCAGCTCCGCGACCAGCGCGGCCGACGCGCCCAACGCCAGGTCCGCGTCGACCCGGTCCTCGATCGCGGCCAGCCGTAGCTCGTTCAGCCGGGCCGCCTGCCCGAGTGCGCCCGGCACATCGGCCAGGGCCGGGCCACGCCACAGCTTCAGCGCCGTGCGCAACACGGCCGCCGCTCGGGCCCAGTCACCGCCGGCGAGCGCGCGCCGCCCGGCCTCGGCCAGTCGCTCGAACCGGTACGCGTCAACCTCCTCGCGATCCACGGCGAGGCGGTAGCCGGCCGGGTGGAACTCGACCGGGTTCTGCTCGGCGGGCAGCACCTGACGTAGCCGCGACACCTGGGACTGGAGCGCGTTGGCGGCGCCTCGGGGCGGGTGTTCGCCGTACAGGCCGTCGATCAGCCGGTCGGCGGAGACGACGTGTCCCGCGTCGAGCAGGAGGATCGTCAGCAGCGCGCGCAGGCGAGGGCCGCCCACGGGAATCTCGCGCCCGTCGGCTGCCAGCACCTGGGTCGGCCCCAGGACGCGGAAACGCATGCCATGGATTGTCGCGCAGAGGCTGGACGATCAGCCTGGTCGCGTGGCGCGGGAGTCAGGTTCGTCCGGGATGCGAGCGTCGTCAGTCGGCTGGCCGGGCCACCTGTCGACGCCCCCACCCTGGGCCGGCGAAACAGCCCCGACGGTTGGCGGGCGGGACGGTGACACCGGGTGGGCCGCGAGGGGCGGGGCGCACTGGCGCGTCAGCCAGTCCAACCCGCGTCGGCGGGCGACGACCGTCAGCCGGTCGCCCGCGAAGATCACCTGGCGGGGGTCGAGGTCCTTCCACCAGATCGTCTTCGCCGCGCCGGCGGGGGTCCGGGCGATGAGCCGGACCTGCCCGTCCCGGTTGACGGTGTCCAGCGGACGACCGTCCAGCTCGGAGCCGGCGGCGACCGGCACCTCGGCGACCGGCAGCGCGTGCCGGTCGACCGGGATGGTGGTGATGACCGCGCGTTCGGTGAGCGCGCCGATGAAGGCCGGGGCGGCCAGGTAGGAGACCGATCGGGACACCCCGAGCGCGAAGGTCTCCTCCACCCGCTCGGCGAAGTCACCGTCGAAGAGCCGCAGCACCACCCGCAGGTCGTCGCGGAGGTCGCGGGCGGCCAGCGCCGCCTCCAGGTTGGCGACGTCGTCGGTGGACGCCACCACCAGTGCCTGACAGTCCGCCACCGACGCGGCGACCAGGGTCTCGGGCAGCGCGGCGTCGCCGACGACCAGCGGGACTTCCAATTGACGGGCCAGGGCCGCGCCACGTGGTGCCGGGTCCTTGTCGATCGCGACGACCTCGACGTCGTACTCGCGCAGCTGGGCCATCACCCGTGTGCCGACGTTACCGAGGCCGATCACCACGACGTGCCCGGCGCGGGCCGGTTGCAGCAGACCGGTGTGCAGGGCGAGACGGGCGTTGACGATGCCGTCCACGACGACGGCGGTGATCAACGGGATCAGCGCGAGCCCGGCCAGGTTGAGCACCACCTGCATGATCTGCGCGCCGGCCGGTTTGGCAGTGTCCGGGTCGGCGCCGCTGAGGGTGGTGACCAGGGTCAGGTACAGCGCCTCCAACGGAGAGACGCCCTCGGTGCGCGAGATCAGCGCTCCGAGCACCACGATCACGGCGAGCACCAGCATCACCGCAATGCCGATCTTGCGGGTCGCGAAGCCGCGTACCGCCCCCAGCAGCATCGTGACCGGCCGGCGTCGACGCCGGGCCCGGACCAGCCGCCGCGCGGCGACCTCGGTGCCCGGCGGCTGACCGGTCGCCTCGGCGAGCACCAGGTCCGCGCCGGCCTGCTCGGCCGGCAGCAACTCCATCCCCTGCCGCCCGTCGGGGCGGGCCAGCGCGCACACCACGTCCTGCGTCCGGACGTCGGCACGCCGCGCCACCCGCAACGTCTTGTCCCGGTGCTGGAAGGAGCTGGGGTCGACCTCGCCGAGCGCGGCGGCCACGAACGCCGGGGCGGCCATCTCGGCGTCGGAGAGCACCTCGACGGGCGCCCTGATCAGCTTGCGGACGCCGTCGGCGAGGGTGCCGTTGAACATCCGCAGCACCTGGCGGACCTGCTGGTCGACGGCCTGCGCGCAGAGCGCGGCGTGCAGGTTGCCCACGTCGTCCTGGTGCAGCAGGGCCAACCCGGTCGCCCCGGCCAGACCGGCGGCCTCGAAGGTCGCCACGTCCAGGCGTTCCGAACGGATCACGCGGACGCCGCGCAGGCTCGCCACGTCCGGACCGTTGCTGCGGTAGCGCTCCGGCACCACGACGGTGACCCGTGCGCCGCCCACGGGCAGGTCGGACTCGAGCAGCGCGCGGGCCACGTAGTAGGCCAGGGCGTCCCGGCCACAGATCACGTAGTGCGGACGCGGGTCGCCGGCGGAGCGGAGCCGCCAGTTCCACTCGACCGCCCGTCGCGCCCGGTTCCGCCACGGTTCCGCCATGCCCGGATCGTAACCAGCACGATCACCCTGGGCGACCCCACCCGGATCGTCCCGGGCAGGCATGCCGACCCGGGCCGTGGGTAGAGCACCTGCCATGCAGACCTTCCTCCCGTACCCGGACTTTCTGGCCAGCGCCCGCGCGCTGGACCAGAAGCGGCTGGGCAAGCAGCGGGTGGAGGCCATCCAGGTGTTGCGCGGGCTCACCTGGCCGGGATACGGGTGGCGCAACCACCCGGCCGTGAAGATGTGGGCCGGGTACGAGGAGGCGCTGACCCGGTACGGGCTGGACATGTGCGCCGTCTGGACCGAGCCGGGCCGGGCGGACACCTGCGCCACCACGCTGGCCGTCGACCTCGCCGCCGCGTGCGGGGCAGGTGTCGTACGGACCCAGGACGAGCTGGCCCGTGCCGGTGACCTGCCACCGTGGCTCGGCCGGGACGACCTGCACCTGAGCCACCGCTCCTCCCTGCTGCGCAAGGACCCGACGCACTACGCCCCGATCTTCGGCACCGACACGCCCGACGATCTGGAGTACGTCTGGCCCGCGTCCGACCGGGCGCCGCGCTGCCTGCCGTAGGAGACTGGCGGCAGACGAGGGAGGTGCCCGTGGCGCTGTCGCGTGTGGTGGGTCGGCTCATCGGCGTACGCCAGCATGAGGTGGACCCCGGCGGTGGTGGCGCCGCCCGCGTGCCGCGACCGGTCGCGGCGGTCGTGGTCGGCGCGGGCATCGCCGGCATGTCGGCGGCCGTGGTGCTCGCCGAACGCGGGGTGGACGTGACCGTGCTGGAGGCGGCGTCGACCATCGGTGGACGGCTGGGCGCCTGGCCGGAGGCCCTGCCCGACGGGGAGCAGCAGAACGAGCACGGCTTCCACGCGTTCTTCCGGCAGTACTACAACTGGCGGTCGATCCTCCGGCGCGTCGAGCCCGGCCTGGGCTTTCTCAAACCGGTCCCGGGCTATCCGATCCTGAGCGCACAGTGGCCGACCGAGGAGTTCGGCCGGCTGCCCCCCGCGCCTCCGGCGAACCTGCTGGCGCTGCTGTTGCGTAGTCCCAGCCTGCGCCTGGCGGACCTGCGGTCGATGGACCGGGACGCGGCGTTGCCGCTGCTCACCTACGATCCGGTCCGCACCTACGCCGAACTGGACGAGACCACGGCCGACGAGTTGCTGGCGTCGCTGCGGTTGCCGGACCGGGCGCGCGCGATGCTGTTCGAGGTCTTCTCCCACTCGTTCTTCAACCACGAGGCGGAGATGTCGGCGGCCGAGATGGTCGCCCAGTTCCACTTCTACCTGCTGGGCAATCCGGAGGGGCTGGCCTTCGACTGCCCGGACGAGGACTATGCGACGGCGATCTGGCAGCCGCTGACCCGGCACGTGGAGAAGCACGGCGGTCGGGTGCTCACCCGCTCCGGCGCGACGGGGGTGCACCGGGACGGCGACGGCTGGCGGGTGACGACCACCGACGGCGGCGACCACCGGGCCGCGCACGTGGTGCTGGCGGTCGATCCGCCCGCGCTCGCCGCGCTGGTGGGGGCCTCCCCCGACCTGGTCGCCGGCGCACCGGAGTTGGCGGCACGCATGCCCCGCTTCGGCCGGCCCGGCCCGCCGTACGCGGTGGCGCGGTACTGGTGCGACGGTGACGTCGCCGCCGACCGGGCGGTGTTCAGCGGGGTGTCCCGGCAGCCCACACTGGACTCGGTGACGCTGTACCACCGGCTGGAGAACGAGTCGCGGCGCTGGGCGCACCGCACCGGCGGTTCGGTCGTCGAGTTGCACGCGTACGCCTGTGAGCCCGGTGTGCCCGCCGAGGAGTTGGCCGAGCGGATGCGCCGCGAGCTGGTGACGCTCTGGCCGGAGGCGGCCGACCTGCGGGTCCGGGAACTGCGCGCCCGGGTGGAGGCGCAGGCCCCGGCGTTCACCCCGGGCAGTCACGCCTGGCGTCCGGGGGTCCGCACCGAGGCCGCCGGTGTCTACCTGGCGGGCGACGGGATCGCGACGGACTTCCCGAGCGCGCTGATGGAACGCTCGGCGGCCACCGGGATCATCGCGGCGAACCACATCCTGCGGGCTCAGGGCGCCGCGACCGAGCCGGTGCGCTCCGTCCGCCCGCGTGGGCTGCTGGCCGGGCGAGCAGCCCCAAACCGATCAAAAGCGACATAAGCGACGGTACGCTGCCGTACGCTCGGTTGATCATCCGTCGATCGACCGGGCGGGAGGGCAGCGGCGATGTCACCACTGCACCGCGCTGGCGCAGCGGACGGACGGCCGGCCGAGGAGGCCGTCCGCGACGACGCGTACCCCCTCATCCGTGACGAGCGCGCCTGTGTCGTCACCGCCCTCCGGCTGGGCTGGTGGATGGCGGACGCCTACCACCACGGGCAACACGCCGAACCTGGGCCGACCACGCCGATCCACCCACCGGCCAAGCTCTCCAACCTGACCGAGATGTCCTTCCCTCGCCGGATGCGGATGTACCTCGACGGCGTCGACGTCGCGCTGGCCCAGATCTCGGCGCTCACCCGGCACACCGGGTCGCTGCCCGACACGTCCGCCGCCCGCACGCGACTGCCCGACCTGGACCGCCTTCCCGATCTGGAACGCCCTCCCGGTCTGGAACGGCCGGACCTGGTCGGCACCGAGCCGCTGCTGCTCGCCCTCGACGACCTCAACGTGGACGTGCTGCGCTGGGCGATGGCCACCAACCTCCGGGTCGGACTCGCCTACCGGCTGGGCCGGTCCCTGGCCGACACGGTCCGGCCCGGCGACGCCGCCCAACTCCTGCGCCGCTTCGATGGTCGACAGATCCAGATCACCCGGTGGTTGGACGAGTTGGCCAGCGTTCTCCCGCCGTACTCGGCCGCGGTGGTCCGCCGGTCGCTGGCCGCCTGGGCGGTAGCGGTGGAACGGGCCGGCCGGGGTGACCCGACCGAACCGGAGCCCGCCGAGCTGAGCCGCGAACTGCGCAACCAGGGCGACCTGTGGCGCGGCGTGCTCACCGGCGGCCTGCATCCGCGTGACCTGCTCGACGAGGAGGACTACGCGGTGGTCGCCCGGAACCTGATCATCAGGGACCGCCGGCTGGTCGCCCAGGCCGCCCGGGGCATCTTCTGGCCGGTGCTGGTGCCGCTGCTGGTGGTGCTCTTCGCGCTGGTCGGCGTGAGCGCGGCAGCGGCGGCCGGTTCGCCGACCACGCGGGCCGCCGTGGCCCTGCTCGGTCTGGGCGCCGGGCTGGCCGCCATCTGGCGCTCCGTCTCGGGACCCGCGCTGGCGGTCGCCGGCGAGGTCAACCGTCCGCTGCTGGACAGCGAACTCACCGCGCGGATGGCACTGCGGCTGGACAAGCCCCTGACGAACGCCCGCCGCACGGCCGGGAGCACTACCCGTACCCGTCGTCAGCGTGCTCCCGAGGAGCCGGGCAGCCGATCGAAATACGTTGCCCCTCTCTCCCGTGCGGACCTACCGTGATCGCGCAAGGTCAACCACCACAGCGGGAGCAGGTCGTGACGACGGAACACCCCCGGGCGGGCCGGCCCGACTGACGCGTACCCGTACGCGCCGAGCCGCCCGTCCCGAACGCCGGACCGGGCGGCTCTTCGCTTTCCGCCGCCACTGTAGAAAGGAGTCCCGGTGGATGCCGTACTCGTCGTCAACGCCGACCTCGGCCCGTTGCACCGGGTCACCGTCCAGCACGCCGTCCGGATGCTCTGCCGACGGGTGGCCGAGATCCACGAGGCAGAGCCCGATCGGGTGATCGGCGTCTTCCCGCTGCCCCGGGTGGTGCGGCTGGTCCGCTACGTGGTCACCCGGTGGCGGTTCAACTCCGGGCCGGCCTGGTCCCGGGCCGGGGTGCTGCGCCGCGACGACCGCTGTTGCGCGTACTGCGGTGGCCCGGCGTCGACCATCGACCACATCCTGCCGCGTTCCCGGGGTGGCCGGAACACGTGGCGAAACACCACCGCCGCCTGCTACGGCTGCAACCAGCGAAAGGGTGACCGGACCCCGGCGGAGGCGGGTATGCCGCTGCGCCGCGAGCCGGTGAACCCTGGCTGGGCGTCGCTCGCGGGGCGGTGACCGACCGGCCGGCGGGAACGGGGGGCCGCGTCCGGGGGTACGCCCCCGGCGCGGCACCCGCCGGCCCCGGTCACGCGGCGCGCTCGGTGACCTTCGGCTTCGGCCGCCCGGCGGCGCAGTGGACCCGGATCTCGCTGCTGTGCTCGGGTGCGGTCAGCTCGACCGTGACCTGCTTCGCCGGCCCCGCGTCGTACGGCGGCACCTGGTAACCCGGCGCGGGGGTGACCGTGAGCAGTTCGGCCAATCCCCCGACACAGCGGACGGTGGCCGTTCCGCCCTGGGCGCGCACCGGGACACCCGGGGACTCGGCAGTCGGCGACGCGCCCGTGGGCGCGACCGTCGCCGCGACCGTCGGCGGCGGCTGACCCGGGGTCGAGGGGCGACCCGGCCCGGCCCCGCCCCCGGGACCAGGGCGGGGAGCGGCCGACGTAGAACCAGCCGACGGTTCGGCGGGCGCACGCACAGTGGACGGTTCCGGTTGCGCCACGGTCTCCGGCAGGCCCACGGTGGTGGTGCCACCCGTCCCGATCCCGGTTCGTGGGGTGGTTCCGTCGTGCCGCCGCGCGCCGTAGTCGCCGAGCGACCCGGCCACCGCCACCGCTGCCATCACCGCGCCGCCGACCACCAGCGCCACCCGTCGCCGACGCCAGGACCGTCGCCGGGGGGCGTCGGAGGCAGCCCGGTTCACGCCGTCGGCCGCCCCCGCGTCCTCACCCGCTGCGGCCTTGCGCGCCTCGTTCGCCCCGGCGTCACCATCCTTGGCCGGGCGGGCAGCGGACGAGCCAGCGGCGACCGCCCTGTCCGAGGCGGCAGCCCTGTCCGGGGCGGTCGACCTGTCCACGCCGGCAGCTTTGTCCGCGCCGGCAGCCCTGTCCGCGCCGGCAGCCCTGTCCGCACCGGCCGGCCCGGAGGCTGTGGCCGACCCCGAGGCGGCCGCCAGGCTGGAGGCGGCGGTTGCACCGGCCAGCCCGGAGACGACGGTGAGCAGGATGCGGGCCACCTCGGCTGCCGGGGGCCGGTCGTCGGGGTTGCGGGCGAGGCACCAGTGGTAGAGCCGGTGGACCTCGGCGGGCACCCGATCGATCTCGGGTAGCGGATCCGGATCGACGTGTACGTGGGCACGGAGCATTCCGGTCTGCGTCTCGGCCGCCCACGGCAACCGACCGGTGAGCGTCCGGTGCAGGAGCAGGCCGAGCGCGTACACGTCGGAGGCCGGCAGGACCTCGCCGGCCGCCAGCCGCTCCGGCGCGAGGTACGCGGGCGTACCGAGCAGCCGGCCGTCGAAGTCGATCTCGGAGTCACCGGCGGCCGCCGCGATACCGAAGTCGAGCACCTTCGCGCCGGTGGGGGTGAGCATCACGTTGCCCGGCTTCACGTCCCGGTGCACCAACCCCTGGTCGTGCGCTGCCGAGATGGCCGACGCCACCTCGGCACAGACCCGCAGCGCGGCGCGTGGTGGCAACGGCCCGGCGACCAGCCGTCTTTCGAGGGTGTCGCCGTTGAGCAGTTCCAGCACCACGAACGGCACCTGAACCCCGTCGAGAGGCGACTCGCCGAAGTCGTAGACGTTGGTGACGTGCGGGTGCGACAGCCGGGCCGCCGCCTTGGCCTCGGCCCGGATCCGCTGACGGGCGTTGGGGTCCGAGGCGACGAGCACCTTCACCGCCACGTCCCGTTCGAGCACCTCGTCGTACGCCCGGTAGACCGCCGACATGCCGCCGCTGCCGAGACGCTCCAGGAGCCGGTAGCGGCCCGCAAGCAACTGATCACGCTGCACGACCGACAGACTGCCGTACGACTCACGGCGGGCACCACCCGGGATCGAGGTATCGCAATGGATGGAACCCCGACCGAGGCGTGACCGACCCGGCGCGCGGGGTCCGCGGATACCTGGACACGTCCTTTGCTCTGCTTCAGCGGAGGCAACACTCACAGTCCGTTGCTGTCGCCTCCGCTGAAGCAGAGCAAAGGGGAAAGAGGGGGTGGGTGCTACCGGGCCGAGTCGGCACCGGGATCCAGCCCCGCAGGCCTACCGATGCGGTCGTCGACGACGTAGATCGACTCGGGTTGCAGGAGATCGGGGTGTCCCGGCGCACGGGACATCCCGCCTTCCTGAAAACCGAGTGGATCAAGCCACGAGCTTCAGCGCTCGGTCGGCGGCCGCCAGGCGAAGCGGGGCGTACGACGTTCGGCCATGGCCGCCACGCCCTCACGGGCCTCGCCGCTGTCCGCGACCTTCCGGTGCCACCAGGCGATCCGGGCCGGCCCGGAGCGGTCGTCGACGATCTCCTTGGCGGCGGTGACGCTCAGCGGTGACCGTTGCGCGATCGTCGCGGTGAGGTCGTCCATCCGCTCGGCGAGGCGGTCGCCCGGCAGCACCTCGTCGACCAGGCCGATCCGCAGGGCCCGCTCGGCGTCGATCAACTCGGCGGTGAAGAGCAGGTGCTTCGCCGCCGACGGCCCGACCAGCCGCGCCAGCCGGCGCGTCGTCGGCGCCGGGTAGACCAGCCCGAGGCGGGCCGGAGGTACGCCGAACCGGGCGTCGTCCGAGGCGATCCGCAGGTCACAGGCGACCGCGAGCTGCGCGCCGCCCCCGACGCAGGCGCCCCGGATCGCCGCGATCGTCGGCTTGGCGAAGCTTGCCAGCCGCTCCTCGGCGGCGACCGCGATGCTGGTGTCGCCGGCGTCCAGCAGCTCGGCCAGATCACCCAGGTCGGCGCCCGCGCAGAAGGCGTCGCCCGCGCCGGTGAGCACCAGAGCCCGCACCTCGGGGTCGGGTTCCAGCCGGTCGAGCAGTTCGGGGAGCTGCCGCCACATGGCCGCCGTCATCGCGTTCCGGCGAGCCGGGTTGTGGATCACGACGGTTGCCACCGGTCCGGCCACCGCGACAGTCAACTCCGCGTCCGACACGCAAACCCCTCTTCCCACGCCATCCGAGCCGACCCAAGATTGCCAGAACGGCCCGGACGCGAACCCGGCGACCACCGTTACGGTGGCCGCCGGGTCCCGGGTGTCGGTCAGGTTAGGTCAGGTCAGGAGACGTTGACCGCCGTGTCGTCGACCACGAAGGACGTCTGGAGCGAGGAGTCCTCGGTGCCGGTGAACTTCAGGGTGACGGTCTGGCCGGCGTACCCGGCCAGGGAGAAGGACTTCTGGCTGTAGCCGGAGGCCTTGTTCAGGTTGGAGTAGGTCGCCAGCGTGGCCAGCACCGTCCCGCCCGAGTTGAGCACCTGCACGTTGAGCTTGTCGTACGCCGTGCTGGTGGTGGTCTCGGCCGAGTCGATGTGCAGCCAGAAGCTCAGCGTGTACGACGAGCAACCCGTCGGGAGGGCCACCGACTGGGCGAGCGTGTCGGTGTGGGTGCTGCCGTACCCGTCCAGCCAGGCCTTGTACGACCCACCGTGGGCCGCCTGGCCGCTGGAGCTGGTGATCACCCCGGAGCTGGCCGTCCAGCTGGTCGAGCCGGACTCGAAGCCCGGATTGGCCAGCTTCTGGCCCGGCGAGGTGCAGCCGCCGCCGGAGCCGTTCACAGTCAGCGTGTAGGTGGCGCTGCGGGTGACCGCCCCCGCCCCGTTCACGGTGACCGAGTAGGTGCCCGGCGAGGTGCTGGACGAGGTGCTGATGGTGAGGGTGGACGAGCCGCCCGAGGTCACCGACGCGGGGCTGAACGAGGCGCTCGCGCCGCTGGGCAGGCCGGACGCGGAGAACGTCACGGTCTGCGCCGAACCGCTCGTGGTGGCGGTCGACACGGTGGTGGAGACCGCGCTGCCCGGGTTCACCGAGCCGGCGGTCGGCGACAGCGACACGGAGAAGTCGTTGCCGGTGGAGCAGGTGGCGTCGTTGCCGGCGACGTTGACCGCCGTCCAGGCGGCCTGCACGGCCTTGTACTCGGTCGAGCAGCTGCCGTACAGGTCGGTGGCCGCCCGCAGGCTGTAGGCGCGGGCGGTGTTCGCCGGGTTGCTGGTGTTGACGTACGACGTGTTGGAGGTGAAGTAGACGTCCAGGGCCCGGTACCAGATCTTCTCCGCCTTGGTACGACCGATGCCGGTCACCGCCGGGGCGGAACCGCAGACCGGCGAGGTGCCGTACGAGGTGGAGCCGGTGCCCTCGGCGAGGTTGAAGTAGAAGTGGTTGCCGACGCCGGAGGAGTAGTGCACGTCCTTGTTCTTCGTGCTGGTGGACCAGCAGGAGTCGGACGAGCCGTCCAACGACGGGTTGTACATGTAGCGCAGCGGCGTGTTGTTGCCGTTGATGTTGATCTTCTCACCGACCTGGTAGTCACCCGGGTCGCTCGGCGCGGCGGCGTAGAACTCCACCATGTTGCCGAAGATGTCGCTGGTGGACTCGTTGAGGCCACCGGACTCACCCGAGTAGACCAGGCCGGCCAGCGCCTCGGTGACGCCGTGACTCATCTCGTGCCCGGCCACGTCGAGCGCGACCAGCGGGCGGGAGTTGCTTGAGCCGTCGCCGTAGGTCATCTGGGCGCCGTCCCAGAAGGCGTTGACGTAGTTGTTGCCGTAGTGGACCCGGCTCGGAACGCCCTGGCCGTTGCCGAAGATCCCGTTACGGCCGTGGACGTTCTTGAAGTAGTCGAACGTCTTGGCGGCGCCGAAGTGCGCGTCCACGCCGGCCGACTGCCGGTTCGAGTTGGCGCCGGTGCCCCACGCGTTGTCGGCGTCGGTGAACGTGGTGCAGGACGACGTGCCGTTGTTCATGTCGCAGGTACGGCCGTTGCCGCGCACCGGGTCGATCATCTGGTACGTGCTGCCGGAGAGCGTCGTGTCGATGCTGACCGTGCCGGTGTAGATGCCCTGGCCGCTGCCGGTGACCGATTCGATCTCGTCGTACGACCCCACGGTCGCGCCGGAGGTCGCGTCGGTGATGACGTGCAGCCGCGACGGCGTCTGCCCGTCCGACTGCCAGCCACTGACCACCGTCTCCCAGGCCAGCCGGCCCTTGCCCGAGCTGGCGTCGACGAACAGTTCCGGTGCGCCCACGGTCTCGGCCTTGCCGGTGAACCCGGCGCGGGCCGTCTTCTTCGCCGCGTCGGCGCTGACCTTGGCCGTGGTGAGGAGGGTCAGCGGTGCGGCGAGTCCGACCGAACTGCCGGCGTAGGTGCCGTTCGGCGCGGTGTGGATGACGAAGTCACCGCCGTACACCCGCAGCCCCTGGTAGGTGCGGGTGTAGCGGGTGTGCGCCGCGCCGGAGGCGTCCACCCGGGTGCTCTGCACCTGGTAGGACTCGGCGCTGGAACCCTGGACGGCGCCGGGGTTCGTTTGCAGGACGGTCGCCGCCCGGGCCGCGGCGGAGGCGTCCGACGCGGGAGCGGGAGGCGGAGCGGCGTGCGCCGCGGTGGCGACGCAGGTCAACAGGCCACTGGTGAGCAGCGCTGCGCTGACGGCCGCAAGGGGTCGTTTCACGTGCCCTCCTGAAAGGAGAAAGGGTGTGACGGGGGTAGTCACGGATGTAGATATAGCTATGTGTTGAAGAAAAGAGAAGCCTTGGACCGCTCCCAGACATTGAGATTGGCCGAACGGATGAGGGCCTTGACAAGGGAACCGAAGCGGGCATCGGCGCGTCCGACGGACATGAGACCCGCCTCCACGACCGGCGTCACGATCGCGATCCTGGCCGCCCTCCTGGCCGGCTGCACCGGCACCGACCGGGCCCCCGACCCCACCGACCTGCCCCCGGTGAGCGGCGCGACCGCGGGCCCGGACCTCACGAACATCCCCGCGCCGAGCGGCCTCGTCCCGAGCGGCCCGGTCCCGAGCGGGTCCGTCCCGAGCAGCCCGGTCCCGGGCGGGCCGAAAGCGGACGACCGGGCTCGGGTCGCGCTGTTCCGCTCCGGTGGTTTCGCCGGGCGCGGCGACAACATCACCGTCGAGCCGGACGGCCGGTGGACCGTGGTGGACCGGGCCGGCGGCCGTCGTACCGGCAAGCTCGGCACCGCCGACCTGGGCCGGCTGCGCGGACTGGCCGCCGACCCACGGCTGAGCGCCGAGGCCCGTCGCACGGCCACCACGTCGAGCTGCGCCGACGCGTTCAGCTACCGCCTCACCGTCGGGACCGTCGAGACCGGGTACGTCGACTGCCCCGCCGATCCCGCGCCGCCGCCCGCCACCCGGGAACTTGTCGAGCTGCTGCTGAAGGTCACCGCCTGACGGGGAGTCACACGAGGTAGTCCGGGGGAAGACCGGTGCCGCGCAACTCGACCGGCAGGTGCGCCACGTCGTTGACGGCGATCAGGTTCGGTGGCCCGGCAGGGCCGTACCGGATGACGGTCAACCCGGCGTTGTGGTGGTTCAAGCCCAGCCACCACCGCTCCGGCGCGTCGAGCGCATGCCGGACCAGCCAGGCGATCAGGAAGGTGTGCGTCACCACCAGCTCGCGGACCGGCTCCCCCACGGCCGCCGCCTCGTCGACCTCCGCCGGCCCCGTGAAGCGCCGCACGGCCTCCGCCGTCACGCGCGGCCCGTCGGCCCGCTCGGTCGCCGAGAATCCGGCCAGGAACTCGGCGTACGCCGACGGCAGGCCGGTCGGGTCCGTGTCGTGCGGGAGGTGGTCACCGGCCAACCCGGTCGCGTACACCGGAACCCCGGGCAGTGCCGCGGCGACCACCTCGGCGGTCTGCGCGGCCCGGCGCAGCGGCCCGTGGTGGACGGCCGCGAACGACCGGCCCCGCAGGCGCTCGGCGAGCAGCGCCGCCTGCCGCCGGCCGCGCTCGGACAGGCCGGTGTCCGGCTCGGTCGAGCCCGTGTCGGCGTGCCCGGCGAGGTCCTGCTCGCCGTGGCGGGTCAGGTACAGCAGCCGCGTCCGCATGCCGTACACCCCAACACACCGGAGGGCGCGGTGCTGGCCCGCGCCCTCCGGTTTCTTGATCTTGTAACTACGCCCGGGGGAACATCTGGCCGATACGGATCTTGTTGCCGAACGGGTCCCGGATGCCGAAGTCGATCCCGTACGGACGCTCGGTCGGCTCGTCGGTGATCTCGACGCCCTTCGCCACCAGGTCCTCGTGGGTCTTGTGGGCGTCGTCGGTGGTCATGAAGAGGTACCCGCCCAGGGCACCCTTGGTGAGCAGCTCCCGCACCTGCTCGGCCGTCGCCGGGTCCAGCGCCGGCGGGCCGGGCTTCTCCAGCAGGATCTCGCGCTCCGGGTCACCGGGCAGGTTGACCGTCAGCCAGCGCATGAAGCCGAGATCCTGATCGGTGTTGACCTCCATGCCGAGCTTGTTCACGTAAAAGTCGAGCGCCTCGTCCTGGTCGAGGACGTAGATCTGAGAGCGGCTGATCGCGTTCATCGTCATGCCACGACCGTAGAGGGTGGCCCTGACCTGCTGCTTATCCAAAACTGCTGGGACGCGTCCACGCCTTCGTGAAGCAGGACGGCACGTTGCCGGCGGCCGCGCGGCGACGCCGGAATTCCGAGGGCGGCTCACCGACGATCTGCCGGAACGTCCGACTGAACGTGCCCAGGCTGCCGAAGCCGACCGCGTAACAGATGTCCGTCACGTCCCGGTTCGTCTCCACCAGCAGCGTCATGGCCCGCTCCACCCGGCGGCGTTGCAGGTAGCGGTGCGGCGTCTCACCGAAGGTCGCCCGGAACGTCCGGATGAAGTGCGCCTCGGAGACGTGCGCGATCCGGGCCAGCGCCGGGATGTCCAACGGTTCGGCGTACGACCGGTCCATCGCGTCGCGGGCGCGCAGCATCGCCCGGTTGGACTCCTCCACGGCCCGACTCACCGGGGGCCGCCCGGCGGCAGGACCGGTGTCTGCGTCACGTCCTGATCGCGCAGCTTGGCGTAGACGACCTCGGAAGTGAACCCGCCGATGAACCCGATGGCCAGCACGAAGAAGACCAACCTCCGAGCCGCGTCACCGTCGAGCAGGCCCGGGTTGGTGGCGAGCTGCGCCGCCACGAACAGCAGGAACGCGATGACACCGGCCGCCGACCCCAACGCCGCCGCCCGCAGCCAGTTGCCGTTGCCGTCGTACGCGTTGCGCACGATCGCACCCCACACCGACGCGATCATCGGCGCGGCCACCAGGACCGCCAGGTTCTGCCACCCACCGGCCGGCGCGGCGTACGCCAACGGGATCGTCGCCAGGGCGAGCAGCAGCAGGACCAGCGCGGTCACCAGGCCGGCCACCGTACGCCGACCAGCGGCGCGTTCCTCGTCCGCGCGGCGCCGCACCTGGGCGCAGAGCGCGGTGACGATCGGGCCGGCCGCGTTCGGCTGCCAGGGTCGGGCCAGCAATGCCACCTCCTCCTCGGTGGCGACACCACGCTCGTTGTTGAGTCGCTGCCACGTCTTCTCCGCGCCGCCGCCGAACGCCGCGACCGCGGCGACCGGGATACGACGGGACAGGCCGATGAGCCCCGCGATGAACGTGGAGCGCCCGCCGCCCACCAGCAGCAGCGCGTCAGCCGTCAGCAGCGACCGGTAGAAGCTGACCTCCCAGTCGTCGGTCGACTCGGGCACGACGGCGAACACCTCCGGATGCCGCTGGGCCTCCTCGAAGTCCACGTCCTGCTGGTACCGGCCACGAACCAGGATCGACCCGGACGTCGCCCGCCCGGAGCCCACGTAGCCGCGTACGACGTCGCGTTCCAGGTAGTCGGGATCGCTGGAGTACACGACGATCCGGCAACCCTGCCTCGCGAGCTCCGAGCCCAGCTCGGCCGCCGCGGCGGGAGCGGCCTCCGGATCGCGTACGGCCGGCGAGTAGGAGCGGTTGACCTGGGCGCTGCCGGCGATCGCGACGAGCGGGCTCATGCGACTCCTCGACGTCGGTGTTACCCGAACTATAGGAGTGGCCGACCATCGATCGCCTGTGCCGGCCGCGCGGTCGGCGCGGCCGGGCTGCGCCAGATATTCTGAGCCCCCGGCCGGGATCGAACCGGCGACATCTCGCTTACAAGGCGAGTGCTCTGGCCAGCTGAGCTACAGGGGCGCGTGTGTCGACGCCAGCATAGCGACTGACGTCCGGATATCCCGCTCGCGAGTGCTCCCGAGCACGGGAAACGTCAACAACCCGACGCCCCACGCCGCACCGCGACGTCGATTGATGCCTTGCCGTGCCCGACTGCCCGTAATGCGTAGGCATTGGGTCACTTCCGCGGGTCCCTCGTCTTGGCAGCACGGGGAAAGCCAATTACGGTGAAGTGACACGGGCGACAGCCCGGCCGCCCCCGCGACCGACTGCCGTCCGCTGACCGGCACGGGCTCGTGCCGGTCGCTCCTTCACTCGGATCGTCCGGCACGTTCCTGCCGGTGAAAGGAAGCGCACCACCATGGCTACGGTCACCTATTCCAAGGCGTCCCGGATCTACCCGGGCACCGAGCGTCCCGCCGTCAACGAGCTGAACCTCGAGATCGGCGACGGCGAGTTCCTCGTTCTCGTCGGCCCGTCGGGTTGCGGCAAGTCCACCAGCCTGCGGATGCTCGCCGGTCTGGAGGACGTCGACGCCGGCTCGATCTACATCGACCAGCGCGACGTCACCCACCTTCCCCCGAAGGCCCGCGACATCGCGATGGTCTTCCAGAACTACGCCCTCTACCCGCACATGACGGTGTACGAGAACATGGCGTTCGCCCTGAAGCTGCGCAAGACCTCCAAGTCGGAGATCGACCGGCGGGTCAAGGAGGCGGCCGGGCTGCTCCAGCTCGAGGAGTACCTGAGCCGCAAGCCGAAGGCGCTCTCCGGCGGTCAGCGTCAGCGTGTCGCGATGGGCCGGGCGATCGTCCGCGAGCCGCAGGTCTTCCTCATGGACGAGCCGCTGTCGAACCTCGACGCCAAGCTGCGTGTGCAGACTCGTACGCAGATCGCGTCGCTCCAGGCCAAGCTGGGCGTCACCACCGTCTACGTGACGCACGACCAGGTCGAGGCCATGACCATGGGTCACCGGGTGGCCGTGCTGCTCGACGGTGTGCTCCAGCAGGTGGACACCCCGCGGGCGCTCTACGACACCCCGGCGAACGTGTTCGTCGCCGGCTTCATGGGCTCGCCCGCCATGAACATCAAGACCGTTCCGCTGAACGAGCGGGGCGCCGAGTTCGCCGAGCTGCAGATCCCGCTGACCCGGGAGCAGGTCGAGGCGGCCCGCGCCGAGGGTGGCGACGGCAAGGTCACCGTGGGCTTCCGCCCGGAGGACTGCGAGCTGGTCAGCCCGACCGAGGGCGGCATGCCGGTCGTGGTCGAACTGGTCGAGGACCTCGGTTCGGACGCCAACGTCTACGGCCACGCCGCGCTGGGTGGCAACTCGGAGCGCTTCGTCGTCCGTACCGACCGGCGCAGCATGCCGAACATGGGTGACACCGTCTTCGTCAAGCCGGTCGCCGGTCGCAGCCACGTCTTCCACGCCGCCACTGGCAGCCGGATCTGACGTAACGCCGTACCCGCGAAGGGGCGGTCCGCTGCGGCGGGCCGCCCCTTTCGTCGTACCCGGGAGGGGTCGTCATCCCCGGGAGCCAGCGCGAGCGTGGCTCCCCGGGGTGACGCGGCGGGATGTGTCGTGTCCCTAGCGTTCGCGGCACACCGAGCCCGAGGAGACGCCGTGTCCGCCACCACCACCGCCACCGTTCACCGGAACCGGATCATCCGCCGGGCCGGCCGCAGCCTCGCCTACTGCGCGACGCTGATGCCGGTCGCCCTGTTCACGCTGGCCACCACCCCGGTGGGCGGGGCCGACGCCGCCGTCGCGCGGTGGCGGGGCCTGCGGACCGGCCTGCTCGGCGCACCCCCGATGGCGCTGCCCGGCCGGCGAGCCGGCGCGCTCGCGGTGCTCGGGCACGCGCTGCTCAGCCTGCTGCTTGGCCTGGTGGCCCTGCTGCCGATCGGCGTCGAGCTGTTGATGGTGCTGCGCGGCGTCCTGTACGGGGTGGTCGATCCCGGCCCGTACGACCACTCCTGGGGCGGCCCGAGCCGGGCCGGCGCGTGGCTGGCGCACTTCCTCGTCGGCCTGCCAATGGCGGCCGCCGGGCTGGCCGCGTTGATCGGCATCGCCGCCGTGCACCAACGACTGACCCGACGCCTCGACGGGGAGCGGGGTCCGGCCTGGCTGCTGCCGACCACGCTGTTGATGGCGGTGGCCGGGGCGGTCTTCTTCGTCGCCTGGCTCCACCAGATCTGACGGCGAAGCCCCCTCCCGCAACTGGCGGAAGGGGGCTTCGTCGACGTCGTTACAGCTCGACCGAGCGGCGGCGGGCGACCTCGGCCAGGGTGACCGCCGCGGCGACGCTCGCGTTGAGCGACTCCACCTCGGAGATCATCGGGATGCTGACGGTCAGGTCGCAGGTCTCCCCAACCAGCCGGGACAACCCACGTCCCTCGGAACCGACGACCACCACCAGCGGGCCGACGGCGGCCTCCAGGTCGTACAGGTCGGTGTCGCCGTCGGCGTCCAGGCCGACCACCATGAAGCCGGCGTCCCGGCACGCCTTCAGCGACCGGGTCAGGTTGGTGACCTGGGCCACCGGCACCCGCGCGGCCGCGCCGGCGCTGGTCCGCCAGGCGGTCGCGGTGATCCCGGCAGCACGACGCTCGGGTACGAAGACACCCTGCGCGCCGAACGCGGCGGCCGACCGGATCACGGCACCCAGGTTGCGCGGGTCGGTGACCCCGTCCAGCGCGACCAGCAACGGGGCCTGCTGCTCCAGCGACGCGGCCACCATGTCCTCGAAGGGCTGGTACGCGAACGGCGGCACCTGCAACCCGACGCCCTGGTGCAGCACCCCACCGGTCATCCGGTCCAGCTCGGCCCGGCTGATCTCCAGGTTCGCGATGCCCCGGTCGGCGGCGGTCCGGATGATCTCCTTGGTCCGCTCGTCCACGTCGATGCCCTGGGCCGTGTAGAGCGCCGTCGCCGGCACCTGGGCGCGCAGCGCCTCCAGCACCGGGTTGCGCCCGACCAACAGCTCCGGGGAGTCCTTCGACGGGTTGGACTTGCGCCCCGGGGAGACCCGGGGACCGGACCGCGAGGTGGGCTTGCCACCCCGACCGCCGGTCGCGCCACGACCGACCGGTACCCCCCGACCGCCACCCTTGCCCCAGGTGGTGTCCTTGCTGCCCGGCTGACCGATCTTCGGGGCACGCCCCTCCTCGGCCGCCACCCGGCGCTCCTTGTCCTGCTTCCAGGCGGTGCGCTGCGGCAGCTTCTCGGTGCCCGAGTAGCCCTTGTGCCACGGCCGCTCGTCAGCGGGCAGGGTGCGACCCCGCCCGGCCAGGGAGTCCTTGTTCTTGCCGCCGGAGCCCTTGGGGGCACCCGCCTTCGACGTCAGTCGCCGGCCACGGCGCTGCGAGTTGCCGGCCATCAGTCCTGCTCTCCAATAGTCCAACGGGGGCCCTGGGGGGTGTCCTCGACCACCACGCCGGCCAGCTTGAGCTGGTCACGTACCGCGTCGGCGGCAGCCCAGTCCTTGCGGCCCCGGGCCTGCGCGCGCTGCTCCAGGGCCAGCGCGATCAGGGAGTCCACCACGGCACGGAGATCATCGGGTCGGCCGCCACCGGTCCAGGCCGGGTCGAGGGGGTCGATCCCGAGGATATCCAGCATTGCCCGTACGACGGCCAGGGTGGTGCGGACAGTCACATCGTCACCCGCGCTCAGCGCGGTGTTGCCGTCCCGAAGGTGCTGTTGCAGCACGGCCAGCGCGGCGGACGTGTTGAGGTCGTCGTCCATCGCCGCCACGAACCCGGCCGGCAGGTCGCCCAACTGCCCGGCACCGACCCGCTCGGCCGCCCGCTGGACGAAACCCTCGATCCGGCGGTACGCGGTGGCCGCCTCGCGCAGCGAGTCCTCCGAGTAGTCGATCACCGAGCGGTAGTGCGCGGCGGCGTAGTAGTAGCGCAGCTCCACCGGCCGCACACCGAGCGAGTCGACGTACGCGAGGCCCAGGGCGTTACCCGCCGACTTACCCATCTTGGCCCCGCCGATGTTGAGCAGGCCGTGGTGCACCCAGTAGCGGGCGAACGGCAGCCCGGCCGCCTGGGACTGGGCGATCTCGTTCTCGTGGTGCGGGAACGTCAGGTCCAGACCACCGCCGTGGATGTCGAACTCCGGGCCCAGGTAGCGCCAGCACATCGCCGAGCACTCGATGTGCCAACCCGGGCGGCCCAGCCCCCACGGGGACGGCCAGTACGCGTCCGCCGGCTCGTCCGGCTTGGCGCCCTTCCAGAGGGCGAAGTCGCGCGGATCCCGCTTGCCCCGGTCCGGCGCGTCGCCGGCCGACTGCATCGCGTCCGGCGACTGACCCGACAGCGACCCGTACGCCGGCCAGGACGCCACATCGAAGTAGACGTCGCCGGAGCCGTCGGTGGCCGGGTACGCGTGCCCGTCCGTGATCAGCTTGGTGATCAGCTCGTGCATCTCCGGGATGTGCCCGGTGGCGCGCGGCTCGTAGGTGGGCGACAGCACGTTCAGCGCCCGGTACGACTCGGCGAGGATCAACTCGTTGGCGTACGCGATCGACCAGAACGGCCGACCCTGCTCACCCGCCTTGACGAGGATCTTGTCGTCGATGTCGGTCAGGTTGCGGATGAAGGTGACCTCGTAGCCGGCGGCCAGGAACCAGCGCCGCAGCACGTCGTAGTTGACGCCGGAGCGAAGGTGACCGATGTGCGGCGGGGCCTGAAGGGTGAGACCACACAGGTAGACCCCCACCTTGCCGGCTTCCCGCGGGACGAAGTCCCGCACCGATCGGGTGGCGGTGTCATACAGGCGTAGCGTCACCGTACAAGGGTAGCCGTCCGCGCCTGTCCGGGTCCGCCGGTGCCGGGTCGTACGCTGCCAGGCGTGGACGCGACCGCACACCCCGTCGAGCCGCCCGCTCCCACCACGCAGGCCACGCCCGGGCGGGCCGGCGAGACGGCACAGACCCTCGACCGTGGCCTGCGACTGTTGCACCTGGTCGCCGACGCGCCGGCCGGGCTGACCGTCACCGAGGTGGCGACGCGACTCGGCATCGGGCGGGCGGCCGTCTACCGGCTCGTCGGCCCGCTGACCGGGCACGGCATGCTGCGCCGGGGCAGCGATGGCCGACTCCGGATCGGCGCAGGCGTGCTGCACCTGGCCCGACGCGCCCAGCCGCTGCTCGCCGAGGGAGCGTTGCCGGCGCTGCGCCGACTCGCCGAACAGGCCGGCGCGACCGCCCACCTGACCGTGGTGGACGGCGGTGAGGGTGTCGCCCTGGCGGTGGTCGAGCCGAGTTGGACGTCGTTCCACGTCGCGTACCGGACGGGGGCTCGACACCCCCTGGACCGGGGCGCGGCGGGTCGGGCCATCCTGGCCGGGCGAAGCGGCGCGGCCGAGCCGGTGAGCAGCAGCGGCGAGTTGCAGTCCGGGGCGTACGGGGTGGCCGCGGCGGTGCTCGGCGTACCGGGTCTGGAGGCCAGTGTCGGCGTCGTCGCCCTCGCCCCGCTGGACGTCGACCTGGTCGGCCCTCAGGTGCAGGCCGCCGCAACGGCGGTGGCGGCCATACTCTGCTGACCACTCGGGTTCCTGGAAGTCGGGCTGTCCGGGTCGCCGCGACGCCCCGGCTTCCAGGATCCCGCCCGCCATAGCAGGATTTCCGAGGCGCTTCGTGGTTTTCCACAGGCGGTGGCGAGGCCCTCGGCGGGGTTGTCCACAGGGGTTTCGGGCGGGTGGCGGCCGGCAGCACGCTGCTCGGCATGCCACCACGTCCGTACCGACCCGACGCCCTGACCTGGCAGGTCTTCCGCGGCTCCGACGTCGTCCGGGATGGCCTGCTCACCGAGCACCAGCTACGCAGCAGCGCCTGGGTACGACTTCGCCACGACATCTACGCCGACGCCCGACTGGACCGGGACCACGCCCTGGCCTGCCGCGCCGCGCTCCTGCGGCTGCCGCCCGGGGTGGTCGTGGGTGGTCCGTCGGCCGCCTTCCTGCACGGTGTCGAGCACGCCGCCGCCTTCACCGACGACGTGCACATCCTCGCGCCCCGACCGTTGCGGGTCGGCGCCCAACGCGGCCTTCGGGTGCATGTCCACACGGCGTCCGAACACGCCGCCACCGGCCGGCGCGTAAGCGGTCCGATGTCTGAACGGGCGGCCCCCTGTCCGCCGGCGAGCGGTCCCTCGAAGGCGAGACGCCCGACCGGCGCGACCCGCCCACCGGGACCGGATCGCCTAACGCGCAGCCCGCTGCCCTGCTCGGGCCCCGCGCGGTCCGCCTGGGAGACGGCGGTCTGGCTCGACCCGGTCCGCGCGCTGCCCATCATCGACACGTTGCTCGGGCGGGGACTGACCGACAGCGCCGCGCTGGCCAGGGAGGCCGCCCGCAACACGGACCGACCCGGGGCTCGCCGGGCGGACTGGCTCTTCGACCTGGCCGACGGGCAGGCCCAGTCCCCGCCGGAGTCCCAGCTACGGGCGCGGTTGGTGCTGGGCGGCCTGCCGCGCCCCGTCGTCCAACATCCGGTACGCCTGCCCAACGGCGTGGTCCTGCACCCCGACCTGGCGTGGCCCACCTACCGCGTGGCAGTGGAGTACGACGGGCAGTGGCACTCCGACATCGACCAGTTGCACCGTGACCGCCGACGGCTCAACCTGCTGGTGGGCGCGGGTTGGTTGGTGCTCCACGTGACCAGTCGGCGGATGCACGCCGAGTTCCCGGCGGTGCTACGCGAGGTGCGCGCCGCCCTGAACGCCCGCGGCTGGCGACGGTGAACACCCGTGGCGCGGCAGTGAACGCCCGTGATCGACTCGGCTTCTTGGAGACCGGGCTATCCGGGGCGCCGCGACAGCCCGCCTTCCAAGAACCCGAGTCGATCATCCGACCCCCGCCCCGACGCGGCCCACGCCCGACGCGGCAGGGCCCGGCCGACGAGCGTCGACCGGGCCCTGCAGGCGGTGCGTTACGGGCGTGCGTTGAGCTTGAGCGGGGTCTTCACCGCCGCGTAGGCGTCGATGATCCCGTACCCGTAGAAGCCGTTGAAGTTGAGCCCACCGGCGCAGTACGCGTCGAAGGTCTCGTCACGGTCCTCGTTGCGGTACTGCTGAAGGCGCGGCTCCGGGCAGGCGTGCTCGGCGGCCGTGCGGTACAGGTGCTGCTCCACCTGGTCCGGGGACATGCCGAAGCCACCCCGGCCCTGCGGCTTGCCGTACCGGCTGACGATCAGCGCGGCCACACCGGCGGCGTGCGGGGACGCCATCGAGGTGCCCTGGAGGTAGGTGTAGTAGCCGCACTCACCGTTGGCCTTGCACTGCTTGAAGACGGACTCCTCGAACCCGGCGACGATGTTGCCGTCGGCGTCGACCGAGCCCTCCTCCTGGAGCACGTGCTTCGGGTAGGACGACAGGATCATGTTGGCGTCGGCGCGGTAGCTGTCCGTGCCGAAGCCGTCGCGGAACCAGCCGCCCGGCGCGGCGACCGAGATCTGCTCGGTGCCGTAGTTGGAGTAGTCGGCCTTCTTGCCGGACGGGCCGACCGACGACACGCCGATCACGTGCGGGCCCTCGGTGGGCAGGTCCCAGCAGCTGTTGTTGTCGATCGGGCGCGGGTACGGGTCGGCGCCGTAGTCCGGGCTGGACGTGTCGGTGCGCGGCGCGCCCAGGTCCTCGTGGTTGTTGCCGAGTGCGCCGACCAGGGTGACGCCCTTGTTGTGGGCGAAGACCAGCGCCCGCTTCATGGCCTTGATGATGGCCCGCTGCTCGGCCTGCGCCTCGGGCGAGTCGGCCGGGTTGGCGGTGCAGTTGTAGAGCCACGGGTCGACGTAGAACGACATGTTGACCACGTCGATCCCGTTGCGGCCGGCGTAGACCAGGGCGTTGACGACCGGGTCGAGGAAGAAGTAGCCGGAGTCCTGGCCGCCCTTGAGCTCGACCAGCGACACGTTCGGGGCGACACCGGAGAGGCCGAAGCCGTTGGCGGCGGCGCCGATGGTGCCGGCCACGTGGGTGCCGTGCCCGCCGTCGTCGGTGCCGACCGGGTCGAGGCAGCTCGGCACCTCGCAGGGGCCGTCCACGTCGATCAGGTCGGGTGCGAAGTTGCGCGACAACGCCCAGTTGAAGTTGGGCGCGATGTCCGGGTTGCTGGCGTCGACGCCGGTGTCCAGCACGCCGACGGTCACCCGACGGTCACCGGGCTCGATCTTGCGGGCCTTGTCGGCCCGGATCATCTCCAGACCCCAGAGCTTGTCGTCGAGCGGGTCCATCTTGGCCCCGCGCCGGGCGGCGGCAGCGCCGGCGGCGGCCTTGGTGGCGGCCGTCAGGTGCTCCTGCTCGACCCGGTCCAGCTTCGGCTTGCGGCCGATGGCCTTCTGCTCGGCGGCACCGACCAGGGTCGGCGCGGCGGCGGCCCGGGCCGCGAAGTCGGCCCGGTCACTGGTGACCTGGAACATGCCGACCTCGTCGGACGAGGACACCACCGTGCCGCCGGCGGCCCGGATGGCGGCGACCGCCGTGTCGGCGGCGACCCCGTCCTCGGCGACCACCGTGAAGGTGCGGGACGTGCTCGGCGCGGCGCTGGCAGGTACACCCAGGCCCGCTGCCGTAAGTGCCAGTACCGCCGCGGTCGCGACGGCACCGACGGTGAAGCGCTTGCTCACCACATCGAATCCTCTCGTTGAGGGACGTGGCGTCATCACACAACACCCGGCGGGTTCCCGCCAGATGAACGTCCGTTATGCCGGTGAATCTGTCCTTCATCCGCCCTGGCCGACGGCCAGATCCACCCGGTCGGACGATGCCGCCGGCAGATCCGACAGGACAGTGGGCAGTTCGGCCAGGGTGGACACCGCCGCGTCCGGGATGAGACCGGCCGGACGGGGCAGCCCGTGCCGGTTCAGCCACACCGACCGCAGGCCGGCCCGTCGGGGCGCCACCACGTCGTGCTCCCACGAGTCGCCGACGTACACGATCTGCTCGGCGGGCACCCCGGCAACCTCGACCACCGCCGCGAAGAACTCCGGGGCGGGCTTCTTGGGCAGGCCGTTCTCGTGCGCGTACACCTCGAAGGCGAACTCGCCGGCGAGCCCGCAGCGTTCGGCGCGGCTGTTGCCGTTCGTGGCGAAGCCCAGCGTGTACCGGCGGCGCAGCGCCACCAGTGCCGGTGGGACGTCCGGGAACGGCCGGGTGAGGGCGAACCGGCGGGCGAAGAAGAGGTCGGCGATCTCGTCGAGGTGGTCGCCGAGGCCGGCGCGGGCCAGCGACCGGGCCAGCGCGGCCCGGCGGATCTCCATGACCGGAGCGGCGCTCAGCTCACCGAAGACCGCTCCCCAGTCGGACTCCAGCTCGGCGAGCGTCACGCCGGCCGCGTCCGAGGTGCGACGCCGCATCTCGTCGAGGACGGCCGACAGCCCGCCGGTCACCGCGGGCCGCAGGTCGAGCAGGGTCTCGTCGGCGTCGAACACCACAGTGGTCAGCACGTCCGCCACTCTCTCACCGGGCGGCCGACCTCACCGGGTGCCGGCCGTCAGCGCGGGCTCCGGCGCGGCGGGCGCGGGCACGCCGCGCAGCTCGTCGAGGCGTACCAGAGCGACCCCGGCGACGATCAGCAGGCCACCGAGGAGTTGCCAGGCGGTCGGGAGTTCGTCGAGGAACAGCCAGGCGATGAGTACGGCGAACAGCACCTCGGTCAGCCCGACGAACGACGACAGCCGCGGCCCGAGGATCCGGTTGCCGGCGATGCCGGCCAGGTACGCGATCACGGCGGCGACGAGGGTGAGCCCGACGATGGGCAGCAGCCAGGTGGTGCGGTGCCCGGCGAAGGTGACCTCGCCGAACGTGGCGCGCAGCGGCAGCAGCCCGGTCACCCCGATGAGCAGCAGCACGGCCGCGCCGACGGCCATCCCGCCGCTGGCCATGGCGACCGAGGGCAGGCGGGGGTCGACCCGGCCGGCGAGTACGAAGTAGCCGGCCAGACCGAACGCGGCGCCCAGCCCCCAGACCACGCCGACCGGGTCGAAGGCGGCGTTGCCGGTGAGGTCCAGGACGAACACCAACCCGCACAGCGCGGCAACGGAGCCGGCCACGGTGAGCCGCCGGGGGCGCTGGCCATGCCGCAGCCACATCCAGCCGACGACGAGGATGATGCCCAGGTATTCCAGCAGGAGCGCGATGCCGACCGGCAGGTAGCGCACCGCGTTGAAGAAGCACACCTGCGCCAGGGCGACCCCGAGCAGGCCGAACATCACGACCGCGGAGCTGTTGTCGCGCAGCACGTGCCACCTGCCGCGCAGCGCCAGCAGGGCGGGGATCGCGAGCACCAGGGCGGCCACCCCGACCCGGGCGACGACAGCGGCCTCGGCCGACCATCCGGCCTCGATGAGTGAGCGCGCGAAGGTGCCCGAGGTGGCGAACGTGACGGCGGAGAGGAGCGCCAACGCGGCGCCGACGGCGGGTCGTTGCGGCATCTCGCGCTCCTCGCTGCGGCACGTGTGTCATGGGCAAACTATCCTTGTGCCCATGACGCTAGGCGGCCACCGTGACAGGAGTCAAGTTGCTATTCGCTCATGACACCGAATGCTCGCTGATCGCCGCCACCGCGCTGGTCAACACCGGAGGCCGCGACGGCGAGCTGCTGCCCGACGTCGCCGCGCTGGACGCGTTCTTTCTCCGGCACGCCTACAGCGGACGGCACGAGCACACCGACGCGGAGCTACACGCCGTACGACAGTTGCGCCCCCGCCTGCGCCGCATCTGGGACGCCGAACCGCCCGAGGTCGTCGACATCATCAACGGCCTGCTCCGCGAACACCGGGCACTGCCGCAGCTCATCGAGCACGACGACGAGCCGTACCACCTGCACGCCGTGCCCCGCGACGCGCCGCTGGCCACCCGCATGGCGGTGGAGGCGGCCATGGCCATCGCCGACCTGGTCCGGACCGGCGAGCTGAGCCGGCTGCGCATCTGCGAGCACCCGGACTGCGACAACGTCGTCGTCGACCTGTCCCGCAACCGGTCGCGGCGGTTCTGCGAGGCCGGCTGCGGCAACCGCGCCGCCGTGACCGCCTACCGGGCGCGCAAGGCCGCCGGCCGGTCCTGAGCGACGTCGGCGGCCAGCAGCTCGTACTCCACCTCGCCCTGCTCGGTCCCCGGGATCGGGTCGTCGAAGTCCAGGTGGAACGTGCGCACGTAACGCAGCCCCGCCTTCTCCATCACCCGGCGCGACCGCTCGTTCACCGCCATCGTCTGCGCCCACACCCGGCGCACGCCCACCACGTCGAGCGCGTACCGGACCAGCGCCCGGGACCCCTCCGTCGCCAGGCCACGCCCCCAGGCCGCGCGGCGCAGCCGGTAGCCCAACTCGGCCTCGGTGCCGTCCGCCGACGGGTCGAGCGCGAACCACCCCAGGAACTCACCGGACGCCCGGTCGAGCGCCGCCCAACGCCCCAGGCCGGGATGCCGCTCGTACTGGGCGAGCAGCATGGGCAACTGCTCGTCCCGGATCGCCTCCAACGGGGTGGCGACGCCGCCGGTCAGGAACCGCATCACCTCGGGATCGCCGTCCAGCTCGACGAACGCGTCCACGTCGGCCATCGTCAACCGGCGCATCCGCAGCCGCTCGGTCGACACGCCATCGCCATCGCCGTCCCGCATGCCCCGCATCATCCCGCCGCCACGCGGACACCGTCGAGCCGATTACCCCGCAGGCCGCCGCGGTTTTCCGCAAGATCCGCGCAACTTCGGGGAAACTGCTGCCTCACGCCGCGCGGAAGCAGCAACAACGGTGAAGTTGCGCAGGAAACCCCGCGACCACCGTCGCGGGCAGGGCGGTCGCGTCAGCGCGGGGGCGCGACCACGAAGAGCCGCCAGGAGTACGCGTCGACCACCAGCACGGGTCCGTCCGGGTCCTTACTGTCCCGCACCCCGACCACGCCCCCCAGATCCGTAGCCACCTCGACGCACTGGTCGTTGGAACCACTGCGGCTACTCTTTCGCCACTGGGCTCGGGTCAGCTCCACGACTCCGCCACTTCTCTCAGCAACTCGATCGACTCCTGCGGAGGTAACGCCTGCCCGAGGGTCGCTTCCCAGGTCCATTGTAGGTGGAGCAGATCGGCCGGCAGATCGAGTTCCTGGCCACCGATCTGACCACCAAGGTAGGCAAGGTCGCTGTGGTCGGCAAGCGTGGCGAGTATGAACGGGCCGTTCAGGCCGGGATATTCCTCCGCGCTGCGCGGCACCACATGTAGCTGCACCCGAGGATGCTCGGTCCCCAGCCGAGCCAGGTGCAGGGCCTGCTCACACATCACCTTGCGGCCGCCAACGCGCCGCCGCAGAACAGCCTCATCGGCTACCGCGACGAGGTGCGGCGGTCGGTCCTGGTAAAGAACCTGCTGGCTGTCCAGCCTGTCCGCCAGCCGACGCTCCACCTCTTCGGCATCGAGCAGCCGATCGGACTCGAAGATCGCACGGGCATAGCCCTCGGTTTGCAGCAGCCCAGGAATGTGCAGCGGGTCGAACCACCGCAGCGCCCGCGCTTCCGCGAGGATCGCACGCCAACCACGCAGCCAGACCTGAGCCTTGTCCAGGCTGACCAACTCGGTGGACATGCGGCTGAAGAGGCCGCCGGTGTCCAGGGCGCGGTCGAGGAGTTCCAGGTACTTCGCGGTGGGCGGCTGCTGGCCCAGCTCGACCGCGCTGACCATGGACGGCGAGTAGTTGACCGCCTTGGCCAGCTCGTCCTGGCTCCAGCCTCGGCGAGCCCGCGCCCGGCGCAGCTCCGCGACCAGGAACGCCGCCGCCGTCATCTGCCCATCGGCCATGCCCGACCACTCTCCAACCCGCCGGCGATCAATTCCAGACGGCCAACAGAGCCGGCACCACCCGGAAACAGGGCAGCCCCGACAGGTCGGCCGAACCCTTCCGACCGTAGTCGTCCGATCACCAGACTGTGAAGTGCGACGCCGCTCCCCGTCCCCCGGGCCAGCGGCATCGCCCGGGACCGCCCGAACCCCCGTGCCGGGCGGTCCCACCCCGCAAGATCGTGCTCGATCGTGGAAACAGTGGCCTCCGGACGTGCCGAGGCCACTACATCCAGGATCGAGCACGATCTTGATCGGGTGCGGGGGTGAGGTCGCCAGCGATTCAGCTCGAAAGGACTCCCACACCATGTCCCGGAACGTCTCGGACGACCGCGCGGCCGTACCCCGTCGACCGCACCTGCCGTTGCGGCCGTTGTGGCTCTGCCGGGTCTGCGCCGCGCCGTGGCCGTGCCCGGTGGCCCGACTCGCCCTGCGCCAGGAGTACGCCCACGACCGGATCGCCCTGAGCATCTACCTGTGCACGATCCTGCACGACGCGGCCGCCGACCTGTACCGGCTCAACCCGCACGACGGCCCGGACCCGAAGGCCCTCTACATGCGGTTCCTCGCCTGGGCGACACCGCGCGGGGACCCGCCCTGAAGACGCTCGTCGGCTGCGTCAGCCGCGTCGGCGCGCGCTGCGCGGCGGCCTCGGCACGTCGGCCGGCGAGGAGTCGCCCGGCAACCGGTCAGGGGTGGGTCATCCGGAGCAGGTCCAGCGTCTCGTCCAACTGGGTCTCGGTGAGCTTGCCGGAGTCGACGTGCCCTCGGGAGATGACGACCTCGCGGATCGACGCCTGCTTCGCCAGCGCCTCCTTGGCGATGGAGGCGGCCTCGTCGTACCCGAGGTAGCGGTTCAGCGGGGTGACGATCGACGGTGAGCCCTCGGCGTACGCCAGACAGACCTCGGCGTCCGCGACCAGGCCAGCCACCAGGCGGTCGGCGAACAGCCGACTCGCGGCGGCGAGCAGCCGGATCGACTCCAGCAGGTTGCGGCCCATCACCGGGAGCATGACGTTCAGCTCGAAGTCGCCCTGGGAGCCGGCGAACCCGACTGTCGCGTCGTTGCCGATGACCTGGGCGCAGACCTGCCGCATCGCCTCGGCGACCACGGGGTTGACCTTGCCCGGCATGATCGACGAGCCGGGCTGAAGGTCGGGGATGCGCAGCTCCCGCAGGCCGGCCTGGGGGCCGGAACCCATCCAGCGGATGTCGTTCGCGACCTTGTAGAGGCCCACCGCGATGGTACGGAGCTGCCCGGAGGTCTCCACCAGGGCGTCGCGGGCGCCCTGCGCCTCGAAGTGGTTACGGGCCTCCGACAGTGGCAGCCCGGTCGACTCGCGCAGCTTGCCGATCACGGCGGCGGCGAAGCCGAGCGGCGTGTTGATGCCGGTGCCCACGGCGGTACCGCCCAGCGGCAGTTCGGCCAGCCGGGGCAGCGAGCCCTCCAACCGCTCGATGCCGTAGCGGACCTGGGCGGCGTACCCGCCGAACTCCTGCCCGAGGGTGACCGGAGTGGCGTCCATCAGGTGCGTACGCCCCGCCTTCACCACCGTCTCGAACTCGGACGCCTTGCCCTCCAGCGCCTCGGCAAGGTGGGTCAGCGACGGCAGCAGGTCCTCGGCGATGAACTGGGTGGCGGCCAGGTGGATCGAGGACGGGAACACGTCGTTGCTGGACTGGGACGCGTTGACGTGGTCGTTCGGGTGCACCGGCGAGCCCAGCTCCCGGCTCGCCAGGGTCGCGATCACCTCGTTGGCGTTCATGTTGGACGACGTCCCCGAACCGGTCTGGAAGACGTCGACCGGGAACTGGTCGTCGTACCCACCGTCGGCCACGTGCGCCGCGGCGGCGGCGATCGCGGCGGCCACGTTGGCGTCGATCACGCCCAGCTCGCCGTTGACCTCGGCCGCCGCACCCTTGATCTGGGCCAGGGCCTTGATCTGGGCGGGCTCGATGCCCCGGCCGGAAATCGGAAAGTTCTGCACCGCGCGCTGCGTCTGCGCCCGCCACAGCGCCTCGGCGGGCACCTCGACCTCACCCATCGAGTCGCGTTCGATCCGGTAACCGGTCGCCTCTGGAGTCGTCACGCGTACCATCCTGCCGCGCCCACGGCCGAACCGCAGATGATCCGTCAGCCCAGCTCGGCGAGCAGCCGCTCCACCTCGTGTCGCTCCGGCACGTCGATCTGCCGATACAGGTCGAGCGCCCGGGTCAGGTGGGCGCGGGCTGCCGCCCGGTCGGTCGTACGGAGGCACCGGCCGATGCCCTCCAGCGCCCGGCCCTGCTCGTATCGAGCGCCGAGTTGGTTCGCGTCGGCGAGTACCCGGCGGTGCAGATCGAGGGCACTGGTCACGTCGCCCTGGGCCAAGATGGCCCTGGCCAGCAGGTTGCGCGAGCTGCACTGGGCGACGCGGTCACCAGCCTCGGTCATCGCGACGAGCGCCGAGCGGTGCAGCCCGGCGGCCCGCTCCGGGCGGCCGGCCTCGCGTTCCATCACCCCGATCTCGTTAAGCAGTTCGCCCTCGCCGAACCGGGCGCCCACCTGCCGCTTCATTCTCAGCGCGGCCCGCAGCAGCCGGCCGGCCGGTACCCGATCGCCCAGCCGGTGCCGGGCCATCCCGAGATGCCCCACGGCGTTGCCGATCCGGCGCGGGTCGCCGATCTCACGGGCGATCCCCAGGTGCTTGCGGGCCGTGAACACCGCCTCGTCGAGCCGACCCCACAGCAGCAGGGTCAACGACAGGTTGTTGAGTTCGTTCGACAGCGCGGCCGTGTCGCGCATCCGCGTCGCCAACTCCCGGGCGGCGTCGTAGCACTCCAGAGCCTGCTGGAACTCGAAGTTGGCGGCGTACGAGATCCCCAGGTTGCCGAGTGTGTTGCGAAATTCGCGGCGCAGACCGAGCCGGCGGAAGATGTCGAGCGACCTCTTCATCACCCGGATCGCCTCGGGAAAGTCGCCCAGCCGGTAGTGGGCCGACGCGAGATAGTTGAGCAACGTCGCCACCGCCTTCTCGTCGCCCAACCCCTCCGCCGCGCGCAGGCCGGCGTAGTGCGTCTCGAGCAGCTCGTCCAGGCGGCCGCTCTCGAACTGGGCGTACCAACATGCCCTGGCCAACTGCCAGCAGTAGCGAAGGAAGCCCTCCGTCTCGGCCAGGCGGACCAGGGCGGGCCACAGGGCCAGGTTCTCGTCGAACCAGGCTCGGCCCTGCTCGGCGACGCTCACGGCCAGGTCGGGCCGGAGCGGCTCCGCCACCACGAGCAGCGGACGAGCGGCGGACAATTCCCGACTGCGGGCGATCGCCGTGGCGACGTGCAAGTGATGATCAAGCAGTCGCTCGATGCCGTCCCGCCGCTCGGCAGCCCGCTCCGGCTCGGCGACCAGGGTCCGGGCGTACTCGCGAACCAGGTCGTGCAACCGGTACCGCCCCGGCTCCGCCTCCTCCACCAGGTGCGCGTCTACCAACTCGTCCAGCAGATCCTGTGCATCGGGCAGGGGCAGTTCGGCGAGGGCGGCGGCGACCGGGGTGTCGAACCGTACCCCCGGGTGCAGTCCCAGCAGTCGGAACGCGCGCTGCGACGGCGGCGAAACTTGGGCGTACGACAGGGCGAAGGCCCGACCGACGGACCGGTCGCCGGCCTCGAACTCGGCCAGCGGGTCGGGTCGGGTCGTCAGTCGCTCGGCGAGATCGGCGACACGCCAGCGGGGCCGATGGGCCAGCCGGGCACCGGCCAGCCGGATGGCGAGGGGCAGGTGACCGCACCGCCGCACCACCTCGGCTGCCGCTTCCGGTTCGGCAGCCACCCGGTCGGAACCGACCACGTGCCCGAGCAGTTCGACCGCCTCGTCCGGGTCGAGCACCGGCAGCGAGAATGGCCGCCCCTCGTCCACCCCAACCAGCCGGCGACGGCTGGTCACCAGGATCAGACAGTGCGAGCCGTTGGGCAACAGCGGTGTCACCTGGTCGGCGGTGCCGGCATTGTCCAGCACCAGCAGGGCCCGCCGGCCGGCCAGCTCCGTACGCCACAGCGCCAACCGGTCGTCCTGGTTCGTCGGCATCCGGTCGCTGGGCACGCCGAGTTGCCGTAGCAGGGTGGCCACCGCGGCGGACGGGGTCAGCGGGGTGCGTTCGCTGTGGCCGTGCAGGTCGATGTAGAGCTGCGCGTCCGGATAGCTGTCCGCGAGAGCGGTAGCGGCGTGTACCGCCAGCGCGGTCTTGCCGCTGCCGGCCATCCCGTCGATGAGCTGGATGTGCGCGCCGGCCTCCACGTCCTTCACCAACCGCGCGAGCGTCTGCTGGCGACCGGTGAAGTCGCCGATCGCGCGGGGCAGCGACCGCACCGGGGCCGAGGACCGCACCTCCCGCCCGGCCAGGGCCAGGTCACCGGCGAGTACCCGCTGGTGCAGCTCCTGCAACTCGGCCCCCGGTTCGAGCCCCAGCTCGTCGGCGTAGAACCGTCGGCCCTCCCGGTAGACCGCGAGCGCGTCCGCCTGCCGACCCACCGAGGACAACGCGAGCATCAGTTGAGCCCGCAGCCGGTCCCGCAGCGGATGCCGATCGACGCTCTCGGTCAACTCCTCGATCAACTCGGCGGCCCGCCCGAGGCGCAGCTCGACGTCGACGCACTCCTCCAGCACGGTCAGCCGCTGCTCGTCCAGCGCCTGCGCCCGGCGACGGACGCTGCGGCTGGTGATGCCGCTCAGGGCGGGCCCCCGCCACAGGGCCAGGGCCGCCCGGAAGTGCGTACGGGCGTCGACCAGGCGACCGGCCGCACCGGCCGCGCGGGCCACCTCGACGCCACGGGCGAAGAGGTGCGCGTCCACATCGGCGGGGGCGGTACGGACGCCGTACCCGGCCGGGTCGGTGACGATGGTCTCCGGGGTCAGCCCCAGCTCGGCGAGGCGACGCCGCAGCCGCGACACGCAGGTCTGCAACTGGGCACGCGCGGTGGCCGGTGGATTCTCCTCCCAGACCGCGTCGATCAGCTCCTCGACCGGCACCAGCCGTCCGGCACGCAGCAGCAGCATCGCGAGCACGACCCGGTCCCGGCCCGCGGTGACGGTGGACTCGCCACCGCCGACGCGCAGAGGCCCCAGGATTCCGAACCGCATCTGCTCCCCCGTGTTCATGGCACAACGTTCAGCAGCGTAGTCCGGCGGTCACAGGTCGACGAAGTCCGGTGATAGTGATGTGAGAGCGGATCGAGTGTGGTGCGCCGCAGACTTGTTCCAAGGTTGCCGGTGACGACATCCGACGGGGGCGGTGCGCCCGTCCCACCCCCCAGCGGGCGGGCGTACCGATGTCGGTGGAGGTGCTACCGACGCGAGAGGCGCCAGGCGTCATGCCTGGCGCCTCTCGGCGTGACCCAGCGGTCAGCGGCGGCCGATGGTGAGCACCGGCTTGGTGACCTCGGCGAAGAAGTCGTTGCCCTTGTCGTCGACGACGATGAAGGCGGGGAAGTCCTCCACCTCGATCTTCCAGACCGCCTCCATCCCCAGCTCGGGGTATTCGAGCACCTCTACGTGCTTGATGCAGTCCTGGGCGAGCCGGGCCGCCGGGCCGCCGATCGAGCCGAGGTAGAAGCCGCCGTACTGCTGGCAGGAGCGGGTCACCTGACCCGACCGGTTGCCCTTGGCCAGCATCACCTGCGAGCCGCCGGCGGCCTGGAACTTCTCCACGTACGCGTCCATTCGGCCGGCCGTGGTCGGGCCGAAGGAGCCCGACGCGTACCCCTCGGGCGTCTTCGCCGGGCCGGCGTAGTAGACGGCGTGGTCGCGCAGGTACTGCGGCATCGGTTCACCGGCGTCCAGCCGCTCGGCGATCTTGGCGTGGGCGATGTCCCGGGCCACGACGAGCGGGCCGGACAACGACAGGCGGGTCTTGACCGGGTACTTGGACAGCTCGGCGCGGATCTCGTCCATCGGCCGGTTGAGGTCGACCCGGACGACCATCTCGGCGTCGAGCGCATCCTCGGTGACCTCGGGCAGGAACCGCGCCGGGTCGGTTTCGAGGCGCTCCAGCCACACGCCCGACGGGGTGATCTTGGCGACCGCCTGTCGGTCCGCGGAGCAGGAGACCGCGATCGCCACCGGGCACGACGCGCCGTGCCGGGGCAGCCGCACCACCCGTACGTCGTGGCAGAAGTAGCGCCCACCGAACTGCGCGCCGATGCCGAAGTTGCGGGTCAGCTCCAGCACCTCCGCCTCCAGCTCCAGGTCGCGGAAGCCGTGGGCGCTCATCGAGCCCTGCGCCGGAAGGGCGTCCAGGTACTTCGCGGAGGCGTACTTCGCGGTCTTCAACGCGTACTCGGCGGAGGTGCCGCCGATGACGATGGCCAGGTGGTACGGCGGGCAGGCGGCGGTGCCGATCAGCCGCAGCTTCTCCTCCAGGAACTGCATCATCCGCGTCGGGTTGAGCAGCGCCTTGGTCTCCTGGTAGAGGTACGACTTGTTGGCCGAGCCGCCGCCCTTGGCCATGAAGAGGAACTTGTACGCGTCCGGGTGTCCGTCCGGGTCCTCGGCGTACAGCTCCACCTGGGCCGGCAGGTTGCTGCCGGTGTTCCGCTCGTCCCACATGGTCAGCGGGGCGAGCTGGGAGTAGCGCAGGTTGAGCCTCGTGTACGCCTGGTAGACGCCCCGGGAGATGGCCTCGGCGTCCGCGCCGTCGGTAAGCACGTGCCGGCCACGCTTGCCCATCACGATCGCCGTGCCGGTGTCCTGGCACATCGGCAGCACCCCGCCGGCGGCGATGTTGGCGTTGCGCAGCAGGTCCAACGCGACAAACCGGTCGTTCGGCGACGCGGCCGGGTCGTCGATGATCGCCCGGAGCTGCGCCAGGTGCGCGGGACGCAGGAAGTGGGCGATGTCGTGCATCGCCTCGGCGGTCAGCGCGGTCAGCGCGGCCGGCTCCACGGTGAGGAAACGACGGCCCCCCGGGCCGTGCACGACGTCCACGCCCTCGTCGGTGACCAGGCGATATTCCGTCTGGTCGGGGCCGGTCGGCAGCAGGGGGGCGTACGAGAATGCGGCGGCACTGCTCATGAGCGGCAAGCCTAGGGCAGACCGGTCGATCATTCCCACCCGCCGGGCTGGGTCTGGGACGCCGCTCTCATCCGCCGAGGTCGGCAGCGCTCAGCGCCCCGAAGTCCCACCCGCTCAGCCGTCCTTGCCGCCGTCCGGTTCGGTGCACAACTCACCCTTGGGCCCGCAGTCGCCGTTGCCGTCACCCGACCCCGGGCGGGTGCCAACCGGGCCGGGGTTGCCGCCGTCGCCGGGCTGCGGGACGGGGGCGCCGGGCGTGGCGCCGAAGCGGACGTACCCGATCTCCCGACCCTCGCCGATGATCATGCCCTGCGAGCCGACGGCGAGGGCGTTCGCCGAGGTACGCAGGACGGCCAGCTCCCGCCCGGTGCGCGGGTCGAGGGCGACCAGCCGCGACGGCTTCTCGTCGGCGAGCACCGCCGCGTACGGGGTGAGCGCCGCGCCCGCCTTGGCGCTGGCCGGCCTGGTCCACCGCACCTTGTCGGCGCCGAGTTCACGGGACACCACCGAACGCTTGTCGGCGGAGCGGAACACCGCGTAGCGGTCGTCGACGGCGACGAGCTTGGTGCTGGCCTCGCCGACCCAGAGCAGCCGTCCGTCGTACCCGTCGATGACCGCCTCGCGGCCGTCCGGGCCGACGCCGATCAGCACGTTCCGCGCGCCCTGCGGGTCCTCGCGCTGGACACAGCCGGCGGTGTCGGCGGTGCGCAGGTTGACCCCGGCCCGCTGCCACGCCTCCTGCCCGGTCGCCGGGTCCCGCGCGGAGATGGCGAAGTAGCAGGTGCCGTCCTGGGAGCGGGCGGCGATCCGCAGCATCCGACCGCCCACCACCGACAGCCGCTCGTCCCGGCCGGGCTCGACGTTCTGCAGCACGCGACCGGTGGCGGTGTCGACGACGTGCACCCGGCCGTCGACCGGGAAGCCGAGCAGCGGAGGTGCGGTCTCGGCCCCGGCCACTCCGTCGTCGATGCGGGTGGCGGTGAGCCGGCGGGTGCCGCGCAGGCCGGGGTTGTCGGCGAGCAGGCCGCTGTGCACCCCGGGCAGGAAGGCCGTCCACAGTGGCTTGGTGCCGCGCGGGTCCCACGCGCTCAGCGTGCAGTCGGTGGCGTCCGTGCAGCGGGCGTCCAGCAGCAGGTTCCGGTACGTCCACACGGCCACGGCGTCGTCGTCGCGCCGTCGGACCGCCCCGGTGGTCGGGTCGAGCAGCTCGTACCCCTTGACCAGGAGCTTGCCCACGGCGACGACCGGATCGCGGTCGCCACCCGCGACCGCCGACCAGTCCGCCTTGCGTTCCCAGAGCTGGGCGCCGGTGGCCAGGCTGCGGGCCTCCACCCGGGTGCGCTGCTCGACCACGACGGTGTCGCCGGCGATGGTCACGCTGCGCGGGGTGCCGCCGACCCGCTGCTGCCAGATCACGTCCGGCTCGGAGATGGGTTCGCTGCGGTCCACCCAGTCCCAGATGCCGGGGAACGGATTCCAGACGCCGGTGGCGGCGAGGGCGACGACCACGGCGAGGCCGGCCAGCAGCCCGACGCGCACGCTCCCCTTCGCCACCCGCACACCGTAGCCACGATCACGGATCTTCCGTACGCCCGCGCCGCCGTGTCGCCGCGCTTTCTGCGCCGGAAGGTGTTACGGCGCTGCGGACCAGTGGGAGCGTGCGGTAGGGAATCTGCTCCGCCAGCGCGATGATCGTCGACGCGCGGGTGATGCCGGCGAAGGCGACGATCTGGTCGATCACCCGTTGCAGGTCCGTGTTGGAGCGGGCCACGATCCGGCAGAGCAGGTCGCTGGAGCCGGTGATGGTGTGCGCCTCCAACACCTCGGGGATCGCCGCCAGGTGGGCGGTGACCGGGTCGTGGCCCTGCCGTTGGCTGATCTCCAGCGTGACGAAGCTGGTCACCCCGAAGCCGATCGCGGCCGGCGAGATCTCCGGACCGAAGCCCCGGATGACACCCCGCTCGACGAGCTTGTCCAGCCGCGCCTGCACGGTGCCCCGGGCCACGCCGAGCCGCCGGGAGCACTCCAGCACCCCGATCCGCGGCTCCTCGGCGAGCAGTTCGACCAACCGGACATCGAGCGCGTCGAGCTGTACACCCTGCTCACCTCTCACGGGTTCAGACCATACCGAATGCGCAACCTGACCAGCATTTACGTCGACAGTTGCCCACTCGATGCCCGCACCGCGATCCTTCGGTCAGGAACCGGCCCACGAGGCCGGCCGGTACGCGAGGGAGGCCACCATGACCCAGGCGATCGACCGACCCCAGTCGACCGAGGACGTCGACATCGACCGGCTCGTCGGCGCTGTCGACCACGACATCAGCCACGACCCGTTCCCCGTCCGTGGGCTCGACCACGTGCACTTCCTGGTCGGCAACGCCAAGCAGGCGGCGCACTACTACTCCACCGCGTTCGGCATGACCTGCGTGGCGTACCGGGGCCCGGAGCAGGGTTACCGCGACCACGCCCAGTACGTGCTGACCAGCGGCTCGGCCCGGTTCGTGCTGACCGGCGCGGTGCGCCCGGACGCCGACGGCGCGGAGCACGTGGCGAAGCACAGCGACGGCATCAGCGACATCGCCCTCGAGGTGCCGAACGTCGACGCCGCGTACGCGCACGCCGTCGGTCAGGGCGCCACCGGCGTCGTCGAGCCGCACGACGTGACCGACGAGAACGGCACCGTCCGGATGGCCTCCATCGCCGCGTACGGCGACACCCGGCACACGCTCGTCGACCGGTCCCGCTACCGGGGCCCGTTCCTGCCCGGCTTCGTGGCGCGCGGCCCGATCGTCGACCGGCAGCCCATGATCGACGCCGGCATCCAGCCGAAGCGGTTCTTCCAGGCCGTCGACCACGTGGTCGGCAACGTGGAGCTGGGCCGCATGGACGAGTGGGTGGAGTTCTACAAACGGGTGATGGGCTTCTCCAACATGGCGGAGTTCGTCGGCGACGACATCGCCACCGACTACTCGGCGCTGATGAGCAAGGTCGTCGCGAACGGCACCCGCAAGGTGAAGTTCCCGCTCAACGAGCCGGCCATCGCCCGCAAGAAGTCGCAGATCGATGAGTACCTGGAGTTCTACCAGGGCCCGGGCGCCCAGCACATCGCCGTCGCGACCAACGACATCGTGGCCAGCGTCGACGCGATGCGCGCCGCCGGTGTCGAGTTCCTGGACACCCCCGACTCGTACTACGACGACCCGGAGCTGCGGGAGCGGATCGGCAACGTGCGGGTGCCGATCGAGCAGCTCAAGGAGCGCAAGATCCTGGTCGACCGGGACGAGGACGGCTACCTGCTCCAGATCTTCACCAAGCCGGTGCAGGACCGCCCGACCGTCTTCTTCGAGCTGATCGAGCGGCACGGCTCGCTGGGCTTCGGCAAGGGCAACTTCAAGGCGCTCTTCCAGGCCATCGAGCGGGAGCAGGAAGCGCGCGGCAACCTGTAACACTGTCCAGCGTGACGCAGCCTCCGTCGTACCCGACGCCGCCGGCCGGTGGGCCTCCGCCCGCCGCCGGCGGCGTCGCGCCATCGCCCGGCCCACACCCCCAGGGGTACGGCGTGCCGCCGCACCAGGCCCCACCGGGGTACGGCGTGCCGCCGCAGTACGCCCCACCCGGGTACGCCCCGCCGCACTGGCCGGTCGCCCCGCCCGCGCTCAGCCCGGGCGGGCAGCCGCTGGCCAGCTTCGGTGACCGGCTGCTGGCCTGGCTCATCGACTCGGCACTGGCGAGTGTCGTGTCGATGGTGCTGTTCCTGCCGGTCTTCCTGGTCCTGTGGTGGCAGATGTTCAGCGAGATGACCCGGACCAACCCGGACGGCACGCTCGTGGAACCCGACCCGGCCACCGTCTTCACCGACTTCTTCCTGCCGCTGCTGCTGGCGGAGCTCGGCTTCTTCGTCGTGCTGCTCGGGCTCTACTGGCTGTACCACGTGGAGTACCTCAAGCGCGGCGGCCAGACGCTCGGCAAAAAGATCATGAAGCTGCGCGTGGTGCCGATCGATCCGAACCGCACGCTGGACCGGCGGATGGCCGGCCGTCGGTGGCTCGTGCAGTACCTGGCGTGCTCGCTGGTCCCCGGCCTGAGTTACGTCGACGGCTTCTGGCAGCTCTGGGACAAGCCCTGGCAGCAGTGCCTCCACGACAAGTTCGCCGCGACGGTCGTCGTTAAGGTTGCCTCGTGAGCGAGCAGACCAGCAGGTACGGCAGCGGAGCGTCGGCGTGAGTGTGGAGCCCGGCTGGTACGTCGACCCGGCCGACCGCGAGACCCGTCGTTACTGGGACGGCGAGGGTTGGCTCGGCGCGGCCATCCCCGTCGACGCGACCCCGCCCGACGGACCGCCCCCGCCCGAGCCGCCGCCGGTACCGGTCACCCCGGTCGCGCCGGCCGGCGCCGCCTCGGCGGAGACCACGCCGGGCTGGCCGCCGCACCCCGGCCCGCCGCATCCCGGCCCGCCGCATCCCGGCCCGCCGCACTCCGGACACGGTCCGCAGGCCGGACCGCCTCCGGGCTGGGGCCCGCAGAACGGTCCCGCCGGTTGGGGCCCGCAGGGCACACCTCCCGGTTGGGGTCCGCAGGGCGTGCCGCCCGGCTGGGCCCCTGGCTGGCCCGGCCGTCCACCGGAGCCGCGTCCGCACGGGCTCAGGTTGGCCGGTTACGGGCGGCGGCTCGTCGCCCGGTTGATCGACTTCGCTCTCGTCTTCGCGCTGAACGTGCTCGTCAACGGCTGGTTCGTCTGGCGGTGGCTGGAAGAGCTGACGCCGTACTGGCGGGAGGCGTTCCGGCGTGGGATGGAGGGCAACACCTCCAGCGAGGGACTGCCGCCGATCAGCGAGCAGGCCGGGCTCCTCCAGGTGGCGATCGTGGTGATCGCCACCGCGCTGTGGCTGGCGTACGAGGTGCCCGCCATGGCCGCCAACGGGCAGACCATCGGCAAACGGGTGATGCGTATCCGCGCCGTCCCCATCGAGGCCGACCAGCCGTTGGGCTTCGGCCGGGCGCTGCGCCGATGGACGACACTGGGCATGCCCA
This sequence comes from Micromonospora sp. NPDC051543, assembly GCF_044454415.1. Classification (NCBI taxonomy): domain Bacteria; kingdom Bacillati; phylum Actinomycetota; class Actinomycetes; order Micromonosporales; family Micromonosporaceae; genus Micromonospora; species Micromonospora sp. NPDC051543. The sequence goes on from NZ_JBITDT010000004.1 coordinate 288,165, forward strand.
CCCTGCTCTGGCCCTGCTTCGGGATCGGCCTGCTGATCCAGCTCATCGACTCGGTGTCGCCGCTCGTCGACCACCCGCTGCGCCGGGCACTGCACGACCGGCGCGCGCTGACGGTGGTCGTCGAGGTCCCCGCCACCACCGGTCCCCCCGCCACCGACGATCACCCTCAGCCCTCGGGAGACACCCCATGACCGACTCCGGACGCCACCAGCCGGCGGTGCGACTGACCCGCGCCGACCTGGACGCGCTGCCCAGCTACGTGCCCGGGCGCAGCCCCGCCGACCTGGCCCGCGAGCTGGGTCTGCCGGAGGCCATCAAGCTCGCCAGCAACGAGGTGCCGTACGGGCCGCTGCCGGGCGTGGTCGAGGCGGTCACCGAGGCGGTCGCCGGCTCGCACCGGTACCCGGACATGGGCGTGGTCGCGCTGCGCGACGCGTTGGCCCAGCGGTACGGCGTCGACGCCGACCGGATCGCCACGGGCTGCGGGTCGGTGGCGCTCGCCGAGCACCTCGTACGGACCACCTGCCTGCCGGGTGACGAGGTGCTGTACGCGTGGCGGTCGTTCGAGGCGTACCCGATCATCGCGGCGACCAGCGGCGCGACAAGCGTGCGGGTCGCCAACGACGCCGGGCACGGGCACGACCTGGCGGCCATGGCGGCGGCCGTGACCGACCGGACCCGGATGATCCTGGTCTGCAACCCGAACAACCCCACCGGCACGGCCCTCCGCCGGGCCGAGTTGGACCGGTTCCTCGATTCGGTGCCGGACGACGTGCTGGTGGTCATCGACGAGGCGTACCGGGAGTTCGTCACGGACCCCGAGGTGCCGGACGGCCTGGACTACCTCGGTCGGCCGAACGTGGCGGTGCTTCGCACCCTGTCCAAGGCGTGGGGCCTCGCCGGGCTGCGGATCGGCTGGCTGGTCGCGCAGCCAGCGGTGGCGGCGGCGGTTCGCAAGGTGGTGACGCCGTTCTCCACGAGCACGACCGCCCAGGCCGCCGCGCTCGCGGCCCTGGCGCAGGCCGACGAGATGGAGCGCCGCTGCGCGCTCATCGTCGCCGAGCGGGAGCGGGTCACCGAGGCGCTGCGCAAGTTCGTGCCCGACGTGCCGACCAGCCAGGCGAACTTCGTCTGGCTGCCGCTCGGCGAGCAGTCCGTGCCGTTCGGCAAGGCGTGCGAGTCGCGCGGGGTGATCGTGCGGCCGTTCGCCGGGGACGGTGTCCGGGCCACCATCGGCACCCCGGCCGAGAACGACGCGTTCCTGGCAGCCGCGGAGGCGGCGCTCGCCTGACCCCGCCGGGAGATCGGGGTGATCTGGGCGTCCGCCACCTCCGCGCCCCGCACCGGCAAGGAGGTGACCCAGATCCATCGGCAGGTCATCGCCCGACTACCGGCCGAGTTGCCGAACGGGCCCTGGAAGGTCGAGGTGCACCTGGAGAGCGGGCTGGTGAAGCACAGCCTGAGCGCGCGGATCGAGTTTCCCGACGCGGGTCACGTCGGCAGACGGGGCAGCGTCGTCTCCCGGATGACGTCCGGCTGGATCGTGACGGCGGCCGCCGTGGGTCTCGCGCTCCTCGCCGGTCTCGCGGTGCTGGCCCGCCGCTCCCGGCAGTCCCGTCGACCTCCCGCCGCGAGGCCACGGGAGCGGATCCCGGCCGGACGTTGACACCACGCCGGCGTCCACCCGACGCGCGACCGCCGACGGCGGGCGCACGTCAGACCTTCGTCCGGCGGACGGCGAACCCACCGACCACCAGCAGGGTCACACCCAGACCGGCGAGCAGCAACGTCGACCCGCCGGAACCGGTGACCGGCAGTCGGCCACCGTGGCTGGGCGTGGGCTGGGGTGGTCCCGGCGTGGGTTGCGTGGGCGTGGGCGTGGGTGGCGGGGGTTGTGTCGGCGTGGGCGTCGGAGACGCCGGCAGGATCTCGAAGGTCACGCCGGTGTCCGCCGACGGCGCGACCCGGACGCTCCCGTACCCACGCGCCCAGGCGGGACCTGCGCCGAGCGCCGGCGGACCCGCCAGGGCAAGGCCCGCCGCGGCGGCCAGCGCGCCACCCACCAGATAGTTACGTGTCCTGCCCATGCGCTGATCCCTTCCGGAGAACCTGAACCGTGAAAAACATACCTTTTATTGACAAAGGGTATGGACGGTTCAGTTCTGCGGCTGCCGGGAACACCACGATCAGGTGGCGGCCAGGATCACCGCCTCCGCCGTCAGGTAGTAACGGCTGTCGTCGCCGGTGGGATCGACCGGCCTGCGAAGACGTTCCACCGCGACGTAGCCGCCCCCGACCCCCACCGCACCGGGCAGCCAGCCCGTCCCGTCCCGACCGACCTCAAGCGAGAAGCGGGACAGTTGCGTACCGGTCACCGGGTCCAGCGTCACCAGGTCGTTGGCTTCGGTCAGCAGGTGCACCCGCTCGGGCTGCGCGGCCAGGACCCGTGTCACACCGAGATCGGCACGCCGCCACAGTTCCTCGCCCGTACGCACCGACCGGCCCACCGCCACCCCGTCGAGCACCACCACGGCCTGCTCACCCACCACGATGGCACCGGCCGGGTCGAGCGCGGGGGCAGCTACCGGCTCGCCGACACCTACCAGCCACCCCCGGCCGGCCTCGTCACCCAGCCCCGCCGTCCGCAGGGCCTGGCAGTCCGACCAGCCGGTACGACAACCGAGCGGAGTCACCACCAACTCGTCCGACCCTCCCGGCGGTCGCCACCGTTCGCGCACCGCGCCGGTCGCCGCGTCCCGGAACTCGACGGTCGCCGGCCCGGCACACCGGTCCAGACCGACCAGCTGGCCGCCGTCGGTGGTGCCGACATCGCTGCGGCACCGGCCGGGCAGGTCGACCCGCCACAGCATCTGGCCGCCGTTCACCTCGACCCCGCGCGCCTCGGTGTCTCCGCTGACCACCACCACCGTGCGGCCGTCCGGCAGGTCGGTGAGGTGCAGCCCGCGTGGATCCCAGACGACTGCCGCACCCGTACGCCGTGCCACCGTCCGGCTCTCGGTGGGCTTCGGGCCGTCGGCGCGCCACCGCACCCGCCCGGTGGCCGCGTCGAGGGCGACCAACCGGCCGTCGGACCAGCGGCTGACCACGATGGTGCCGCTCGCCACCACCCCGGTCAGCTCCGCGGGCCACCGCCGGTACGACCAGTAGGGGGTGGTGCGGTGCCGCCAGTCGACCGGCCGGTCGGCATAGACCTGGCGGTGGGCGGCGTACACCCGCAGCCGCCCGTCCACGATCAACGGGGCGACCGGGAGGCGGCCGATCACACCGGGCGCGGGTTGGGGCGCCGCCGGATAGTCAGCTCGGGCCGGCGTACTCACCTCGGCCGGCGCGAGCACCCGGTGGACGACGACCGCGACGGCCGCCACGGCGAGTAGCACCGCCACCGCCAGCACGAGCCGTCGCCGGCCCCTCGGGAACCCCATGCCGCACCTCCGCCCGGCACCCTACCCAGCGCAGCGGGTCGGAGCCCGGTCAGGTTGTACGGGTCAAGCTCCGGGCACGTGCGCTCAGGCCGCTTCGAGCGAGCCGGCGGCGCGAGCAGCGACGGCCAGATCGGCGAGGTCTCGCCGGAGCGCCACCTCGACAGCCCGGGCGGCGAGGCCACCGAGCAGCAGGGCCACCACCCGACCGTACGGATCGGTGGGCACCGCCTCCTGGGTGACGGTGACCGCGGTGCGCGGGCCGCGACGTCGCCGGGCCGGACGGAGACGCCAGGTGATCCGGTAGTCCACACCGGCACCGGAGGAGCAGAGCACCAGCCTCTGGGGCGCGAGCGCCTCCACGACCAGGAACTCCTCGGTGAGAGTGCCGCCGCCCGGCTGGGCGCGCTCCGCACGCCAGGCGGTGCCCGGCCCGAACGGGCCCGGGGTCAGCACCTGGACCGGACCGGCCCCGGTCAGTCGGGCGGCCCGGTCGGACAGGTCGGTCAGCAGGCACCAGACATCGACGGCGTCCGCCTCGATGAAACCGGTAACCGCGACCGTCGACATGCCACCCTCCCGTGGCAACGACGGTACGCGCGGTACGGGCCGGACGAGGCCCCCGGACGGAATTTCCACCCCCCGGAGGCCACGTTGTCCGTTCCGCCGGCGCGACACCGCTCAGCGTTCGAAGCGACCAGACCTGATCGCCCCGACGAACGCTGTCCATCCCGGCGGGCTGACGGCCAGTGTGGGGCCGCTCTGGTCCTTGGAGTCGCGGACCGCGACCAGGCCGATCACGTCGACCAGGTTGTCCGCCACCTCCACGCAGAGTCCCTGGTCGTTGGACCGGCTGCTGGTACGCCAGAGCGCTCCGGTGAGATCGTGCATCGTTGTACCTCCGTGTGCGTCGGGACGCCCCACCACTCCAGAAGGGGGTGGCGGGGCGACTGATCCGCGTGATCAACGGGGTAACGGCGTGTGGTTATCGCACAGACGGTGCGACCAAGAGTCTCGTCGATGAGACGGCTCGGCGGCGGGTGCCTCAGCGGGCCGGCTGGACCGTGCCGGTGACCTCGCCCAGGGCGATGGTGGTGCCGTCCGGCCCGGGCGCGGTGGCGGTGATGGTGACGGTGTCGCCGTCGGCGAGGAAGGTACGGCTCTCGGCGCCGACCTTCGCCGGCTCGGCCCCGCCCCAGGTCAGTTCCAGGAACGAGCCGACCTGGGAGCGCTCAGGGCCGGAGACGGTGCCCGAGGCGTACAGGTCGCCGGTGCGCAGGGACGCGCCGTTCACGGTCAGGTGCGCCAACTGCTGGGCCGGCGTCCAGTACATGCCGGCGAACGGCGGCTCGCTGACCCGTTCACCGTTCCACTCGACCGACAGCCGCAGGTCGAGCCCCAGGTGCGGCACGTCGCGCAGGTAGTCGACGACCGGCGGGTCCTGGTCCGGAGCCGGCACGAAGGCGTCGGCCAACGCTTCCAACGGCGTCACCCAGGCCGAGACCGAGGTGGCGAAGGACTTGCCGAGGAACGGGCCGAGCGGCTGATATTCCCAGGCCTGGATGTCGCGGGCCGACCAGTCGTTGACCAGCACCACCCCGAAGACGTGATCGGCGAAATCGTCCACCGCGACTCGGTCGCCGAGCGCGCTGGGCACACCCACCACGAAGCCGACCTCGGCCTCGATGTCGAGGCGTACCGACGGGCCGGTCACCGGACCCTCGGCGGACGCCCGCTGCCCGGTCGGCCGGACCACCGGCGTGCCGGAGACCACGACCGTCCCGGCGCGGCCGTGGTAGCCGATCGGCAGGTGCTTCCAGTTGGGCAGCAGCGGCGGCTGACCCGGGCGGAAGATCTGCCCGACGTTCGACGCGTGGTGCTCCGACGAGTAGAAGTCGACGTAGTCGGCCACCTCGAACGGGAGCAGCATCTCCACGTCGGCCAGGGGCACCAGCAGCGGCTCGACCGCCGGCCGGTGCGCCGGGTCGGTGAGCAGCTCCACGATCCGCTGGCGGACCGCCGTCCACTGCGGACGCCCGAGCGCCATGAAGTCGTTGAGGGTGGGCCGGCCCAGCGCGCCGGCGGCCAGCAGCAGCCCAGCGGCCTCCGCCCCGGCCAGGTCGAACACCCACGAGGAGATACGTACGCCGATCCGCGGCTCGTCCCCGGCGGAGGCGAACACCCCGTACGGCAGGTTCGTCACGCCGTACGGCGAACCGTCAACGCCGCTCACCCAGGTCATGCGTCGTAGCCCCCGTTCACCAGCCCCAGCCGGATCAGATCGGTAAGTGGTTCCAGGATGCTGCACGAGCCGAAGCCGACCCAGAGCGGGCGCGGCGCGTCCAGCCGTCCGTTGACGCGTTCGAGCAGCGGACGTGGATCGAGGGCGGCCAGCAGTTCGGCGACCACCCGCACGCTCTCCCCGTCGGCGGCGGCGAGCGTCGCGGCAAGCACGTTGGCGTAGCCGTGGTGGGTGAACCCGGTCTCCGGATCGAGGTGCCGTACCGCCTGGTGCAGTCCGGCGGTGAGCTTGAACGGCAGCGCGCGGTCGCGGCAGGCGCAGAGCACCGCCGCCAGCTCGGCCGGGGTGGGGAACAGCTCGGCGGCGAGGCCGCCGGTGCGGAACTTGGCGGCGATCGGCACGCCGTCGGCCCGGGCGGCGGCGAGCGCGTCCAGGGCGCCCAGCAGGCCGAAGGTCAGCGGCAGCTCGGCGTAGACGGACTCGACGCCCGGCCGGGTCTCGGTCAGCCGGAGCAGCTCGGCGATGCCGGGTAGCGGGTCCTCGCCCCGCTTGGCGACGGCCACCTCGACCTGGCGGGCCGTCACACCGTCGGGCGGCAGGAAGGAGAGCGCGAACGGCAGGCCGGCGATCCCGGTGTCACCGATCAGCCCGACCACGAAGCCCTCAGCCGGGTCGACGAAACCGCTCAGCTCGCCGGTCACGACGGTCGAGGCGGGGACGAGCAGCGGGCCGACCAGATCCGCGTACCAGGCTGCGCGGTGCTGGCGGTGCGCCTTCAGAGCGTCGAGCAGCGTGGCGCTGCCCGGAGGGAAGACGGCGGCGTCGTCCACCAGGCCGTCGAGGAGCGCGGGCACCTGCGTTGACACGGAACAAGAATCTACGGGACGCTACAAGGAACGGACAACAGCGTCCGATTATCGGACGCCTTCGGCCGGTGAACGGGATATATCGGGAGGCGAGATGCCGTACTACCGCAGCGTCGGCGAGGTGCCGCGCAAGCGCCACACCCAGTTCCGCCAGCCCGACGGCAGCCTCTACGCCGAGGAGCTGATGGGACAGGAGGGCTTCTCCTCCGACTCGTCCCTGCTCTACCACCGGCACGCGCCCACCGCGATCCTGGCCGCCGACGAGTTCACCCCGCCCGCGTCCACCCGGACGCCGAACCTGCCGCTCAAGCCCCGCCACCTGCGCACCCACAAGCTCGACGGCGGGAGTGCCGACCCGATCCTCGGCCGGCAGTACCTGCTCGCCAACGACGACGTCCGCATCGGGTACGTCCTCGCCGACCGGCCCTCCCCGCTGTTCCGCGACGCCACCGGCGACCACTGCCTGTACGTCGAGGCGGGCACGATGCGGGTCGAGTCCCCGTTCGGGGCCCTGGACGCGGTCGCCGGCGACTACGTCGTCATCCCCACCTCGACCATCCACCGGCTGGTCCCCACCGGTGACGCGCCCGTCCGACTGCTCGCCGTCGAGGCGTCCGGGCACGTCGGCCCGCCCAAGCGCTACCTCTCCGTACGCGGACAGTTCCTGGAGCACTCGCCGTACTGCGAACGCGACGTCCGCGGCCCCGACACCCCCCTGCTCGTGGACGGCGAGGAGGTCGAGGTCCTGGTCCGGCACCGCCGCGGCTGGACCCGTCACGTCTACGCCAACCACCCGTTCGACGTGGTCGGCTGGGACGGACACCTCTACCCGTGGGCGTTCTCCATCCACGACTTCGAGCCGATCACCGGCCGCATCCACCAGCCCCCGCCGGTGCACCAGACCTTCCAGGGGCCCAACTTCGTCATCTGCTCGTTCGTGCCGCGCAAGGTCGACTACCACCCGCAGTCGATCCCGGTGCCGTACAACCACCACAACGTCGACTCCGACGAGATGCTCTTCTACACCGGCGGCAACTACGAGGCCCGGCGCGGCTCCGGCATCGAGCAGGGCTCGATCTCGCTGCACCCCTCCGGGTTCACCCACGGACCCCAGCCGGGCGCCGCCGAACGCTCCATCGGCGCGGACTACTTCGACGAGTTGGCCGTCATGGTCGACACCTTCCGCCCTCTCGACCTCTGCGACGCGGCGCGCGCCTGCGAGGACGACGCCTACGCCTGGACGTGGGCACGCCGCCCCTAGCGGACGGTTGTTCTGGTGAAGGCGGCGAACTCGGCTATCACCGTGGCGACGATGGCCAGCACCAGCGGCCACGGCGAGCCGACCACGGCGTACACGAGTAGCAGCAGCGGCGCGGCCGCCACCGCGTAGATCGCCAGGGCCATCGTCCGGTCGGCGTGCAGCATGGTCGGCAGGACGGTCCGGGTGAACCCCGGAAGCCGTGCCGCGAGCTGCCACACCACGACGCCGCCGGTCAGGGCGGCGAGCACCGCCAGGACCCGGGAGAACCCGTCGTTCGCCGACGCCGCGAACGCGACCACCACCGCGGCGACCAGTGACCAGCCCGCGCCGTAGAACACCAGGCGGTGCAGGCCGTACGCGAGGGTCCGTGGGGAGTCGATCCGGCTCGGGCCGAACGTCACCATCTCGGCGATCTGCTCCAGCGCCACCGACCAGCGGCGCTGCTCCAGGCGCAGAACGCCGACGTCGTGCCCGACCTCGGCGAGGCGGGGGTCGAGCCGCAGCGCCTCCCGGTAGGCCCGCTCGGCCAGGTCGAACAGCTCCAGCCGAGCCGCGACCAGGCTGAGCACCAGGTGCGCCGCCGGCTCCTGGGGGGCCAGCTCGACCCCACGCCAGGCCGCGTTCAGCGCCGGCTGGCCGTTGCGCGCGTCGGCCAGGATCGCCGCAGCGCTGCGCTGGGCGTACGCGTCGGCCGGCCCGAGCGCCAGCAGCCGGTCGGCGACGGCGGCCGCGTCGGCGTACCGCCCCAGGTCGGACAGCGCCATCGCCCGCACAACGAGCGCCGGCGGGGCGTCCGGTGCGGCGGCGACGGCCGAGTCGGCGGCGGCGAGCGCGTCGGCCGGCCGGTCGGCGGCGAGATGCACCCGGGCCAGCATGGTGAGGGCGTCCGGGTCGGCGGGCTTCAGCGCGAGCCCCTCGGTCAACTCGCCGGCCGCCTCGTCGTGGCGACCCAACTCGGCGAGGAGCTGGGCGCGTTCGAGATAGCCGTCGGCGGCGAACCGGTCGGGGGCGGGTTCGGTGGACATCGCGGCGAGCCTAGGCGGCCGGGGCGTCGTACACCAGAGCCACGGCGACGCCCGCCAGACCTTCCTCGCGGCCGGCGAAACCGAGCCCGTCGGTGGTCGCGGCGGAGACGGTCACGGGTGCGCCGACGGCCTCGGAGAGCACCCGCTGAGCCTCTTCCCGCCGGCGGCCGATCTTGGGCCGGTTGCCGATGACCTGCACGGACACATTGCCGATCGCCAAGCCGGCGGCCCGCACCCGGCGGGCAGTCTCGGCCAGCAGCGCCACGCCGGACGCCCCGGCCCACTCGGGCTGGCCCACCCCGAAGGCGGAGCCGAGATCACCGAGACCGGCGGCGGAGAGCAGCGCGTTGCAGGCGGCGTGGGCGGCGACGTCCGCGTCCGAGTGCCCGGCGAGACCGTCCTGGTCGGGCCAGAGCAGGCCGGCCACCCAGCAGGGTCGGCCGGGCTCGAACGCGTGCACATCGGTGCCGATGGCCACCCGAGGAACGATCATGAACCGAGACTACGCGTCCCCCCGCGCGGATTGCGCCTTCGTCCGGGCTTCAGTGGTCTTGACATGCGCCAACGCTGGGGGTATCTTCGGCCCGAACGCCCCAGGTTGCCTCTGCCTATTGCACGCGCCTGGGGCTCTAATCTTTCTGGGACACGTCGCGCAGCCGTCGCTTGCGGGCGCGATTCTTCCTATCATTTGGCGATGGCGCAGCACCCCTTCCTGCACACCATGCCTCAATGGGTCTCATCCGGCCGATTCCGCTCCTACCTTGATGCGGCCGGAGGCGACCACAGCAGGGCCTGCGAGCTGTACGAGTGGAACGTGGCGTTGTCCGCCGCATCCTTCGAGGCGTTCCATTACGTCGAAGTCGTCGTCCGCAATGCCATCGACCTGGCGATGCAGAGGCACTTCAACGAGGCCGGGCGCGGGATCCCCTGGTTCCTGTTGCCGATCAGCACCAACAAAGCCGTCCAGGACAGCATCGACCAGAGCGTTCTGCAGGTACGAGTCCGGCTGCGCAACGAGAACAGCAGCAAGGAGAAGCGCGACCAGGTCATCGCCGGCCTGAGCTTCGGGTTCTGGGTCAACCTGCTGGGCCCCAAGCACGAGCAGCTATGGCGTGAGGCGATCCACAAGGCCTTCCCGCACTCGTCCGGCAAGCGGCACGACGTCGTCACCGCCCTGGAGAGGCTGCGCGTCTTCCGCAATCGTCTCGCTCACCACGACTCGCTACTCGCGGCAGACGTACCATTTCGCCTCACGCAGATGATCGACGTACTGGGGTGGGCCGACCCAGACGCGGCCACCTGGCTGGCAAACAACGAGCGGGTCAGCCAGGTACACGCGGCCCGACCCTCGCCACGACATGACACGGTCGTGGTCCCGGCTCGGGACGCCTGGGGCCTCTACGAATCCGCGTACGCCTATGTCTGTCAGGCTGGCCGGTCCTTTCAGCCGGTGGAGTATCTGGCCTTCTACTCGCAGCAGCAGATTCACACCGAGGTACCGAAAATCTTGTTCCGCTTGGACAACGTCGACTGGTCCGTCGGGGAGATCAACCGGCTACGCGCCACCGGGCAGGCACGCGACGCGCGGGTCGCGGACATCATCGCGGCCAGTCGAAAACTCGGCTGGACCGACGGGCGTTATCAGGTCTTCGGTCTGACCGGACCAGGTGCGGAAGGCCACCTCAGCCTGCCGCAGCCGGTTCCCCACCTGGCAAGAGGGCGAGGAAGCGCTTTCACGCAGGGCCAGCGGTACATCGTCCGGGACAGACTCCGACGCGCCACTACGACGATGGATATCTGAGCCGGGCCGCCAGGGGTCAGCCGCCGGCGGCGAGCAGGTGCTCCGCCAGTGCCAGGTCGAACGGACGGGTGATCTTCAGCGCGTACTCCGAGCCGGGCACACAGGCCACCGGTACGCCCTGCTTCTCGACCAGGCCGGCGTCGTCGGTGAGCGGATCACCCGCGGCGGCGTGCGCGGCGGCCAGCACGGACCGGCGGAAGCCCTGCGGGGTCTGTACGGCGCGCAGGGCGGATCGGTCGACGGTGCCCAGCACCACCTCGTCGGCACCGACTTCCTTGATGGTGTCGACGACCGGCAGGACCGGGATCACCGCCGCCTGGCCACCCCGGACCGCGGCGGCCACCGATTCGACCAGCTCGGGTGGGGTCAACGCGCGGGCGGCGTCGTGCACCAGGACGATCGTGGGGCCGGCCGGCACGGCCGCGAGCGCGGCGGCGACGGAGGCCTGCCGTTCGGCGCCACCGGCCACCACGATCACCGGCGCCACCGGGGCCAGCAGGTCACGGACACCCTCGACGTCCGCCGCCGGTGCGGCGACCACGATCGTGTGGACCGACGCCGCGGCGGCGAGCCGGCGCACGGCGTGCACCAGCAGTGGTTCTCCGGCGAGCAGGCGCAACGCCTTGGGTCGACCGGGACCGAGGCGTACGCCGGCACCGGCCGCAGGCACGAGGACCGCGACGTCACCGCGCGGGTTGAGCTGCGCGGTCACGTCGCGGTCCTCGGTGGTTTCTTCGCTACGAAGTGGGTACGACGATGCTGTGCGGACTAGGCCTCGGTGAGGACCTTGTCGAGCAGCGTCTCCGCCTCGTCCTTGGTGCTCTTCTCAGCCAGCGCGACCTCGCCGACGAGAATGTCGCGGGCCTTGGCCAGCATCCGCTTCTCGCCTGCGGAGAGGCCCCGCTCCCGCTCCCGACGCCACAGGTCACGCACGACCTCGGCGACCTTCAGCGGGTTGCCGGAGGCCAGCTTTTCCAGGTTGGCCTTGTAACGCCGCGACCAGTTGGTCGGCTCCTCGGTGTGCGGAGCCCGGAGAACGTCGAAGACCTTACCGAGGCCCTCTTCGCCGACCACCTCGCGAACGCCCACGATCTCGGCGTTCTCAGCCGGCACCCGGACCGTCAGGTCACCCTGCGCGACCCTCAGGACGAGATATTGCTTAGGCTCGCCCTTGATGACCCGAGTCTCGATTGCCTCGATGAGTGCGGCCCCGTGGTGGGGGTAAACAACGGTCTCGCCGACACTGAAAACCATAGGTTCGAAACCCCTTTCGCTGTGTCTAGGGTAACACGCTCAGGCAACGATGTCTCACCGATGTCCTGACCGTTGGCGCAGCTCAGGGGCCCTGTGAGAGGTCTTTCTTCAGCTTGACAGGCGGTCAAACCGATGGTTCAAACACGCTCCGTGACGATCGGATGACTTCCCGATACGAGTGAACAGAACGTCGAGATCAAGGGCTATGCGCTCCTCCCATGGTATCCCGGCGTGCGAGACCGCGCCCAGATGTAGCGGGACGTGCCCCCGGTGCGGGACCCTGGAGTCCGAGCCACACTCCGCTCTCGAGACGCTTCCTGGGGGGTCCGATGGGCAAGCCGGACGCAGAGGGCCACGGGCCATCCGACGGCCTGCCCGACCTACCACCCGAGTGGGGCCGCATCGTCGTCCCCGACGACGCCTCCGCCCTCGCCAGCGAGGCCGCCCAGGTACGTCGTGAGCTGCGCCGGGCCACCGGCCGGCACGCCGGAGGCCGGGCACTCGCCCTGCCGCTGCTCGTCCTGCTGGTGGCACTGCTCACCACCCTGACCGGCCTGCTCGCCGTGACCTGGCCCCGCGCCGGCCGGAGCACCGACCGGCCCACCCCGGCGCCCTCTCCACCACCGGTGTCGCTCACCGGTCAGGCGCTGCCCGCTCTGGACCTGGTCGACGCCGGGCAGGCGCCCGTGCCGCTCCGCGGCCTGTTACCCGCCATGATCATCCTCGTGGACGACTGTGGCTGCCCCGACGTCGTCACCGAGGCCGTGGGGGCGGCGCCCGACGGCGTCACGATCGTCACCGTGACCGAGGGCCGAGCCGTCTCGACCGCACCGCCGGTCGACGGCGTCCGTGCGCTGGCCGACCCCGCTGGCGGTCTGCGCTCGTTCCTGGGCCCGGGCGCCGCCAACGCGCTGCTGGTCGACCGCGCCGGCGTGGTGACCCGGGTGCTGCCCGGCATCGGGCCGGTCGACGCGTACCAGGACGACCTGACCGCCCTGGCCCGCTGAGCAGAGCCAGCTAGGACGGAGGCAGCGCGACGAGCTGCGCCTCGACGTCGATGGGCTGATCGCCGACGGCCGACAGCGACACCCGGAACGGCCCGCCGCCGGGCAGCAGTCGGGCGGACGCGAGCGTGCCGTCGCAGTCGATGCGCGGCGGGCCGACGATCTCGGCCCCGGTGCTCGTCACCGCCAGCGTGCCCGGTCGGGTGCACCGGTACTGGAGCAGGAAGCGGGAACCATCGTCGGACGCCTGCCGGGTCCGCTCCTCGCCGGGCGCCAGCTCCCGCTGCTCCCGCCAGATCGTGCTGCGGAACGAGGGCAGGTCGCTCCCGGGGACGAGAACCCCCACGTCGGCACCGAGGTCGGTGGCCTCACCCGTCTCCGGGTCGATGACGACCCGCCGATCGCCGCCCAGCCGGACGACCTCGCCCCGCTGCGAATCGACCCGCATCGTCACCCGTGCCTCGGGCTCAAGACGGGCCAGGACACGTTCCAACTCGGTGCTGACGCTGGGCGCGACCACCGGCTGGCGTACCGATCCGGCCACCGGAACCGGCGCGGCGGCGCGCCACCACCAGCCGCCGACCGCCAACGCGCCCAGGGCGATACCGACCAGCACCGCCGACCGCAGCCGGTCGACCTCCGCCGCACTCATACGAGGAGCGTAGCGGTCGGGTCGCGCTCGTTCACTCCTGTCGATCGAGCAGGACGGCGTACAGAGTGAGGCCCGGACCGAACGCCAGCATGACGATCCGTCGGGGCGCCGGCGCCGAACGGGCCAATCGGTCCAGGATCAGCAGAACCGTCGGCGAGGAGCAGTTGCCATGCTCGTCCAGCGTCGCCCGGGACGCCGCCAACGCCTGCGGCGGCAGGGCCAACTCCCGCTCGACCACGTTGAGGATCCGCGGCCCGCCCGGGTGCACGGCCCAACCGTCCACGTCGGAGATGGTGCCGCCGTGCCGGGCCAGCAGGTCGTCGACCAGGCCGCGCACGTGCCGGGAGAGAACCTGCGGCACCTTCGACGACAGCCCCATCCGGAAGCCCGCGTCCGTGACGTCCCAGGTCATGTGGTCGGCCGTCGACGTGTCGGTGACCGAGGCGACCTCGCGCACCGCGTACCCCCGGCCGCCGGGCACCACCACGGCGGCGACGGCCGCGTCCGAGAAGAGCGCGTGCGAGATGATCTGCTGGGTGTCGACCCGGGCCGTGGACGGCTGGATGTGCAGGCTGGTCAGCTCCGCGCAGAGCAGCAACGCCGGCCGGCCCCTGGCGGTGACGAAGTCACTCGCCGCGCCCAGCCCCGGAAGCGCCGCGTAGCAGCCCATGTGGCCGACGAACATGCGCTGGGTGTCCGCCGCCATGCCCAGGTCACGGGCGAGCAGGATGTCCAGCCCCGGGGTGGCGTAGCCGGTGCAGGAGCAGACGATGAACATCCCGACGTCGCCGGCGTCCAGACCGGCGGCGGTCAACGCGCGCCCCACCGCCTCCTTGCCCAGCGGTAGCGCCTCCACCTGGTAGCGACGCATCCGGCGCTCGGTCGGCCAGTCCGAGACGTCCTCGAGCAACGGGTTGACCGCGGCCTGCCGTCGGGTCACCCCCGAGTTCGCGAAGATCCGTTCGGCCAACGCCCGGGTGCTGCCGGTGAAGTGCCGGGAGAAGAAGCCCTCCCACAGCTCGTCCTGCGAAGCGGACGGCGGCTGCGCTGTCCCGAGCCCCGCGATCACTGGTACGGACACGATCCCCACCTCTCGTCAAACGCTGTCCTCCCCCTGGCCGTCCCACCGGCCACCTCGGCCGGCCGCACCCTCGTACGTCTTGCGCGACACCCGCTCACCAACGCGGTGCCGATCCGTCGCGGTCCGGGTCCCCGCCCAGCGCGGCGATGCCCAGCCAGTCGGCGCAGACGTCCGACGTGGCCGGGTGCAGTGAGCCGCAGCGGGCATCCCGGTAGAGCCGCTCCAACGGATGGCCACGTCGGGTCGCCGAGGTGCCGGCCGCCTCCAGCATCGACGCCGCCACCTCGGCGGCCGTCGTCCCGGCCAGCAGCTTCGCCCGCCACACCCAGCGGTTGGTCTCCGCGTCGCCCGGCTCGTCGTCCACCCGGCGGGCCGCCTCGGCCACCGCCAGCTCGGCAGCAGCCGTCGCCGCGTCCGCCCGGCCCAGTCGCGAGCGCACCGCCGGCAGGCCGGCCAGGTTGCGGGCGTTGAGATGCTCGGCCGCCGCGTCGATGGCCGCCCGCGCCACCCCCACGTAGACGGCCGCGTAGCTGGCCACCAGCCAGTGCGGCATGAGCTGGGCGATCACGAGGGCCAACCCCTCCACCCCACCGAGCAGCCGGTCGCCCGGCACGGTGACGTCCAGATGCAGGTCGTGCGACGAGGTGGCCCGCATGCCGAGGGCGTCCCAGGTCGGCTCGACGCTCAGACCGTTGCCGGCCGGCACCAGGAACTGCGACACCGTCGACTGGTCGGTGGCGCTGCGCGCGGCCACCAGGTAGCCGTCGGCGTGCCCGGCCCCGGAGCAGAAGGTCTTACTGCCCTTGAGGTGCCAACCGTCGTCGGTCGGCTCGTAGACCGTGCTCAACTGCGACAGGCGCGCGCCGGTGCCCCGCTCGCTCATCGCGACGCCGTACCAGGCGCCCTGGGCAGCGGCGGTGAGCAGCCGGTCCCGGGCGGCCAGCGCCTCGTCGGACACCCCCAGAGCCTCGGCCAGCTCCTCGGTGACCGCACCCAACGCGCCGGTCACCGAGGCGTGCATGTTGAACACCAGCGCCGTCGCGCCGTTGCCCCGGGCCAGCTCGGTAGCGACCGCCGTGTACTCCGCGAAGCTCGCTCCCAGGCCACCGAGCGCGCGCGGCACCATCAGACCGAAGAGGCCGGCCTCCCGCAGGTCACGGAAGTCCTCGGCCGGGAAGGAGCCGTCCCGGTCGTGCTCCGCCGCCCGCGCGGCGAACCGCGGCGTCAATCGGCGGGCCGCCTCAAGCGCGTGCACCGTCATATCGCTCCCTCCTCGGCGTCCCATACCCCGCCACGAGCCGACTATCCTCTGCGGACCCCCTGGCCCTGGTAGAGCACGGCGGTGGACCGGGTCGGCACGATGCGCGGGGCACGACCGGTCGACGGCACACCCGGTGTCCGTGCCGCGCGGGCCCGCCGCACCAGCCAGGCGAGCAGCCCACCGACCTGTGGTCGGATCCCGCGCAGGCGCAGCTCGACACCGTGCCGGGCACACTCGGCCACCAGCGCCCGGGCGTCCACGAACAACCGTGGATCGTGGATGCCACGCGGCACCGTCGGCAGTCGCTCTGCGATCCGCACCGCGACCAGCCGGGCCAGCGCCGTGTCGTTGAGCGTGTCCAGCACGAGCAGGCCGCCCGGGCGCAGCAGCCGGCACGCCTCGGCCACCGCGCGCGGCCAGTCCGGCACGTGTTCCAGCAGCTCGCCGGCGGAGACCACGTCGGCGCACCCGTCGGGCAGCGGCACCGCCGTGGCGTCACCCTGCACCACCCGTACGCCGTGCCCGGCGGCCTGGACCAGCGCCGAACGGGTCAGGTCCACCCCGACGTGCCGGTAGCCCTTGCCGACCAGGTGCGGCGCGAGGAGACCGGCGCCGCAGCCCAGATCGACCAGGACCGCGCCCGAACTCCTCGTCGGCGGTACGAGCGCCGCGCGGGCCTCGGCCAGCCAGTGCAGCATCGCGAACGCGCCATCCGGCCGCCACCACTCACCGGCCAGGTCGTCGTACTGGCGCGGATCGTTGCGCGGCAGCACCCGCTGAGCGGTCGACGCCACGTCTCGCATGGCTCCGAGCGTGGCACGACTGCTCGGTAACGACCAGACTTCCCTTATGTCGTCGAGGGTGTTAGGGCTGGTCAGGGCGAGCCATCCGGAACCGGCCGCCGCGGTGACCACAGTGTCTGGTCTGCTGGCCTGGGGAGTGGGGCACCGACCCTGGGGAATCGTCTCCGTGGTGCTCGCGGTACTCGCCAGCCAACTCGCGGTCGGCTGGACCAACGACGCGTTGGACGCCGAGCGGGACGCCACTGTGGGGCGTACCGACAAGCCGGTCGCCGCCGGCGCGGTGGGCCGGCGCGTCACGGCCTGGGCCGCCGCGGCCGCCGCGCTGGCCTGCCCGCTGCTGGCGCTGACCACGAACCCCGGGGCGGCCCTCTGGCTCACGGTCGCCCTGATATCCGCGCTGCTCTACGACTGGCCGCTCAAGGCCACCGCCTTCTCGGTCCTGCCGTACGCCGTCTCCTTCGGCGCGCTGCCCGGCTTCGTGGTGCTGGCACTACCGGGCGAGCCGACCCCGCCGCTCTGGCTGCTGACGGCGGCGGCCTGCCTCGGTGCCGGCGCGCACTTCGCCAACGTGCTGCCCGACCTCGCCGACGACGCCCGCACGGGCGTACGCGGCCTGCCGCACCGCCTCGGCGCGGCGGGCAGCCGGGCGGCAGCGGCCGGACTTCTCCTCGCCGCGACCGCCGTCCTGGTCCTGGGACCGCCCGGGCCGCCGTCGATCCTCGGGCTCGCGGCGGTCGGCACGGCCGCCGTCGTGCCGCCACTGAGCTGGTACGCCGGGCGCTCGGCGGCCCGGGCGGGCCGGCGGCCGGTGGCTGCCTTCCGGGCGGTGATGCTGGTGGCCCTCATCGACGTCGTGCTGCTGGTGGCGAGCGGTCGGGTGGTGTGAGGGCACCCCGGAGGGTGGCATTGCCGGGTCCCCGTGCGGGCCTCGATCAGCTCCAACTACCCTGGAGCGCGGTCTGCGCGGGTATGGCCACCTCCCCCGGCGTGCGCCCGGGTGGGGATCGTAACGAGGAGGACCGACGTGACGCGCTCGATCAACCGATCCCGGCGGGCGGCTCTGCTGCTGTCCGGAATCGCGGCGGCCACCAGCCTGCTCGCGTCCGGATGCGGCGCTGGCCAGATCGCCGAGACGGCGTTGAAGGAGCCGTCGGTCCAGGGCGTCAACCTCACGACCCCGAACGGCGCCTACTCGGTGCGTGGCCTGCTGGTCACCTACCCGGGCACCGAGGGTTACCGGGCCGGCCAGGACGCCCCGCTCAACGCGGTGATCTACAACGACTCGAAGAGCCCCGTGACGGTCACCGTCACCACCCAGAGCGCCCGCGAGGTGCTGATCTCGGGTGGTTCGGCCAGCCCGGCGCCGTCCGCCTCGGAGTCGGCCTCGGCCACCCCGTCGGGCTCGGCCAGCCCGTCGGCCGGCGAGTCCGGCTCGGCCAGCCCGTCCGCGAACCCGTCCGAGACCGGCTCGTCGTCGGCGACCCCGTCCGCACCGGAGTCGGCGCGGGCCTCGGGCTCGGCCAGCCCGGCCGCGCCGGGTCAGCCCGCTCGCATCGAGCTGGGCCCGCTGAGCTACCTCCAGCTCAACTCGGAGGCCACCTCGCAGCTTCGGCTCGTGGGCCTGACCGAGGCGCTGCGTTCCGGTCAGAACGTCGTCGTGACCTTCGACTTCGGCAACGGCAACACCGTCACCGGCCCCGCGCCGATCGCGGTGCCGCTCACCCCGGCGGCCCCCGCCTCGCCGATCATCGAGCGCGAGGGCGGCTACGAGGGCAACGAGGGCGGCACCACCCACGAGTAAGCCCGATCCTCGACTACGGAACACCCCGGCGTGGGAACCACCACGCCGGGGTGTTTTCGTCGTACGAGAGGGCTAGCGTCCTGATGTGACCACCTCCCGATCGACCTCCGGCCGTGGCGGCGCGGCCGGTGCGCCCCGCGCCCGGTCCGCCACCCGCGAACCGCGCCCGGCGTACGAGTGCGACGCCTGCGGGCACCAGCCGCCCAAGTGGGTCGGTCGCTGCCCGGAGTGTGGCGAGTGGGGCTCGGTGGTCGAGTCGACGGTGACCGGGCCGACCGTCTCCGGTCGGGTGGTCAGTTCCCGGATGCCGGCCGAGCCGGCCCGGCCGATCGCCACCATCAGCGCGGCTCCGGCCCGTGCCCGGCCGACCGGGGTGAGCGAGCTGGACCGGGTGCTCGGCGGTGGCCTGGTGCCCGGCGCGGTGGTGCTGCTCGCCGGCGAGCCCGGCGTGGGCAAGTCGACCCTCCTGCTCGACGTGGCGCAGCAGTGGGCGGTGAATGCCGGCAGCCCTTCGCTGGTGGTCAGCGGGGAAGAGTCGGTCAGTCAGGTCCGGCTGCGCGCCGAGCGGATGGGCACCCTGCACGAGCAGCTCTACCTGGCGGCCGAGAGCGACCTGGCGTCGGTGCTCGGGCACCTCGACGCGGTCAAGCCCGGCCTGCTGGTGCTCGACTCGGTCCAGACCATCTCGACCACCGGCACCGAGGGTGTGCCGGGTGGCGTGACCCAGGTCCGCGCGGTCACCGCCGCACTGGTCTCGGTCGCCAAGGAGCGGGGCATCGCGACCGTGCTGGTCGGGCACGTCACCAAGGACGGCCAGGTGGCCGGGCCGCGCGTGCTGGAGCACCTGGTCGACGTGGTGCTGCACTTCGAGGGCGACAAGCACTCCTCGCTACGGCTCGTGCGCGGCGTCAAGAACCGGTTCGGGGCGGCCGACGAGGTGGGCTGCTTCGAGATGCACGAGGGCGGCATCAGCAGCCTGGCCGACCCGTCCGGGCTGTTCCTCACCCGCTACTCCGAACCGGTGCCCGGGACCTGCGTGACCGTGGCGATGGAGGGGCGGCGGGCACTGGTCACGGAGGTACAGGCCCTGATCGGCGCGACGGTGGCCGGCTCTCCCCGCCGTACCGTCTCGGGTCTCGACTCGGCCCGCCTGGCCATGGTGCTCGCGGTCCTGCAACGGCGTACGGAGCGGTTGACCCTGCACGACCGGGAGGTGTTCGCGGCCACCGTCGGCGGCATCCGGGTGGTGGAGCCGGCAGCCGACCTGGCCGTCGCGCTGGCGGTCGCCTCCGGCGGGCTCAACCTGGCGATCGCGCCGCATCTCGTGGCGATCGGCGAGGTGGGGTTGACCGGCGAGGTGCGCCGGGTCGGTGCGGTGCCGCGCCGGCTGGCGGAGGCCGCCCGCCTGGGGTTCAAGGTGGCGTTGGTTCCGCCGGGTTGTGGCCCGGCGAGCACCGGCGCGGGGCCGGACCAGATGCGGGTGACCGAGGTCACTGACGTGCGCTCAGCCCTGCACCATGCGGCTCGCGCGTCCGCCGAGTGACTCAGCGTGCCGACGCCAACGGCGATAACGGACAGCATCGCCGCAAGTGGAAACGGTTCGAAGGGCGGCATCGTGACACATCACAGTAACCACGACAGCACCCACCGCACGGCAGTCCGTAGACTGTGCCCGTGCCGATCGACCGCGATACCACCAAGCCTGCCGGAGCGCCGCCCCAGGCCCGCACCGGCACCGTGGGCTCGCCGGCCCGCCCGATCAGCGTGAGCGTGACCGCCGCTGCCGGGGGTGCCGGCGATCCGCTGCGGGCCAATCTCGCCCTGATGGCGCCCGGCACCGCGCTGCGCGACGGGTTGGAGCGCATCCTGCGGGGTCGCACCGGCGCGCTCATCGTGCTCGGCTATGACAAGGTCGTCGAGGGTCTCTGCACCGGCGGCTTCCCGCTGGACGTCGAGTTCTCCGCGACCCGGGTCCGCGAGCTGTGCAAGATGGACGGCGCCGTGGTGCTGTCCAGTGACGGCACCCGCATCGTCCGGGCGGCCGTGCACCTGATGCCCGACCCGTCCATTCCGACGGAGGAATCGGGCACCCGGCACCGCACCGCCGAACGGGTCGCCCGGCAGACCGGCTACCCGGTGATCTCGGTCAGCCAGTCGATGCGGATCATCAGCCTCTACGTCAACGGTCAGCGGCACGTCCTCGACGACTCGGCCGCGATCCTCTCCCGGGCCAACCAGGCGCTGGCCACCCTCGAGCGCTACAAGCTGCGGCTGGACGAGGTCTCCGGCACGCTCTCCGCGCTCGAGATCGAGGATCTGGTCACGGTGCGGGACGCGGTGGCGGTGGTGCAGCGGCTGGAGATGGTCCGCCGGATCGCCGACGAGATCGCCGGTTACGTCGTCGAGCTGGGCACCGACGGTCGACTGCTCGCTCTGCAGCTCGACGAGCTGATGGCCGGCGTCGACGCCGACCGCACGCTCGTCATCCGGGACTACCTGCCCGTCGGTCGTAAGTCCCGCACCCTGGACGAGGCGCTGGTGGAGCTGGATCTGCTGGGCGCCACCGAGCTGATCGACCTGGTGTCGGTGGCCAAGGCGATCGGCTACCCGGCCGCATCGGACGCGCTGGACGCCGCCGTCAGCCCGCGCGGCTTCCGGCTGCTGGCCAAGGTTCCGCGCCTGCCGGTGGCCGTGGTCGACCGCCTGGTGCTGCACTTCGGCAGCCTGCAGCGGCTGCTGGGCGCGACCGTGGAGGACCTGCAGGCCGTCGAGGGCGTGGGCGACGCCCGCGCCCGGGGCGTCCGCGAGGGCCTGTCGCGGCTCGCCGAGGCATCCATCCTCGAGCGGTACGTCTGATCCGCCGCCGATCCGGCTGGCCGGAGTGCCGACTCAGCCGGTGATCGTGATCTTCACGGGCTCACTGTACTTGGTGCCGACCCGGGCGAACACCTGGTACGTCCCCGCCGGCGCGAACGGGCCCGCGGCCAGACCCGCGCCGTCGCACCGGCTGGTGTCCCGTCCGTTCCAGCCCACCTGGTAGGAGCGCTCGAACCCGGGCGTGAACGACTGCACATCCGAGCCCTGGACCTTGCCGCAGGTGTCGGACGACCACACCTTCTCGGCGCCCGCCTTGATGAAGATCTCCTGGAGGTCGGCGCCGACGTTGCGGCTGCACGTACGCTTCGAGGTGTTCTTGATCTTCAGTTGCAGGTCGACCACCGCGCCGCGCTGTACCGAACTGGGCCGCGCCGCCGACGTCACGCTGATCTCCGCGTCGGTGCAGGTGCCGTCGTCGACCGACCCGGCCGCCGAGTCCGGCGGTGGGTCATTGGTGGTGGCTCCGGGCCCGGGGTCCGTGGCGTTCGTGGCATCCGGATCGGCGGACCGCTCCGTGGCACTCGGCGCCGCCGACCCGGACGCCGACGGAGCCCCCGACTGCGGAGTCAGCACCGGCCCCACGGCCCCCGGGCTCGACGTCGGAGTCGGCGTCGAGCCGGCCCGTGGGTGACCGCCGGAGCGACCCGAGCCGGTGCAGGAGTAGAGCACCACAATCAGGAAAAGCAGCACCGCTCCGAATACGACGGCGCGACGCCGCCAGTACACGGCGGGTGGCAGGGGGCCGACCGTCAGACGCATGATGCCCCCCACCGTAGTCGCGCCGCACCCACCGGCGGGTCACGACGCGCCGGAGCGTCAGCGGGGCGGCGCGAACAACCTCCACTGAGGACGGACGGGCCGACGTCCGGCCGCTCGCTCAGAGGTACACCTTGCGCTGGTAGACGGCGTGCGCGCCGGCCACCCGGTCCAGAAAGAGCAGCCCCTCACAGTGGTCGATCTCATGCTGCAACGCCCGCGCCTCGAAGCCGTCCGTCACCAGTCGGACCGCCGCCCCCGTGCCCGGCAGGTCACCCTCCACGACGAGCCGACTCGCCCGCTTCACGTCCCCGGTCAGGTCCGGCACGGACATGCAGCCCTCCCGACCCGGCTTCCATCGGGTCGCCTCGACCACCCGGGCGTTGCACAGCACGAAGGTGCCGTGCACGGTGACCGCCTTCGGGTGGCCCGTCACGTCGACGGCGAAGACCCGGGCGCCCACGCCGACCTGCGGCGCCGCCAGACCCACGCAGCCCGGCGAGACCCGCATCGTGGCCACCAGGTCGGCGGCCAACCGGATGGTCTCCTCGGCGGTGGGATCGACGTCGCCTCCGGCCCGGCTCAGCACCGGGTGCGGGGCCGACACGACGGCCCGCACCTCACCCGCCACCGCGAGCGATTCCGGCGTCCAATCCCCCAGGCCGGCGTACGCCTCGCCCTCCCCGTCGCTCACAGCAGATCCGGGTCTGCCGGCCGGAGGGTGACCTCGACCCCCACCTCGGCGGCCGTCCGGTGCAGCCGTTCGGTCAGCGCCTCGACGACCCCCGCCGGCAGCTCGACCTCGGCCAACACCACGTAGAGCGAACCGGCCAGCCGGGTGCTCAGGTCGGTGACGTTGCCACCGGCGTCCACCAGCACCCGGGTCATCGCCGCCACGATGCCCATCCGGTCCGACCCGTGCACCGCCAGCACGTACGGATCCCCGGCCGGCGCCACCTCACCGTCCGGCGTCACCGCTCGTACGGTCGCCAGAAGTTGCCCCTCGGCGGCCAGCGGCGCCAACGCCGCCTCCACCTCGGCGGCGGCCGGACCGGTGCAGATGAGGGTCATCGCGAAATGCCCCCGCAGCCGGGTCATCGTGCTGTCGGTGAGGTTCGCGCCCAGCCGGGCCAGCACCTCGGCGACGTCGGCCACGATGCCCGGCCGGTCCCGGCCGATGACGGTGATCGCGAGCTCGTTCATTCGCGCATTCTGCCCGATCCGCCCACCAGCACGGCGACACCCTCTCGGAGCCGCCCAACCAGCGGGACCGGACCGCGTGACATCATCGACGACGCCATGACTCAACCCGATTTCGCCGCACTGGTCAGCCGATGGTTCCAGCAGCACGCCCGTGACCTGCCGTGGCGGGAACCCGACGTGACCCCGTGGGCCATCCTGGTCAGCGAGGTCATGCTCCAGCAGACGCCCGTGGTCCGGGTGGTGCCGGCCTGGCACGCCTGGCTGGCCCGCTGGCCCGACCCGGCGGCGCTGGCGACGGACACCCCGGCCGAGGCGATCCGGATGTGGGGGCGGCTCGGCTACCCGCGCCGGGCGGTCCGGCTGCGGGAGTGCGCGGTGGCCATCGTGGACCGGCACGGCGGCCAGGTGCCCGACCGGCTGGAACAGCTACTGGCGCTGCCCGGCGTGGGCACGTACACGGCACGCGCGGTGGCCGCGTTCGCGTTCGGGCAACGACACCCGGTGGTCGACACCAACGTCCGACGGGTGGTCTGTCGAGCCGTAGCCGGTGAGCCGGACGCCGGGCCGGTCACCCGCCCGGCCGACCTGGTCGCCACCGAGGAGCTGCTGCCCCCGGAGCCGGCCGCCGCCGCACTGGCCAGCGCCGCCTTCATGGAGCTGGGCGCGGTGCTCTGCACGGCCCGCGCACCGCGCTGCACCGCCTGCCCGGTCGAGTCGGTCTGCGCCTGGCGGGCCTCCGGGCAGCCGCCACCGACCGGCCCCACCCGTCGCCCCCAGCGGTACGCGGGCACCGACCGACAGGTACGCGGACTGCTGCTCGGGGTGCTCCGGGAGACCACCGGGCCGGTCCCGCACCAGCGCCTCGACCAGGTGTGGACCGACGACGTGCAGCGCGCCCGCGCACTGGCCGGCCTGGTGCAGGACGGACTCGTGGAGCCGGTCGGCGCCGACTCGTTCCGGCTCGCCGGCGACGGCCCGTCGACCCCCACCGCCAAACTGACCACCTGACCAACCCGCCCCCGCACTCAGCCTCCACCGGCAGTCACCCTCGGGGCGGGCGCGGTGCCCCACCCTCCTGCGCGTCCTTTGGTGGTGTTGTGGGCGGTCCGGCCGCCCTCGGCGGCACGCCGGACGGCCGGGCGTACCTCCCCGGCGATGAACGCGCGGCGTCGAGTTGAGGGGCGGTGCGCAGAAAGGAGCGGGGCCCCGGTGGCTTACGCCGCCGGAGCCCCGCCTCTTGTGCTGCTGTGCTGCTGGTTATGCCACCTCGTCCGTCGCCGCTGCCGCGGTGCCGGCGGCGGTGCCCCCGAGGTCGGCCGGAACGGCGTCCGGAACCTCGACCGGCTTCTCCGCACCCCGGAAGACGAGCTTGGACTTGTCGATGTCGTTCGGGTCGCCCTCGCAGTCCACCACCACGATCTGACCGGGGGTCAGCTCGTTGAACAGGATCCGCTCGGAGAGGTTGTCCTCGATGTCGCGCTGGATCGTGCGACGAAGCGGACGGGCACCGAGCACCGGGTCGAAGCCCTTCGCCGCCAGGTACTTCTTGGCGTTGTCGGTCAGCTCCAGACCCATGTCCTTGTTGCGCAGCTGGCCCTCGATCCGCTGGATCATGATGTCCACGATCGAGAGGATCTCGGTCTGGCGCAGCTGGTGGAAGACGATGGTGTCGTCGATCCGGTTGAGGAACTCAGGCCGGAAGTGCTGCTTGAGCTCGTCGTTGACCTTCTGCTTCATCCGGTCGTAGTTGGACTCGGAGTCCTCCGACTGCTGGAAGCCCAGCGACACCGCCTTGGCGACGTCACGGGTGCCCAGGTTGGTGGTCAGGATGATGACCGTGTTCTTGAAGTCCACGATCCGGCCCTGACCGTCGGTGAGCCGACCGTCCTCCAGGATCTGCAGGAGCGTGTTGAACACGTCCGGGTGGGCCTTCTCGATCTCGTCGAACAGGACCACCGAGAACGGACGACGACGCACCTTCTCGGTCAGCTGCCCGCCCTCGTCGTAGCCGACGTAGCCGGGAGGGGCACCCACGAGCCGCGACACGGTGTACCGGTCGTGGAACTCGGACATGTCCAGCTGGATGAGGGCGTCCTCGCTGCCGAAGAGGAACTCGGCGAGCGCCTTGGACAGCTCGGTCTTACCGACACCGGACGGACCGGCGAAGATGAACGAGCCGGACGGGCGCTTCGGGTCCTTCAGGCCGGCCCGGGTACGCCGGATCGCCTTCGAGACCGCCTTGACCGCGTCCTCCTGGCCGATGACGCGCTTGTGCAGCTCGTCCTCCATGCGCAGCAGGCGCGAGGTCTCCTCCTCGGTCAGCTTGTAGACCGGGATACCGGTCCAGTTGCCGAGCACCTCGGCGATCTGCTCGTCGTCGACCTCGCTGACGACGTCCAGGTCACCGGCCTTCCACTCCTTCTCCCGCTGCGCCTTCTGACCGAGGAGCTGCTTCTCCTTGTCGCGCAGCTGGGCGGCGCGCTCGAAGTCCTGCGCGTCGATCGCGGACTCCTTGTCGCGGCGCACCTGGGCGATGCGCTCGTCGAAGTCACGCAGGTCTGGCGGCGCGGTCATCCGGCGGATGCGCATCCGGGCGCCGGCCTCGTCGATCAGGTCGATCGCCTTGTCCGGAAGGAAGCGGTCCGAGATGTAACGGTCGGCCAGCGTCGCGGCGGCCACGAGGGCGGCGTCGGTGATGCTCACGCGGTGGTGCGCCTCGTAACGGTCCCGCAGGCCCTTGAGGATCTCGATGGTGTGCGCCAGCGACGGCTCACCCACCTGGATCGGCTGGAACCGGCGCTCGAGAGCGGCGTCCTTCTCCAGGTGCTTGCGGTACTCGTCGAGCGTGGTGGCACCGATGGTCTGCAGCTCACCACGGGCCAGCATCGGCTTGAGGATGCTGGCGGCGTCGATCGCGCCCTCGGCTGCACCCGCACCCACCAGGGTGTGGATCTCGTCGATGAACAGGATGATGTCGCCGCGCGTGCGGATCTCCTTGAGCACCTTCTTGAGGCGCTCCTCGAAGTCACCGCGGTAGCGGGAACCCGCGACCAGCGCACCCAGGTCGAGCGTGTAGAGCTGCTTGTCCTTCAGAGTCTCGGGCACCTCGCCCTTGATGATCTTCTGGGAAAGCCCCTCCACCACGGCGGTCTTACCGACGCCGGGCTCACCGATCAGGACCGGGTTGTTCTTGGTACGGCGGGAGAGCACCTGCATGACCCGCTCGATTTCCTTCTCGCGCCCGATGACCGGGTCGAGCTTGCCCTCGCGGGCGGCCTGGGTCAGGTTGCGGCCGAACTGGTCCAGCACGAGGCTGGTCGACGGCGCGGCCTCACCCGGCGCGGCACCCGCCGCGGCGGGCTCCTTGCCCTGGTAGCCGGAGAGGAGCTGGATCACCTGCTGGCGGACCCGGTTGAGGTCGGCGCCGAGCTTGACCAGCACCTGGGCGGCGACGCCCTCGCCCTCACGGATCAGCCCGAGCAGGATGTGCTCGGTGCCGATGTAGTTGTGGCCGAGCTGCAGCGCCTCGCGCAGCGACAGCTCCAGCACCTTCTTGGCCCGCGGCGTGAACGGGATGTGCCCGCTCGGCGCCTGCTGGCCCTGGCCGATGATCTCCTCGACCTGCTGGCGGACGCCCTCCAGGGAGATGCCGAGGCTCTCCAGGGCCTTTGCCGCGACGCCTTCACCTTCGTGGATCAGGCCCAGCAGGATGTGTTCCGTACCGATGTAGTTGTGGTTGAGCATCCGGGCCTCTTCTTGGGCCAGGACGACAACCCGTCGCGCTCGGTCGGTGAACCGCTCGAACATGCCCTCGTGCTCCTCACGTGCCGTGCGCCTTGATGGTCAAGATCTTGGCGGGGCCGGTGCACGAACGTCCGGGACGGGCGTCCGTGCCTCCTTACTCTATCGTCGCTGACCGACTCAGCTGAGGTCGTGTCTCTCCGGTCCGGGTCGGTTCCACGTCGTTTTGCACAACCGTCCGCGCTCAGGAGGTGTTCCGGTACCCCTGTCGCTACGCGTAGAGCGAAATCCGGTCGGCCACGGAGAAGCCCTCCGCCGCCTCCGGAGAGGCCCAGAAGGGCCCGCAGAGGCCCGGCGGGGGGTCGCGACGATCATCCACAGGTTGTGGAAAACTTCTCCACCGCCTGTGGACAACGTCGCCCGGTCCGCTCGACATTCCCGCCGCGACCGGCCACCGCACGCGGCCCCGACGGCGTGCAAAGACGGCGACGCCGGCCCGGAGAGTGCTCCGGCCCGGCGTCGGTGTCGCCCCGCGGTGGCCGTCGCCACCGCTGCGCTGAACGAGATCAGCGCTTGGCGTGGAACTCGTCGACGATCTCCTGCGGAATACGACCGCGGTCCGAGATGTCCTTGCCGGCCTTCTTGGCCCAGTCCCGGATCGCCTTGTTCTGCTCCCGGTCGGCGGTGGCGCCACCGCGACCGCGGGCGGCCCGCCCACCGATCACCACGCCACCGCGACCAACCTTGGTGCCGGCTCCAACGTACGGCGCGAATACGTCGCGCAATTTCGCGGCGTTGGCGCCGGACAGGTCGATCTCGTACTGAACGCCGTCGAGCGCGAACTTGACGGTCTCGTCCGCGTCCCCGCCGTCCAGGTCATCGACCAGCTTGTGAATGATCTGCTTGGCCACGTCCCACATTCCTTTCGAGCAGGGCGCTCCTGCTAATGAGAGCACAATAACCCCCGTGCTGCTCGCCCCGTCAATAGGATGCCGTTACGACTCGCTGGGAGTCGGCGGACGACTACTCCGGGCGGACCAACGGGAAGAGGATCGTTTCCCGAATTCCGAGGCCGGTGAGGGCCATCAACAGGCGGTCGATTCCCATTCCCATACCCCCGGCGGGAGGCATTCCATACTCCATGGCCCGGAGAAAGTCCTCGTCGAGACGCATCGCCTCGTCGTCGCCGCGGGCCGCGAGCTGCGCCTGGGCGACCAGCCGTTCCCGCTGCACCACGGGGTCGACCAGCTCGGAGTACCCGGTGCCCAGCTCGAAACCGAGGACGTAGAGGTCCCACTTCTCGGCGAGTCCCGGCTCACTGCGGTGCCCCCGGGTGAGCGGGCTCGTCTCCTCCGGGTAGTCGCGCACGAAGGTGGGCGCCTGCAGGCCGGGAACGACCAGTTCCTCGAACAGCTCCTCGGCCAGCTTGCCCGGGCCCCACTTCGGGTCCACGGCCAATCCCACCTTGTCCGCGTACTCGACCAGCCGAGCGCGTTCGGTACGGACCGTGACCTCCTCGCCGAGCGCCTCGGAAAGGACCCCGAACAGGGACACCGATCGCCACTCGCCGCCCAGGTCGAACTCCCGCCCGTCGGCGTGGGTCACCACCGTCGAGCCGCTCACCGCGATCGCCGCCTGTTGCACGAGATTGCGGGTCAACTCGCCGATCGTGTCGTAGTCGCCGTACGCCTGGTAGGTCTCCAGCATCGCGAACTCCGGCGAGTGCGAAGAGTCGACACCCTCATTACGGAAGTTGCGGTTGATCTCGAAGACGCGATCCACGCCACCAACGACGGCGCGCTTCAAAAACAGTTCCGGAGCGATTCGAAGATACAGATCGGTGCTCAACGCATTGCTGTGGGTCACGAACGGTCGGGCCGTCGCACCCCCATGCAGGAGTTGCAGCATCGGAGTTTCCACCTCGATGAAACCCTGACCGTGCAGTGAATCGCGCAGGCTCCGTACCGCCGCCGCGCGGGTACGGACCATCTGCCGGGCCTGGGGGCGGACGATCAGGTCCACGTAGCGCTGCCGGACCCGCGCCTCCTCGGAGAGCGGCTTGTGCGCCACCGGCAACGGCCGCAGCGCCTTGGCGGTCATCTCCCAGCGCTGTGCCAGCACCGACAGCTCGCCCCGGCGGCTGGTGATCACCTCGCCGGTCACGCCGACGTGGTCACCCAGGTCGACGAGGCGCTTCCAGGCCTCCAGCCGCTCCGCGCCGACCCGGTCGAGGGAGAGCATGGCCTGCAACTCCGTGCCGTCGCCGTCCCGCAGGGTCGCGAAGCAGAGCTTCCCCGTGTTGCGTACGAAGATCACCCGGCCGGTGACCGAGACCTCGTCGCCGGTGGCGGTGTCGGTGGGCAGCTCGGCGTAGCGGGCACGGACGTCGGCCAGCGTGGTGGTCCGCGGGAAGCCGACCGGGTAGGGCTCGACGCCCTCGGCGAGCATCCGGTCCCGCTTCTCCCGGCGGACCTTCATCTGCTCGGGAAGGTCGTCGGCGGGGTCCACTGGCACGGCGTTCTGCTCGCTCACGGCACGCTTCCTCGTCACGGGAGATACAGGGGTCAGGCCCGAGCGTACTCAAGCGCTCCGGAGGCTGTTACGGGATAACCTGCCCGACATGGTCGATCACACTCACGCCCTGTCCTTCGGTGCCGCGGCGAGCGATTACGACCGGTTCCGGCCCACCTATCCCGCCACGGCGCTCCGGTGGGCCCTCGACGGCCTGGGCGACGGCGGGCAGGTCGTCGACCTGGGCGCCGGCACGGGCATCCTGACGCGCGCCGTGCAGGCGCTGGGCTTCCACGTCGTACCCGTGGAGCCTGATCCGGGGATGCGGACGCAACTCGCGGTCTCCACGCCGGGCACGACGGCGCTGGCGGGCAGCGCAGAGGCCGTGCCGCTGCCCGATGGCGTGGCGGACGCGGTGCTGGTCGGGACGGCGTACCACTGGTTCGACCGGGAGCCCGCGCACGCCGAGATCGCCCGGGTGCTGCGCCCCGGCGGCATCTTCGCCCCCATCTGGAACATCCGGGACGACAGCGTCGAATGGGTGGCAGAGCTGGGCAGGATCGCCCACCTCGACGACAAGTCGGCCGAGCTGGTCCAGAACAACACCGACTTCGGACCCGGGTTCACGGCCGTCGAGGCGCGCGAGTTCGGGCACCGCACTGTCCTCACCCCGGACGAGGTGCTGGGCATGATCCGCACCCGTTCGTACTGGCTCACCGCCTCGGCCGACGATCAGCGGCGGGTCGCGCGCGAGCTCGCCGACCTGCTGGACACCCACCCCGCCCTGGCCGGCCGGGAAACCGTCGAGCTGCCGTACCGGACGTTGGTCCTGCGCGCCCGACGCCGCTGACCCCGTCAGAGGTTGCGCTCGTAGACCATCCGCAGGCCGATCAGCGTGATCATCGGCTCGTGGTGGGTGAGGCTGCGACATTCGTTCATCACCAGGGAGGCGAGGCCGCCGGTGGCGATCACCGCCCGCACCTCGCCCAACTCCTCGGTCATCCGCTCGACGATCCGGTCCACCTGCCCGGCGAAGCCGAAGTACAGGCCGGACTGGAGGCACTCCACGGTGTTCTTGCCGATCACCGATCGGGGTTTGGTGGCCTCGACCTTGCGCAGCTGGGCGGCGCGGGCCGCGAGCGCGTCGAAGGAGATCTCGATGCCCGGGGCGAACGCCCCACCGAGGAACTCGCCCCGACCGCTGATCACGTCGAAGTTGGTGGTGGTGCCGAAGTCCACGACGATCGACGGCCCGCCGTAGAGCGTGTACGCGGCCAGGGTGTTCACCACCCGGTCGGCGCCCACCTCCTTCGGGTTGTCGATCGCCAACTGCACCCCGGTGCGCACGCCCGGCTCGACGATGACGCTCGGCAGATCGGCGTAGTAGCGGCTGAGCATGGTCCGCAACGAGCGCAGCGCCGCGGGCACCGTGGAGCAGGCGGCCACCCCGGTGATCTCGACGTTGTCCCCGGCGAGCAGGCCCCGGAACATCAGGCCCAGCTCGTCCGCCGTCGAACGGGCATCGGTCTTGATCCGCCAGGAGTGCACCAGCTTGTCGCCCTCGAAGGTCGCCAGCACGGTGTTGGTGTTTCCGATGTCGATGCAGAGCAGCACGCTCGAAGCCTAGACAACTAGTTCGTGCGCAGGTCCAGCGCGATGTCCAGGATCGGCGACGAGTGCGTCAACGCGCCCACCGAGAGGAAGTCGACGCCGGTCGCCGCGTAGCGGGCCGCCACCTCCAGGGTCAGCCCTCCGGTGGCCTCCAGCTCCGCCCGGTCGCCCACCGCGGCCACCGCCTCGGCCAGCAACTCCGGAGTCATGTTGTCGCAGAGCAGGAAGTCGGCCCCCGCCTCCACCGCCTCCACGGCCTCGGCGACGGTGGTCACCTCGACCTGCACCGGCACCTCCGGGAACGACTCCCGGACCCGCCGGTACGCCGCCGTGATGCCCCCGGCTGCCAGCTTGTGGTTGTCCTTGATCATGGCCACGTCGTAGAGGCCCATCCGCTTGTTGGTGCCGCCGCCGGCCCGCACCGCGTACTTCTCCAGCGCCCGCAGGCCCGGCGTCGTCTTGCGGGTGTCCAGCACCATCGCCTTCGTGCCGGCCAGCGCGTCCGCCCAGGCCCGGGTGTGGGTGGCCACCCCGGACATCCGGCAGAGCAGGTTCAGCGCCGTCCGCTCGGCCGTGAGCAGCAACCGGGTCGGGCCGGCCACCGTCGCCAGCACGTCGCCGCGGGCCACCCGCTCGCCGTCGCGGGCCGACAACGACACCTCGACGGTACGACCGAAGCCCGTCACCTCGCCCACCAGCTCGAACACGGCGGCAGCCACCGCCAGCCCGGCCACCACGCCGTCCGCGCGGGCCACCAGGTCGGCGGTGTCGGTCTGCTCGGCCGGGATGGTCGCCACGCTTGTGACGTCCAGGAAGTCCGGCCCCAGATCCTCGACCAACGCGGTCTCGACCACTCGTCGTACCTGTTCCGGGTCCAGTCCGGCCGCCCGCAGCGCCACCCGAGTCGACTCGATCATGAATTTGCCTCCCACTGCTGCGTCACCGCGCCCTGCGCCCCGACCGACCCGACGAGGTGGCCCCGCCACCGTTCGTCGGCCGTCGGGAAGTCCTCCCGCCAGTGGCACCCCCGCGTCTCGGCGCGCGCGTACGCCGCCGCGACGAGCGTCGACGCCACCGTGAGCAGGTTCGTCGCCTCCCAGTCGGCGGTCCGGGGTCGACCCCGCGCCGCGCCCAGCTCCGTGAGCGCCGCAGCCGTACCGGCCAGCGTCGCGGCCGAGCGCAGCACCCCCGCGCCACGCGTCATCGCCCGCTGCAACGTCGGCGTCGCCTCGGCCGGCACCACCCAGCCCGCACCCCCGCGCCACGCGCCGACGTCCGCCGGCTGCGCCTGCTCGGGCAGGCCGGCCGCGATGTCGTCGGCGATCCGCCGGGAGAACACCAGCCCCTCCAGCAGCGAGTTGCTGGCCAACCGGTTCGCGCCGTGCACGCCCGTACAGGCGACCTCGCCGCAGGCGTACAGACCGGGGATCGACGTGCGGCCCCGCAGGTCGGTGCGGACCCCGCCGGAGGCGTAGTGGGCGGCCGGGGCGACCGGGATGAGGTCGGTGGCCGGGTCCACGCCGATCGCCAGGCAGGACGCCACGATGGTCGGGAAGCGCGCGGCCAGGAAGTCGCCGCCGAGGTGCCGGGCGTCGAGGAAGACATGGTCCGCGCCGCTGGCCAGCAGCACGCGGTGGATGCCCTTGGCCACCACGTCCCGGGGGGCCAGCTCGGCCAGCTCGTGCTGGCCCACCATGAACCGCTTGCCGTCGCCGTCCACCAGGTACGCGCCCTCGCCGCGCAGCGCCTCGCTGACGAGCGGCTGCTGCGCGTGCCCGGCACCGGGCACCCCGACGCCGGAGGGGGTGATCAACGCGGTCGGATGGAACTGCACGAACTCGACGTCGGTCACCGCCGCGCCGGCCCGCAGCGCCAGCGCCACCCCGTCGCCCGTGGAGACCGCCGGGTTGGTGGTGGCCGCGAAGACCTGCCCCATCCCGCCGGTGGCCAGCACCACCGCCCGGGCGAGCAACGCGCCCACGCCGTCCTCGCTGCCCTCACCGAGCACGTGCAGGGTGATCCCGCAGGCCGGGCCGAGGCCGTCCGGGCCGTCGCCGGGCGCGCGCAGCAGGTCCAGCACGAGGGCGTGCTCGACCAGCCGGATCCACGGGTCGCGTTGCACCGCGGCGTGCAGGGCCCGCTGCACCTCCGCGCCCGTCGCGTCGCCGCCCGCGTGCACGATCCGGTCCGCCCGGTGCCCACCCTCACGGGTCAACATCAGCGAGCCGTCCGGATGGCGGTCGAACTCGGCGCCGATCCGCATCAGCTCCCGCAGCCGGGTCGGCCCCTCCTCCACGAGCACCCGTACGGCCGCCGGGTCGCAGAGCCCCACACCGGCGATCTCGGTGTCCCGCGCGTGCGCCGCCGGCGTGTCCGCCGGGTCGAGCACCGCCGCGATGCCGCCCTGCGCCCACCGGGTCGAGCCGTCATCGATATTGACCTTGGTGACGACGGTGACGTGCAGGCCCGCCTCCCGCAGGTGCAGCGCGGCGGTCAGCCCCGCCACCCCGGACCCGACCACGATCACGTCGGTGGTCTCCACCCAGCCGGGCTCGGGCGCGGCCAGCAGTCTGGGCAGGGCCGGCAGGTCGACGGTCGGAAGGTCCATCCCATCAGTCAACCCGAACGATCCTCGCCCGGGGCGGCGGGGGCTCAACGAGTGGTTTGGGCTACCCCGTCCGGCCGCTCACTTCGTCCGCACCGGCAGGCCGGCCGGGCCCACGCCCTTCAACGACGCGGTGACCGTACGGTCGCTCAACCACAGGTAGCAGCGGACCCCCCGGTCACCGACGCGCCAGCGCCCCGCGCCCGGCGGACGCACCACCACGCCGCTGCGGAACCGCAGGTCGGAGTCGTCCGGCACGCTCACGTAACGCCCGAGGACGCTGCGGCAGCCGGTGTAGAGGGGCGCCCAGTCGGCGTTCTTGGCCGGGTACGGCTTGTCCGGCGCGCGCCACACCCCGACGAACTCGGCGTCGTGGCGGCCGGCGCAGTCCACCGGGACCAGCGTCTGCACGTCCCGGCCCGCCCCGCCCCGGGTCTGCTGACAGCCCAGCCGCAGCCCGCTGTTGCCCTTCAACGCGTTCCGCAGGCTGCCGGAGCGGACCACCACCTTCGCCGCCGTCTCGACCGTGGTCAACTCGGTGACGTCGCACCGGTACCAGCGGGCGCCGGCCGTCCAACCCGGCCCGGAGGGCAGCGCCACCGACAGCCGCAGACGCCCGGCCCGCCAGTCGTCGCCCACGTACGCGGAGGCCCGGGTGTCGCACTCGGCGAACGCGCCGCGCAACTCCACCGAGCCGGTGGCCGGCGCGGCGGGCCGTTCGGTGGGGAACGCACCCACGTGCACGGTCTCCACCCGGTGCGGGCCGGCGCAGTCGATCGGCTGGTAGGCGGCCAGCGTGACCACCTCGACGAAGTCGGCGGCCTGGCACACCCCAACCGCCGGCGTGAACGCCGTGGCCGGCGGCAGCGCCGCCCAGTCGTCGGTGAGGTCGCCGTCGAGCCCACCGGAGGTGGCACAGCCCACCAGCAGCACTGCCGTGACGGCAGTGGCGAACAGGGTCGTCATGGCACGGCGCATCGCGGCCTCCCCCAGCCACCTACCGGCTTCCGCCAGCGTGCCCAGGGTAACCGGAAATGACCTTCCGGTGACAGACCGGAATCTCCGCGCGCGAGATCAGACTCCGGACACCGCGAACGGGTTGGGTACCGGGTCACCCGCCGTGCCCGGCGCTGCCGTCGCCGGATCGACGCCCAGCTCGACCACCCGGTTGTCGGCGTCCACGTGCACCACCCGCGGCCGGTACGACCGGGCCTCGGCGTCGTCCATCTGCGCGTACGAGATCAGGATGACCAGGTCACCGGGGTGTACGAGGTGCGCGGCAGCACCGTTGATGCCGATCACGCCGCTGCCCCGCGCACCCGGGATGACGTACGTCTCCAGTCGTGCGCCGTTCGTGATGTCCACGATCGCGACCTGCTCGCCGGGAAGCAGGTCGGCGGCGTCGAGCAGGTCCTCGTCCACCGTCACCGAACCGACGTAGTGCAGGTCGGCCTGGGTCACCGTGGCGCGGTGGATCTTCGACTTGAGCATGGTCCGCAGCATCGGACTGGCCTTTCGGAAAGGGTGGTGGGGGTACGGCCGAGGTCAGGGACGAGGAGCGAGGTGGATCGCCGCGTTGTCGATCAACCGGGTGCTGCCCACCCAGGCGGCGATCACCAGGCGGGCCGGCCCGGACACCGGCCCGGGCTCCAGCTCGGGATCGGTGAGCACCAGGTAGTCGAGCTGAGCCCCGGGCGTACCGGCGCCGAACGCGGCGTGCGCGGCGGCCAGCACCTCGCCCGCGTCCAGGCCGTCGTCGGCGGCCCGGGCCCCCGCCCGCAGCGCGGCGGAGAGGCTGAGCGCCGCCGCACGCTCGGGCTCGCTCAGGTAGCGGTTGCGGCTGGACAGCGCCAGCCCGTCCGGCTCCCGGACCGTCGGTACGCCGATCACCTCGACCGGGACGTCCAGGTCCCGGGTCATCCGCCGGACCAGGGTGAGCTGCTGGTAGTCCTTCTCGCCGAAGAACGCCAGGTGGGGGCGCGTGAGTTGGAGCAGCTTGAGGACCACCGTGAGGACGCCGTGGAAGAAGCCGGGACGGCTCGCGCCCTCCAACTCGGCGCCGAGCGGCCCGGGGTCCAGCCGCACCCGGGGCTGGCCGTCCGGATACATGTCCGCCACCGAGGGGGCGAAGACCAGGTCGGCGCCGGCCCGCCGGCACACCTCCAGGTCGGCGTCGAGCGTGCGGGGATAGCGGTCGAAGTCCTCGTTCGGCCCGAACTGCAACGGGTTCACGAAGATCGTCACCAGGACGTGGTCGGCCTGTTCCCGGGCCGCGCGCAGCAGCGTCTCGTGCCCCTCGTGCAGGGCGCCCATGGTCATCACCACGCCGACGGTGCCCTTCAGCGCGCCCCGGGCCTCGTCCAGCTCGGCACGGGTGTGCACCACCTGCGTCATGCCGCCACCTCCCGATCCGTCCCGGCGAGCACCCCGAGCAGCGACTGCGCGTCCACCGGTCGTAGCCGGCCGGCAGCGATCGCCCGGTCGGCCGTACGCCGGGCCAGCGCCAGGTAAGCGGGGACCGACTCCGGCGCGGTGGCGGTCAGCCGGGCCAGGTGCCGCTCGACCGTGCCCGCGTCGCCCCGGGACACCGGGCCGGTCAGCGCGTCGTCGCCGAGGCGTAGCGCGTTCTCCAGAGCGGCCCGCAGCAGCGGGGCGAGCACCTTCTCCGGACGGGCCACCCCGGCGTCACGCAGCCGGTCGGTCGCCTCGTTCACCAGGGTCACCAGGTGGTTCGCACCGTGCGCGAGCGCGGCGTGGTAGAGCGGGCGGTCCGCCTCGGCCACCCACTCAGGGACGCCGCCCAGGTCGGTGACGAGCCGGGCGGCCAGCGGACGCAGGTCAGCCGGGGCCGTGACCCCGTACGAGATTCCGTCGAGGCGGGCCAGGTCGTCCGGCGTACCGGTGAAGGTCATGGCGGGGTGCAGAGCCAGTGGCCGGACGCCGAGCGCGGCGGCCGGCGCCAGCACGGCCAGACCGTGCGCGCCGGAGGTGTGCGCGACCACCTGACCCGGGTGCAGGGCGCCACGCTGAGCGAGATCGGTGACCACCTCGGCCAGCGCGTCGTCCGGCACGGCGATCACCAGCAGGTCGGCGGCGACGCGGGCGACGGAGGTGACCGGGCGGCGGGGCACGTCGGGCAGCAGCAGCGCGAGGCGGGCGCGACTGGCCCCGGATTCACCGGCGACGGCGGCCACGTGGTGCCCGGCGGCGGCGAGCGCCGCGCCCAGCACGGCCCCGACGCGGCCCGCGCCGACGACACCGACGGTGAGTGGGCGGAAGGTGGCGCGGGCGCCGGTGTCGGCGCGA
This sequence comes from Micromonospora sp. NPDC051543, assembly GCF_044454415.1. Taxonomy (NCBI): domain Bacteria; kingdom Bacillati; phylum Actinomycetota; class Actinomycetes; order Micromonosporales; family Micromonosporaceae; genus Micromonospora; species Micromonospora sp. NPDC051543. The sequence continues at coordinate 325,266 of NZ_JBITDT010000004.1, forward strand.
TCCCACGACCCGGCAGGCCCGTGTGGGGCGGCCGGACGCGGGCGCAACGGTGCGCTCATGACGACGATCCAGTCCTCGAGAAGGGGTACCGGTCGATCGCAAGTATGCGCCCGGCTCGCCGAACCGGGACAAGCATGTGTGAAAACCTTCACCACTCCCCGGGCACCGCCGGCCTGATCGCCGACCTCGACGAGGGGCACTACTTCCGGGCGTAACCCCGCAGGGCCGCCTGACGGGGATCCGAGGCCGGCACCGGACCGGTGGCCGTAGGGTCGGCACGGTGACGCCCTCCGCACTTCGCACCCGCTGATGCCGATCCCGTGGCGGGACGCGATGAGCCAGGCCCTCTACGGGCCGGACGGCTTCTTCGTGGCCGGCACCGGACCGGCCGACCACTTCCGGACCAGCGTGCACGCCTCCCCCGCGTTCGCCACCGCGCTGCTGCGCCTCCTCACGCAGGTCGACTCCGCCCTCGGCCATCCACCGAGGCTGGACGTGGTCGACGTCGGTGCCGGACGGGGGGAACTGCTGATGTCCCTACGCCGCCTTCTCGGGCCCGCCGAGTCCGCCGGGGTTGCGGTCGGGGTTTCCGGGGAGCCCGCCGACTCCGCCGGGGTTGCGGTCGGGGTTTCCGGGGAGCCCACCCACTCCGGGCGGTCAGGCTTGATCCCTGCGTGGGCGGGCTCCCCGGAAACCCTGACTCCTGCGGCCGCCGTCCGTCTGTCACCCGACGAGCCGGCGCCCGACGAGCCGTCGTTGGTCGCCGTCCGTCCGTCGCTGGCGGAGCGAGTCCGCTTCACCGCAGTCGAGTACGCCGACCGGCCGGAGAACCTGCCCAAGGAGATCCACTGGACCACCGAGATCCCCGACGGCATCACCGGACTGCTGCTGGCGACCGAGTGGCTGGACAACGTTCCGCTCGACGTGGCGGTGCACGCCGACGATGGCTGGCGGTACGTGCTGGTCGAACCCTCGACCGGTGTAGAGACGGTTGGTGAGCCGCTCGCCGCCGCTGATCTTGAGTGGCTGGCCACCTGGTGGCCCGGCCCCGCGAGCCCCCGCAGCGCGGACCGTGCCGTGACCGGTGGTTCGACCTCGGCCGACGCGACAAGCGGAAGTCAGTCGGGTTTCGGGGCAGCCCGGCCGGCGCAGGGATCAAGCCTGACCGCCCGGAGCCGGCCGGGCTGCCCCGAACCCCACAGCAGTGACTACCGACGCGCCGAGATCGGCCGAAGCAGAGATGCGGCATGGGCCGATGCGGTGCGACGGATTTGCCGAGGGTTGGCGGTGGCGGTCGACTATGGGCATCTGCGGGAGGGGCGGCCGGTGGACGGGACGTTGACCGGTTACCGAGGTGGGCGGCAGGTGCCTCCGGTGCCGGACGGGTCGAGCGATGTCACCGCGCACGTGGCCATGGACTCGGTCGCCTCCGCTGGCGCAGCGGTCGCCCGGTGTGCGTACTCCCTGGTCTCTCAGCGGGAGGCGCTGCGGGCGCTCGGGGCCGACGGCGGCCGACCGCCGCTCAGCCTGGCCGGCACCGACCCGGCCGGCTACGTGCGGGCGCTGGCCGCGGCGTCGGCGGTGGCCGAGCTGACCGATTCGGCCGGGCTCGGCGGGCACTGGTGGCTGCGCCAACCGGTCGGCATCGGGCTACCGCCGGCCGTGGCACGATGACGGGCATGAGCACCGACGCCGGGGACCTCCGCGAACTGACCGTCGGCACCGGGGCCGGGCTGGTCGCCGGCACCGGCGGTCAGCAGCTCGGCACCGACATGGTGCTCAACATCGGCCCGCAGCACCCGTCGACGCACGGCGTGCTGCGACTGAAGCTCGTGCTCGACGGCGAACGGGTGGTCGCCTGCGAACCGATCGTCGGCTACATGCACCGGGGCGCGGAGAAGCTCTTCGAGGTACGCGACTACCGGCAGATCATCGTTTTGGCCAACCGGCACGACTGGCTGTCGGCGTTCTCCAACGAGCTGGGCGTGGTGCTCGCCGTGGAGCGCCTGATGGGCATGGAGGTGCCCGAGCGGGCGACCTGGCTGCGGATGGCTCTCGCGGAGCTGAACCGGGTGCTCAACCACCTGATGTTCCTCGGCTCGTACCCGCTGGAGATCGGCGCGATCACCCCGGTCTTCTACGCGTTCCGGGAACGGGAGACCATCCAGGCGGTGATGGAGGAGGTCTCCGGGGGCCGGATCCACTACATGTTCAACCGGGTGGGCGGCCTCAAGGAAGAGGTTCCGTACGGCTGGACCGGGCGGGCACGTGCGGCCATCGGCGAGGTCCGTCGGCGGCTGCCCGACCTGGACCACCTGATCCGGCGCAACGAGATCTTCCTGGCCCGCACCGTGGGAGTGGGCGTGCTGTCCGCCGCCGACGCCGCCGCGTTCGGCGCGTCCGGCCCGGTGGCCCGCGCCTCCGGCCTCGACCTGGACCTGCGCCGCGACGACCCCTACCTGGCGTACGACGAGCTGAACGTGCCGGTGGTCACCAAGACCGCCGGGGACTGCCACGCCCGCTTCGAGGTGCTGCTCGACCAGGTGTACGCGTCGCTGGACCTCGCCGAGCAGTGCCTGGATCGGGTGGACCGGCTCACCGGGCCGATCAACACCCGCCTGCCGAAGGTGCTCAAGGCGCCGGAGGGCCACACCTACGCCTGGACCGAGAACCCGCTCGGCATCAACGGCTACTACCTCGTGTCCCGGGGTGAGAAGACGCCGTGGCGGTTGAAGTTGCGCACCGCGTCGTACGCCAACGTGCAGGCGTTGGCAACCCTGCTGCCCGGCTGCCTCGTACCGGACCTGATCGCCATCCTCGGCTCGATGTTCTTCGTCGTCGGCGACATCGACAAGTGACCGGGATCAGCGCCAGCGGTCGGTGATCGGGGCGCCGCCGGCGCGGGGCGCGTCGTCCTGCGGCGGGTAGCCGTACCGTTCCTCGACCCGGCGGCGACCACCTCGCTCGGGGGCGGGTTCCGGCTCGTGGCCGCGCTGACGCGGCGGACGCCACTCGTCCGGTACGGCCACGCCACCGACCGGCAACGCCGGCCGACGTTCGTCCTGCCGGCGCGGATCCTCCTGCCAGCGGGCGTCCTCGTGGCGACGCGGGTCCTCGTGGCGGCGCGGGTCCTCGTGGCGGCGGGCGTCGTCCTGCCGGCGGGCGTCGTCCTGCCGGCGGGCGTCTTCGTGGCGGACGGACGCCCAACGGTCCGCCATCCGGTACTCGGTGCCCGTGGCGTCGGCGTGCACCTCGGCCCGGCGTTCCCCGACGTGCAGCTCACGGCCCTTGTCGTCGTCGCGGACGGCCGCCCAACGGTCGCCGGCCCGCAGCTGGGACCAGTACTCGCCGGTGTCGTCCGCGCGCAGGGCGGGACCGGGCTGCGGGGCACCGGCGCGCTCCGGCTCGGCCTGCTCCGACCAGCCACGGCGCTGCGAACGACCGTCCCACGCGGACCCGTCGGCCGGCGCGTACGCGTCGCGCTGGTCGGTCCACTCCGGCTCGTCGCCGCGAGCCGCCCTGCGGGGCTCCTCGTCGCCACGCTCGGGTCCGCCCCATCCCGAACCGTCGCGGGGGCCCACCGGGGCCGACTCCCCCCGAGAGGCGTGCTGCGTACCCCAGGACCGGTCATCGGCGCGGCGCTCGCGGTCGTCGTCGGCGTACGCGGACCGGGGCTCCTGCGCGTCGTCCCAGGAACGGGCACGCCCCGGGGTGCCGCCGCCCCGGGTCCATTCCTGGGCCGGCGGGGTCCACTGGCCGCCGTACCCAGCGCCGTAGCGCCCACCCGACTCGGCGGGACCGCCGTCGACGACGGTGTGCCGGGTCGTGACGTGCACGGTCTCGGTGTGCCGGACCACGCCGACCGGCCGGTGCGCCGACTCCGGGCGCTCGCGCTCACGCGGGCGGTCGTACTCGCGCGGAGGGTCGTACTCCCGCGCCCGGTCGTGCTCCGGCGGGCGCCCAGCGGCGCCGTAGACGCTGCCGGCGGTGGGCTCCGGAGCGTCTACGGCGCGGTGGCGGTACGCCGGTTCGTCGTCGGCACGGTCGTCGCGCCCCCAGCGACCGGCCGCCTCGTCCGGTGCCGGCACCCGCACCCGGGGGGCGTCCTCCCCCGTGGCCGGCCCCGGAACCCGACCGGCGGCCTCGACCGGCGCCGGCACCCGCACCCGGGCGGCCGGGATGTCGCCGGGCACCGGTACCCGGCTGCGGGCGGGTGGGGTGTCGTCCACCGGTTCGACGGATGGCACACGGGCCCGGCTGGCCACCGCCGGCTCGGCGGCCGGGGCGCCGCCAGCGAGGGCCGCACCGGTGGCGTCGAGGCGGCGACGGACCGCGGCGATCCCCTCCTGGGCGCGCTGCGCCTGGTCGAGCGCCTGGTTACCGCGCTGCGCGGCGGCCACGATCTCGGCGCGCAACTCCCGGCGCAACTCCTCGATCTCCTCCAGCAGCTCGTCGGCCCGCGCCGACGCGCCGTCCCCGTCGGGGCGCAGCGCGATGGAGAGGCCGATCAGGACCACTGCCACGATGGCGAGCACCGCCGCGAGACGCAGCGGACCGTTACCGTCAGCCACCAGGAGAATCAACGCCGCGACGGGCGCCAGAGCCACGCCGCCCCAGAAGAGCACGGTCAGCAGAAGCGGTTGACGCCGGGCGTCGGAGGTGACCGGGGCTGGCATGGAAGAGCAGCCTACCGACGATCCGCACCGGAGGGAACGGTTCCCGGACGCACGGACGCCCCCGCCCCTGCGGGGCGAGGGCGTCCGTCACACGCCGTAGCAGAGCGTCAGCTCGTGGCGAACGCGCTGTCCGAGGAGAAGACCAGACCCACACTGATCTTGCCCTCACGCAGACCGTTCTTGGTCAGCGGTCCACCCTGGTCCAGGGAGGAGAACGAGCCCACCGACAGGCCGTAGGTCTTCTCCAGGCCCGGCTTGCAGAACGGCCGCTGCTGGCACTCCGGCGGGCCGCCCAGCACGGTGGCGCTGCCGGAGCACTTCGAGGCCAGCTCGGAGAGGGTCCGTACGCCGTACTTGTCGGCGAACTCCTGGGTCACCGCGAAGGCGTTCTGGTCCTGCGCGGCGGCCGGGGCACCGAAGGTGATGCCCACCTTGTCGCCCTCGGCCTTGAGCGCGGTCACCGTGGTGTTGATGTCGGGCGAGGAGACGGGCTTGGGGTTCTGGCCGTTGGCCTTGGTGTTGAGGAACTCGGCCATTGTCGACGCGTACTCCGGGACGACCTGGACCTCGCCCTTCTCCAACGCCGGCTCGTACAGCTCGCGGTTGCCGATCTGCTGCACCTTGACCTGGTAGCCGGCGCCGGTGAGCGCGATGCGGTACAGCTCGCCCAGGATCTGGCTCTCGCTGAAGTTGGCGGCGCCGACCACGATCTCGCCACCCGGGCCCTTGGCGATGCCCGCGGTGAGGTTGTTGGCGCTGGCGAACTCCTCGGCCGCGACCTTGGGGGTCTTGCGGTCGACGTCGACCGCCTTGTTGAGCTGGACCAGCTTCGGCGTGTCGAGCGTCGCGGAGACCTTGTCGAGCGCGGCGATCAGCTGTGGGTTGGCCACCTTGCTGTTGATCGCCGGGATGACGTTGTCGGAGTTCTGGAGCTTCTTGTCGTCGGTCAGCGCGATGAGCTGCTTGCCGGCGACCGGTGCGCACCCGGCACCCGAGGCGCTGGTCTGGGGAGCGTCGGTGCCGGACGAGCCGGCGTCGCCACACCCGGTGAGAAGTGCTGCCCCGGCCACGACGCCGACGGCGCCGATCGCGAGACGTGTACGTGCGCGCATATGTGCCGCCCGCCTTCCGTGTCCCGGCGCGACCCGTCCCGGGCCGGCCGCGTGTCCGACGGGCGATCCTGGTTGTCGGCCGCCCGCAATTCCCACCCAACATGGTCCGCGACCGACCGACAACTCGGGATGGGCTTCGTCACCGCATCGTCACCGACCGGCCCGCCGCTGGTCGCCGGTTCGGCGTCCACTCACCCGGACGGAGCACGCGCGGTGACCGTTCAGGCGCGGCCGGTGGCGTCGGCGGGTCGTGGACGGCCCGTACGCTGCCGGCCCCGGCGCAACGGACGCGGGGTGACCACGCGTTCCACGATCCCGAGCAGCAGCTCGGCCAGCAACGCCAGCCCGGCCACCAGCACACCGCCAGCCACGATCTGCCCACCGCCGACGGCGATGCTCAGACCGAACCCGGTGCGGATGATCTCGCCGAGCCCGCCGCCGTTGACGAACGAGGCCAGCGCCGCCGTGGCGATGACCTGCACGGCCGCGGTCCGGAAACCGGCGGCCAGGTACGGCACCGCCAACGGCAGCTCCACCCGCCGCAGCAACTGCCCGCCGGACAGGCCCATCCCCCGGGCCGCGTCGCGCGCCTCCGGGTCCACCTGGCGTACGCCGGTGTAGGCGTTGGCCAACAGCGGCGGTACGGCGAAGACGGCGAGCGCCACCACCACCGGCGTACGCCCGAACCCGAGGAACGTCAGCGGCAGGATGGTCAGCAGCGCCAGGGTGGGGATGGCCAGGGTGGCGTTGGACACGAGCACCACCAGGCCGCCGCCCCGACCGGCGTGCCCGAGCCAGAGCCCGACCGGCCAGGCCACCAGGCAGCCGAGCGCCACCGCCAGGGCGGAGATCGTCAGGTGCTCGCCGAGGCGATCCAGGATGCCGCCGGGGTTGGTCCAGTTCAGCGGGTCGTTGAGCCAGAGCACCCCCTGCTGCAGGGGGTTCGCGGCGGCGCTCACCGGACGCCCCGGGCGGCCCAGGGGGTGACCAGTCGGCCGACGAGAACCAGCAGCAGGTCCAGCAGCACCGCCAACGCCACGCAGAGCACCGTCCCGGTCATGATCTCGGCCTTGTAGAGGTTGTTCTGGAAGCCCGCGAAGATCAGTTGCCCGAGGCCGCCGTGCCCGACCAGCACCCCGACCGTGACCAGCGCGACGGTCGACACGGTGGCCAGCCGCAGCCCGGTCAGGATGCCGGGGATGGCCAGCGGAAGGTCGATCCGGAACAGCCGCCGCCACCGGCCGTAGCCCATGCCCTCGGCGGCCTCGCCGACCTCCGGCGGCACCTGGTTGAGCCCCGCCACCACGTTGCGGACGATCAGCAGCAGCGCGTACAGGACCAGCCCGACAAGTACGGTGGTGGCGCCGGTCCCCAGGTACGGCGCGATGAAGGCGAACAACGCCAGCGACGGAATGGTGTAGATCACTCCGGTGACGCCGAGGATCGGGCCGGCCAACGGGCGGAACCAGTACGCGAGCACGGACAACGGCAGGGCGATGAGCACCGCGATCAGCACCGCGCGCCCGGTGAGGGAGGCGTGTTCGCGCACGGCGGCGAGGATCGTGTCAGAGTTGTCCCGCACGTACTGCCAGGAGAACCAGGGGTTACCCGGGTCGGCCCGGTAGCTCAGGCGGAAGGACATACGTGGACGTTACCCCGGAGGCCCCCGGCGCAGCCGAGTCCCCTCGCGCGGCGTCGATCTCCCTGCAGGGCATCCAGAAGCGCTATCCGAACGGCACCGAGGCCGTCAAGGAGCTGAGCCTGGACGTCAGGGCCGGCGAGTTGGTGGTGCTCATCGGCCCGTCCGGCTGCGGCAAGTCGACCGTACTCCGCATGATCAACCGCTTGATCGAGCCGACGGCCGGTCGGATCATGCTCGGCGACGAGGACGTGACGGACGCCGACCCGGTGCGGCTACGCCGCCGAATCGGCTACGTGATCCAGAACGTCGGCCTCTTTCCCCACCAGACGGTCCGGGCGAACGTGGCCACCGTCCCGGGCCTGCTCGGCTGGTCCCGTCAGCGGACCCGCGCCCGGGTCGACGAGCTGCTCGACCTGGTGGGACTGGACCCGAACCAGTTCGGCCGCCGGTATCCGCACGAGCTGTCGGGCGGTCAGCGGCAGCGGGTCGGCGTGGCCCGCGCGCTCGCCGCCGACCCGGTGGTGCTGCTGATGGACGAGCCGTTCTCGGCCGTGGACCCGATCGTCCGGGCCCGCCTGCAGGAGGAGTTCCTCCGCCTGCAGGCCGAGGTCCGCAAGACGATCGTCCTGGTCACCCACGACCTCGACGAGGCCGTCCGGCTCGGCGACCGGATCGCGGTGCTGTCCGAGGGCGGGCATCTCGAGCAGTACGACACGCCGGCCGCGCTGCTCGGCGCCCCCGCCACCGCGTTCGTCCGGGAGTTCGTCGGCGCCGACCGGGGCATCCGCCGGTTGGCGGTCACCCCGCTCGACCGGGAGTCCCTGGAGCCCGTGCCCGGCGACGCCCCCGCCGACCTGCCCACCGTGGGGCTAGACCGCACGGCGTACGACGCCCTGGCGGCACTGCTGACGTCGGGACAGGACCGGCTCCTGGTGACCGACGACGGTCGCCCGGTCGGCGCGCTCAGCCGTCAGAGCCTGCTCGGCCTGGGTCGCTAGCGGCCGGCCTAGGCGGCCTGGCTGAATCCGCTCGGGCTGGCGGCTAGGCCCGGCTGCCGGGCTGGCGGCTAGGCCCCGGTCTGCCGGGCTGGCGGCTAGGCCCGGCCGCCGAGGCTTGCGGTGCCGATGATCCAGCCGGTGAGGAAGCCGTAGCCGGCGCCGCTGCTCGCGTCCTGCAGCGCCTTCAGCAGCGACGGGTCCGGGCCGAGGAGCGCCGCCAGCACGGCGGCGAGCCCGCCGGCCAGCACGTACGCGGCCCAGCCGGAGAAGAACTGGCTGACCGGCCCGGGTACCCGGGCCACCTGCGCGGCGGGCAGCAGATAGAGCAGCGCCACCGCGAGGAGCACCAGCGCGACGGCCCGCAGGTCGGCGGCGAACAGGCCGCCGGCCTGCCCGTCCGCGTCCAGTCGCCAGGCCGGCCAAGCGAGCAGGCGCAGGTAGAAGCCGCCCGCCGAGCTCGGGTCGGTCAGTGTCGCGGCGGCCCAACCGGTGTACGCCGGGCTGCCACAGATGCCGACCAGCAGCAGTACGGCGAGCGCGCCGGTGCCGGCGGCCGTCCCGTAGCCGCTGACCGGGCCCGTACGGACGAATCCCATGATCCGCCCAGGGCTCCTGCCGGCCGGCCGGGTGGACCTGGGCTGCGTGGGGCGGCTCAGTGCTTCAACAGGTAGTCGATGAAGGCGGCCCGCAGCAGCGGCGCCGACTCCTCGTAGCCGTGCCCGGTCAACTCCCGCCACAGGGCGTTCGCCTCGTCGATGGTCGGGCCGATCGAGTTCGGCGCGCCGTCCAGCACCGTGGCCTCGTCCGCGTTCGGCAGGTGGCGCAGCACCGACCAGTAGAAGCCCACGTCGCGGCGCTCCCGGGCCAGGGCGAACGCCCGCTCCCGCAGCTCCTCCGTGGACAGCGCGTCGAGTTCCTCGAACGAGGTTCCGCCGGGGGCGGCGGCTGGTGTGTCGGTCATGCGGCGAGCCTAACGGTCGAGATCACCGCCGGCTCGGCGGACGCCACACGGCTCACCGGTCGCCGACATCCCAGCGCCGCGGGCCGTCCTCCCAGCGGGGATCCCGCCACGGGTCGGCCGGTTCCGGCGCGGGCGGCGTCGGCAGCGTGGGCGGCCAGTTGTCGGCCAACTGGGGCCGGGGCACGCTCCAACCCGAGCTGATCGTGCCGTCGCCGACGGGCTCGGGCTTCTCCACCACACCCGGCCGGGGCCGCCCGAACGTCTCGACCAGTCGGGTCGCCAACAGCCCGACACCGAGCGCCACCCCGCCCACCGCCCAGCGGCTCACCGACCAGTCGCGCTCCGGCGCGTACGCCTCGAAGACGGTGACCAGGCCGACCGCCAGCACCGTGCCGAACACGCCACCACGCCGGCCGTACGCGCTGGTGCCGCCGAGCAGGGACACACCGATGGCGAGGACGGTCCAGTCCAGCCCGGAGGTGGGCGTGACGACGCCGGGAGGGTTGGCGGCGAGCAAAACCCCGGCGAGCGCGGCCAGCACGGTGGAGCCGACGAGCGCCAGCGCGGTGACCACGGCGGCCAGCGTGCCCCGGCGCCGGGCCGGATCGGCGACCGGCCGGTACCGGCCCACCAACCGGCGGATCGCGCGGATCGCCCCGAACAGACCGCCGAGGACCGCGACGGCGGCGAACCCGGCGAAGAGGTAGCCGGCCGCACTCCTCGGGTCGTAGTCCCCCTGCACCAGCACCGGCGCAGACCGGCGTTCGATGTACACCACCACGCCGGCGGCGCCGGCCAGGCTCGCCGCCCACGCGGGCACCTGCAATGCCACCACGGCGAGCGCCAGCACGAGACCACCCACCGCGGCGACCACGACGGCCGACCCCACGGACGTGGCCAGGCCCCGGTCGCCCTGCTCCGCGTAGTGCAGCGCGGCGGCGACGGCCACCGGCCCGATGGCCAGGTTGGGGGCGGCGGTGCGCAGACTCAGCCCGGCGGCGAGAGCGAGCAGCCCCAGGCCGACCGCGTCGACCAGCAAGGTGCGCAGGTCCGCACCGCGCAGCGCGTCCGGGTCGGCCCGCCAGAGCAGCCAGCCCAGGGCAGCCAGACCGGCCAGCAGCAGGAACTCCCAGAACACGTGCACGCCGACGCGGTCGCGGCCCGGCTCGCCGTGGGTGGGATCGTCGAAGACGTTCTCCAGGACGGCGGCGGGAACCGCGGGCGTGGGGTCGACCGACCGCTCCCGGCCCGTGTCTTCGTACCCCATGGCACCGCCTCCCCAGTGGCCGGCCGCTTCCGTCCTGGCACACGGACGGACCGGGGCGGCCGTTGCTCTCCGATCGGAGGCACCGTACCCGCGGTGGGAGCCGGACGTAACCCCCTGCTCAGCGCTGGCCGGGGCGGCTCTCGCGCTGGTCCTGCTCGTGCTCGTCGTCCGGGCGCTCCGGGACGCGGCAGGAACGTTCCAACCACAGCGCGGCACCCACCAGCGCCAGCGACGCCAGCAACCCGCCTCCGGCGGCCGGCCGGTCCTCGGTGGCGGCGCGGGTGGTCTCCACGAAGAGCCACCCGCTGAGCCCGGCGTAGAAACCGGCGAAGATGGAGCCCGCCAGCGCCGACGCCTTGGCCAGCACCACGAACCGGGCGACCAGCAGCGGATTGACCGGATCCCGGCCGGGCTTCCGGTCGATGCGGCCGCGCGTGTTGACGGCCGCGTACGCCTCCAGCACCGCGAGCGCGGCCAGCGTCACCACCGGCAGCCACGGCAGGCGGGGGATGCCGGAGTAGTAGAACGCGCTGATCAGGAGCCAGGCCACCGCCGCCGCGGCCAGGGCCGCCACGACCAGCGTCGAGATCCGGGTGGGGCCCATCCGCGACCCGTCGGGGCCCGGCGGTGGGGACTTCGCCTGACTCATGTCTGCCGGCTCCACTGGGTCATGTCGTCGACTCTAACGTCAGTTCCGGCCGGGGACGCAGTTCCAGCGCGTCGTCGGCGGCCGGGCCGGAGGTGAGCAGGTCGGTCAGCCAGCCGTGGCCGGGCAACCGCCCGTACGGTTGGATGTCGATCCACGGCCGCAGCACGAACGCGCGCAGGTGTGCGCGGGGGTGCGGCAGGGTCAGCTCCTCCTCGTCGCTGAGCAACGGCTCGTCGTCGTCCCCCCACACCGCGATCACGTCCACGTCGAGGGTGCGCGGCCCGAACCGCCGCCCCGGCTCACGGACCCGACCGGCCGCGCGCTCCGCGTCGTGGGCCCGCGCCAGCCAGTCGCGCGGGGTCGCGCTCCCGTCCTGGGCGAGCACCACGGCATTGAGGTACGCGGGCTGGTCGGCGTCTCCCCACGGTGGAGTCTCGTACACCCCGGAGACCACCAGCACGGAGTCACCCAGCGTCGCGACGGCCGTCCGGAGGTGATCCAGGCGATCGCCGAGGTTGCTGCCGAGCGACAGCACGGCCCGGGTCATCGGGTACGCGTCCGCGTCATCGTGACGGCCACGTCGGTGAACGTGTGCGGCACCGGCGCCTCCGGCTTGTGCACGGTGACCGTCGCGGTGACGACCCGCTCGTCAGCCAGGCAGACCGCGAGCAGCCGGTCGGCCAGGGTCTCGATCAGGTTGACCGGTTCTCCGGTCACCACCGCCACCAGCCGCTCGGCCAGCTCGCCGTAGTGGACCGTGGCGGTGACGTCGTCGCTGGCGGCGGCGGGGCCGAGGTCCAGTTCGAGGACGGCGTCGACCACGAAATCCTGCCCCTGCTCCCGCTCGAAGTCGTACACCCCGTGCCGGCCGTGGGCCCGCAGGCCGGTCAGCTGGATCCGGTCACTCATCGGATGGCCTCCGCACAGCCGACGGGCTGGCCATCGGGACGGACGGGCGTGAGGCGCGGCCGGCCGGTGGCGGTCCAGACGGCGAGCGCGTCCGCGGTGGCCCGCACGTCGTGCACGCGTACGCCCCAGGCGCCGGCGGCGACGGCCAGCACGCTGGTGGCCACGGTGGCGGCCTCGCGTTGGGCGGTTGGCCGCGGTGTGCCGTCGGCGGCGGCGAGCAGGCGACCGAGGTAGGACTTGCGGCTGGCGCCGAAGAGCAGCGGGTAGCCGAGGTCCAGCAGCTCCGGTAGGCGCGCGCTGAGTTCCCAGTTGTGGGCGGCCGTCTTGGCGAAACCGAGGCCGGGGTCGACGACGATGCGGTCGGCGGCCACCCCGGCGGCCAGCGCCGCGTCGACGCGCTGCCCGAGCTCCACGCGTACGTCGGTCACCACGTCGGTGTAGCTGGCCAGGTCACGCATCTGCCGGGAGTGGCCACGCCAGTGCATGAGGACCCAGGGGCAGCCCGCGTCCCGTACGACGCGGGCCATGTCGGGGTCGGCCAGCCCGCCGGAGACATCGTTGACCACCACGGCGCCGACGGCGAGCGCCGCCTCGGCCACCCGCGCGCGGCTGGTGTCGATGCTGACCGGCACCCCGGCGGCGCTCAGCTCGCGGATGACCGGCAGTACGCGTTCGGCCTCGGTCGCCGCGTCGACCCGGTCGGCGCCCGGGCGGGTCGACTCGCCGCCGATGTCGACCAGGTCCGCCCCGGCCTCGCGCAGACGGACGCCGTGTCCGACGGCGGCGTCGAGGTCGGCGTACCGTCCGCCGTCGGAGAAGGAGTCCGGCGTGACGTTGAGGACGCCCATCACCACCGGGCCCGGAGCCCGTACCAGATCGGTCACGACTAGACGGTACCGGTCGTGACGACGGAGCTCGGCGACCCGGGTCGACCATCCCTGACGTGCGCATTGGAACAGGTGTACGATCGGTCGTCCGGGCAGCAACAGGCAGTCCCTTCGCGGCTTGTCGCAATCCGGGGCGGCCCGTACGCTTTGGAATTGGCCAGCATGGAGATGGCGAAGCCTGGAGGGAGGGCCGAAGCGGGGAAAAACCGCCCAAAGCTCGCCACCCTCCGTGGTGAGTAACGAACACAGGGTCGAAACCGCTGCGCCCTGTGAGCAGATTTCCCGCCAGGCTTGCCTACTGCACCGCCGCGGCTCCGCCGGCCGCGATATGGGGAGGTTCCAGTGATCGCCTTCGAGCTCATGGAGACGGCGTCGTCCGGCGTCGCCCACGCGCTCTCCACCCTGGCCTCGGCTCCGCTCGCGGAGCCGGCACCGAAGGGGATCGACACCAGCGGTGTGGTCACCTTCTTCGCCAGCAAGATCGCGCCGATCCTGCTCGCGGTCCTGGGCGTCATCTTCATCGGTCGCGCCAGTCGGGGCGAAATTTCCAAGGTCCTGACGAGCTCGGCGATCGCCATCGTCGGGCTGGCCTTCATCGCCGGCGCGGCAACACTCTTCTTCGTCGGCGATTACCTGATCGACCTGATCTTCGAATAGGCGCGGTCACCAGATGCGGCTGCGCACCGACGACGACATCTACCGGGCCCGCCTGGTCTACCTCGGGCCGCCCGGCTACACCCTTCCGGTCCACCTGCCCTACGCCCAGTACGGGCTCTTCATCCTGCTCGTCCCCCTCTACATGTTCATCCACTGGCTGTTCACGTTGACGGTCGACCTCTTCCCGGCCTGGGAGATCGCGCTCGCCATCGTGACCACGTCGTTCATCTTCCGGCACGTTGATCCAGATCGGCCGGCGCGGGTGGTCATCCGCACCGCGCTGACCGACTGGCGACGCACCCGGGAGCCGGCGATCGAGCAGCGCGACCCGCGCCTGGTCGGCAGCCGGATCAGGATCCGGGAGGAGCTGGCATGACCGGGGGTACGTCGATCGGTCTGTTTCACGTGGGTGAGGCGGTCGCATGAGTCGCTCTTCCACGCCGGGCTCCCCGGCCGGCCGCCCGGCCGTGCCGGCCAGTCACCGTGCGCAGTCGTTCGACTACCCCGAGACCGAGGATGACGTCGCACTCGATCCCGCGCTGGTGACCTCGCCCGGTCACGGCGCGGTCGGCGTGTTCCAGGCACCCCGGCCGGTCGCCCGCCGGACGCCTCCCGCCGAGCCGAGCACGGTGTCGGCCGGCGAAAACGCCGACATCGACTCGCCCTTCCTGGACCTGTTCGGTGGCGCGCGGCCCCCCGGCCCCCGGGCCGTGACCGCGGCTCCCGCCAGCCGACGCCAGCCGGCGATCCCGCAGCAGCCGCCGACACCAGCCCGACCGGCTCCCGAGCTGGAGCCACCGTGGACGCCGGACGACCCCTCCAGCGGCGGCCACCGGGTCGACACCCGTCCGACCGTCGAGCCCCGGTTGCCACACCAGGCGGGCGACCGACGGCCGATGCCGCAGCCCACGGCCGAAGTCGAGCAGACAGCCGCAGCCGCGCCCGCGCCGCCGTCCACCGTCCCGGCGAGCCGGGCGTCCAGCACCACGTCAGCCGGGCAGCCGACCGCACCGGTGCAGCGTCCGAGCGCCCCGGCGGAGCAGCCGACCGCGCCGGTCGACCGGCCGGCCCTGGAACGCGGGCCGCACCGGACCACCCGGACGGAGCGACCCACCGGCGCCGGCAAAGAGGTCACCACGCCCCGCCAGCGGACCGCGAACCGTCAGGACCGGCCGATCAAGCCGGTGCGGGTCCGCGCCCCGAAGATCAAGTTCGGTGACCGGGACCCGTCGGTCGAGCTGGCCATCACCGAGATCGCCGGTCACCTGACCTTCACGCCGAACACGGTGACCGCCTGGTACTGGCTGCCCGAGGTGCGCTGGGCCTTCCGCCCCGACGCCGAACGCGAGGCGCTGCTGTCGGCGATCTCCGAGCAGTACGCGGGCCTCGCCGGCTTCCGGCTGCACCTACGCCGGACCACCCGGCCGTTCCCGGCCGACGAGTGGGCGCGCACCATCGACACCCACACGGCCGCGCCGCTGCCCGACGTTCCCGGCACCACCGGCTGGGCGGACCACCTGGTCGCCGCCCAACGGCACCTGATGGCGGTCAACCACGCCGAGGGGCAGACCTACCTGGGCGTCACCTTCGCCCGTCGCTCCCTCGGCGACTCCCTGACCGAACGGTTGCTCCGCACCTTCGGCCGGGGCACCGCCGACGGCGAACGTCGCAAGCTGGGTCGCACCGTGGAGCAGTTCGACGAGGTGCTCGGCGCGTTCGGCATGCGGGGCCGAAGGGTCACCGCGCAGGAGCTGGAATGGCTGCTCTACCGCTCGGTCGCGCTGTGCATGGCGCCCCCGGGTCGGCTCTCGCCGGTGACCGACGGGCAGTGGGAGCGCGGTGACCTGCTCGCCCTGACCGAACAGGTCGAGCGCTACCGCACCCCGTACGGCTCGACGGTCAAGCTGGTCAACCGGATGACCGGCGAGGAACGGCACGTGGCCGTGCTCGCCGTCGGCCGGATGGAACCGCTGGAGATCCCGGAACGGCACGAGCCGTGGCTGCACTTCCACGAACGGCTGCCCTGGCCGATGGAGATCTCCACCCGGGTCGACATCCTCGGCTCCGGTGACTCGTTCCGTAACCTCGAACACCGGCTCCGCATGATCCGCTCCCAGCAGCTCGACTACGCCGAGCACGGCATCGACGCTCCCCCGGAGCTGGAACGCCTCGCCAAGCGGGCGCTGGTGATCGGCGACGAGATGACCACCGGCCTGCCCGTCGACTCAGCGCGCGCACACGGCTGGCACCGCATCGCCGTCGGCGGCCGGACCAGGGAAGAGTGCCTGGAGCGGGCCCGCCGGCTCATCCAGCTCTACTCCCGCGAGCTGCGCATCTCACTGCAGCACCCGAAGAACCAGGACTGGCTGGCCCGCGAGTTCATTCCCGGCGAACCCATCGCGAACACCGGCTACGTCCGCCGGATGCCCGTACCGCTGCTCGCCGCCGCGCTCCCCCAGGCCGCCTCCACCGTCGGCGACCGCCGAGGCGACCTGATCGGACGTACCGCCGGCACCTGCCGCCGCCCGGTCTTCCTCGACCTGCACTTTCCCATGGAGGTACGCGAACGCTCCGGGCTCGCGGTGTTCGTGGCCGAGCCGGGTGGTGGCAAGTCGACCCTGCTCGGCGCGCTGGGCTACCTCGCCGCCCGACGGGGTGTGCAGGTGACCCTCCTCGACCCGTCCGGGCCGCTGGCCCGGCTCTGCGCCATGCCCGAGCTGCGCCCGTACTCCCGGGTGTTGAACCTGACCGGCTCCGAGCACGGCACCCTGGCGCCCTACTCGCTCATCCCCACGCCCCTGCGCAGCGAGTTCGCCAGCGGGGCCGCCGGCGACCGTGAGTTCGAGATCGCCGTCTCCAACGCGCGCGCCGAACGCCGCATGCTGGTCCAGGACATCTGCATGATGCTCGTGCCGCCGCAGGTGGCCCGGGAGGCGTCGACCGCCACTCTGTTCCGGCACGCCGTCCGGCAGGTGCCCGCCGAGGAGACGTCCACCCTGGACGACGTGGTGAGCTGCCTCGGGCGGCTCGACGACGACGCCGGCAAGGAGTTGGCGAACCTCCTCCTGGACACCGCCGAGATGCCGCTCGCCATGCTGTTCTTCGGCCGGCCACCCGAGGGGCTGCTGGGCGCGGACGCGGCGCTCACCGTGATCACCATGGCCGGGCTCCGGCTGCCCGACCTCAAGATCGAACGTGAGTACTGGTCGGCCGAAGAGGCGCTCGCCCTGCCGATGCTGCACACCGCGCACCGGCTCGCCGTCCGCCGCTGCTACGGCGGGTCGATGTCGTCCCGCAAGCTGGTCGGCCTCGACGAGGCGCACTTCATGGAGGGCTGGCGGTCCGGGCGTTCGTTCCTGGTCCGGCTCGCCCGCGACTCCCGCAAGTGGAATCTCGCCGCGCTGGTCGCCTCACAGAACCCCCGCGACATCCTCGGCCTCGACGTGCAGAACCTCGTCTCCACCGTCTTCGTCGGCCGGATCGCCGAAGACGCCGAGATCGCCTCCGAGGCGCTGCGCCTGCTGCGGGTGCCGGTCAACGACGGGTACGAGGCCACGCTGGCCTCGCTCTCCGCCGCCGACAGCAACTCGGCCTCCCGCCTCGGCTTCCGGGAGTTCGTGATGCGCGACGTCGACGGCCGGGTGCAGAAGGTCCGGGTCGACGTCTCGTACGTCGACGGCCTGCTGGACCACCTCGACACGACGCCAGCCGCGATCGCCGCGGCGGCCGGAGTCCTACCGAGCATCTCCCTGCCCGATCTGGAGGCGTGACATGGCTGGGGCCCGGGTTCGGATCGCGTCGTTCCTGCTCGCGCTCGGCGTCCTGGCAGGGGCCACCCTCAGTTGGCCGTTCCTCGGCGCGGAAGCGGCCGCCGCCGCCCCACCCGTCACCCAGGCCCGAGCCGAACTCTGCACCACGGCCGAGTGGCAGGCCGACTTCCGGACCTGCGTGGGGAAGCTCCAGGCGGTCAGCGAGGACGAGGTCAAGTGCCGCAACGCGCCGACCCCGGGCACACCCGACTCCGGCCTCGCCGGCTGGTTCGCGGGCCGTCCGGACTCCGCCAAGAAACTCGGGCCAAAGGGTCTCTACAGCGACTACGGCTATGCGGGATACAGCTATCCGACTTACGACATCCCCGGCGGCTGTGCATCATCGGTACTGCACCCCGACTACAAGTTCACCACCACAGTGGCCAATGGCGAGTTCATGGTTGCCACCGCGATCGTCGGCGCCTCCAACGCGCTGCGCGAGCGCGCCTGGGATCCCCGGTCCATGTGGGGCTGGGCGGACCCGCTGGTAGAAAAAGCGACGAAGTCCGTCTACGAGAAGGTGTTCAGCGTCTTCGGGATCGTCACGCTGTGCGTGGTGGGCCTCTATCTCCTCTGGCGCTCCCGCCAGTCGGACATGAGCAACGCGATGACCACCGCGGGTTGGGCTCTCCTCGTAATGGTCGCGGTCACCGCGCTGGCCGCCTGGCCGGTGAAGTCGGCGAACATCGCGGACGGCACCCTGGTCACGTCCCTGGGCGTGGTGCATGATGCCGTAGGCCCAGCCGCCAGAGACACTCCGCCGAGCCAGTGCGATGACCCAAATCCAGAGGCTTGTAAGGACAACAGGCCACCAGCCGTACGGGCCAGCGATACCGCCACTGAGGCGATGCTGTATCGAAACTGGGTCCGAGGTGTCCTCGGTTCGGCCGACAGTGAGACGGCTCGCAAGTACGGGCCGGCGCTGTACGACGCCAAGGCGCTGTCGTGGGACGAGGTGGAGAAGCTTCGCGCCAACCCGGCCACGCGGGAGGCGACGATCAATGCGAAGCAGCAGCAGTGGGCGCGGGTGGCCCAGCAGATCCAGACCGAGGATCCGGAGGCGTACGAGTACCTCCAGGGCGTCCGCGACATGGACCGGGTCGGGGCGGGGTTCATCGCGGTGCTGGCCTCGGTGCTGTTCGCCATGTTCGACCTGACGGCGTCGCTTCTGGTCCTGCTGGGGTTCCTCATCTTCAGGTGGGCGGTGATCGCGGCGCCCATCCTGGGCACCGTCGGGCTTCTCCGACCGGCCAGCGCCGGCCTGCGACGGCTGGCGAACGCCGTCGTCGCCGCGATCTTCAACATCGCCATCTTCGGCACCGGGGCCGCCATCTACCTGTTCGCGGTCGATCTGATCATGAGTACACCCACCCTCCCCGGATGGCTCCAGGTGGTACTGGTGTGGTTGTGCGGAGTGGTCGGTTGGCTACTGCTACGGCCGTACCGGCGGATCACCCAGCTTGGCGGTAAGGACAGCAGCGAGGCGGTCAGTTCGGCCGGCTCCTGGCACCGCCGCTTCTTCCGAGACATGCGGGTCGCGGCGCGACTCGACGTCGTGGAGCCTGGGGGGACGGTGGAACCGGCGGGCGGGCGCCGCCGGTCACCGGACGCCGAGCAGACCCGACTGCGCCCGGAGGCACGCCGGGAAGACACGGCCCCGACGCCGACGCCCACCCCGGCAGGGAGCCGACGCAGCGACGACGTCCGACCGGATGGTCACGAACGCGCCGACGAGGCACCGATTGGGGAGACCAGCGGTCGAGACCGTCCCGTGCCGCCGCAGCCTCGTCGCCGCCAATCGGCGACGTGGACCGAACCGGATGTTCCGGCGGAGAACCCGTCATTCGTGGTCTATCGGCCGGGATCTACCGAACGTGCGCCGGATCGCACCGGACCACGGGTGCGTTCCGAGGCTCGGTGACAGCGATGCGACGGGCCCTGGAGTTCCTCTTCAGCCGGGCATTGCGATCCCGGCTGGGGGTGGCCGTGCTGATCGCGGTCCTCATCCTCGGGGTGATCGGAGCGGCGCGCCTGGTGTCCGGTCCGACCGACCCGACCGACGGGTTGAGCAACCGGCCGAACCGGCCGATCACCACGGTCGACCCGACGGCTGGTGACGATGGTCTGATCGCCACCGAGGCACCCCCGTCGCCGGTCACCCCACCCGGTGCCCGTTCGCCCGAGCAGATCGCGGACCGGTTCGCCTCGGCCTGGATCGGCCGGCCCGGCATGACAGCCGACCAGTGGCACGCCGGGCTGCGGCCGATGTCGACGCCGGCGCTCACCGAGAAGCTGGCCGGCGCCGAGCCCGGCGGGGTGCCGGCCGAGGAGGTGACCGGCCCGCCGACGGTGCGGTCGCGCACCGAGACCTTCGTCGAGGTGCTGCTACCGCTCAACACCGGCCGTCTCCGGTTGGAGCTGGTGATAGCGGACAAGAGTTGGCTGGTCGACGTGGTCGACTGGGAGCGACAGTGACCGCCGGCCGAGCAGGCCGCGCTCTTCGTCGGCCGATCCGGGCCGGCGTGATCGCCTCGGTGCTCACCGGCGTACTGCTCCTGCTCTGCTGCACCGGGGGGACGGCGGCATTCTTCCTCAGCGGTCTCGGGGGCGACGCGGAGAACGGGGACGCCCTCGCTGGCTGGGGCTGCGGGCCGGTGCGTCCCGTCGACATCACCGGCGAGCTACCCCGGTTCAGCGAGTACGGCGACGCGCAGGTCCGCAACGCGGCGATCATCATCAAGGTCGGTCAGGACATGGGGGTTCCCTCGCGTGGTTGGGTGATCGCCCTCGCCACGGCGATGCAGGAGTCCGCCCTACGCAACCTGGCCAACAAGGACGTGCCCGAGTCGCTGTCCCTGCCACACGAGGGCGTCGGTGCCGACCACGACTCGCTGGGCCTCTTTCAGCAGCGTCCGGGGTGGGGCTCGATCGCCGAGCGGATGACGCCCGCCTACACCGCCCGGAAGTTCTACGAGAAACTCGTCAAGGTGCGCAGCTGGCAGCGCCGGCCGCTGACCGTCGTGGCGCAGCAGGTCCAGGTCAGCGCCTATCCGGACGCGTATGCCAAGCACGAGGAGCTGGCCAGCAAGATCGTGGACGCACTCGCCGGTGGTGCGGCCCGCACCGTTCAGATCAACGGCAAGGCGGTGTGCGACGCGGCCGAGCGCGGCGAGATCGCCGCTTCCGGCTGGACGGCGCCGATCTCCGGTGACGTCGGCTCCGGCTTCCGGACCACCGATCGCCCCAGCCACAACGGTGTCGACATCGGAGCGGCGAAGGGCACCGAGATCCGTGCCGCGGCCGCCGGCCGAGTGCTTGTCGCCCGCTGCGACCCGGACAACAAAGGACGCCGGAGTTGCGACGTGGACGGTTATCCGGGCAAGGGTGGCTGTGGCTGGTTCGTCGACATTCTGCACGCCGGTGGCTACATCACCCGTTACTGCCACATGGTGGTCCAGCCCCGCGTCTCGCCGGACCAGATCGTCCCCGCCGGCGAGGTGATCGGACAGGTCGGCAGCAGCGGCAATTCGTCCGGACCGCACCTGCACTTCGAGGTGCACCTGCGCAGCGACCGGTCCAGCCGGGGCGCGACCGACCCGATCCCCTTCATGCGCCAGCGGGGCGCTCCGCTGCGCGCCGCGGAGTGAGGCCGTCACTGGCATGACCGGACCGCTGCCGGACCCGTTCGCCGACCAACCCGACTGGGCGCCCCGGCCACCCCGCCCCCTGACCATCGTGCCCGCCACCGGGCGCGTGGAGCTGCGCGGGCAGCGGGTGCTCGTGGGTCTGCCCGGGCTGGGCTGGCGTGGAGACCTGCGCGCGGACGACCGGGTCGTGCAGGGGGCCCGCACCTACGTGCCGGTCATTCCCGAACACGAGTGGTACCGGGCCGAGGCCGACCAGGTCGAGGTGTTCGCGCCGCTGGTGCCGGTGGAGCGGGTGTGGGTGGAGACGGTCGGTGAACGACCCACATCCGAGGGCGGACGGGACACCGGCATCCGCTTGGTCTCGCTCGACGGCCCCTCCCACCGCGCTCCCACCCCCGTGTTCGAAGCGGACGCGGTCACCGGACGCCGGGTGGTGCACGTCGAGGACGGTCGCGAACACCGGGACATGAGGGCGGTGACCGAGACCTACTCGGGAGCCGAGGGCGACATCTGCGTGCGGATCACGCCCGAGGTGGAGTGGTACCGCTGGGCCTGGCGCGGCCAGTCACCCACCACTCTGGAGGTACCCGTCCATCTGCTGTGGATCGAGTGACATCTAGCCGACCTTCGCGGCAGCACATACACGCCAACCATCGTCATCCTCGACCACGGTGAAGGTCCAATCTTCTCTCCGGCTGCTCCTTGGAACACCATCTGCGGAGCCGGCAATCGTGAGCGTCGTAACAACCGACTCGCCGCTACTCGACGGGCTCCTGTTTAACGGTCCCCAACTGACTCGTACAGTTACATCAAATTTGGACTCACGCTGCTCCACTTCAAGGCGGAGCTCCCGCAATGGTCCAAGCTGTGCTTGCCCTTCGCATGTATACAAATTGGCTCGAGCATCGTTGCGGTCTACGAGGAAGGCCCGCAGGTAGTTGTCGACGACCACGTCGGGAGCGCTGCGGTCCGGGGCTGCGGCGCGGTTGTAGAGCACGAAACCTGTCACCACCCCACCGAGCAGGAGCAGCGCGAGCACGCCACCGACAACGATGAGCACGGTGCGCAGCCGGCGGCGTCGTGGCTGTGGTGCCGGCGTTGGCAGGGCCGGCGGCAGCTGTTCGGACGGAGTCCGCTGGGCCGGTACGCGGGAGACCTGGGAACCGGCGGGGGGCTGCACTGATTCCACCTCCTGACGTTAACGGCTGGACGGCCCGGAGCCAATGCCTCAGATCCAGCGGATCGTGACGGACCACTCCCCACCGGTGACATCCGCGACAACACCGGCGCACCGCCGCAGTACCTCCCGGAGGTGGGGCTCTGGCTGGGATACCGTCACTGCTCGGGGAGGGGTTGCCGACCTCGGGTGAGGAGGTGGACACGGTGGCCGGTCCGAAGGCACGCACGAACCGCGCCGCGGCGCTGCACCGCCGGGCTGCCGCTGTCGTCACCGCCGCCGCCGGGATCCTCGACGAGGTGCGCCCGGCCCCTGCCGATCAGCGCCGCCAGTACGAGTTGGCCGAGCGGCTTCAGCTGGTTGCCGCGCGGCTGGCCCCGGGCTGGTCGGGGGCCGCTCTCGATTCACTCGACGTGGGCTCTCCGGCGGGTGACGGCCCACCGCCGTTCGTGCGGGTCGGCACGGCGGCGCCCTTGGACGACGCCCGGTTCCCCGCTCTGGTGCCGCTGGTCGGTACGGGCCATCTGAGCGTGGATGCCGACGGGCGAGAGCCGCGGGTGGCGGGGCTGCTGCGGGCCGTGGTGCTGCGGCTGCTGGGGGCCGCGCCCGCGGGTGCGCTGCTGGTACGCGCGGTGGATGCCACGGGTGCCGTGCTGACGCCGTTCGGCGCGCTGGCCGACGCCGGGTTGCTGCCCCCACCGGCGGTGGACGTGGCGGGTCTGCGCGCGGTGTTGACGGAGGCGGAGCAGTGGGTAACGCCGGGGGCGAGCGGACGGCGTCGCCACGACCGTACGCTGCTGCTGGTGGTCGCCACGCTGCCGGAATTGACCGGCCCGACCGACCTGGCACGGATCGAGACGCTGGCCGAGCAGGGACCGGCGGCGGGGCTGCACCTGGTGGTGGCGGGGTGGCCGCCGCCCGGCCCGTACTCGTCCCGGGATCCGTTGCCCCGGGCCACCTCGCTGGTGTTGCGCAACGCGTACGCGCTGCTCGGCGACCCGCCGGGCGCATCGTTCGCGAGCCCCGGGGCCGAGGCGCCGGGTGGGATGAACTCACCGGTCTTCGTGGAGACGGACCCACCGGCGGATCTCGTCGACGCGGTCTGTCGACGGCTCGCCGCCCAGGTGGAGGCGGGCTCCCGGTTGGCGTTGGCGGATCTGTTGCCGGAGACGGGCGACAGCCTGTGGGCTGCGGATTCCTCGGACAGCCTCACCTCGATGGTGGGGGACGCGGGCGGTCGGCCGGTGCCGCTGGGCTTCACGGAGCTGACGCCGCACTGGCTGGTGAGCGGCCGGTCGGGCGCGGGTCGTGCCGCGTTCCTGACCACCGCCCTGCTGGGGCTGGTCGCCCGGTACGGCCCGGACGATCTGGCGCTCTACCTGGCGGACCTGGGCGACGGCGAGTCGTTCGTGGAGTTTCTGCAGACCGAGCGGGACCGATCCTGGGTCCCGCACGTGCGGGCGGCGGCCATGGCGGCCGACCGGGAGTACGTCCGGGACCTGTTCGACCAGTTGACGGCCGAGGTACGGCACCGCGCGGAGGCGGCGGAGCGGGCCGGCGGGCAGCGCTTCGCGGAGCTGCGCCAGCACCGTCCGCTGCCTCGCATCGTCTGTGTGGTGGACAATGTGCCGCTGCTCTTCGCCGAGCGGGATCGGCTGGCGACCGAGCTAGCCGCGCAGGTGGACGCGCTGGCCCGCGCCGGTCGGGCGTACGGCGTGCACCTGGTGCTGGCCGGCGCGGGTGAGCTGGGGTTGAGTGCCCGTACGGACGCCGGGCACCGGGATTCGGTGCTCGGGCAGTTTCCGGTACGGGTGGCGTTGCCGGGCGGCGGCCCGGTGTTGGAGCCGACGAACGATTCGGCCGCCGGTCTGCCGGTGGGCAGCGCGGTGGTGAACACCGCCGGGGGGTTGGGCGGCCCACGTGGCGCGATCCGTGGTCACGAGCGGTTGATCCGCCACCCCGATCCGCTCGACGATCCGGCGGTGGTGGAGCGGCTGCGACACGAGCTGTGGGCGGCCCGACCGTCGGATGCGGTGCCGCCGGTGGTGTTCGCCGGGTACGCCCGTCCGCTGCTGGGCAACGATCCGCGTCACCGGGCGGCCCTGGCCGGGCAGACAGGTGGCCCGGCGGCCCTGCTGGGCCGGGCGGTGGACGTGGCCCGTACGACGGTCGCCGTACCGTTGGGGCCCGCGCCTGGACGTAACCTCGCGGTGCTGGGCTCGGGCGCGGCGGCGGGTGGCCTGCTGGCGACGGCGGCCCGGAGTACCGCGAGCCACCATGCGGCGGGCACCGCCCGGTTCGTGGTGGCCGCGCCCGACCAGGGGGCTCGCCCGCTGGCGGAGGCGTTGACGGCCGAGCTGGCCGCCCGTCATCCGGCCCGACTGGTCGACCTGCCGACGCTGTTGGCGGACGCCGACGACGAGCTGCCGACATACCTGGTGATCTTTGGGTTGGATCGGCCCGGTCCCCGGGATCTGCCGGCGGATCGGTTGCGGGCGCTGCTGCGGGACGGTCCACCGGCGGGCCGGCACCTACTGGGTTGGTGGCGGGCGGTGCCACCGTTCGCCGCGCTGCTGGAGCCGGACGGCGAGGTCGACAAACTGGCCGCTGTCGTGGCGCTGGACGTGCCGGCCGCGCAGCTCGCCGCCGTGTTCGGCAGGCCGGTCCAGTGGCGGGCGCGCCCGGACCGGGCGGCGCTGTGGGATGGTCCCGACGAGCGGGGCACGATCCTGGTGCCGTTCGCGGACGAGGCGGGCCTACCGGACGGAACGAGGCGACCGGACGAGGCGGGGCCACCGGACGGAACGAGGCGACCGGACGAGGCGGGGCCACCGGACGAGACGGGGCGCGTGGGCGATGCGGGCTGAGCCGACGATGCGTAGGGAGGGGCCCGAGGTGAGGGCGACGGCTACCGGGCCGGGTCCACAGCGGACCGCCGGTCCGGACGCTGGCACGGCGCCTGTCGACGCCTGGGCCGAGTACCTGGCGGCGGCCCGTCAGCTCGATGCGGTCCGTCGCAGCGCGGCGACCGCCGCCGGTGAGCAGGCCCGCTCGGCGGAAGCCGCCCGGGAGGAGCTGACGGTGGTGCGCGCCGGGCTGGCGACCCAGCAGGAGCGGTTGCGGGAGCGGGGCGTACCGGCGATCTCGCTGGTGCCGTCGCCACCGGAGCTGACGGAGGCCGCCCGGTCGATGGCCGGCGGCCCGGCCGCCGTCCTGGCGGCGCTGCGGACGGCGCGGGGTCGGGCCGGGGCGGCGGACGCGGCGTTGGCCGCGCGGCGCGGCCTCCGACCGACCTCCTGGCCCGCGCGGGCCCGAAACTTCCTGGTGTACGGGCCGCTCGCGCTGCTGGCGCCGCTGATCCAGATCACCGTGTACGCGACGACCGGGTCGGGCCCGGCCAGTGTGATGGCCCTGGTCGGCGGGCTGCCGATGCCGGCGGCCGCCTTCGTCGTCGGCTGGGTGTGTGTCGGCCGGGTGTTCCGTGCCGCCCCCGACGAGCAGGTGGACCGCACTCTGCGCTTCGGCGTGCTGGTCTGCCTGGTGCCGGCGGTCCTGGTCACGACCGGCCTGCTGCTGGCTCTGCTGGCCGGCTGACCCGCCGGCTACCTGGCCGGCGTCGCGCGGACGGGTCAGCGGGGAAGGATCAGGGCCATCGCCTCGGCCCGCGACTTCGAGTCCGTCTGCAGGATGCCGCGCACCGCCGAGGTGATGGTCTTGGCGCCGGACTTCTGGATGCCGCGCATCGCCATGCACATGTGCTCGCATTCCAGCACGACCACGACGCCGCGCGGGGCCAGCTTGCTCATCAGCAGGTCTGCCACCTGCGAGGTGAGCCGCTCCTGCACCTGAGGTCGGCGGGCGAACACCTCGACGAGGCGGGCCAGCTTGGACAGGCCGGTGATCCGCCCGTCCGGGCCGGGGATGTAGCCGATGTGCGCGCTGCCCCGGAACGGCAGCAGGTGGTGCTCGCAGAGGCTCATCACGTCGATGTCGCGGACGATCACCAGCTCTTCGTGGTTGGCCTCGAAGGTGGTGCTGAGCACCTGCGCCGGGTCGACGCGCAGGCCGGCGAAGAGTTCGGCGTACGCGCGGGCGACCCGGGCCGGCGTCTGTTGGAGGCCGTCCCGGTCCGGGTCCTCGCCGACGGCGATCAGGATCTCGCGGACAGCTCTCTCGATCCGGCCGAGGTCGACCGCGTCCTCGACGGGACGGCCGGTCAGCTTGCCGCTGATCAACCGGGCGGCGACGTAGTCCAGCTCGTCGTCACCGTCGGGTTCGGTCGCGGAAACGGCCAGCTCCCGGTGAGGGGAGCTGGCCGTCGGGTCGTTGCTCAGTGCGTACCGTCCGAGTTGTTGCTGGACGGCGACCCACCGCCGACGGACGCCTGCGCGCCGTCGGCCTCGGCCTGCGCCTTGAGCTTGTCCTTCTCCGCGGGGGTGAGCACGGGCGGCTCGGTGGACGGCTGGCGCTTGCCGAACCCGTTGTACGGGGCGAGCGGCGGGCGCTTGACCACCCGGGAGCAGATCCGCGCCATGTCGGCCGTGGAGAGGGTCTCCTTCTCCATCAGCTCGAGCACGATGTTGTCCAGGACGTCCCGGTACTCGACCAGGATCTCCCACGCCTCGTCGTGCGCCAGCTCGATCAGGGCCCGCATCTCGCCGTCGATCTCGGCGGCCACCGAGTCCGAGTAGTCCCGCTCGTGGCCCATGTTGCGGCCGAGGAACGGCTCGTCCCCGCTGGTGCCGTACTTGATCGCGCCGAGCTTGGAGCTCATGCCGTACTGGGTGATCATCGCGCGGGCCAGCTGGGTGGCCTTCTCGATGTCGTTGCCGGCACCGGTGGTCGGCTCGTGGAAGACCAGTTCCTCGGCGGCCCGGCCGCCCAGCGCGTACGCCAGGGTGTCGATCATCTCGGCGCGGGTCTGGGTGTACTTGTCCTCGGTCGGCAGCACCAGGGTGTGGCCCAGCGAGCGGCCACGGGACAGGATCGTCACCTTGTGCACCGGCGCGGCGTGCGGCAGCGCCCAGGCGACCAGCGCGTGCCCACCCTCGTGGTACGCGGTGATCTTCTTCTCCTGGTCGCTCATCACCCGGGTCCGCCGCTGCGGACCGGCGACCACCCGGTCGATCGACTCCTCCAGGGAGTCGTTGGTGATCGCGCGCTGCTCCTTGCGGGCGGTGAGCAGGGCCGACTCGTTGATCACGTTGGCCAGGTCGGCGCCGCTGAAGCCCGGCGTACGGCGGGCCACCGCGTCGAGGTCGACGTCCGGCGTGAACGGCTTGCCCTTGGCGTGCACCCGAAGGATGGCCTTGCGGCCCTCCATGTCGGGGGCGTCCACCGGGATCTGCCGGTCGAACCGGCCCGGGCGCAGCAGCGCCGGGTCGAGGATGTCCGGCCGGTTGGTGGCCGCGATCAGGATGACCCCGCCCTTGGTGTCGAAGCCGTCCATCTCGACGAGCAGCTGGTTGAGCGTCTGCTCCCGCTCGTCGTGGCCGCCGCCCATGCCGGCGCCGCGGTGCCGGCCGACGGCGTCGATCTCGTCGACGAAGACGATCGCCGGGGCGTTCGTCTTGGCCTGCTCGAACAGGTCACGGACCCGGCTCGCGCCGACGCCGACGAACATCTCCACGAAGTCCGAGCCGGAGATGGAGTAGAAGGGCACCCCGGCCTCGCCGGCGACCGCGCGGGCCAGCAGCGTCTTACCCGTTCCGGGCGGGCCGAACAGCAGCACGCCCTTCGGGATCTTGGCGCCCAGGGCCTGGTACTTGGCCGGGTTCTGGAGGAAGTCCTTGATCTCGTACAGCTCCTCGACGGCCTCCTCGGCACCCGCGACGTCCGCGAACGTCGTCTTCGGGGTGTCCTTGGTGATCATCTTCGCCTTGGACTTGCCGAAGTTGAGCACCCGGGAGCCGCCGCCCTGCATCTGCGACATGAAGAACAGCAGCAGGAGCACGAGCAGCGCGATCGGCAGCAGGTTGACCAGCAGGCTCACCCAGATGCTGTCCGATGAGACCTTGGCGTCGGCCGGGCCGGTGACCCGGTTGGCCGCCTTGGCCGCCAGCACCTCGTTCCAGATCTCGTCGCCCACCTGGTACGGGAACTGGGCTTCGATCCGGTCGGTGGTGGTGTCACCGAACTTGGTCTTGTTCTTCAGGTCGAGCTGGAGCGTCTGCTCCTTGTCCTGGAAGATGACCTTGTTGATCTGAGCGGTGTGGAGCTGGTCGAGCGCAACGGAAGTGTCCACGCGGTGGTAGCTGGGACCAGCGGTGAACAGCTGACTGAGCACAACGGCGCCGAGGATGACCAGGATGATCCAGACCACCGGTCGGCGGAAGAAACGCGTACGTTCCATACTGTTGTCGAGCGCCGGAGCGCCCGCATCCTCCTGATCGACGTCCTGACCGTCTGATGGTGTCGCCGCGGTGAGCGGCGGCCGGAGCCGCCGTGCGGGCCGGCCTCGACCCCGAGGCACCGAAACTGCCGCGCCGCGGTCATTCGACGGTACACCGTGTACGCGAGGAGTGAGCTTGCGAGCCCCGCAGTCGTACACAATCACAGCGGTGTACGCGACGAGTGAGCTGGTGAGCCCCGCAGTCGTGCACCATCGAATCGGGTCCGGGAAGAACCGGCGTGGCGGGGAGTCCGGCCCGGCCACCCGAACGCCCGGTCACGCGGTCGAGGGGTCGGACGCGGAGTTACCTCCACGCCACCGGGGTCCACCGTAACCGCAAGAGCTGAGAGCCCGCTGAACGTCGGCTTGACGAACGCCGATAGGAAACGCCCTCACCCAGGTCGGCGGCGGGCCGGCGTCCGGGCTCAGGAGCGGGCGTAGACCTCGGGCTTGAGCACCCCGACGTAGGGCAGCTCCCGGTAGCGCTCGCCGAAGTCGAGGCCGTAGCCGACCACGAACTCGGTGGGGATGTCGAAGCCGACGTACTTCACCGGCACCGGCACCTTGACCGCCTCCGGCTTACGGAAGAGCGCGACGACCTCGACGCTCGCCGCCGAGCGCGACTCCAGGTAGCGCAGCAGCCAGGAGAGCGTCAGACCGGAGTCGACGATGTCCTCGACGACCACGACGTGCCGGCCGGCGATGTCGCGGTCGAGGTCCTTGAGGATGCGGACCACCCCGGAGGAGGTCGTGCCCTGGCCGTACGAGGAGATGGCCATGAAGTCGAGTTCGGCCGGGGGGCCGCTTCGGCCCAGAGCCCGGGCGAAGTCCGCCATGAACATCACCGCGCCCTTGAGCACGCAGACCAGCAGCAGTCCGTCGCCCACGTGGGCGTAGTCGGCGGAGACCTGCTTGGCCAGCTCCGCTGTCTTCTCGCGGATCTGCGCCTCGGAAATGATCACGTGGTCGATGTCGGCGTCGTACCAGGAGCCGTCAGCCATGACTCCTAGCCTGCCGTACGTCGGATGGCCTCCGTCGGCGGGGCCGCACCTTTCGGCACGGTCCCGCCCAGGATTTTCACCGCAAAGGGTGCCTAATAGCATCAGCTGGTACGGGACCGCCAGCGGCGGCCGTCCTCGCTGGGCTTCCAGTCGGCCGAGTCGTGGCTGTCCACGGTGAGGTTGGCCGCCGAGGCGGCGACGAGCAGAACGAGGAACAGGAGGAAGAACAGGAACTCCATGGCGGCGCTCACTTTCGCATGATTGCTGTCGGTTTCGCCGCCGGTGCGCACCGGACTGAGACCAGTCTGCGCCGACCCGCACCGCCCGGACAGTGGCAGAGATGCCATTGGGCATCGATTTACTGCCATCTCTCGGGTTACCCTCGTCACATGCTCCGATCCGTCGCCGTCCTCGCCCTGGACCAGGTCGCTCCCTTCGAGCTGGGGGTGCTCGCGGAGGTCTTCGGCACCGACCGGACGGCCGACGGCTTCCCCGCGTACCGCTTCGACGTGTGCAGTCCCGACGGCGCTGTCGTGCGCACCTCGGCGGGCTTCCACCTCACGCCGAACGCCGACCTGGCCCCGCTCGAGGAGGCCGACCTGGTGGCCGTTCCGGCACACGGTCAGGGCACCGTCGTACCCGACTGTGTGCTCGACGCGTTGCGCCGCGCCGACGCGCGCGGTGCCCACCTCATCAGCGTCTGCTCCGGGGCCTTCCTGCTCGGCGAGGCCGGACTGCTCGACGACCGGGAGTGCACCACCCACTGGCGGTACGTGGACGAGCTGCAACGCCGGCATCCCCGCGCCCGGGTGCGCTGCAACTCCCTGTACGTCCAGGACGGTCGGCTGCTCACCAGCGCCGGCACCGCGGCCGGTATCGACGCCTGCCTGCACCTGGTCCGCCAGGTGCACGGCTCGGCCACCGCGACCCGGCTGGCCCGGCGGATGGTGGTTCCGCCGCACCGCGACGGCGGCCAGTCGCAGTACGTCGAGGCGCCGATCCCGAAGGCCCCCGAGGCGCCCACCCTGGAACCGGTGCTGGAGTGGCTGATGGGGCACCTGGACCGGACGATCACGGTGGAGGAGTTGGCCGCCCGCGCCGGCATGGCCCCCCGGACGTTCGCCCGGCGGTTCCGGGCGGAGACCGGCACCACCCCGCACGACTGGCTCACCAACCAGCGGGTGCTGCTCGCCCGACGACTGCTCGAGGAGACGCCGCTGAGCGTGGAGGCCGTCGCCGACCAGGCCGGTTTCGGTGACGCCGCGGCGCTGCGCCACCATTTCAGCCGCCGGGTCGGCGCCACCCCGCACAGCTACCGGACCACGTTCCGGGACCGGACCGACGGCGCGGCGGCCCTCAGCCCGGGGTGACGACCGCCAGTCGATCGCCCCGACGAAGTACGCGAATGCCCCCGGGCAGGTCGGTCGGACCCTGACCGTGCCAGTCGGTGACCAGGGCGTCGAGCGCGCCGACGTGCCGGTGTGACAGCGCGCCCCCGACCGCGCCCAACTCGAGGGCCCAGGCGTGCAGCACCCGACCGCGTACGGCGGCGGTCAGGCCGGCCAACTCCGCCACCGCGAGCCCACCGGCGGGATGCCGGGATGTCACCAGCGCCATCGCCGCGATCTCGTCGAGGGCGGTGTTGTCCGCCGCCACCAGCCGGGCGGTACGCGCCAGGTTGTCCACCACACCCGGCCCGAGCGCCCGCACCAACGCCGGCAGCACATCGGCCCGCACCCGGGAGCGGGCGTACGAGGGGTCGGTGTTGTGCGGGTCCTGCCAGGGGCTGAGCCCGAGGACGGCACAGGCGGCGCGGGTCTGCTCCCGGCCGATCTGGAGCAGCGGACGCACCAACGGCACCCCGGCCAGCTCCCGCCGATCGGGCATCCCGGCCAGCCCGCGCGGACCGGCGCCCCGGGCGAGCGCGAGCAGCACCGTCTCCGCCTGGTCGTCGCGCGTGTGGCCGGTGAGCACCGCGACCGCCCCGTGCTGCCGTGCGGCCTCGACCAACGCCTCGTAGCGGGCCTGGCGGGCCGCCGCTTCCGGCCCGCCCGGACGGCCGGCCACGTCCACCCGCACCGCCACGGCCGGCGCGAACCCGGCCTCTCGGGCCCAGGCGGCCACCGCCTCCGCGCGCCGTGCCGAACCGTCCTGCAGGCCGTGGTCGACGGTCACCAGGCCGGCGGGAAGACCCAGCCGGGGCGCCACGAACACGGTCGCCGCCGCCAGGGCCAGCGAGTCGGCCCCACCGGAGCAGGCGACCAGCACCGGCCCGCCCGACGGCAGGTGGGTCAGCGCGCGACGGACCGCCACCCGGATCGCGGCCACCGGTGGGGCGAGCGCGGCCACCGGCGGACGGTCAGCCGGCGGACGGAACGGTGCCGGCCGGGCCGTGCACGCGTGCCACCCAGGCGTCCGGGTCGCCCAGCTCCGACAGCCGGGGCAGGGTGAGCGGTGAGTTGAAGATCTGGTTGAAGCCGTCCATGCCGACGCGCTCGACCACACCGTGCACGAACTTGCGACCCTCGGCGTACTGGCGCATCTTGACGTCCACCCCGAGCAGCCGGCGAATCGCCTTCTCCAACGGGTTGCCCGCCTCGCGGCGACGGTTGAACGAGGCCCGGATCCGCTCCACGCTCGGGATCACCTGCGGGCCGACGCCGTCCATCACGAACTCGGCGTGCCCCTCCAGCAGGGTCATCAGCGCGGTGAGGCGGTCGAGGACGGCCCGCTGCGCCGGGGTCTGGACGATGTCCAGCACGCTCGTCCGGCTCTCCGGGTCGCGGACCGCCTCGGACAGCGTCGCGACACCGCGCCGCAGTCGCTCGACGAGGTGTTCGCCGCCGGCGGACGAGGCGTCCACGAACGCCTGGACCTCGCCGAGGAAGTAGGCCCGCATCCAGGGCACGGCGGTGAACTGGGTGCGGTGGGTGACCTCGTGCAGGCAGACCCAGAGCCGGAAGTCCCGGGAGTCGGCTTCGAGCTTGCGCTCCACCTCGACGATGTTGGGCGCCACCAGGAGCAGCTGGCCCGGGTCGGCGGAGAAGACCTCGTACTGGCCGAGGACCCGGCCGGACAGGTAGGCCAGGACGGTGCCGGCCTGCACCCCGGTCAGCCGCGACCCGATCGCCTCGGTGAGCGCGCCGGGCTGCTTGTCGCCGGACAGCCGGCTGACCAGTGGAGTGATCACCTCACGCAGCCCGGCGATGTTGGTGGCCGCCCAGTCCCGCCGGTCGACCACCCGCACCGGCGGGTGCGCCACCTGCGCCCGCAGGCCGGTGTAGTCGGCCACGTGCCCGGCGGCCTCGTCGGTCAGCCGACGCAGGTCGCCGACCACGTCGGTGGCCTCGGTGTACGACACCCGGGGGCCCGACTTGCTCAACGCCCCCGCGGTGGCGGCGGCCAGATCCCAGTCCACGAACTGCGCCATGAACCCACCGTACCCGCGTCGCGACACCCCAGCCCGGGCTCGCGTCGGCGATCGACGCCGGTCGCGGCCCCACGCGCCGACCCCGGACCGGGCCCCGGAGCTGGTCAGCGGCAGCCGGAGCCGGCCCGCGCGGACGTCAGCGGCAGCCGCAGCCGGCCAGTGCGGAGGCGATGCGGTCCAGCGCCGGTTGGGCGGTGTCCGTCCCGCCGGGCACCTTGTCGGTGAGCACCGCGAAGGTGAGCAGTCGGCCGTCGGCGGTGGTGACCAGGCCCGCGATGGCGTGCACCCCGGTCAGGGTGCCGGTCTTCGCGCGTACGGCGCCGGCGCCGGCGGCGGTCCCCGGGGCACCCCGGTAGCGCTCGCCAAGCGTGCCGGACCAGCCGCCCACCGGCAGGCCTCCGAAGACGCCGGCCAGTTCCGGATGATCCGGACTCGCGGCCAGTCGGATCAGGTCGGTGAGCAGGGACGGGCTGATCCGGTTGCGACGCGACAGCCCACTGCCGTCGGAGAGGGTGATCTCCTCGGCGGGCAGGCCCAACTCCGCCACCTCGGCGTCCATCGCGGCAGCGCCGCCGTCGAACGACGCCTTCTGGCTGCGCGCCAGGGCCACCTGGCGGGCCAGCGCCTCGGCCAGCAGGTTGTCACTCTCGCTGATCATGATGTCGACCAACCGGATCAGCGGTGGCGACTGCACCACACCCAGCTCCGTACCGGCTGGCGGGGTGCCACCGGCGGCGGTCGCCAGAGCCGGGGCCGTACCCCGCTTGACGGCGCTGGTGGGTACGCCGAGCAGCCGGGCGAACGACCGGCCGGCGGCCAGGTCGGGCTCGGGGACCCGCTCGGCGCCTCCGGGCTCGGCACCCGGGTCCTTGCGCGCTCCGTCGGTCATCAGCGCGGTCACCGCGCCGCCGTACCCGCCGGTCGGGATGTCGTCGTCCCAGCCGGGGCCGTACAGCGGGCCGGAGTAGACCGTGCCGTCGACGGTGACGCTGGTCGGGGCGGTGCCGCCGAGGGCGGTACGCACCTGCGCGGCCAGGTCGTCCAGGCGTGCCGCGCCGGGGTAGTAGCCCTTCTTGTTGACCGCGAGCGTGGGGTCACCGCCGCCGACGATCACCACCTCGCCCGGCTTGGTGCCGGCCACCGCCCGGGTCGGGATGCGGAATCCGGGGCCGCGGGCGGCCAGCACGGTCACCGCCGTCGCGAGTTTGGTCACCGAGGCGGGCACCGTTCCGTCGTCCGCGCCCTTGCCGTAGAGCGTCTGGCCGGTGGTCACGTCGGCCACCGAGACGTTCACGCGGTCACCCAGGGCGGGTACGTCGACCAACGGGTCGAGCGCGGCCCGTACCGCGTCGGCGCTGGGCAGCGGAGCGTTCGGGTCGGGTCCGTCCAACACGTCCGACGGGTCCGGCTCGGGGCTGGGGCCGGCGGCGGTCGGCGCGGACGCCCCGTCGTCGCCCAGCCAGCCCGCGACCGGGCCGGGACGGGCCACCACGACACCCACACCGGCCAGCACCAGCAGCACCACGACGGCCAGCACGGTCACCAGTCGCCCGCGACGGCGCGGCGTGGCCGGCGGCGTCACCGGCGGTTCGACGTCGGCCGTCGAGGGCAGCGCGGAGATCGGCGGACCCAGCGGCGGTACGCCGTGCGGACCGCCGGCGGTCGGCCGCTCGCCGGGCATCGGGCCACCCCAGGTGGGGCCGCTCGGGGCGGGGCGGACCGACGCGCGACCCGGGGGGTGCGCGCCGCCCGCGGGGCGGTCCGAACCGAGGACCGGGAAGCGACCGTTGTTCGGTCCCGCCGGGGTCGAGCCGGACGGACGCCACGGCAGCGGCGGTGGCCGCTCGGGAACCGACTCCTCGGGGGTGCGGGGGAAGTGCGCGTCCGGCACCGGGACTCTTCCGGTCGCCCCACCGGAGCCGGATCGTCCGGTACCGCCTGCGACGCCCCCGTCCGGACGGTAGTGTGAATCTTCCCTCCCCACGACCCCCTCCTCCCCCAACGAAAATCGGCTTGGGTGACACTACTTCGGTCCGAAGACTATGCGGCGGCCGGAGTCGGCGGGTGGGCATTCACCTGTCCGGAGGGCCGCCAGTGGTTCCGTTAGCCAGCGTGGGCAGACGAGGGAGCGTGCAGATGGATTTCGACGTGACGGTTGAGATCCCCAAAGGTCACCGCAACAAGTACGAGGTGGACCACAAGACCGGCCGGATCCGGCTGGACCGCACCCTGTTCACGTCCACCCAGTACCCGGCCGACTACGGCTTCATCGAGGACACGCTGGGCGAGGACGGCGACCCGCTGGACGCGCTCGTGCTGGTCCCCGAGCCGACCTTCCCGGGCTGCCTCATCCGCTGCCGGACGATCGGCATGTTCCGGATGACCGACGAAAAGGGCGGCGACGACAAGGTCCTCTGCGTTCCCTACGAGGACCCTCGCCAGGAGCACCTGCGCGACATCCACCACCTGGGCGAGTTCGACCGCCTGGAGATCCAGCACTTCTTCGAGGTGTACAAGGACCTGGAGCCCGGCAAGTCGGTCGAGGGCGCGACCTGGGTCGGCCGCACCGAGGCCGAGGCCGAGATCCGCGCCTCCTACCAGCGGGCGCGCGACGCCGAGGCGCGCGGCGAGTCCACCCACTGACGTACGACGACCGGCCAGGCCCGGGAGCTGCTCACCCGAGCAGACCCCGGGCCTTGTCGTACAGGTCGAGCACCGCGCAGGCGACCGGCACCACGGCGACCACCAGGGCCGTGTCGGCGAGGTCCGCGATCCGCCCGAGGTACGGCGAGACGGGTCGCCGGGCGTACCCGGTGCCGGCGGCCACGGTCACCAGGCCCAGCGCCGCCCCGCCGAGGACCAGCGCCAGCCGGCCGGTGTCGTCGGCCCGGTCGACCAGCACCGCGCCCAGCACCGCGTAGCCGGCGAGCCCGGCGAGCACCGTCGGCACCCGGTGCCGCAGCGCCACGAACAGCCGCGACCGCAGCAGCAGCACGGCCGAGACCACCGCCACCAGCACCGCGCCGGCCGTCCCACCAGCCGCCCCGAGTACGACGGCGGCCCCGACCGCCAGCACCGCGTGCCCGAGCAGCATCCCGGTGAGCATCTCCTCGGTGCGGGTGACCGCCGCCTGCACCCGACCCCGGTCCGGCAGGTCCCCGGGCCGCTCCGGCTCGGTGGCCGGCAGGGTGATCGGCGGCAGCGGCAGCTTGCCGAGCCGGATGGCCAGCAGCGGGATCGCCCCGATGGCGAAGACCAGTGCGCTGAGCAGCACCGCAGCCGTGCCGGCGGGGGTCAGCGGCAGCGCGCCGAGTGCCGCGCCGGCACCGAGCAGGCCGACCGTGACTCCGGCCACGAAGATCCGCTGTCGGCTCGCCACCCCGAGCAGCCCGACCAGCGCCACGAGCAGCAGCGCCACCGAACCGGCCAGCAGTTCGGCCGCGCCGATCCAGCGCACCGGTACGAGCGGGCCGACCGGGTCGCCCGAGCCGACCGCGAGGGCGCCGGCCACGAAGGCGTACGGGAGCGCGTACCCGCCGAGCGTCGCGCCGGCCGCACCGTCGCCGTTGGCACGGCTGGCGACCGTACCGGCAACGGTGAGCAGCAGCGCCACCACGGCCGCCGCGACCCAGCCGCTGCCCGACGTCGGGCCGCTGGCGAGCAGGGCGAGCAGCCCGACGGCGAGCGGTACGGCGGCGCCGGCCAGACCGGCGACCCGGGTGGCGGTGGGTGACCAGGCTCCGCCACGTCGACGGGCGCCGTCGGCGATCGCCTCCACGACGTCGTCGTACTCCAACTCGGGCCAGTGGGCGCGGGCCGGCACCAGGTGCAGCACCTCGCCGTCGCGGACGCCCTGCGGCAGCAGCGCCTGCGCGGTCGCCAGCAGCGCCCCGTCGGTACGACGCAGCACCCAGCCGCCGTGCCGCTCCCCGTCGTCGGCCAGTCCCTCGCCGGCGTGCCGGAGCACGTCGGGCAGCAGCTCGGCCAGGGGGACCTGCTCCGGCAGGGCGACGTCCACCCGCCGCTGGGGAGCGCTGATGGTGACGCGGGCCAGTCCGGTTGTCATCGACCGGTCTCCATATCGAACGGCATCGGAGGCTGCGGGGACGACAGGACTTTACCTACCATGAGCCAGGCTCGGGTTACCCAGCGCAGTCAGGAGGCCGAGTGTCCACCGTCGTCATCAAGCGCCCACCGCGTCGGCCAGCGCCGGAGATCCCCGTCGGCGAGCTGCCCGTCGAGGCGCCGCCGGAGATCCCGGCCGTGGCCGGCGGCCGGTGGCAGCAGGCGCTGATGGTCCTGCCCATGCTCGGCGGCACGGTGGCGATGGCGATGATGTTCGGGCGGGGC
The DNA here is from genome assembly GCF_044454415.1 of Micromonospora sp. NPDC051543. Classification (NCBI taxonomy): domain Bacteria; kingdom Bacillati; phylum Actinomycetota; class Actinomycetes; order Micromonosporales; family Micromonosporaceae; genus Micromonospora; species Micromonospora sp. NPDC051543. The sequence continues at coordinate 362,829 of NZ_JBITDT010000004.1, forward strand.
GGCGGCGCGCACTCGTACGTCGTCGGCGGCATGTTCGGGCTCTCGTCGCTCGCGATGCTGGTGACCACGTGGGGCAGCGCCTCGGGCACCCCGAAGAAGTCCGAGATGATGGCGGCCCGCCGCGAGTACCTGCGCCACCTGGCGACGCTGCGCCGTCGGGTCCGGCAGACCGCCGGACAGCAGCGCGCGGGTCTGTACTACCGCCACCCCGACCCGGGCCGACTGTGGTCGACCGTGGACAGCCGCCGGGTCTGGGAACGCCGTCCCGGCGACCCGGACTTCGCCGTGGTTCGCGTCGCCGTCGGGCCGCAGACGCTGGCCACCCCGCTGGTGCCGCCGGTCACCCGGCCGCTCGAGGAGCTGGAGCCGATGACGGCCGGCGCGCTGCGCCGCTTCCTGGACGCGTACTCGGTGGTGCCGGAGCTGCCGGTGGCCCTGTCCCTGCGCAGCTTCGCCCGGGTGCACGTGCGCAGCTCCGCCGGCAGCGGTCCGACCACCGGCGGGCCACCCACGCCCACCGGCGACCCGGCCGCGCAGGCCCTGGCCCGAGCCGTGCTGATCCAGCTGGCCGTGTTCCACGCGCCCGACGAGCTGCTGATCGCGGTCTGCGCCGGCCCCGAACGCCGCGCCGCCTGGGAGTGGGTGAAGTGGCTTCCGCACGTGCTCCACCCCGGACGCTTGGACGCGCTCGGGCCCGCCCGGCTGGTGACCTCGTCGGGCGTGGAGCTGGAACGGCTGCTCGCCGACGTGGTGGCCAGCCGTTCCCGGTTCAGCCCGGCCGGTCCGGCCACCGACGGCCCGCACGTGGTGGTGGTCCTCGACGGCGGCGACCTGACCGGCGCCACCGACCTGACCGGCGACGGCGGCATCGACGCGGTCACCGTGCTCGACCTGGAGACGCCACCGCCGCGCCTGCTCGACCGGTACGCGCTGCTGCTCGAGCTGCGCGGCCGGCGGCTGCACTCGTGGTCGGTCGAGGGGCACGCCGAGGTGGGCAGCGCCGACCACCTCGACCTCGCCGACGCCGAGGCCGTCGCTCGACGGCTGGCGCCACTGCGGCTGGCCGGCACGGCCCGCGGCCCGGACGCCCCACTGGAGATCGAGTTGGGCCTGCCGGAGCTGCTCGGCCTCGGCGACCCGGAGAGCTTCACCGCGGAGCAGGGTTGGACGCCGCGCTCACCCCGGGACCGGCTGCGGGTGCCGATCGGGGTGGGCGTCGACGGTGGCGCCATCGAGCTGGACCTCAAGGAGTCCGCCCAGGACGGGATGGGCCCGCACGGTCTGCTCATCGGGGCCACCGGGTCGGGCAAGTCCGAGCTGCTCCGCACACTCGTGCTGGGGCTGGCCGCGACGCACAGCTCCGAGCAGCTCAACTTCGTCCTGGTCGACTTCAAGGGCGGTGCGACCTTCGCGCCGTTCGACCGGCTGCCGCACACCGCCGCCGTGATCACCAACCTGGCCGACGCGTTGCCCCTGGTGGACCGGATGGTCGACGCCATCAACGGCGAGCTGGTCCGCCGGCAGGAGCTGCTGCGCCGGGCCGGCAACTTCGCCAGCGTGCGCGACTACGAGCGGGCGCGAGCCGCCGGCAGCCCGCTCGCCCCACTGCCGTCGTTGCTGCTGATCTGCGACGAGTTCTCCGAGCTGCTCTCCGCCAAGCCCGACTTCATCGACCTGTTCGTGCAGATCGGTCGGCTGGGTCGGTCGCTCGGCGTGCACCTGCTGCTCGCCAGCCAGCGTCTGGAGGAGGGCCGGCTGCGCGGGTTGGACACGCACCTGTCGTACCGGATCGGGTTGCGCACCTTCTCCGCGCTGGAGTCCCGCACGGTGCTCGGCGTGCCGGACGCCCACGAGCTGCCCCGCTCGCCGGGCCACGGCTACCTGCGCGCCGGCACCGACCCGCTGGCCCGGTTCAAGGCCGCGTACGTCTCCGGCGCCGTGCGCCGCCGGGCCGCCACGGCCGGCGTCCCGGCCGGCGAGGAAGCCCGCCTGCTCACGTTCACCACCCACGCCGTACCGCTGCCCGCGCCGACGACACCGGCCCTGCCCATGGTGGCCGAGGACGAGCCCGACCGGGAAACCCTGCTCGACCTGCTGGTGGACCGGCTCGTCGGGCAGGGCCCGCCCGCGCACCAGGTGTGGCTCGCGCCGCTCGGTGACCCGCCGACCCTGGACGAGTTGATCGGCACGGTCGAGGTGGACCCGGCGCGCGGGCTGACCGTGGCAAACCCCGAGCTGCACGGGGCGCTGGGCGTGCCGGTGGCCGTCGTGGACCGGCCGTTGGAGCAGCGCCGGGACCTGCTCTGGCTGGCCCTGGACGGTGCGGCCGGGCACGTGGCGGTGGTCGGCGCTCCGCAGAGCGGCAAGTCCACGGCGCTGCGGACGCTGATCTGCGCGTTGGCGCTCACCCACACCCCGGCCGAGGCGCAGGTCTACTGCCTCGACTTCGGCGGTGGCGGCCTCGCGGCGCTGCGCGACCTGCCGCACGTGGGCGGGGTGACCGGTCGCGCCGACCCGACCGCCGTACGACGCACCGTCGGCGAGCTGACCACACTCCTGGCCGACCGGGAGCGCCGCTTCGCCGAGTTGGGCGTGGAGTCGATGGCCACGTACCGGCGACGTCGGGCCGCGACGGCGACGACCGATCAGCCGGACGCCGACCCGTTCGGCGACGTCTTCCTGGTGGTGGACGGATGGAGCACGCTGCGCAGCGAGTACGACGACCTGGAACCGCTGGTCACCGACCTGGCGACCCGTGGTCTGTCGTACGGGCTGCACGTGGTCGCCACTGCCCTGCGCTGGCTGGACTTCCGCCCGGCGATCCGGGACCTGTTCGGCTCCCGACTGGAGCTGCGCCTCGGCGACCCGGCCGACTCCCTCGTCGCCCGGCGGGCCGCGGCGAACGTGCCGGAACGTCCCGGCCGGGGGGTGACGGCCCAGAGCCTGCACTTCCTGACCGCGCTCCCGCGACTGGCGGGTCCGAGCGGGGGTACCGCCGAGCTGGTCGAGCGGATCACCGACAGCTGGCCCGGGCCGGTGGCGCCTCCGGTCCGCCTCCTCCCGCCGGTACTGCCGTACGCCGATCTGGATCTCACCGCCACCACCGGGCTGCGGCTGCCGATCGGTGTCGCCGAGGCCGACCTACGGCCGGTGCAACTCGACTTCGCGGCCGAGCCGCACTTCGTGGTCTTCGGCGACGCCGAGTGCGGCAAGTCGTCGTTCCTGCGGGCGCTGGCCATGTCGATCACCACGCGCTTCACGCCGGAGGAGGCCCGGGTCATCCTGGTGGACTACCGGCGCAGCCTGCTCGGCGCCATCGAGACACCGCACCTCATCGGCTACGGCACCGCGGCCGCGCACACCGCGGACCTGGTCGAGTCGGCCGCCGGTTACCTCCAGCGGCGGGCGCCCGGGCCGGAGGTCACGCCGCAGCAGTTGCGCGACCGCTCGTGGTGGTCGGGACCGGAACTGTTCGTGCTGGTCGACGACTACGACCTGGTGGCGACCGGGCCGGCGAACCCGTTGCGGGCGCTGGAGGAGCACCTGCCGCACGCCCGTGACGTCGGCCTGCACCTCGTGCTGGCCCGCCGCTCCGGTGGCGCGGGCCGGGCCCAGTACGAGCCGATCGTGCAGCGGCTGCGGGAACTCTCCACCGCCGGACTGGTGATGGCGGGCAGCCCGGAGGAGGGCGCGCTCGTCGGGCCGGTACGACCCGGGCCGCTGCCACCGGGCCGTGGTCGGTTAGTCACCCGGCGCGAGGGCGTACGCCTCGTCCAGCTCGCACATTTGCCGCCACCGTGACCTGTCTTCGCGGTTCCCCCCGTGACGCGTGGGGAAACCGGTAATCTCCGATCGTCATGGTTCCGTCGGGATGAATGGCAGTGGATGTGACTGGGGTTCGGCACAGCGCTCCGGCGGTGGCCCGGCGGGCCGGCCGGGCGCTGCTCGGCATGGCGGCGCTGGCCGCTGTCGCGGTTCCGAGCGCCGCACCCGTCGCCACGCCGAGCGGCGGTGGGCAACTCGCCGGCGCTCCGGCCGCGTTCGCCCCCGGTGACAGCCTCTCCCGCACCGACCAGGTTCGTGACGAGCAGTGGCAGCTCGACGAGCTGCGGGCCGACACGGCCTGGCGCACCTCGACCGGTCGGGGCGTGACCGTCGCCGTGGTCGACTCCGGCGTGGACGCGAACCATCCCGACCTGGCCGGTCAGGTGCTGCCCGGGCTCGACCTGGTCGGACCGGCCGGCGGCGCCGGTCCGGATCCGGTAGGCCACGGCACCACGGTCGCCGGCCTGATCGCCGGGCGCAACGACGACAAGCGGGGTGTGGTCGGCCTGGCACCGGATGCCCGGATCCTTCCGGTACGCGTGCTGGACGAGCGCAACAAGTACGACGACGCGCTGATCGTCGCCAAGGGCGTCCGGTGGGCGGTCGACCACGGCGCCCGGGTGATCAACCTGTCGCTGGGCGGCAGTGGCGACAGCCCGGCCCTGGCCGCCGCTCTGGACTACGCGTTCGCCCGCGACGTGGTGGTGGTGGCCTGCACCGGCAACCTGGCCACGTCGCCCGACTCCAAGCCCTGGTACCCGTCTCGCGAGCCGGGCGTCATCGCGGTCGCCGGGTTGGAGCGCAACAGCGACAACCTGTGGTCCGGGTCGATCACCGGTCGGGCGACGGTGCTCACCGCTCCGGCCACCGGCCTGGTCGGCGCCCGTCCGACCGACGGGTACTGGCGGGTGCAGGGCACCAGCTTCGCCGCGCCGCTGGTGGCGGCCACCGCCGCGCTGGTCCGGTCCCGCTACCCGGACATGCCCGCCGGCCAGGTGGTCAACCGGCTCGTGGTCACCGCCCGGGACATCGGCCCGACCGGCCGGGACGACCGGTTCGGGTACGGGGTGGTCGACCCGGTGGCCGCGCTGACGGCGGATGTCCCGCCCGTCGCCGCCAACCCGCTGGACGATCAGACCTCGCCGGGCGTGGTCGGCTTCGGGCCGGCGCCCGGCTCGGGCGACGACGACCCGGTGAGCGGCGCCGGCAGCGATCCGCTCGGTTTCACCGCTCCCCGGCAGCAGACGGGGTGGACGGCACGACCGGCGGGAGTGCCGGCCGATTCCGCGCCGGAGCGACTGTGGACCGGCGCCGTGCTCTTCGCCGCTCTGGTCACCGGCGCGGCGCTGATGGTGCGCCGGTTCCGTCAGCGCGCTCGCTGAACGACTCACCGGACAGGCCTGATTGCCCGGCGGGTGGGGTAGAACCGACCGCATGAGTACGCCCACCACCCCTACCCTGGCCGCCGCCCGACGCCCGTCCTGGGGGCGGCGTCGCCTCGACCCGGACCACTCGTTGGGGTTGCGGCTGACCCTGGCGGCGACGGCGGCGTTCCTGGTGCTGGTGCCGTTCGCCCTGCTGGCGCTGCTGGTGCTCGGAGCGTGGGCACCACTGCACCGGCTGGACTCGACGATCACCGACGCGCTGCACGAGCACGCGGTGGACCATCCGGCCTGGGTCGTGCTGATGCGGGTGTGGAGCGAGGTGTTCGCGCCGATGCCCCTGCGGGTCGTCGTGCTGCTGGTGGTGATCTGGCTGGTGCGCCGGAAGGCCCGCCGGTTGGCCCTCTGGGCCACCACCACCATGGTCGTCGGCGGACTGATGGGGCCGCTGCTCAAGCTGCTCGTCGGCCGGGACCGACCGGAACTGCTCGACCCGGTGGCGCGGGCGGCCGGCTACTCGTTCCCCTCCGGGCACGCGCTGAACGCCACCCTGGCCGCCGGCGTGCTGCTGCTGGTGTTCCTGCCGTACGTGCGGCGCGGGGCCGCGCAGGTCGCGCTCTGGGTCGCCGCGTTGCTGGTCACGCTGGTGACCGGGCTGAGCAGGGTGGTGCTCGGCGTGCACTTCACCAGCGACGTGCTCGGCGGTTGGCTGCTCGGCGTGGCGGTGATCGCGGCGACCACCGCCGCGTTCACCAGTTGGCGGGCGCACTCGGGCCTGCGGCCGGTACGGCCGACCCGTGACGGCGTCGCGCCGGAGGTCGAGCGGCAGCCCGACGCGACCTGAGGCGTGACGAGGACGCCGACCGGGTATTGGCCGGCTCATGTCCGACACCGTGGTCCAGATCGTCCGGCGGGTGCTGCTGCCGGTGTCCCTCCTGTTCGGCGTCATGGTGCTGCTCGGGGTGCTGGTCACCCGGGTGTTGAACCGAACCTGGCCGTTCACTGTCGAGGACGCGGTCAACCGGGAGTTCGCCGGTGACCGCACCGGCGGCTGGAACGACGTCTCGCTGGTGTTCAGCACCCTCGCCAGCACTCAGATGATCGTCGTGGTCACCGTGCTGGTGGCGCTGGCGCTGCGGCTCTGGCTGAAGCGCTGGCGGGAGCCCCTGTTCCTGTGCGCGGCCGTGACCGCCCAGGCGTTGGTGTTCCTGCTGACCACGCTGGTGATCGACCGGCAGCGGCCCGCGGTGGAGCACATGGACGTCTCACCGCCCACGTCGAGCTTCCCGTCCGGGCACACCTCGGCGGCGGTCGCCCTCTACGTCGGCATCGCGGTGCTGATGGCCCTGCGCGCGCGCAGCACCGGCGCGAAGGTCGCCTGGTGGACGCTGCTGCTGGTGGTGCCGGTGGGCGTGGCGCTGACCCGCATGTACCGGGGGATGCACCACCCGAGCGACGTGACGGCGTCCTTCCTCAACGGCGGCGCCTGCGTCGCGATCATGGCCCGGGCGATCCTGGACCGGGGACTGCGCTGGGGACGCGCGAAGCTCCCGGTCGCCGCCACCGCCCGGACCTGATCCGGTACGACGCTCAGGTGCACTCGCCGGTGGCGACGCCCCGGTTGCGCTCGGCACCGGCCAACGCCACCGGGCGGGCCTCGGCGGCGGTCACCGCGAAGCCGGTGTTGGGGTCGTCGGCCGCCGCCGCGAAGATGACACCGAGCACCAGGCCGTTGGCCGACAGCAGCGGGCCGCCGGAGTTGCCGCTGCGCACCAGGGCCCGGATCGTGTAGATCTCCCGGGTGACGTCCCCGGAGGAGTAGATGTCCGGGCCCTTGATCCGGTCGACGTCACGGACCCGGGCCGACTGCGCGTTGTACGGGCCGTCGAGCGGGAAGCCGAGCACGATGGCGTCCGAGCCGCTGCCCGCGTTGCCGGCGGCGAACCGCAGCGACGGGCCGGGAAGCCCCGGCACCAGCAGCACGGCCAGGTCCCGGTTGGGGTCGTACACCACCACCTGGCCGTCGTACCGCTCGCCGCCCAGCTCCACGGCCACCGAACGGGTGCCGGCGACCACGTGGGCGTTGGTCATGACCCGGTCGTCGGCGTACACGAAGCCGGAGCCCTCGATCCGACGCGAGCAGCTCGGCGCGGAGCCGAGCACCTTGACCACCGAACGCTGACCGTTGACCACCACCTGGGAGCCCGCGAGGGCCGGGTCGGGCGGCTCGACCTGCCGGGCCCGGGTGGGCGCGAGACCACCGAAGACGTCCGGGAAACCGTCGGTGTCGACGGTGTCCTCCAACGCGGTCGAGAGCCGGTGTGCCTCCTCCGGCAGGATCCCGTTCACCACGCTGATCAACGCGCTGTTGCGTACCGAGGCGGCGAGCCAGGGCACCGACGACGATCCGAGCGGCACGGCGACCAGCCAGGCCAGCAAGAGCACCGCGAACAGGGAGACGAGGGCCCCACCGACGTCGTCGATGCGCCGACCCACGTCGCTGGTGATCGTCTTGCGTAGGTGCGAGCCGAGCCAGCCGGCGAGCGCCTGCCCGATCACCGCCAATCCGAAGATCGCCACCAGTGAGATCAGCACCCGGGTGCCGGCGTCGACGAACTGCCGGGCGAACAGCGGCCCGAGTTGCAGGCCGAGCAGGAGACCCAGGAAGAAGCCGGACAGCGAGGTGATGCCGATGACGAAACCCTGACGGTATCCGCTGATCGCGAACACGAGCATGAGCAGCAGCAGGACGAGATCCACGACGGACACGGGGTCCAGCGTACGGGCACCGCGCCCACCGGATGACCATCGCTTGCCGAAGGTGACCGGGTGGTCAGCGCAGGGCGGTCTCGTCGACCTCGTCGGTGCCGGCCGACGGCGCGGGAGTGGCGCCCGTGGGCGGCAGGTCGACGAGCCGTCCGGGCGACCACGGGCGGGCCCAGCCGCCCATCTCGAGCAGGGCCGCCAACACCCCGGCGGTGAAGCCCCAGACGAGCATGCCGCGCGACGAGAACGCCGGCCCCAGCCAGCCGCTGGGGTGGCGGACCCGCAGCCGGTTGGCCGGGTCGACCAGTTCGCGGATCGGCAGCCGTGCCACGTGGGCCACCTCGGCGGGCTCCCGCGGGTGCACCGGATGCGGGTCGTGCCACCAGGCCAGCACCGGGGTGACCACGAAGTCGCTGACCGGAATCCACAGCTTCGGCAGCTCGGCCAGCACGGTCACGCTGGCCGGGTCGAGACCGACCTCCTCGTTGGCCTCGCGGAGCGCGGTGGCCCGGGCGTCGGCGTCCTCCGGGTCGGCCGCCCCGCCGGGGAAGGCCGGCTGGCCGGCATGGTTACGCAGGGTGGCGGCCCGTTGCAGGATCAGCACGTCCGGTCCGGTGTCGGGCTGCTCGCCGAGCAGAACCAGCACGGCGCTCTCCCGGCCACCCTCGGCGGGGGTGGTGAGGCGGGTGAAGTCCTCGACGCGGGCCGTGCCCAGTCGGCTCAGCAGCGGGTCGATCCAGCCGGGCGGTCGACGAGTCACGCCGCCACGCCCAGGTGCTGGCGTACCAGCGTGGTGAGCGCGGCGTCGTCGAGGGCTCCGGTGGCGTCGATGTGCCGGATCCGGCCTCCCGCGTCGACGAAGAGGGTCAACGGGAAGGCGTTGCGCCTCAACTCCCGTTGCAGCGCGTCACCCTGGTCGACGAGGATCGGAAACCGTACGCCGAAGTCCTCGCCGATGGACTGGGCGCCGCTCCGGCTGTCGCGGGTGTTCACACCGACCACCTGGAGCCGACCGGTGGTCCGCTCGCTGAGCCGCTGGAAGGCCGGCAGTTCCTTGCGGCACGGCCCGCACCAGGAGGCCCACACGTTGATCACGGCTGGCCCGGCCACGTCCCGCAGCGCAACCGGCGCACCGCCGGTGAAGCAGGCCAGGGTCAACGCCGGCAGCTCCTGCCCATCGGCGGCAGGGGTCGCGGCCGGCGGGGTGGAGACAGCCCCGGGGCTGGGTGTCGGTGCCGCACCCAACGTGCCGCAGTCTCTGAAGGGCGACGGCCGTTCGGCGGCGGCGGCCGACCTGGGTGCGGGGTCGTCGGCCGGGCTGTCGGTGCAGCCGCCGACGAACAGCGTCAGCGGCACGGCGAGCAGGGCGAGCCGCCGGGTGGCCGCACGCGTGAGCAGGCGGTTCACGGCACCTCCGCGGCGACCGCCTGCGGCGGCACCAGATCCGGGTCGACCCCGGCCGCCACGGCCAGGTCACGCGCCCGGGGGCCCTTGAGCAGCTTGGCGGCGGCGGCCGGCTCGGTCGGCCCGGTGCCGTACGAGGGGCAGAGCTTCGCGAGCGTGCACGCCCCGCAGGCCGGTTTGCGGGCGTGGCAGACCCGCCGCCCGTGGAAGATGATCCGGTGCGACAGCATCGTCCAGTCGCGCTTGGGGTACAGCGCGCCGATCGCGTGCTCGATCTTGACCGGGTCGGTCTCGGTGGTCAGCCGCCACCGGTGCACCAGCCGCTGGAAGTGCGTGTCGACGGTGATACCGGGCACGTCGAAGGCGTTGCCGAGGATGACGTTGGCGGTCTTGCGGCCGATCCCGGGGAGCGTCACCAGGTCGGCGAGCCGGCCGGGAACCTGGCCGTCGTACCTGTCGACGAGGGCCTGCCCGAGCTTGAGCAGCGAGTCCGTCTTGTTGCGGTAGAACCCGGTGGGCCGGATCAGCTCCTCCATCTCGCCCCGGTCGGCCCCGGCGTAGGCGGCGGCGTCCGGGTAGCGGGCGAAGAGCTTCGGGGTGACCTCGTTGACCTTCTTGTCGGTGCACTGGGCGGACAGGATGGTGGCGACGGACAGCTCCAGCGCGTTGGAATGGTCCAGCTCGCAGTGCGCGTCGGGGTGCGTCTCGGTCAGCACCCGGCCGATCCTGCGGGCGCGGCGGGTGCGCCCGAGGTCGGTCTCGCTGGCGCCGGGAGGGCTACTGGTCACGACGGTCAGCCTACGTCGCGCCCCGGACGTTCCTCCCGGGTCAACCGCCGGTCGGCGCGGTGATCCTGCCCTGCCCGTCCAACCGGGCCCCGCTGCTGGGGAAGTCGGTGCGGCTCAGCTCGGTGACGAGCCCCCGGCCCCGGTCGTCCGGGTCCATCGTCGGCTTGCCGGCCGAGTTCATGTACGTCGAGGTGAACGAGCCGCCGCTCCAGCTCCCGTCGGGCTTCAGCGACACCTTCAGCACGCCTCCCCAGCCGAGCCGGCCGGCGTTGCTCAGCGAGTTGCCGCCGCCGGCGAAGTTGCCCAGGCTGTACGCGATCAGCCGCCCCTTGTAGAACTCCATGCCCCGCAGCACGTGCGGCCCGTGGCCGACGATCAGGTCCGCGCCCGCGTCGATCATGGCGTGGGAGAACTTGACCGGATCGCCCCGGTTCTCGCCCAGGAACAGCTCGGTGCCCGGCTTCACCCGGGTCTTGTCCGCTCCCTCGCCACCCATGTGCACCTGCACCACGACCACATCGGCGAGGGTGGCCGCCTTCGCGACCACCGTCTTGGCCTTGGCGATGTCGACCAGGCTGTTGGACCAGACGTACGAGGAGAAGCCGGCCACGGCGACCTTGACGCCCTTGACGTCGACCACGGTGATCTCGTCCGGCGCGCCGGTGTGCTCCAGGTCGTACTTCTCCAGCGCCTTCTGCGTGTTCTGGTAGCCCTTCGGCCCGTAGTCGTAACCGTGGTTGTTGGCCTGGTTGAGCACCCGGAACCCGGCGTCACGCAGGTGCGCCGCGTACTCGGGCGGCGCGCGGAACTGGAAGCAGCGGGTGGAGTTGGCCGCGCACTTGCCGGCGCCGGTGTCCACCGTCAGTGGCTCCTCCAGGTTGCCCATGACCAGGTCGGCCTTGAGCGCCCCGGTGACCGAGTCGAAGAATCCCTTCCCACCGGCGGCGGGCAGCCGACCGGGCGCGTTGCCCATGATGATGTCGCCGGTCGCGGAGAGCGAGATGGAGCCGCCCCCGCTGGCGGCCGTCGCGCCGCCGCTGGCCTTCGGGCCGGCCGTGTTCAGCGGCGCGCCCGTGCCACCGCCACCGGCGCCGGGCTGCCACACCGGGGCGTCTCCGCTGTCGGCGCAGCCGGCGACGAGCAGGGCGGCCAGCAGCGCCGCGAGGCCGACGGCGACGCAGCGGAACGGGCGGGACGCGGAAGGGGCGGTAGCGTACATCGCCCGCGACCCTACCGACCTCGGAACGCGCCGACGAGGGCCGATCGGTCGGAAGTTCAGCCGGTCAGCCGGTCTGACCAGGGCACGACCGGCCGTTCGCCGCCCGCGCGCACGGCGGCGTGGACGGCTCTGGCCAATGGGGCGCCCCACGTCGAGCGTGGCCCCCCGTACGCGGCCTCCGGCCCGTCCACCGGGCAGAGCACGGTGACCGCGTCGGTGGGGGTGCCCGTCCCCGGCAGTTCCAGCAGCTCCCCGATCGCCTGGGTCTTCGCCTCGGTGGCGGTGGCGACGGCGTTGACCAGCGCCGAATCGGCGAGCCGGGCCGGCACGTACACCACGATGTTGACCGTGCCCACCCGCTGGGTGAGCGCTCCCGCGGCCGGCGCGGCGGCGGGCACCGGCGTGCCGAGCCCGACGGTCGCCCACGCCCGCACCCCGGTGTCCGTCCGGGCCACCACCTCGGTCACGTCGACGCCGGTCAGCAGACCCACCCCGGGGCCGTCCAGGGCCAGGTCCGCGGCGAGTGCGGCCAGGTGGGCGGCGGGGTCCTCCCGGTCGTACGACATGGGTACGGTCGCGTTCAGCACCCACCGCCGGACGCCGACACCACCACCGAGCGGGCCGCTGCTGACCGCCCGCAGGGGCCCGTCGGCCCGCCAGACGAGCAGCGGTACGTTTCGCCCGTCCTCGACGCGGCTGGTCAGAATCGGGTCCCTCAGCACGTCGGGCAGGTTACGCCCACCGATCAAGATTCCAGGGGCCACCTCTGATTCGTGCTCACGTGCGCCTAGACTTGGCGGCGCGCGAGGGGATCAGCGGACGGCGGCCCCGGCCGACGGACGGCACGCGCAACCGGAGGTGCGCAATGGACGAGGTACTGGCCCGCAGCGGGATCTTCCAGGGTGTCGACCCGGAAGCTGCCGAGGCGCTCGCCAAGGAGATGGAGACGATCGAGGTCCGCAAGGGCGAGATCGTCTTCAATGAGGGCGAGCCCGGTGACAGCCTCTACATCCTGCTGTCCGGGAAGATCAAGGTCGGCCGCCGGGCGGCGGACGGCCGGCAGAACCTGATCGCGGTGATGGGCCCGTCGGACATGGTCGGCGAGCTGTCGCTCTTCGACCCGGGTCCGCGTACGGCGACCGCCACCGCGGTGACCGACACCCGGCTCGTACGGCTGCGCAAGCAGGCGCTGCGGCCGTGGCTCAACAACCGCCCGGAGATCGCCGAGCAACTGCTCCGCGTACTCGCCCGGCGGCTACGCCGGACCAACGACTCGCTCGCCGACCTGATCTTCACGGACGTGCCGGGCCGGGTGGCGAAGAACCTGCTCCAGATGGCCGGCCGCTTCGGCACCCGCGACGGCGGCGTCCTGCGCGTGACCCACGACCTCACCCAGGAGGAGATCGCCCAGCTCGTCGGCGCCTCCCGGGAGACGGTCAACAAGGCGCTTGCCGACTTCGCCTCGCGCGGCTGGCTGCGGCTGGACGGCAAGAGCATCATCATCCTGGACCCGGAGCGTCTGGCCCGCCGCGCCCGCGTCTGAGACATCGGTACGTCCCCGCCCTCCGTCACCGACGGCAAGGCGGGGACGTATTTGTCTGCGCGTTTGTCTGCCCGGCGCAGAATCGCTGGTTCGGGACGGCTGGCGGGGTGAAGTGTGGGGCCATGCTGAACCGGGTCGCCGTGCTCTCCGACATCCATGGTGTGCTGCCCGCGCTGGAGGCGGTGCTGGCCGAGCCGGACGTCGCCGCCGCCGACCTCATCGTGCTGACCGGTGACATCGCGGCCGGTCCGCAGCCGGTCGAGGTGCTGGACGTGCTCGCCGGGCTCGGTGACCGGGCCTGCTGGGTGGGCGGCAACTGCGAACGTGAGCTGGTCGAGGCGCGTGCGGGCCGCCCTGCCTCGATCGAGGTGTCGAACTGGGCCGCCGGCCAGCTTCGGGACGATCAGGTAGCCCGGCTGGCCGCGCTGCCCGCGACCGTGACGCTGGAGATCGACGGCCTGGGCCGGACACTGTTCTGCCACGCGACGCCCCGCGACGACGAGGAGATGGTGCTCGTCGACTCGCGGATGGCACGCTGGGCGGAGGTGTTCGCCGGCCTGCCGGCCGAGGTCTCCACGGTCGTCTGCGGTCACACCCACATGCCCTTCACCCGGCTGGTCGACCGACGGCTGGTCGTCAACCCGGGCAGCGTCGGCATGCCGTACGGGGGCGCGGGCGCGTGGTGGGCTCTGCTCGGGCCGGGCGTCCAGCTCCGCCGTACCGCCTTCGACGTGGACGCGGCCTGCGCCCGCGTGGCAGCCGAGTCGGCCTTCCCCGACGCCGCGTCCTGGGCCGACGAGTACCTGCGCTCCCAACACAGCGACGCCGACGCACTCGCCGTCTTCGGCCCCCGCGACGGCCGCTGAGCCGCGCGGATCTGCCCGCCGCGTACACGTTCGACCAGCCAGCCCTCGCCCCGGCACGGCCGGGCGATCGGTGGCGAGCAGGACTGCGGACCAGGTGGTTGAGTCCTGTCGAGCTGCCCCGAATTTGGGGCAGCTGAGTCAAGAGGCGACGCGACTCGATTGCCCCATTCCTGGGGCAGCTCGACAGGGTCCAAGGAGAGCGGTTGGGCCGCCCGACAGCCCGCGAGAACAACACCGGGTGAGAGCGGCCGGACCAGCCGCGAGAACAGCCGGTGAGAGCGGCCGGACCAGCCGCGAGAACAGCCGGTGAGAGCGGCTCCGGGCCACTGTTCGTCGCCTTGCGCCACAAAAAGTCAGTCTTGACTGTTTGTTTCTGAGGCCACAGGCTGTTCGCGTGCCTCCCGCATCGACCCCCGCCGCATCGACACGTGTTCCCCAGCAGGAGCGCAGTCGCGCCACCCGGGCCCGCCTGCTGGAGGCCACTGTCGACTGCCTCATCGAGCACGGCTGGTCCGGCACCACGACCACCGTCGTGGCCGCCCGGGCCGGCGTCTCGCGGGGTGCCCAGTTGCACCACTACCCCACGAAGGCCGCGCTGGTCACGGCCGCCGTGGCGCACCTGGCCGAACGCCGCGCCGACGAGCTGCGCACCGAGGCCGAGGCGTTGCCGGCCGGCCCGCAGCGACTGGACCGGGTGATCGATCTGCTCGGGGTGGCCTTCACCGGGCCGCTCTTCGTCGCCGCGCTCGAACTGTGGGTGGCGGCCCGCACCGACCGCGAGCTTCGCGACGCCCTCGTGCCGTTGGAGGCGACGGTCGGCCGGGAGATGCACCGGCTCACCGTCGCGCTGCTGGGGGTCGACGAGCGCCGACCTGGCGTCCGCGAGGCGGTGCAGGCCACCCTCGACCTGATGCGCGGGCTCGGAGTGGCCAACCTGCTCAGCGACGACTCGGCCCGTCGTACCGCCCTGCTCGTCACCTGGAAACGTCAGCTCGCCACCCTGCTCACGCCCTGACCCCGCCCATCGGGGCCCGCACCGACCGGAGGCACCATGGTCGACCTCAGTGACCTGCTCGCGGACCTGACCGACGAGTGCGCCGACCTGGACGTGCTGGTCGCGCCGCTGTCCGTGGCCGACTGGGCCCGCCCGACCCCGGCGACCGGCTGGACCATCGCGCACCAGATCGCCCACCTGGCCTGGACCGACCACGTGGCGCTGCTGGCCGCCACCGACACCGACGCGTTCTACGCGACGGTGACCGGCGCGCCGGACGTGACCCGGCTGGTGGACGCCGGGGTCGACGAGTTCCTGGCACCCCCCGCCGACCTGCTGGCCCGCTGGCGAGCCGGCCGGTCCGCGCTCGTCGACGCACTGGCCGCCGTTCCGGCCGGCGAGAAACTGCCCTGGTACGGCACCCGGATGTCGGCCACCTCGATGGCGACCGCCCGGATGATGGAGACGTGGGCGCACGGTGAGGACGTGGCGGACGCCCTCGGTGTCGCCCGTCCGGCCACCGACCGCCTCCGCCACGTGGCGCACCTCGGCGTGCGTACCCTCGGGCACGGTTTCGTCGCCCACGGTCGGGAGGCGCCGACGACGCCGGTCCGGGTCGAGCTGGCCGCGCCCGGCGGCGACACCTGGGCCTGGGGGCCGGCGGACGCCGCCGACCGGGTGACCGGCCCGGCCCGGGACTTCTGTCTCCTGGTCACCCAGCGCCGGCACCGGGCGGATCTCGCCCTGCGGCCCACCGGCCCGGTCGCCGACGAATGGCTCGACGTGGCCCAGGCCTTCGCCGGACCGCCGGGCGACGGCCGGACGCCAGCCAGCGGGAACGGGGTACGCCCGTGATCCGTATCGGCAACGCCTCCGGCTTCTACGGTGATCGGTTCACCGCCTGGCGGGAGATGCTCGACGGCGGCGAGCTGGACGTGCTGACCGGTGACTACCTGGCCGAGTTGACCATGCTGATCCTCGGTCGGGACCGACTGCGCGACGCCGGCCTCGGCTACGCGAAGACGTTCCTGCGCCAGGCGGAGACGTGCCTCGGCACGGCCCTCGACCGGGGGGTACGGATCGTGACGAACGCCGGCGGGCTGAACCCGGCCGGCCTGGCCGCCGCCATCGAGGCGCTCGCCGGTCGCCTGGGCCTGCCGGCGAAGGTCGGGTACGTCGAGGGCGACGCGCTGCAACGGGCCGACGCGCTCACCGCGAACGCGTACCTGGGCGCGTTCGGGATCGCCGCCTGCCTCGACGCCGGGGCCGACGTGGTCGTGACGGGTCGGGTCACCGACGCGTCGCTGGTGGTGGGCCCGGCCATCGCACGGTACGGGTGGAGTCGTGACGATCTCGACGAGCTGGCCGGGGCCACCGTCGCGGGGCACCTCCTCGAATGCGGCACACAGGTCACCGGGGGCAACTTCAGCTTCTTCACCGAACTGCCCGACGGCGGGCACCGGCCCGGCTTCCCGATCGCCGAGGTGCACCCCGACGGTTCCGCCGTAGTCACCAAGCACCCGGGCACCGGTGGCGCGGTCACCGTGGAGACCGTCACCGCCCAACTGTTGTACGAGGTCGGCGGGCCGGCGTACCTGGGACCGGACGTGGTCACCCGGCTGGACACGGTGACACTGCACCCCGACGGACCGGACCGGGTGCGCGTCACCGGCGTGCGGGGCACCCCGCCGCCGCCCACGCTCAAGGTGGGCGTCAACAACCTCGGCGGCTTCCGGAACTCGATGACGTTCGTCCTGTGCGGCCTCGACATCGAGGCGAAGGCGGCCCTCGTACGAGGGCAGATCGCGGAGGCGGTCGGCAGTGACGGGCTGGAGTTCACCCTCGCCCGCACCGATCACCCCGACGCCGCCGACACCGAGGCGGCCAGCGCCCTGCTGCACGTACACCTGCGCGACAGTGACCGGACGCGGGCCGGGCGGGCCTTCTCGGCCGCCGCCGTGGAGCTGGCGCTGGCCTCGTACCCGGGTTGCACGCTGACCACCCTGCCGGGCGACGCCACCCCGTACGGCGTCTTCACCGCCGACACCGTGCCGCAGGACGAGGTCGCGCAGGTGGCGGTCCTGCCCGGCGGCGAGCGGGTGCCGATCGCCCCGCCGGTCCGCACGGCCCCGATCGCCCCGGACGAGGCGACGTCGGGTGGCGACGCGGCGGTCACCGGCCCGACCCGGCGCGGCGCGCTCGGTGAGTTGGTCGGCGCGCGCTCGGGCGACAAGGGCGGGGACGCCAACCTCGGCGTCTGGGCGCGCTCCGACGCCGGGTACGCGTGGCTGCGCCCCTGGTTGACCGTCGAACGGTTGGCCGAGCTGCTGCCGGAGACGGCGGCACTCACCGTCCGGCGCTACGAGCTGCCGAACCTACGCGCGGTGAACTTCGTGGTCGAGGGCCTGCTCGGGGCCGGGGTCGCCGCCTCCACCCGGTTCGATCCGCAGGCCAAGGCGCTCGGTGAGTTGCTCCGCGCGCGGATCGTCGACCTGCCGGCGGAGGTCGCCCGATGAGCATCGTGGACACGCCGGAGCGTCGACAGCTCCGCGAATTGACCCGGGCGTTCGTGACCCGGGAGGTGCTGCCGCACCTGGACGACTGGGAACGGGCCGGCGAGGTCCCCCGGGCCCTGCACGCCACGGCCGCGAAGCTGGGCCTGCTCGGCATCGGCTTTCCCGAGTCGGTCGGCGGCAGCGGCGGCGACCTGCTCGACTCCATCATCGTGACCGAGGAGCTGATCCGTTCCGGCGGGTCGTCCGGCCTGGTCGCGGCCCTGTTCACGCACGGCATCGCGCTGCCGCACATGGTCGCCGCCGCCGGTGCCCGCACCGGCGGATCGCTTGGCGGTCGACTCACCGGCGTCCCCTCCCCGGGTGACGACGGCCTGATCGAGCGGTACGTCCGACCCACCCTGGCCGGCACGATGATCGGCGCCCTGGCCATCACCGAGCCGGACGGCGGTTCGGATGTGGCCGGTATCCGCACGACCGCCCGCCGCGACGGCGACCACTACGTGGTGAACGGGTCGAAGACCTACATCACCAGCGGTCACCGGGCCGACTTCGTGACCACGGCGGTGTGCACGGATTTCCCGGGAAGCGGCAACCTGACCCTGTTCGTGATCGACAAGGGTTCGCCCGGGTTCACCGTGGGACGCCGGTTGGAGAAGTTGGGTTGGCACTGCTCGGACACCGCCGAGCTGTCGTTCGTGGACGTACGGGTGCCGGTGACCAATCGGATCGGCGCGGAGAACACCGGCTTCCTGGCGATCATGCAGCACTTCGCGGCCGAGCGGCTCTCGCTGGCCACACAGGCGTACGCGACCGCGCAACGCTGTGTGGAGCTGGCGGTGCGTTGGTGCCGGGACCGGCAGACCTTCGGGCGTCCACTGGTGGGCCGGCAGGTGGTCCGGCACCGGCTGGTCGAGATGCACACGCGGGCCGAGGCGGCCCGGTCGTACGTGCACGAGGTCGCCGCCCGGGTAGCTGCGGGCGAGCCGGTGGTGACCGAGGTGGCGATGGCGAAGAACGTCGCCGTGGCCGCCTGCGACCACGTCGTCGACCAGGCCCTGCAACTGCACGGTGGCTTCGGCTACCTGCGTGACGCCGAGGTGGAACGGCACTACCGCGACGCGCGGATCCTCGGCATCGGCGGCGGCACCACCGAGATCATGAACGAGATCATCGCAAAGGGCATGGGCCTGTGAGCGCGAGGAGTGAGCCGGGCTTGCGAGCCCCGCAGTCGCGAACGAAGGAGGAACGGTGACCGTTCTGGACAGCGCGATCGACCCGGCCACGCCCGGGTACGCGGCGAACCGGGCGGCCCTGGTGGAGCGGCTGGCCGAGTTGGACACCGCGCTCGACCAGGCGCGCGCGGGCGGCGGTGAGAAGTACGTGTCGCGGCACCACGCGCGCGGCAAGCTGCTCCCCCGGGAGCGGATCGAGCTGCTGGTCGACGCCGACAGCCCGTTCCTCGAACTGTCGCCGGTCGCCGCGTACGGCACGGACTTCCCGGTGGGAGCCAGCGTGGTCACCGGCATCGGCGTGGTCGAGGGCGTGGAGTGCCTGATCGTCGCCAACGACCCGACGGTACGCGGCGGCGCGGTCAATCCATGGTCCCTCGCCAAGACCCGGCGGGCCGGTGAGATCGCCCTGGCCAACCGGCTGCCCATGGTCAACCTGGTCGAGTCGGCCGGGGCGGACCTGCCCACCCAGGCGGAGATCTTCATCCCCGGCGGTCGGGTGTTCCGTGACCTGACCCGCCTCTCGGCGGCGGGCATCCCCTCGGTCAGCGTGGTCTTCGGCAACGCGACGGCCGGCGGCGCGTACGTGCCGGGAATGTCGGATCACGTGATCATGATTCGGGACCGGTCACAGGTCTACCTGGCCGGGCCGCCGCTGGTGAAGATGGCCACCGGAGAGGTCACCGACGACGAGTCGCTGGGCGGCGCGGCGATGCACGCCGGCACGTCCGGGTTGGCCGACTACCTGGCCGAGGACGAGCGCGACGGCATCCGCCTGGCCCGTCAGTGCGTACGCCGGCTGAACTGGCGCAAGCGGGGTCCCGCGCCACGGACCGCGGTGCCGCAGCCGCCGAAGTACGACCCGGAGGAGCTGCTGGGCATCGTCAGCTCCGATCTGAAGGTGCCGTTCGACCCGCGCGAGGTGCTGGCCCGCATCCTGGACGGCAGTGACTTTGACGAGTTCAAGCCGGCGTACGGGGACTCGCTGGTCACCGGCTGGGGCGAGCTGCACGGTTATCCGGTGGGCGTGCTGGCCAACGCGCGGGGGGTGCTGTTCAGCGCGGAGGCGCAGAAGGCGGCCCAGTTCATCCAGCTCGCCAACGCCTCCGACACCCCGTTGATCTTCCTGCAGAACACCACCGGCTACATGGTCGGCACCGAGTACGAGCAGCGGGGCATCATCAAGCACGGCGCGCTGATGATCAATGCCGTGTCCAACTCGACGGTGCCGCACCTCACGGTGAACCTCGGGGCCTCGTACGGAGCCGGCAACTACGGCATGTGCGGTCGGGCGTACGAGCCGAGGTTCCTGTTCACCTGGCCGAACGCCAAGTCGGCGGTGATGGGCCCGGCACAGCTCGCCGGCGTGCTGTCGATCGTGGCCCGGCAGGCGGCCGCCGCCCGCGGACGTGACTACGACGAGGAGTCCGACGCGGCGATGCGGATGATGGTCGAGCAGCAGATCGAGTCGCAGTCGGGCGCGCTGTTCCTCTCCGGCCGGCTCTACGACGACGGGGTGATCGACCCTCGGGACACCCGTACCGTCCTCGGCCTCTGCCTGTCGGCGATCCACAACGGACCAGTGCAGGGCGCCGACGGCTTCGGCGTCTTCCGGATGTAGAGAGGGCCGCTGATGATCACCAGACTGCTCGTGGCCAACCGGGGCGAGATCGCCCGGCGGGTCTTCGCCACCTGCCGGACGATGGGCGTGCAGACCGTCGCCGTGCACTCGGACGCGGACGCCGACGCGCCCTTCGTCGCGGAGGCCGACCAGGCGGTCCGGCTGCCGGGCGCCACGCCGGCCGAGACGTACCTGCGGGTGGATCTCATCCTGGAGGCGGCGCGGCGCAGCGGCGCGGACGCCGTCCACCCGGGTTACGGGTTCCTCGCCGAGAACGCGGAGTTCGCGGCGGCGGTGGCCGACGCGGGCCTGACCTGGGTCGGTCCGCCGGCCAAGGTCATCGCCGCGATGGGTGACAAGCTGGCGGCGAAGGCGCTGCTCGCCGAGGCGGGCGTGCCGATGCTGCCGAGCTGGACCGACGTCGATCAGGTCACCGACTTCCCGGTGCTGGTGAAGGCGTCCGCCGGTGGCGGTGGCCGGGGCATGCGGATCGTCCGGGACGCCGCCGAGCTGGCCGAGGCCGTCGCCTCCGCGCGGCGCGAGGCGGCTTCGGCGTTCGGCGACGGCACGGTCTTCATCGAGCGGTACGTCGAGCGCGGCCGGCACGTCGAGGTGCAGATCCTCGGCGACACCCACGGGACCGTGCACGTGCTCGGCGTCCGGGAGTGCTCGATCCAGCGCCGGCACCAGAAGATCATCGAAGAGGCGCCCGGTCTCGTGCCAGCCGAGGTCCGGGAGCGTCTGCACGAGGCGGCCGAGGCCGCCGGACGGGCTGTCGACTACGTGGGCGCGGGCACTGTCGAGTTCCTGCTGACGCCCGACGGGGCGGTCTACTTCCTCGAGATGAACACCCGACTCCAGGTGGAGCATCCGGTCACCGAACTGACCACTCCGGACGGGCTGGACCTGGTCCGGATGCAGCTTCTGGTAGCCGAGGGTGAGCCGCTGCCCGCCCGTCAGCACCCTGCCGCCCCGCGTGGCCACGCGATCGAGGTGCGGCTCTGCGCCGAGGAGCCGGCGCAGGGTTGGCGGCCGGCCACCGGCACCCTGCACCGCTTCCAGGTGCCGGGTGTGGACCGCGAGTTCGGCGGGATCCAGCGGGCGGGCCTGCGACTCGACTCCGGCGTGGTGGCCGGCTCGGTGGTGGGCGTGCACTACGACTCGCTGCTGGCCAAGGTGATCGCCGTGGCGCCGACCCGGTCCGAGGCCATCCGCGCGCTCGCGGGCGCGCTGTCGCGGGCCGAGATCCACGGCGTCGCCACCAACCGGGATCTCCTGGTGCGGGTGCTGCGCAGCCCGGAGTTCGCGGCCGGCGAGATCGACACCGGCTTCCTGGACCGGCACCCGGAGGTCTTCGCGCCGCTGCTCCCCGCCGACCAGCTCCCGGTCACCGCGCTCGCCGCCGCGTTGGCCAACGCCGCACACCGCCGATCGACCGCACCGGTCCTCGCCGGTCTCCCCTCCGGCTGGCGCAACGTGCCGGCCGTCGCACAGGTCACCCGCTTCACCGGTCCGGACGGCGAGATCGAGGTCCGCTACCGGCTCGACCGCAGCGGCCGGCTCGCCGCGTGGTCCGTCGAACGCGACACCGACGAGCGCGCCGCCGGCCCGTGCACCGTCGAGCTGGTCGAGGCCACCCCGGACCGCGTGGTCCTCGACGTCGACGGGGTGCGGCGGTCGTACCGCGTACACCGGGTGGGGTCGGAGGTCTTCGTGGACGGCCCGGACGGGGCGACGAGCCTGGCCGAGCTGCCGCGTCTGCCACTGCCGACCGCGGAGCTGGCCGCCGGTTCGCTGCTCGCGCCACTGCCCGGCGCGGTGACCCGGGTGCACGTCGAGGTCGGCCAGCGCGTCGCGGCCGGCGACCTTCTGCTCACCCTCGAAGCGATGAAGCTGGAACATCCCGTGCTCGCCCCGACCAATGGCGTGGTCGCCGAACTGCCGGTGCCCGCCGGCGGTCAGGTACGGACGGGCGTCGTGCTGGCCGTTATCGGAAAGGACCACTGATGACCTTCGACCTCACCTCCGAACAGGACCAGTTGCGCGACGCGGTACGGGCGCTCGGCCGCCGGTACGGGCACGGCTACTTCGTCGAGAAGGCGAAGGCCGGCGAACACACCACCGAGTTGTGGGCGGAGGCGGGCCGGCTCGGCTACCTGGGGGTCAACATCCCCACCGAGTACGGCGGCGGGGGCGGCGGCATCACCGAGCTGGCCATCGTCTGCGAGGAGTTGGCGGCGGCCGGCTGCCCGCTGCTGCTGTTGGTGGTGTCCCCCGCCATCGCGGCCACCGTGATCGCCCGACACGGCACCGAGGATCAGCGCAAACGGCACCTGCCCGGTCTCGCCGACGGCTCGGCGAAGATCGTCTTCGCGATCACCGAGCCGGAGGCCGGATCCAACTTCCACCGCCTCGGCACGGTGGCCCGCCGCGACGGCGACGACTGGGTGCTCAACGGCCGCAAGTGCTACATCTCCGGGGTCGACGAGGCGGGTCACGTGCTCGTCGTCGCGAGGACGGAGGACTCCTCCACCGGAAAGCTCAAGCCCGCGCTCTTCATCGTGCCGACCGACGCGGCCGGGCTGACCCGGTCCAAGCTGGACATGGAGATCGTGTCTCCGGAGAACCAGTTCCTGCTCTACCTGGACGACGTGCGGGTGCCCGCCGACACGCTGGTCGGCGAGTCCCTCGACACCGGACTGCCGGCCCTGTTCAGTGGGCTCAACCCCGAGCGGATCACGGTGGCCGCGATGGGTGCCGGCACCGGCCGGTACGCCATCGAACGCGCCAGCGAGTACACCGCCACCCGCAAGGTCTGGGGTGGCCGGAGCATCGGCTCCCACCAGGGGGTGTCGCATCCGCTGGCGCACGCGGCCGTGCAGGTGGAGCTGGCCCGACTGATGATCCAGAAGGCGGCCACGCTGTACGACGCCGGCCGTGACCTGGAGGCCGGGGTGGCCGGCAACATGGCCAAGTACGCGGCCGGCGAGGCCGCCGCGCTCGCCGTGGACACCGCCGTGCAGGCCCTCGGCGGGGCCGGCATGACCACCGAGTACGGGGTGGCGACGCTGTTGGGCGCGGTGCGGGCGGGTCGGATCGCCCCGGTCAGCCGGGAGATGATCCTCAACTTCGTCGCCCAGCACGTCCTGGGCCAGGAGAAGTCCTACTGAGGCGCGGCGGGTAGCCCGGGGGCACGGCAGGCGGCGTCGATGCGGTTCACCGGGCGTACGCGGCGGCCCAGCCCTTCCAGCAGCGAGTCCTCGACGTGGAAGTCGTGGATGCGCAGCCGGTGCCGGGGCAACTCCTCCTCGCTTGGGCAGAGCACCTGCGCCCGGACGAGGCCGACGGGCACGTACCGGACCCCACCCCGTTCCTGCAGGATCACCATGTTGACGTCGTCGGTGGTCACCACGTGCCCTCGGACGTCCTCGGTCGGGCCGTTCTCGGTGCCCACGGTGGTGACGGTGAGCGGCAGGACCGGTGTGCTGATCACCGGCAGCGCGGCCCAGAGCAGCATGACCAGCACCGCCACCTCGGTCACCGAGGCCAGCGGACGGATGACCACGCCGGGCAGCGGCCCGGCGATGAACAGCGCCAGCACCGGCGGGACCATCAGCAGCGCCAGCACCAGCAGGTCACCCGCCGCACCGGCGGCGCGCAGCGTGGGCACCATCAGCCACCCGTACCCGGCGAACAGCGCGACGATCGCCAGGAACCGGGGTACGACCCATTCGTGCAGCCGCTCCGGCCGGAGCTGGAACGCGGCCGCGAACGCCGGCAGCAGCAGCGGCAGGTAGAGCAGCGGCCAGGTGAGCAGGGCGAGCAGAAAGCTGGCCAGCACGAACCAGGCCGGGGTGAGGTCCGCCCAGCGGGCGAAGAGTGGACGACGTCGGGTGCCGGCGGGCAGGCGCTCCACGCTCACGGCCAGCACCGCGCCGAGCGCGAAGACGGCGACCAGCCCGGTGGAGAGCAGTCGGGCCGCGGTGGTGAGGAAACCCGCGAGCAGGTTGACCGTCCCGACGTTGGCGACCAGCAACAGGGTGGTCTGTAGCTCGCCGCCCGCCTCCACGCCGAGCCGGAGCACCGAGAAGATCGCCGGCACGCCCACCACTGCGGTCCAGAACGACTGGCTGGCCCGCGCCCGCCGTTCCGACGGGTCCCAGGGCGCGCGTCCGGACTCGACCTGGGTTGTCGGCTCGACCGGCACCGGCGTACGGGGCGGTGGAACCGGGCCGTCGGTGGCGGTCGGCGTCGTGCTCACGACGTGGGCGTCTTGTCGTCGAAGTCCACCAGATCCGGCACATTCAGCGGCTGCGGCTGACGCTTCTCGACGCGCATCCACGGCCCGAGGGTGCTGTTGTACGCGATCTGCCAGGGGCTCGCCTCCCCGTTGCGGCCCAGCAGGTAGCTCTTCTGCAGGAAGTACGCGACGAGGTCACGCAGCGCGGGGTCGCCGATCGGCACGCCGATGCCCAGCAGCTCGCTGGTGCCGAACGGCATGTCCACGACCTCGAACTCCCTCGGGTAGATGGACATGAAGCCGGCGAGGATCGTCTCGTCGGAGCTCACCACGTCGTACCGGCCGGCCCGGATACCGTCGACGCAGTCCCCCACGTCCAGCACCACGAACGTTCTGACCTGGTGCTTCTCCAGCTCGGCCTCCGAGGTGGACCCGCCACTGGTGCAGACCTTGTAGGCCGGGTCACGCAGGTCCTCAATGGTGCGGATCTTGTCCTTGAGCCGGACCGGCACCAACACCTCCTGGGTGGTGACGAAGTACGGGCCGGCGAAGCTGACCAGCTTCTCGCGCTCCTCGGTCATCGAGAAGCTGGACACCACAAGATCCACCGTGCCGCCCTGCAGCGCCGGGATCCGGTTCTCGGTGGCCACCGACACGAACTCCAGCCGCTGCTCGCCCTGGTAGCCGAGCGAGGCAGCGATGTACCTGCCGATCTCGACGTCGAAGCCGACGTACTGGCCGTTACGCAGGTCGCCCATCAGCGGCTCCTTGTTGGCGACGCCGATGCGCAGCGTCGACTGACCATAGATGTGCGACTCCCGCAGTTTCTGCTGCACCGACGGAAGGTCCGGCTCCTTGCGGCTGTCGCATCCGGCCGCGGCGGCCAGGGTGAGGGTCAGGGCGACGGCCAGCGTCGTCGCGACCGAGCGGAGCCGGGACCGGGGCATGCGTACGTTCATGGGCGACCTCGCTGACGGACCAGCCTGCGGAACACCGAGAGTAGCGAGACGAGTCCACTGCGTACGCATACCGATCGGTCAGGTCGACCCAACCGTTCGATCGACGCCGATCGGCGTGGCGGATCGCCTCTGCGGTTGACAGCGAGCCGGGTCACGACATGCTGGAAGGGTGAATCGACTCTCCAGGATCGATGCGCGGATGGTGGCGGCGGTCGCGGCGCCGGGTGCCCTCGCGCTGCTCATCCTGCTGGTCGTCCTGCGCCGGCAGGACCTCGTCGGGGTCGTTCTCGCGCTGCTGTGCGTGCTGCTGGCGACGGTTGCCACGGTCGCCGTGTCCGCCGCCCGACAGCGTGACGAACCGGAGCCGGCGGAGCAGCCGCACCCCACCGCCTTACCGGACCTGATGCCGTACGGCATCGACGCGGACACCCTCGACGCGCTGGACAGCCGGGACGCGTTGCGGGCGGTGCGGGAGCGGGGACGAGCGCGCGGCGGGTTCAGCGACCGGTGAGAGTGGGGGCGGTGAGCGCGTCGACGCCCCGGCCGGCCAGGCAGCGGTAGACCCGGTCGATGTTGCCGTCGACGGGGGGCAACACCTCCAGGTGCCAGCCGGCCGGCTCGGTGATCTCGGTGGTCAGCCGGAACGTCGTGGTGCTGCAGACCTGTCGTACCTGCTCGGCGGCGACCACCTCGTCGTGGTCCGCGCCCAGCAGCGGCACCGGCAGGACGCCCTCGGCGTACGCCTCCCAGGTGTGCCGGCCGTCGCAGGGGACCCGCGCGGCCTCCGCACGTTCGCCGCGGATGCGCACCGGGCCGAAGCACTCCAGTTCGGGCAGACAGTGGGCGCCACTGGGCAGTTCGGTCGGCACGCCGGCACAACCGGGCAGTGGTCCGGTCGCCGGCGCCGCGACCCGGGTCACCGAGGGGGACGGGCTGGGCGACCCGTCAGTGCTGGCCACCCAGGCGCCGGTGGTGGCGGAGGCGGCGAGCGCCAGCACGCCGGCGCCTCCGAGGAACCAGCGTCGCCGCCAGCGCCGGCCGCCGGGCACGCCGGGGCGGGTGTCCTCGACCGGTGGACGGGGACCGGGCTGGCCCGTGCCGTACAGGCCGGACCTGGGCGAGCCACCGCCGATCGAGGCGCCACCACTGATGGGGGCGCCACTCACCGGGGCGGCCGGCCCGCCGAACGGCAGGGTGGCGAGCAGGTCGTGCAGTTCGAGGGCGGACGGCCGATCGCCCGGATCGTTGGCCATGCCGAGCCGCAGCACGTCGATCAGCTCGTCCGGGACGCCGGGCAGGGCGGGGATGGGCTGGCTGAACATCTCCAGCACGGTCACCAGACTGGGGTTGCGCTCGGACTGCCACCGCGGCGGTCGGCCGTGCATCACCGCGTAGAGGGTGGCGCAGAGCGCGTACACGTCAACGGCCGGCGATGGCGGGCTGTGGCTGAACATCTCCGGTGGCGCGTACGCCGGGGTGAGCACCTCCAGGGTGACCGAGGCGTCCCGAGCCTCGGCCAGTACGGCCAGCCCGAAGTCGGCAAGCACCGCCGAGTTGAAGTGCGAGTACAGGATGTTCGCGGGCTTGACGTCCCGGTGCAGCACTCCGGCACCGTGCGAGTGGGCCAACGCGTCGGCGATCTTGATGCCGAGGTCGCGGGCCTCCACCGGGCCGAGCGGCGAGTTGCGCATCCGCTCGGCGTACGACCCGTCGCAGAGTTCCATGATCAGGTACGGGTGCTGGTCGACGGTGACGCCGACGTCGAAGAGGTCCACGACGTGCGGGTGCGACGACATCCGTCCGGCCGCCCGCGCCTCGCGCAGGAAGCGGGCCTGGTCGCGTTCGCTGTCCAGCGTGCGATTTTCCACCTTGACGGCGACCTCGCGGTCGACGGAGATCTGGGTGGCCTGGTAGACGGTGGCGTAACCACCTCGGGCAAAGACCCGCAAATCAGTCAGACCGGGCACGATCGGCACCGGCAGGCCGCCGGTCGGGGTGTCGGTCACCGCTCGAAAATACCCAACCCTGCCGGTGGCTCAGCGCACCGCGTCCGCCGAAGCGGCCGGCGCTGGAGCGGCAGAGGCGGGCGGCGTGCCCCGGCGAGCGTCCACCCGCAGGCCGATTGCGGTCGCCACCGCACCGAGCCCTTCCCACGCGGCCACGCCGAAGAACCTGTCGGGAGCGATGTCGGCCAGCACGGCGATGGTGAACACGGTGAAGGTGACCAACCGGAACACCACCGTGAACCGGTAGAACGACCGCCACTCGGTGACCGTCGCGAGCAGGTAGTAGACGCCCATGTTGAACGCCGCCATCGAGGACGCCAGCAGGAAGGTGCCGGTGTAGTCACCGGAGGAACGTGTCGCCGGCACCTCGAACCCGAGCATGCGCAACTGCGCCTCCGGCCAGAGCAGTCCCACGGCGCCCATCACGAGCGCCAGGACGCCGAAGACCGCGATGGTCCAGCCGGCGACGGAACGCGGCAGCTTCATGGTGGGCCTCCCCCAGGCACGGCGACGGTCACCACTGTGGAGCACCGCGCGGTGGTGACACGCTAGCCGCTCCCCGGGACAACCACATCCCCAGAACCGCCAAAACCCACCGAACCCCACCCGCCCTCGGCGGCGATCATGAAGTTATTGCGTCGACACGCCGGCGTCGGTGGCGACAACTTCATGATCACCAAGCGGGGGGCTCGTGGGGGTCAGGCGCTCCCGGAGGGCTTTGGCGGCCCGTCGTTCGCTGCGCTGTTCCGTCGCGTACGCCAGGCGGACCGCCTCGTCGGCGCAGGACCGGGCCTCGGCCGGGTGACCGCAGGCCGCCAACGCCTCGGCGAGCACGCTCGCCGCGATCACCTGGCTGCGTACGTCCTCGGCGGGTGCGGCGACCGCCCGTCGGGCCCAGTCCAGCCCCTGCTCCAGCTGACCGTGGGCAAGCAGAGCCGACGCGTACCGGGCCATCGTCTGGCGGCGGGACAGGAGCAGGGAGGGCGTGGTGGCGGCGGCCGTCGCCACGGGGGCGAGCAGCCCGACCGCGGTCGCCGGATCGCCGGCCGCCAGTCGGGCGGTGGCCAGCAGCACCCGGGGCGCGACCTGCGCCGGCGCCTGCGGGTTGTGCGGCTCGACGGCCGTCAACACCGCCCGGGCAGCCTGCTCGGCGGTCTCGTGGTCGCCCATGTCCAGCGCCACGAAGCCGCGCAGCGTGCCGGCCATCCCGGTGAGCAGCGGGTGGGAGGTCTGTTCGGCGTACACCAGGGCGTCGGTGAGCAGGTCGGCCGCGTGTTCCGGCTCGCCCAGCCCGCGCGCCACGACGGCCCGGACCACCAGCGCGAACCCGCGCCCCCAGTCGTCGGAGGCGGCCGCGAACTCGCGGTACGCGCGGCGGGCCTCCCGGTCCGCCTCGGCCAGGTCGCCCAGCTCGGCGGTGGCGAACGCGGCGACCGCGCGCAGCGTACCCACCGCCCACGCCTCGCCCACCCGCTCGCCGAAGGGCAGGAAGACCTGCGCCAGGCGGCACGCCTCGCGCAGCCGACCGGCGAGCAGCCGGGCGAACGCGGTGGTGCCCCGGAGCCAGGCCCGACCGTACGGGTCCTTCAGCTCGGCGAAGAGCCGTGCGGCCCGACCGAGCACGGCGTCGGTGCCGGCGAAGTCGCCCCGGGTGGTGGTCACCCACGCCAGGTTCTGCAGCGACCAGGCCTGCCCGCGCCGATCCTGCGCGGCGAGGCTGACCTGGTACGCGGCGGCCAGCCGGCTGCTCGCCTGGCTCAGCCGACCGGCCACGAAGTCGCCCATGCCGAGCCGGCGCATGGCGGACGCGCGCAGCGTGGGCAGCCCTTCGGCGGTGGCCACCTGCAACGCCTCCTGCCAGGCGGCCTCCGCCCGGCCCTGCTCACCGAGCGTCTGCTGGGCCTGCCCGGCGAGCAGCAGGGCGCTGGCCCGGGTGGCGTCGTCCCCCGCGTTCGCGGCGATCTTCTCGGCGAAGGCGAGCGCGTCCACGACCCGACCGATCTGCAACAGCGCGCGGGCGTGCACCACCCGGTCGGTCGCCGGCACCCCGTCGCGGGCCAGTTCGCTGGCGCGTTCGGCGTACTCGACGGCGAGGGCGGGCTCCCCGGCGGACAGCGAGCGGCGGGCGGCCCGGCCGAGTGCGGCGATCCCGAGCGGGACCACCGCGCGGGCCGGCGCGTCCGGTCGCAGTTTCACCGCGTCGGCGAGCGTGGCCGCCCGCTGCACGTGTGCGGCCACGAAGTCGTCGCGGGCCTCCTCCGAGAAGCCGCCCGCCGTGACACCCTCGGCCGGCGCGGCCCAGCGGGCCAACGCGGCGTGCCGCTCGGCCAACTCCGCCTTGCTCACCCCGGCGTACGCGGCCTCCCGCATGAGCGGGGTGGCGAACGCGTACCCGGAGCGGGTGCGGTGCAGCATGCGGCGTTGCAGCAGCTCCTCGACGGCCCGGTCGAACTCGACGGCGACCACCGCCGACGGTCTCCCGTCCCGGCGCTGTTCGCGGAGCGCTTCCAGCGCGCCCGTCGGCACGGTGTCGCCGACGACGGCGGCGTCGCGCAGCACGGAACGGGCGTCCGGGGGCAGCGCGTCGATCCGG
This sequence comes from Micromonospora sp. NPDC051543, assembly GCF_044454415.1. NCBI lineage: Bacteria > Bacillati > Actinomycetota > Actinomycetes > Micromonosporales > Micromonosporaceae > Micromonospora > Micromonospora sp. NPDC051543. Next base: position 392,780 of record NZ_JBITDT010000004.1, read on the forward strand.
GCGGCGAGGACGGCCGCGAGGTCCCGGGAGAGCAGCCGGCTGCCCAGCGAGCCGGGTACCAACCGCCAGCCGGACGAGTCCTGGTCCCGCGTGTTGGCGGCGGTGGTCAGCGCGCCACGCTCGATCAGCAGGGTGACCAACTCGGCCAGGTAGAACGGGTTGCCCTGGGCGGTGGCGAGCAGCCGGTCGGCGTCCGCCGGCGGCAACTTCCCGCCGCCGAGATAACTGGTGAGCAGGCGGGCCGCGTCGGCGCCCCGCAGCGGCGGCAGGGAGTGCACCTCGGCGTCCGCGACCCGGGTCAACGCACCGGCGGTACGGACCAGCTCGGGGCGGCCGAGCAGCAGGACGAGCACCGGGCCGGTGAGTCGGGAGAGGGTCGCCCCGAGGGCGCTGATGGTCTCGGCGGTCGCGTCGTGCAGGTCGTCCACCACGATCACCAGCGGCGCTTCCGAGGCGAGCCCACTGAGCAGGTCGGCCACGGCGCTCGGCACCGCCTCGGCGTCGGCGGCCGCCGTACCCGCGGCGCCCCACTCGCCGTTGTCGGTGCCGGCGTGCGCGGGCAGTTCGGCGTAGCCGAGCAGGGCGAGCAGTTGGTCATTGGCGATCGGAACCGTCTCACCCGAGCGGGCGAGACGCTGGCCGAGTCGGCGTAGCCGCTCCTCCACGGCCGGCCGGGTCAGCGCGGTGGCCGCGTCGCTGGGGAGACCGACGGCGGCACGGACCAGGTCGGCCAGGGGCGCGAGCCGACGCCGCTCGCCGAAGGCGGCGCAGCGCACCGACAGCACCCGCGCGCCGGTGTGCGCCGCGTACCGGCCGGCGCCCACGTCGTACCCGGCCGCGAGGCGCTCGACCTCGGCGGCGAACCGGGACTTGCCGATGCCCGCCTCGGCGGTCATCAGCAGCACCCGCGGGTCACCCTGGTCGATCACCTCGGCGAGTCGGCCGGCGATCCGCCCGATCTCGGTCTCCCGGCCCACGTAGGGCGCCTCGTCGCCGAGACCCGAGCGGGTGCCCGGCGCGTCCAACAGGCCCAGCAGCTCGTACGCCTCGACCGGTTCCCGCTTGCCCTTGAGCCGCAGCGGGCGCAGCGCCCGCCAGGAGGCGACGTGCCGGGTGGCGGCGGCGGTGCGCCCGCCGGCGTAGACCGCGCCGACGGCAGCGGCGTCGGCCAGCCGGGCGGCGGTGTTCACCGTGTCGCCGATGACCGTGTACTCGATGGCGGCCTGGATGCCCGCGATGACGTCGCCCGTGTTCAGGCCGACCCGCAGACCGAGCGGCGCGCCGCCGCCCCGCTCGTCGTCGAGCACCCGGCGCACCGCCCGCTGCATCGACAGGGCGGCCCGGACGGCCCGCTCGGCGTCGTCCTCGTGCGCCACCGGGGCCCCGAAGACCGCCATGATCCCGTCGCCGGTCAGCTTGTCGACGTGCCCGCCGAAGGTCTTGACGGCACCGGCCAGGGCGGCGAGCACGCGGTCGGTGACCGCGCCGACGCGTTCCGGGTCGAGGTCCTCCGACCAGGAGGTGAATTCGGAGAGGTCACCGAAGAGAACGGTGACGACCCGGCGCTCGGCCGCCGGCAACGAGGCGGCCGCCGGTAGCGCGGCGCCGCAGTTGTGGCAGAACCGTGCGCCGGGGACGGCGACGGTTCCGCACACCGGGCAGGTCACGTGTGCTCCAACCCACTGACCCCCGGCGCGGATTCCCCGCTGTCGACGCCCAGATACTCCAGCTGGGCACGGACCGACCATTCCGCCGCCCACCAGAGCGAGCGGTCCACGTCCGCGTAGACCGCCGCGACCACGTCGGCGGGCGTCCGGGCGCCGGCGTCGACAGCCGACCGGACCTGGTCGAGCCGGGCACGCCGGTGGGCGAGGTAGAACTCGGCGGCGGCGGCGCAGTCGGCCAGCGCCGGGCCGTGGCCCGGCAGCGCCGCGATCCCGGTGTACGAGGACAGCAGCTCGAGGCTGCCCAGGTAGTCGCCGAGGTTCCCGTCCGGGTGGGCCACCACGGTGGTACCGCGGCCCAGGATGGTGTCACCGGTGAGCACCACCCGCTCGTCGCCGCACTCAACCAGGAAGCAGACCGAGTCGGCGGTGTGTCCGGGGGTGTTCAGCAGGCGGATGCCGAGGGTGTCGTCGAGCGTGGTCTCGGCGCTCAGTGGCGTACCGCCGATGGTGTGCGCCGGGTCGGCGGCGAGGACCGGCGCACCGACCAGTTCACGCAGGCGGGCGGCGCCCTCGGTGTGGTCGGGGTGCCCGTGGGTGATGAGGATCAGGCCGATCGGGCCCTGCTCCGCGATCCGCTTCAGGTGCCCCTCGTCGGCCGGCCCGGGGTCGACCACCACGGCGTGGTCGGCGTCCGGCGCGCGCAGCACCCAGGTGTTGGTCCCGTCGAGGGTCATCGGCCCCGGGTTGGGCGCGCGTAGCAGCGAAACCCACGCCGGCAGCTCGCCAGCCAACGCCGCCACGGCCCCAGTCACGTGCCCGCTCATGGCTGCGATCGTACGACCCCGCCCGACACTCCCCGCGATCTTGCACTTCCTGCTGTTACTTCATGCCTGTTCACGGCATTCGTCGGGACAGGAAGTGCAAGATCGCGGTGGGGTCAGGCGACCTCGACGATCAGTTCGATCTCCACCGGGGCGTCCAGGGGGAGTTCGGCCACGCCTACCGCGCTTCTCGCGTGACGGCCGGCCTCGCCGAAGACGGTGCCGAACAGGTCGGAGGCACCGTTGATCACGGCGGGCTGGCCGATGAACCCGGGGGCCGAGGCCACGAAACCGGTCACCTTGACCACCTTGACCACGTTCTCCAGGCCGACCAGCGAGTCGACCGCCGCCAGCGCGTTGAGCGCGCACCGCTGGGCGAGATCCTTGGCCTGCTCGGCGGAGATCCCCGCGCCGACCTTGCCGGTCGCCAGGAGCTTACCCTCGGCCATGGGCAACTGGCCCGAGACGTACACGTGCTGCCCGGACTGCACGGCCGGCACGTAGCTGGCCACCGGCGGCACCACGTCGGGCAGTTCGAGACCCAGCTCGGCGAGCTTCGCGTGGGGGCCGTTGCTCATCGCGTCACCTCGTCGTTCGCGATCGCGGAGCGTCGCCGCGCCGGAGTACCGGCGCTCACGCCTTGGGCCGCTTCAGGTATGCCACGAGCTGGTCCGGGTTGGGGCCGGGGACCACGGCGACGAGCTCCCACCCGTCCTCACCCCAGTTGTCGAGGATCTGCTTGGTCGCGTGGACCAGCAGAGGGACCGTGGAGTATTCCCACTTCTGCATCGCTGGAGGGCTCCCTCGTGGTGCGGACTTCGTCGAGGCACAGCCTACGGTCCGCTGGCCGGGCGGGGCGCGGGACGTTGCTCCGGCGTGGCCGGCAGCTCTCCACAGGGCCCCTCGTGCCCGTACCCCTGCGGGCAACGCGAGCGGTCGGGCAGCAACAGGTCGCAGAAGACCCGGTGCCGGTTGTTCTGGTCGTCCGCGTTCGACACGGTCGTCTCGCCCGCGTCCAGTTCCGGCAGGAAGCCCAGCGACACCGCGACCCGCCCGGCCAACATGGTCGCCGCCGCCAGATCGGGCACCCGGATCGGCAGGTGGATGACGAAGCCCGGCTCGTCGTCGTCCCGCAACCGCTCGACCGGTCGGTTCGACGCTCGGGCGATCTCCGGCGGCTCCGAAACCCGGCGGTACGACCGCTCGTTGATGGGCAGGTTGCCGACCAGCCCGCCGGCCACCTCACCCGTGGACCCGAGCCGCCGTTGCCGGTCGTTGGTCGGGAAGTGGGTGCGAGGGATGTTGTCCGCGTCGCGCATGAACTGCCTCCGGTCGTACCTCTCGGATCACGCTTCCGGTCGGGTTCAACCAACCGTTCCGGTCCCCCGCACCGGGACGAAGGTAGGTCCACGGGGGCGGTCCCGCCAACAGGACGCGCACGATCAGTCACCCTGAGTCACATATGTGACAGACCGGAGGCAGGAATCCCGACTGCGTCGGATGTCACCATCCGCTTCTCCGGGTCCAGAAGCGACGTACGGCGCGGTAGGGGCGACACCGAACCGGCGGTCGGCCGCTACCCTCTCGGTCGGACGGTCGCGCAGCGCCCGGCCGCCCGCTCGATCTCGCTCGGCGCCCGGGGTGGCGGCCGGGCGCCGCACCCCCGGGGGAACGAGATGACCCAACCGCCCAGCGGCGACCAGGCCGGCCCGCGCGCTCTTCCGCCGGCCCACCCGGACCCCACCGCCCAGCCCGAGGCAGCGGCCAGCCCCGGGCAGTCCGACCCGACGATCTCCACCGGCGAGTCCGGCACGCCGGCCACACCGGGCCAGCCCGTCATCCCGGCCCAGCCCGGCCCGTCGACGCAGCCCAGCCAGCCCGCCGGGGCCAGCCAGCCGGCGCTCCCCGAACAGAGCGCCGGGTCCGGCCAATCCGTCCCCGGTGGTCAGCTCGCCCTCCCCGGCCAGCCCGTGCCCGGTCAGCCCGTCTCCGGCCAGCCCGTCTCCGGCCAGCCCGTCTCCGGCCAGCCCGTCTCCGGCCAGCCTGTCTCTTCCGGCCAGCTTGGGGCAGGGGCGTTTCCCGCGCAGCCCGGAGCGCCGGTCGCCCCCGCCCCGCCCGGTGGCGTCCCGCCGACCGGAGGCCCGGCCGACACGTCGGCGCTGCCCGTCTCCCCGGGCGCGATTCCGCCGCCCCCGCCCGGCTACCCGCCGTACGCCGGCGGCACCGAGCCGAAGAAGAAGCGCGGCCTGCTGATCGCGGCCATCGCGCTGGCCGTGATCATGGTGCTCTGCGTGGGCGGTGGCGTCGTAACGTTCCTGACCCTGCGTAACGCCGAGTCCGGCGAGGGCGCGAAGGAGCCGGCGGTCGCCGTCGACGAGTTCCTCACCGCCGTCTACAAGGATCGGGACGCCGGGAAGGCCGCCGACCACGTCTGCGCCGCCTCGCGCGACGACAAGAAGATCGCCGCCAAGGTGGCCGAGGTGGAGAAGTACGCCGCCACGTACCAGAACCCCCGGTTCAAGTGGACCACCCCGAAGGTCGACAACCAGACCGGCGACCGGGCCACCGTCTCCACGCGGGTCACCATGACCACGGCCGACGAGAAGGTGGCCGACCAGGACCTGCGCTTCACCGTGGTGCAGAAGACGGGTTGGTGGGTCTGCGAGGTCGCGTGACCCGTCGCCCTGGATAGGCTCGACGGGTGCGTGCACCTGAGCGGCCGTCCGACCCGGCCGGTAGCGGATGGTCGGCCCGCCTCCACGTCGTGACCGGCAAGGGCGGCACCGGCAAGACCAGCGTGGCGGCAGCGCTGGCCCTGGCGCTGGCTGCCGGTGGCCGGCGCACCCTGCTGGTGGAGGTGGAGGGGCGACAGGGCATCGCCCAACTCTTCGGCCTCGACCCGCTGCCGTACGAGGAGCGACACCTCGCCGACGCGCCCGGCGGTGGTGAGGTGCGCGCGCTCGCGGTGGACGCCGAGGAGGCCCTGCTCGAATACCTCGACATGTTCTACAAGCTGGGCGCGGCGGGGCGGGCGCTGCGCAAGCTGGGGGCCATCGACTTCGCCACCACCATCGCCCCGGGCCTGCGGGACGTGCTGCTCACCGGCAAGGTGAAGGAGGCCACGACCCGCACCTCGGGGCAGCGGCGCGCGTACGACGCCGTGGTCCTGGACGCGCCGCCCACCGGTCGGATCGGTCGTTTCCTCAACGTGACGGCCGAGACGGCCCGGCTCGCCAAGGTCGGCCCGATCAAGACCCAGAGCGACGGGGTGTCCGCGCTGCTGCGCTCCCCGATGACGGCCGTGCACGTGGTCACCCTCCTGGAGGAGATGCCGGTGCAGGAGACGGTCGACGCCATCGCCGACCTGACGTCCCTCGGCTTCGGCATCGGGAAGGTGATCGTCAACGGCGCCCGGCCCGCGCTGCCGGCCGGCCCTGCGGTCACCGCGGCGGACCTGCGGCGGGGTCTGGTCGCCGCTGGCCTGCCGGCCGATCAGGACATCGTGGCCGGGTTGCACGACGAAGCACGGGACCAGCTCATCCGGCGCGAACTGGAGGATTCCCTCCGCGCCGACCTGGTGGAGCTGGGGCTGCCGATGGTCGAGCTGCCGTTGCTGCCGGACGGGGTGGACCGGACGGGCCTCGCGGCCCTGGCCCAGGCCCTCGTCCACGCCGATTGACTCACACCTGAGCTCAGCACGGGCGCATGGACCGACGCGGCCCGATACGCTCGATTGGTGCCTTCCGAAGACGCGGCGCCGCAGCTGGACGTCGACCAGATCCTCGCCGACCCGGGCGTGCGGATCGTCGTGTGCTGCGGTGCCGGCGGGGTGGGAAAGACGACCACGGCCGCCGCGCTGGCGCTGCGGGCCGCCGAGCAGCACGGCCGCCGCACCGTGGTGCTCACCATCGACCCGGCCCGCCGGCTCGCCCAGTCGCTGGGCCTGACCGAGCTGGACAACACGCCCCGGCAGGTCAAGGGCATCGACGTCGAGGCCAGCGGCGGTGAGCTGCACGCCATGATGCTGGACATGAAGCGCACCTTCGACGACGTGGTGCTCCAGCACACCGACCCGACGAAGGCCGCGGAGATCTTCGCGAACCCGTTCTACCAGGCCATGAGCTCGACATTCGCCGGCACCCAGGAATACATGGCGATGGAGAAGCTGGGCCAGTTGCACGCGCGCGGCGAGTGGGACCTGATCGTGGTGGACACCCCGCCGTCCCGCTCGGCGCTGGACTTCCTGGACGCGCCGGCCCGACTCTCCCGCTTCCTCGACGGTCGGATGCTGCGCCTGCTGCTGGCACCGGCGCGCAGTGGCGGGCGGAGCATGTTCAGCCTGGTCACGGCGTCGTTCGGGATGTTCTCGAAGGTGGTGCAGAAGGTTCTCGGCGCGCAGCTGCTCACCGACCTGTCCGGCTTCGTGGCCGCACTCGACTCGATGTTCGGGGGCTTCCGGCAGCGGGCCGAGCAGACGTACCGCATCCTCCAGGCGGGGGAGACGGCCTTCCTGCTGGTCGCGACGCCGGAGCCGGACGCGGTCCGGGAGGCCGCCTACTTCGCGGGCCGCCTGCGCGAGGAGAAGATGCCGCTCGCCGGCCTGGTGCTCAACCGGGTGCACCGCCCGGTGGTCCCGAAGCTGGACGCCGAGCGGAGTCGCGCCGCCGCGGAGCGGCTGGCCGAGCTGGGTGGCCACGAGGGCACCGCCGACGTGCTGCGGGCGCACGCGGCGCTGGCACGTCAGGCGGTACGCGAGCAGCAGGTCGCCGCGCGGTTCACCGAGGCGTTCCCGGCGGTGCCGGCGGTGTCGGTGACGGCGCAGCCCGCCGACGTGCACGACGTCGACGGGCTACGGACGATCGGCGCGGCGATCAGCCGGTCGTGAGCGGCGTCAGGTTGCCGCGGTGACCAGGATCTTGTCCTTGCCGGCCTTGTCCTTGCTGTTCTTCTTCATCGCTGCCTCGAACATCTTGCGCCAGCTCGTCACCTGCGGGTGACGACGCAGCAACGCTCGGCGTTCGCGTTCGGTCATACCGCCCCACACACCGAACTCGATCCGGTTGTCCAGCGCGTCGGCCAGGCACTCGTACCGAACTGGGCAGCTCCGGCAGATCCGCTTGGCCACGTTCTGTTCGGCGCCCTGTACGAACAACGCGTCCGGGTCCCCGTTCTGACACGCCGCCAGCGACGGCCAGTCAGTGATCATGCCCATGTGTACTCGTCCCCCCTTGCAGTACCTACCGACCTCGTTGCACGGCAGCCGGCAATTCCCCCCGATCGCCCGGCTCGCCTTCCCCAAGGCGGCGCGGACGACATGTGGCGCTGTCGCCGCCATCATCATGCTCTGTAGTCGACCGATTACGCAACGTTGTCGGCGAAATCCATCATTCCGGACACTCCCGGCTTCCCGGGCTCTCGACCGCCGGTTACCCCGCCGAGGTCCACGAAAACGCTGCGCCGCCTCCACCAAACGGAGGAGACTCACGCCGATCACACGCAACCTCGTACCGGGGGTCATGCGTTTAGCACAACGAGGGCAGCGCGCGCAGGAAATGGGGAAAGACGCCCAGGCGCCCCTCGTTCCCTACTCGCGTACCATGCCGAGGTGACCTGGATGCGGAAACGTGACCACAATGTGCTGACCAACGCCGCATCGCTGCTCATATGTGGCCTGTTGGCTGGCGTGGTGGTCGCTGCGGCGGCCTTCCCCGCGGTGGCGATGTCCGGACTGGCCGCGAAGGCCGGCGCCGAGACATTCGGCAACCTGCCAACGGAGCTGACGGTGGCCCGCGCGCCACAGATCAGCTACCTGTTGGCCTCGGACGGCAAGACCCCGCTTGCGACGATGTACGACGAGAACCGGCGAGACGTGAAGCACGCCGACATCTCGCCGTACATGATCAAGGCCATCATCGCGGCCGAGGATCACGACTTCTACAAGCACAACGGCGTCGACATCAACGGTGTCGCCCGCGCGTTCGTCAACAACCAGAACGAGAGCGCCGGCCGCCAGGGCGCCTCGACGCTGACCATGCAGTACGTCCGGCTGGCGATCGCCTACTCGGCCACCCACCCGGCCGACGTGGTCGCGGCGACCGAGGACACGAGCGCCCGCAAGCTCCGCGAGATGCGCCTCGCCCTCCAGGTCGACAAGGAGTTCTCCAAGGACGAGATCCTGACCCGCTACCTCAACCTCGCCTCGTTCGGCAATGGCGCGTACGGCATCTACGCGGCCAGCCAGGTCTACTTCGGCAAGCCGCCGAGCAAGCTGAAGATCGAGGAAGCGGCGCTGCTGGCCGGCATGGTCAAGGCCCCGACGACGAACGACCCGACCACCAAGAGCGGTTACCCGCTGGCGCTGGACCGTCGTAACTACGTCATCCAGAACATGGTCGACACCAAGGCCATCACCCAGCAGGAGGCCGACGCCGCCAAGGCGGTCAAGCTGAAGGTGCAGGACAAGCGCACCCCGAACGGCTGTGTCGCGACCAACGTCAACAGCTGGGGCTTCTTCTGCGACTACTTCTACCGCTGGTGGATGCAGCAGCCGACGTTCGGCTCGACCTCGTACGACCGTGAGCGCCGGCTCAAGAGCGGCGGCTACACCGTCGTCACGTCGATCGACGTCCAGGCGCAGAAGGGCGCCGACAAGGCGGTCCGCAAGGCCAAGGGCGAGAACAGCAAGGAAGCCGCCATGGTCGCCGTGGTCGAGCCGGGCACGGGCCGGGTGCGGGCGCTGGCGGTCAACCGGCAGTTCAAGCTGGACGACCCGAAGAACCGGAAGAACAAGCTTTCCAGCGATCCGGCGAAGAGCAAGCGGGGCATCCGGGGCAACTACCCGGCGACGGTCAACCCGCTGCTCACCGGCGGCGACGGCATCGCCGGCTACCAGGCCGGCTCGACCTTCAAGATCTTCACGATCGTGGCGGCCCTGGAGAAGGGCGTTCCGCTCAGCTACTCGATGAACGCGCCGCAGCAGTTCAAGTCGGAGTACATCATCGAAAGCGGCAGCGAAGCGGCCTGCCCCGGCACCCACTTCTACTGCCCGACCAACTCCGGCAAGAAGGCCGGTGGCGTGCAGAACATGTGGACCGCGTTCGCCCAGTCGGTCAACACGTACTTCGTGCCGCTGGAGCAGCAGGTCGGCGCGGAGAACGTGGTCGACGTCGCCAAGCGGGCCGGCATCCAGTTCCGGGCCAGCAACGACGCCAAGTTCGCCGCTACGAAGGAGGCGGCCCACCAGTGGGGCGCCTTCACCCTGGGCGTCTCCTCCACCACTCCGCTGGACCTGGCCAACGCGTACGCGACCCTCGCGGCGGACGGCAAGTACTGCGAGCCGATCCCGGTGCAGGAGATCCGCGACCCGGAGGGCAAGAAGCTGGACATCGCCAACCCGCGCTGTGAGAAGCGGTTCAGCACCGAGGTAGCCCGCGCCGCCGTCGACGCCGCTCGCTGCCCGGTCGGCGACAACTCCAAGACCAGCAAGTGCGGCAGCAGCCGTACGGCCGCCGTGGTGAAGGGCATCGTCGACGCGCCGGTGGCCGGCAAGTCCGGCACCACCGACTCCGAGAAGACCGCCGCGCTGGTCGCGATGACCAAGCAGTACGCGGTGGCCGGCATCATGGCCGACCCGGACTGGCCGCAGACGAACGTCAAGATGAAGCACGCCGAGAAGGACGGCATCAACCCGCCGGTGTACGAGACGCTGCGGGACGCCATGAAGGGCAAGCCGCGCATCAACTTCGAACCCCCGGGCCAGAAGATCTCCGAGGGTGACCAGCGCAGCATCCCCGACGTGAAGTGCCAGCCGGTCGACACGGCGAAGTCCCGGATCAAGGGCGCGGGCTTCGAGCCCGTCGTGTCCGAAACGAAGGTGGCGTCGTCCTGCCCGGCGGGCACCGCCGCCGGCACCAGCCCGGACGGGCGCACCATCAAGGGCGGCGTGGTCACCATCCAGATCAGCACCGGCGCCGGCGGCACTCCGCCGGACAGCAACAAGCCGGGGCAGCCCGGCAACCCGCCCGGCCGACCCGGTAACCGTCCGGGCGGCTGAGGCCCGGCAACACACGCGAACGGGCGGGCACCCTCTCTCGAGGGTGCCCGCCCGTTCTGTTAGACGCGCGGGCACCCTCTCTCGGGGGTGCCCGCCCGTTCTGTTAGACGCCGACGCCTCACTGACGCGGGCCCAGCGAAGACGCGGCACAGTCTCTGATCCGCTGCAAAGAATTGCACCCACTGCTCCGAGCACTCGTGCGGCCAGCGACAACTTTTCTGCCCACTACGTCGACTCTTTTGGGAGGCATAGACAGCAAGCCATCACAAAAACCACATACCGTCCACCAAACAATGACCACCTTCACTCTTGCTTGCGCCTCAGCCCGTCCTATAGAGTCGTCATTAAGTCCTTAACGCAGACGGGGGAAAGACATGCGGATCAGGCGTATTCTTAGCACGATGACGGCAAGCGTGGTTGCCGCAATTTCTGTTACCACGGCGATAGGTTCACCGGCTAGCGCCGCGACTGCTTACGGGTGCGGCTATCCACAGGTGTGCTTCTACAAGACTCAGGCCAAGTGGAACGCGAGGACGTGGACGGCCGCCTACAAGGATGTCACCAGCTCCTACCAGAACCTCAGCTCAGGGGCGTACGGCTCCTACTACGTCTACAACTCCCGCAACGACGACGGTGCCCTGCTGCACTACACGAACGGCTACACGCGCTGCCTCGGCCCGAACGAGTACGTCAACAACAACAGCACTCCGACGGGCTTCTGGACGGTGGACAAAATCCGCATCATGGATTCGCCGAACTGTTAATAGTCGCCCTTGCTGAATGCGCGACAAAATTGCTGATACATAAATACTGCGGCCCGCTGTCCGAACTGAAACTCGAACAGCGGGCCGCAGCGCGCGAGTAGAAGCTTGCCTTCGGTTCAGACCATATTTCGGTCTGGCGCACAGCCGATACTTCGCAGCCCAACTTTTGCGGACGTGGTTGACAATTTCTGCAGAAGCGGTTACCGAAAGGCACTAGACCGACAGCTGTCGTCGTACCTCGGCGGCGACCCGACCCCCCTCGGCCTGGCCGGCCACCGCGGCCTGGGCCGCCTTCATGGCCGGGCCCATCTGGGCCTTCCCGGTGAAGCCGCCCGCGGCGAGCGCCCCCGCGACCAGGTCGGTCAGCTCGGCATCCGAGAGCTGCTCGGGCAGGTAGCGGTCCAGCACCTCGCCCTCGGCGGTCTCCTTGGCGGCCTGCTCGGTGCGGCCCGCGTCGGCGAAGGCGGTGGCCGCCTCCCGGCGCTTCTTGGCCTCCTTGGTCAACACCGCGAGCACCTCGTCATCGGTGAGCTCGCGCTTGGCCTTGCCGGCCACCTCGGCGGTGCCGACGGCAGCCAGGGCCATCCGCAGCGTGGAGGTCGTCAGCTCGTCGCGCGCCTTGAGCGCGGAACGCATGTCGGCGGTGAGGCGGTCCTTCAGCGTGCTCATGGACGGTCAAACTACCCTGAACGCCATGCGAAAGCGCACACTATTCCGCCTCGCCGCCGGAACCGCAGCGGTTGGCGCGACCACCCTCGCGTACGCGTCGCTCGTCGAGCGCAACCTGTTCACCCTGCGGCGGTACGACGTGCCGATGCTCCCGGCCGACGCGGAGCCGCTGCGCGTGCTGCACCTGTCGGATCTGCACATGATGCCCAACCAGGCCCGCAAACAGCGCTGGGTGGCGTCGCTGGCCGCCCTGGATCCCGACCTGGTGGTGGTGACCGGCGACAACATGGCGCACCCCGGTGCGGTGCCGGGCGTGCTGCGGGCGCTGCAACCGCTGCTGGACTATCCGGGGGCGTTCGTGTTCGGGTCGAACGACTACACCGGGCCGGTGCTGAAGAACCCCTTCAGCTACTTCCTGCCCGACCGGGAGTACACCGAGGGCGTCGAGCTGCCCTACGAGGAGCTACGCCAGGTCTTCACCGGCGCCGGTTGGGCAGACCTGAACAACGCCCGGACGAGCCTCAAGGCCGGCGGCCGGGAGCTGGACCTCGTCGGCGTCGACGACCCCCACATCGACCGGGACGACTACCCGGCCGTGTCGGGCCGGGTGGCGTCCTCCGCCGACCTGTCCATCGCCGTGACGCACTCCCCCGAACCGCGGGTGCTCGACCAGATGGCCGCCGACGGCTTCGGCCTCCTGCTGGCCGGGCACACCCACGGCGGGCAGGTGTGCGTCCCCGGGTACGGGGCGCTGGTCACCAACTGCGGCCTGCCCCGCTCGATGGCGCGCGGGCTGCACCGGTGGCCGGGCTCGGACTCGTGGCTGCACGTCTCCGCCGGCCTCGGCACCCACCCGACGGCCCCGGTCCGCTTCGCCTGCCCCCCGGAGGCGAGCATCCTGACCCTCATCCCCCGCTAGCTTGATCGACTCGCCGTTGATCGACTCGCCGTTGATCGACTCGACTTCCCGCAAACCGGCCCATCCACCCGGACCGGACACCGCGCGTTCAGGGAAGCCGAGTCGATCATCCCGGTCGGGCTCAGGCGGCGGGGGTACCGAGTTTGACCATCGGAGCGGGTGGGCTACTATTTGTCGGCACGCCTCGGGGTGTGGCGCAGCTTGGTAGCGCGCTTCGTTCGGGACGAAGAGGTCGTCGGTTCGAATCCGGCCACCCCGACCAGAGGTAAGAGGGCACATCCGATCGATCGGATGTGCCCTCTTCGCGTCGCGGCCCTGCCCTATCGCCGTCAGTCGTGCCGCTCGTTTCGCTCGATCTCGGTGAACGCGGCGGCCAGGTAGCCGTCCAACGGCGCACCCGTCACCGCCAGCAGATCGGCCACCAGCAGCGGGGCGTGCCGGGCCAGGGCGGACGCGTCCGGGGGCGCGTCGTCGCCCTCGGGGTCGTACACGCCCAGCGCGCCGGCCAACAGGACCAGCACCACGTGCGGGTCGACCTCCGACCGCCAGCGCATCGCGTCCTGCACGCAGCGCGCCAGCACCTGGCGGATGTCGTCACCGTCCAACCCATCCGGGTGGCTCTCCTCTAGCAGGAGCCGGACCACCGTCCCGAGCACCAGACCGGACCGCTCGTCAGCCGCCAGGTCGGCGACCGCCTCGTCGTACTCCTCATCGTCACGGGCCTGGGCGGCGGCGACGGCTGCCGTGGCGGTCACCGCGATGGCGCGGGCGGAAGCAGGCAGGTGTCGCCAGGTGCCGGTCATCGGGCCAGCATCGCAGACCGGGCCGACACCGGCTGCCGTCGTGGCGTTGGTCACCGCGAGCCCGAGCTTCGTCCAAAAGGGTTCGCCTGACGTCACACCCAACGCACAGAATGCCGGACATGCTGCGTCGCGCCCTACCTCGCCGTCCAGAAGCCCGCCGGATCCTCCTCGGCACCTTGCTGTCGGCGATCGGGCGCGGCCTGACCCTGCCGTTCCTGTTCATCTACCTGACCGACGTACGCGGACTCACCGATGCCCGCGCCGGGCTCGTGATCGGCTGGTACGGCGCGGTCACCCTGGCCCTGTCGCCGCTGGGCGGGACGCTGATCGACCGGTTCGGCGCACGTCGGATCGTGCTGCCGTGCCTGCTGATCGAGGCGGTCGGGACCGGCTCGCTGGCGCTTGTCGACTCGGCCGGGTCAGCCCTGCTGGTGATGACCGTGATCGCCGTCGGCAGCTCGGCGATCTGGTCCGGGCAGAACACGATCCTCGCCTCGCTGACTGACGACGGTGAGCGGCAACGCGTCTTCGGGCTGAACTTCGCCCTGCTCAACCTGGGTATCGGCATCGGTGGCATGACGTCCGGCGCGATCGTCGACACCGCCCGCCTCGGCACCTTCCAGACGATCTACCTGCTGGACGCGGTGACCTACCTGCTGCCGGCGATCATCCTGCTCACCCTGCCGGGAGTGGGTCACCGGCTCGGCAGCCGTCGCGGCGTCGACGAGCCGTCGCCCGGCGGTTACCTCACCGTGCTCCGCGACCGCCCGTTCCGACGGCTGGTGATCTTCGGCCTGATCCTCACCACCTGCGGATACGCACAGATCGAGGTGGGCTTCGCCGCGTACGCGGTACGGGTCGCCGAGGTGCACACCCGAGTGGTGGCGTGGGCGCTCGCCGCCAACACCGTGATGATCGTCCTCGCCCAACTGGTGGTGATCCGCCGGATGGACGGACGCAGCCGTACCCGGGCGCTGGCCGTGGTGGGCGCCGTGTTCGCCACCGCCTGGCTGGTCCTCGGCGCGGCTGGGCTGGTCAGCGGCACGAACGCCCTGCTGGCCGCCGTGTGCGTGGTGGCCTGCTCGGCGATCTTCGGCTTCGGCGAGACGATGCTGTCACCGGTCATGCCCGCGTTGACCAACGCGCTGGCCACCGACGAGCTACGCGGCCGCTACAACGCGATGAGTTCGATGATCTTCGGAATCAGCGGTGTCATCGGCCCGGTGACCGCCGGCCCGCTGATCGGCGCCGCCGACGGGAAGGTCTGGGTGGCGACGGTGGTCGGAGGCTGCTTGGTCGCCTCCCTGGTCGCGCTCTCGCTGCGCCGACTGCTCAGCGCCGATCAGGACGGCCGGATGACGCCGGCCCCCACGACCCCCAACCCGACCCCCGCCCCCGTCTGACACCCCGACACGCCTCCCGCCCGGCGCGCGGCGCGCGTCGCTCGGCGCGCGGTGCCCGGTGCCCGACGCCCGGCGCCCGGCGCCCGGCGCCCAAGATCCGCGCAAGTTCCCCGATGTTGCTGTCTCCGGCGCGCGTGAGGCAGCAACATCCCCGATGTTGCGCGGATCTTGCTCGCGGAGCCGCCGATTCCGCAAGATCGCGCTCGATCCTGGATCGAGTGGCATCCGCACGCCCGCAGGCCACTACTTCCAGGTTGGAGCGCGATCATGCGACCGACGGGAACAGGGCGGGACGGATCAGGCCCCGGAGCGGGTGCTCCGGGGCCCGACGTCGCGGGGTCGGCCGTCAGGCGGCGGGGACCTCGGCGGTGGTGCGGATACGGTCGAGCGCCGGGGCGGAGACCGGCGACTGCGCGGTCAGGTACGCCACCAGAGCGTCCAGGTCGATCAGGCCGGTGACCTGGTTGGTGCCGCCGGTGAGTGCGCTGAAGCCGTCGCCGCCGCCGGCGAGGAAGTTGTTCACCGTCACCCGGTAGGTGGCGGCCGTGTCGACGGCGGTGCCACCGACGGTGAGGCTGCCCCGGACCACCCGGGTGCCGGCGCACGGGTCGGCCGCGGTGCCGGTGGCGCCGGCCGGGTCGACCACGTAGCCGACGGTCGACGACGGGTACAGCGTCCGGCCGGTGACGAACTGCTGCTCGAGTACGCAGTAGAGCTGCGCCCCGGTCAGGTCGAGGGTCACCAGGTTGTTGGCGAACGGCTGCACCGTGAACGCCTCTCCGTAGGTGACCGGCCCGGCGTTGAGGTCGGCCCGGACACCGCCGGGGTTCATGAAGGCGGCCACCGCATTCTGTTCGTCGTCGGTGGCGGCGAGCTGCGCGTCGGCGACCAGGTTGCCCAGTGGGGATTCGCCCAGGGTCGTACCGAAGAGGGTTTCCTGGGTCTTGGTGATGGCTTCGGTGGTCTCGCCGACCTGGCGGTCGGCGACCGGGCCGAGCACGGTCTTGTAGCGGTCGATCAGGGCGGTCTGCTTCGGGTCCTTGGCGACGTCCCGGGTGACGACCACGTTGTTCGCGGCGGCGGAGATCACGTCACCGCTGTGCCGGTCGATCTTGAGGTCGATGTCGGTGACGAGGCGGCCGAAGGAGCTGGCGCTGGTGACCAGCTTGCCGTTGATGTTGCAGTTGTACGCCTGGTGGGTGTGACCGCTGACCACCACGTCGATCGACGGGTCCATCCGGTTGGCGATGTCCACGATGGGCCCGGTCATGCCGACGCAGTCGTTGATGCCACCGGTCGCCGCCTGGGCACCGCCCTCGTGCAGGAGCACGACGATGGTCTGTACGCCCTTACGGCGCAGCTCGCGGGCGTACCGGTTGGCGGTCTCCGCCTCGTCGGCGAAGGTGAGACCGGCGACGCCCTGCTGGCTGACGATCTGCGGGGTGCCTTCCAGGGTCATCCCGATGAAGCCGACCTTGACGCCCTGCACCTTGTGGATCGCGTACGGCGCCATGAGCGGCTTGCCGGTGGCGGTCTTGAAGGCGTTGGCGGAGAGGTACTTGAAGCCGGCGCCCCGGTACGGGGTGCCATCGGCGCAGCCGTCCACCGGGTGGCAGCCACCGTTCTGGATGCGCAGCAGCTCGGCGGCGCCCTCGTCGAACTCGTGGTTGCCGACGCTGGCGTAGTCCAGACCGGCCATGCTCAGCGCCTCGATGGTCGGCTCGTCGTGGAACGCGGCGGAGAGCAGCGGCGACGCGCCGATCAGGTCGCCGGCGGCGACGGTGATGGTGTTCTTCTTCTTCGCGGCGGCGCGCAGCTCGGCCAGGTGGGTCGCGAGGTATTCGACGCCGCCCGCGGTCTGGCCGGCGATGGTGCCGCTGGAGCCGCTCGGCGGTTCGAGGTTGCCGTGGAAGTCGTTGAGGGCCAGCAGGGTGACGTCGACCGGCTTCGGTCGCGCGTCGGCCTGCTCTCCGGTGGTGGCGACCGCGCCGAGCGCTGCCACCGCGAGCGCGGTCAGGCCGACAGCGGCCCGACGCATCCCGGGTACGGACATGGAACTCCTCGTGAGAATCGACGCGTGCGGTGCCCGGCCTGTGGGCCGACCGGGCCGCCGACCGACACCGTCGGAGAGGGTCGGCCACGGTTGCGAAACGCCTCCCGCCCGGACAGCCTCTCATCCGGACGCCGGCCGGTCGAGTCGAGCGACGGATCGCGACCGACGCGTCGGGCTGAGCGGGAGAGCTGCGGAAACGCCCATCGCCGGACCAGGTCCACCTGACGAACAGTCGATGACCGGTGGCGAAACAGCGTCGGCCGAAGGTCCAGAGAGGACGGAGTCAGCCGACCACGGTGAGCGCTTCGGCGACCAGTGTGGCGACCGCTTCGGGCCGCCAGCCGTCGACGACTCCGGGTCGCCGCGCCAGGTAGTCGACGATCCGCTCGGCCGGCCAACCGTGTGACTCGTGCAGCCCTTGGGCGATCATGCGCAGGTAGGCCGGCGCCGGTGGCCGGTGCGGCACGGCGGACGCCGGTTCGGGCGCGGTGAAGGTGAGCATCGGGAGGCCGGCACGCCGACCGGGGCAGACGAGGGTTTCGTAGCGCCCCGGACCGAGCGTCGCCCGTCCGTGGGTGACGGCCGCGTCGATGGCCGCGCCGGTCGCCGGGAGCAGGTCGGCGGTGTCGCCCGGTGGGCGGTACATCTCCTGGGCGGCGATGTCGGTGAACTGGTCGATGGTCACCAGGTAGGCCCGCGCGGCAGCCTCGCCCGGCAGCTGCGGGTCGTAGAACGCCATGCCGCCGGTCCACGCGCCGGACTCACCGGCGAAGTAGATCCCGCCGGGCATCCAGACCGGAGCCGACCGGCTCGGAGGTCGGGTGTCGCGGCAACCCGGGTACGTGCGCCGGCCGCCGGGTGGACAGCCGCCGCCGATGTACCAGGCCAGCCTGGCGGCGTGCATGTTCGACCCGTACGCGACGTACCAGATGAGCACGGCGGCGACCTCAGAAGCCGCAGGTCTGCCCGGCCGAGTGGCTGACCTGGACGGTGTGCGTCACGCAGGCGTCCGGCTCGACCCGGTGCAGCAGGAAGGCGCTCGGCTCGGCGACCCAGCCGATCACCTCGTCCGTGGCCATGGTGAGGGTGCTCTGCTTCCAGGTGCTGGGCGCGACGGTGAGCACGGTGCCCGCGTACCCCGTGGTGACCGTGCGGTGCAGGTGCCCGGCGGCGACCCGCACGACGTGCCGGTGCCGGCCGATCACCTCGGCCAGGGCGGGCCCGTCGGCGAGCCGGATGGCGTCGGCAGCGGGGATGCCGACCGCGACCGGCGGGTGGTGCAGGCAGAGGATGGCGGGCACCTCCGGACGGCCCGCGAGGACCCCGTCGAGCCAGGCGAGCTGCTCCTCGCCGAGCTGGCCGGCGTCGCTGCCGGAAACGAGCGAGTCGAGCACCACGATGGTCGCCGCCTCGTGGTCGACGTGGTAGTAGGCGGAGAACCCGCCCCCGAGCCAGGGCGTGCCGCCGAACGCGTCGAGCAGCGACTCGCGGTCGTCGTGGTTGCCGGTGGTCAGGTAGATCGGCAGTGGGAACCGCCCGATCAACTCGCGCAGCGCCGCGTACTCGTCGGGTCGGCCGTGGTCGGCCAGGTCGCCGGTGATGACCACGCAGTCCGGTCGCGGGCTCAGGGCGAGCACACGCCCGAGCGCCCGGTGCAGCCCGGCGGCGGGCTCGGCGGCGAGCAGACCGGTGGTCAGGTGCGGGTCGCTGATCTGCGCGATGAGCATGGGCTCGCCTCCAGGACGCCGGGACTCCCACGCTATCGCCCGGCACCTTTTCCCACAGGCCCCGTCCACAGCCTGTGGATAGCACATGTGTACGAAGCCGGGAGGCCGTCCGAAAAACGTGAGTACGCTTGATCCAGCCCCTCCCCTACCTGGAACGACGTGCGAGTGGATCATCAGCGAGTCATCCGTGACGTCACCGTCCGCCTGTCGATGGCGTCCAGCGCGCCGGAAGCCTGTCGGTGGACGGTCAGCGCACTGTCCCACCACACCCCGGCCACCATCTCGGTGCTGCTCGAGGCCCACGACCGGCTGCGGTGCGTGGCGGCGACCGGCGCGTGGCAGGTCTTCGCGACCGTACCGGCGCGCACCGGGATCGTCGGCCGGGTGTACGCCACCGGCACCGCCGCCGTGGTCCCGGACGTCACCGTCGACCCGGACTACCTACCGGTACGCCCCGACGTCACGACCGAGCTGTGCGTTCCGGTACGCGACCCGAGCGGTCGGGTGATCGGCGTACTGGACCTGCAGTGGAGTGACCCGGCCGACCTGCGGCCCTGGCGGGAGACCGCGCGGCGGCTGGCGACCCGGCTCGGGGCGCGGATCGCCGCGTTGGGTGGCCCGCCGTCCGAGAGCCGCAGCGAGAAGCTGCTCCGGCACGCCGCGGCGCTGTCCGCCGCCCCCACCGAGGCGGCCGTGATCAGCGCGGCGACCGAGGCCGCCCGGGAGGTGTCCACTCTCTCCACCGCGGTGCTGTCCATCGGCGGCCAGCTCGGTCCGTCCCCGGCCGAGTCGAACGAGCTGGAGACCCGGATCCGTGCCGAGTTGGCCGGCGCGGGCCCGGCCGCCCTGGACCGCATCGTCGAACGGGCCCACCGGTACGGCGCCGGATACACGCTGGGCGAGGCCGGGCATCCCCCGACCGAGGACTACCGACCGCTGACCCGGGCGGGGGTACGCACGCTTGTCGCCGTGCCGGTCGGACCGGCGGAGGCTGACGGAGTGCTGCTGGTCGCCGACGGCCGCGCCCTGCACCCGGACCCCACCACGGTCAGCCTCATGGAACTGCTCGCCGGGCAGGCGTGGACCAGTCTGGACCGGCTGCGTACGCTCGTCCGACTGCGGGAGCAGGCCAGCTCGGACCCGCTCACCGGGCTGCGGCACACCGGCCCGTTCGGGCAGCGGATCGCGGCGGCCACCCCGGGGCGTACGGCTCTGCTGGCGATCGACGTGGACGGCTTCAAGACGGTCAACGACACGTACGGGCACCAGGCCGGCGACCAGGTGCTGGTCGGGTTGGCGCGGGCGCTGGAGGGCGCGCTGCGGCACGGCGACGAGCTGTACCGGATCGGCGGCGACGAGTTCGTCGCGGTGATCGAGGTGAGTCGCCCGGAGGAGGCGGTCCGGATCGCCGAGCGGTTGGCCGAGGCGGCCCGCCGTACCGGCCGCACGATCAGCGTGGGCGTCGCGCTCCCCCGCCCCGGCGAAACCCCCGACCGCACCCTGAAGAGAGCCGACCAGGCCCTCTATGCGGTAAAACGCCAAGGCCGAGACGGAGTCCACCTCTCCGCCGCCTAACCCCACCCCGCGCCCGCACCCGCACCCTTGCCCGCGCCGATCTTGCACTTTTTGTTGAAGTTTTGTCGCCTTTACACCTTATGCGGCGACAGAAGTGCAAGATCGGCGAGGCGGGGGGTGGCGGGGAGGGAGAGCCGCTAGGGGGTGCGGAACTCTTTGGCTAGGAGTTCGGCTATCTGGGCGGTGTTGAGGGCTGCGCCCTTGCGGAGGTTGTCGCCGGTGACGAAGAAGTCGAGGGCGCGGGGGTCGTCCAGGGCACGGCGGATCCGGCCGACCCAGCTCGGATCCGTGCCTACCGCGTCGATCGGCATCGGGAACTCGCCTGCCGCGGGGTCGTCGACGACGATCACGCCGGGCGCGTTGCGCAGCGCCTCGCGGGCGCCCTCGGCGTCGACCTCGGTGGCGAAGACGGCGTGTACGGCCACCGAGTGGGCGGTGACCACCGGCACCCGGACGCAGGTGGAGCTGACCTTGAGATCGGGCAGGCCGAGGATCTTCCGCGACTCGTTGCGGATCTTCATTTCCTCCGACGACCAGCCGCCGTCGGCGGACGAGCCCGCCCACGGCACCACGTTGAGCGCCAGCGGCGCCGGGAACGGGCCGAGGTCGTCGCCGACCGCCTGGCGGACGTCGCCGGTGCGGGAGCCGAGCGCCCGGTCGCCGGCGACCTTGGCGAGCTGGTCGTGCAGGATGTCCACACCGGCCTGACCGGCCCCGGAGACCGCCTGGTAGGAGGCGAGCACCAGCTCCCGCAGGCCGTACTCGCGGTGCAGCGGCGCGACCGCGATGATCATCGCGAGGGTGGTGCAGTTGGCGTTGGCGATGATGCCCCGGGGTCGGTTGCGGACCTGCTCGGGGTTGATCTCCGGTACGACCAGCGGGACGTCCCGGTCCATCCGGAAGGCGCCGGAGTTGTCGACGGCGATCGCGCCCCGCTCGACGGCGATGGGCGCCCACTCGGCGGACACCTCGTCCGGCACGTCGAACATGGCCACGTCGACCCCGTCGAACGCCTCCGGGGTCAGCGCCTGGACGACGATCTCCTCGCCCCGGCAGCGCACCCGCTTGCCGACCGACCGCTCGGAGGCGAGGAGCCGGATCTCGCCCCAGACGTTGCGACGCCCGGTGAGTAGCTCGCACATCACGGTGCCGACGGCACCTGTCGCTCCGACCACGGCGAGGGTGGGCAGCGCCGTCATCGGCGCTACCTACCCGTCCCGGCGTAGACCACGGCTTCGGTGTCGCCACCCAGCTCGAACTGGTCGTGGATGGCGCGGACGGCGGCGTCGAGGTCGGTGTCCCGGCAGACCACGGAGACCCGGATCTCGGAGGTGGAGATCATCTCGATGTTGACGCCGGCGGCGCCGAGCGCGGCGAAGAAACCGGCAGCGACCCCGGGGTGCGAGCGCATGCCGGCACCGATCAGCGAGACCTTGCCGACGTGGTCGTCGTAGAGCAGGCCCTTGAACTTGACCGGCTCCTGGATCTTGCTGAGGGCGGCCATCGCGGTCGGACCGTCGGCCTTGGGCAGGGTGAACGAGATGTCCGTACGACCGGTGCCCTCGGTGGAGACGTTCTGCACGATCATGTCGATGTTGATCTCGGCGTCGGCGACGGTGTCGAAGATCCGCGCGGCGGCACCCGGCTCGTCGGGTACGCCGACGATCGTGATCTTGGCCTCGCTGCGGTCGTGCGCGACCCCGGTGATCAGTGCCTGCTCCACGGAAAGGTCCTCCATCGATCCGGTGACCATCGTGCCGGTGTTGGTCGAGTATGACGAACGGACGTGGATCGGCAACCCCGCCCGGCGGGCGTATTCCACGCTACGCAGGTGAAGCACCTTCGCGCCGCACGCGGCCAGCTCGAGCATCTCCTCGTAGGTGATGTCCTTGATGTGCCGGGCGTTGGGCACGATCCGCGGGTCGGCGGTGAAGATGCCGTCCACGTCGGTGTAGATCTCGCAGACGTCGGCGTGCAGGGCGGCGGCGAGCGCCACGGCGGTGGTGTCCGAACCGCCCCGACCCAGCGTGGTGACGTCCTTCGTGTCCTGCGAGACGCCCTGGAAGCCGGCCACGATGACCACCGAGCCCTCGTCGAGCGCGCCCTTGAGCCGCCCCGGGGTGACGTCGATGATCCGAGCGCGGCCGTGCACCGAGGTGGTGATCACGCCGGCCTGCGAGCCGGTGAACGAGCGGGCCTCGTACCCCAGGTTGTGGATGGCCATGGCCAGCAGGGCCATGGAGATCCGCTCCCCGGCGGTGAGCAGCATGTCCAGCTCGCGGCCCGGCGGCAGCGGGCTGACCTGGTTGGCCAGGTCGAGCAGCTCATCGGTGGTGTCCCCCATCGCGGAGACCACCACCACGACGTCGTCGCCGGCCTTGCGGGCGGCGACGATGCGCTCCGCCACCCGCTTGATCCGCTCGGCGTTGGCGACGGAGGACCCGCCGTACTTCTGCACCACGAGTGCCACGACGGTGCACTCCCTCCCAGCGACCCTGAGCGTGCCGACGCCGCCGGAACCGGGGCCGGCGGCGCGTGTCAGACCCCCTGAGCGTATCCGGCGGGTCACGACGGCGGGTCGGGTGATCCCACCATCCGGCCCGCGCGGCCGTCCGGCCGACGCGCTTGGCCAGGTCCGCGAGGGGCCAGGGGTACGCGGACAAACTGCCCCGACACGCCGGGAGGCGGCCCCTGTGCGCCGTTGCCCACAGGTGCCCCGCACCCACCAGAATGGGCCGGTGCCCGTCCTCCTCCGCCCGGCCGGCCGCGTGCTCGGATCGCTCGTGCTCGCTCTGCCGGTAGCCCTGGTCGCCTGCGACAGCGCCCAGCCCCCGCCTCCGCCGCCGGCCGATCCCGGCCCGGTGCAGGTGGACGGCACCCGTGACGAGTTGGCCGCCCTGGCCGCCGCCGCGCAGGATCGCCACCTGGTGGCGCGGTACGTGTTCAGCCGGAGTGGCCAGCCCGACCGCACCATCGTGTTCACAAGCGCGAACGACGGCAGTTGGCGGGTCGACGTGCCGGGTGGGGCGCTCGGCGGCACCGCCGACGTCTCGCTGGCCGCCACCTCCGACGGGCTGTTCCAGTGCGCCCTGCCCTCGACGGGTCACCCGGAGCCGGCGCGCTGCGTACGCCTCGGCGACCGCGACGACGCCATCCCGCGCCGGCTGGATCCGCGGATCCAGCATCCGCTCACCGACTGGTTGGACGTGTTGACAGATCGGCGCGCGCCGCTCGCGGTGGCCATGGCGACCACGCCGAAGGGCCTCACCGGCGCCTGCTACTCGGTGGACTCCACGTCCGCCTCGCTCAACGCGCCGCTGGACGTCGGCATCTACTGCTACGACCCGGACGGCACGCCGACCGGTGCCCGGACCGACGCCGGGACCCTACGGCTGGCCGCACCGCCGGGCGCGGCGCCCGCCACCGTGCAGTTGGCGGGCCCGGTGGTGGATGCGGAACCGCTGGACACGGCGGCTCCGCCGACTCCCGACCCGGCACTCAGCCCGAGCGCGGGAACGTCCTGATCTTCGTACCGTTACGGGTGCTCTTGCCCACATCTCCGCAGCCCGCTTTCAGCCGCTAAACGCCCATACGGGACGATTGCCGACATGGCTGACCTGACTCCACTTCTCGCCTTCCGCTGGAGCCCCAGGGCCTTCGACCCGCGCGCCACCCTGACGCCGCAGGAAGCGGCATCGCTGCTGGAGGCCGCGCGGTGGGCGCCGTCGACGGACAACGGGCAGCCCTGGCGGTTCGCCCTCGGGCACCGGGACGACGACAACTTCAAGCGCATCCTGATCAACCTCCCGGACGGCGACCAGTGCTGGGCCCGGCACGCCGCGACGCTGGTCGTCGGCGCGCACACCGGCGGCGACACCGAGCGGGCCGCGTACGACCTCGGTCAGGCGATCGCCCACCTGACTCTCCAGGCCACCGCCCTCGGGCTGCACGTACGCCAGCTCACCCGGTTCGACCGGGCCGGCCTCGCCACCGAACTCGACCTGCCCGGCGGCATCCGACCGCTGGTGGTCGCCGCCGTCGGGCGACTCGGCGACCCGTTCGCCCTGCCGGCCGAGTTGCGCGCCAGCGAGACCGGCCTGCGGCACCGCCGCCCGGTCGCCGACCTGCTGCTCGCCTGACGCCAGCCGTCCCGACTGACTACTCGCCTGACGTCAGCCGCCCCGGCTGGCGCGGAGCAGCACCGCCGCCGCGTCGGTGTTGCGGTAGAGCACGTGCCGACCCTGCCGAACGCGGTCGACCAGGCCGGCGGCGTGCAGCGCGGTCAGGTGCGCCGAGACGTTCCCGGCGGACATCCCGGTACGTCGGGCCAGATCGGTGGTGGTGGACGCCGTGTCGAGCAGGTACAGCAGCGCGGCCCGGCCGGAGCCGACCACCCGGGCCAACGGGTCGCCGGGTGGCGACGCGGCCGTCTCCCAGAGCGTCCCGACCGCCCGCACCGGGTACGCGGCCGCCGGTAGCGAGTCCTCCAGCAGGTTCCACAGCACGCGCCGCTCGGAGAACACCGTCGGGTTCAGCGCCAACCCACGATCGCGCAGGTCGAAGTCCCGCTCGAACGGGTCGGCGCTGACCACCCGGTCGCCGAGCCAGCGCAGGCTCGGGTGGAGCTGTTCGAAGAACCGTCCGGCGCCGTTCTCGGCGAGCTGGGCGGCGCGGTAGGCCACGTCGGCGTCGAGCAGCGCCCGCATCCGCGGCCAGTCCGGGGCGATCGCCTCGTCGTACCAGACCCGCACCGCGTCGACGAGCTGCGGCAGCAGTCCACGGGGGTCGGCGAGCAGCGCCTGCCCGAACGGGCTCAGCGGCCGGCGCGGAGTGGTCGCCAGCAGGTCCTGGACGACCACGGCCGGCGGTGTCGCGGCGATCTGGGCAAGCTGCTCGGCCATCTCCACGTTCGGTCGGGCCGCCGGGGTGAGGAAGTCGGGCAGCCAGCAACGCGGCCGGGCCAGCTCCACCAGCGGTCGGACCCGGGCGGCCACCTCGGGCCGACGCATCGTCACCCGGGCGCGGTCGATCCAGGGCAGGTGCACCGCGTGGTAGACGGGGCTGGCCAGCGCCCACATGCTCATGACCGTCTCGTTGGCCGGCGACACGGCGAGCCGCACGCCCGCCACGTCGGCCAGGCTGAAGCGCAACTCGGACACAGGCACCCCCGGGAGCAGGATTCAACCCAGCCTAAAAGGCTCGACCGATCTTGTGGGGGCACGGTTCACTTCCCCGCCATGGGGGCCAGAGAGAGCATTCGTACCGCGGTGGCGAACGTCGTACCGCCGGCCGGGTTGACCCGCGCGCTGGCCGTGCAGGCCATGGTCTACGCCGTCGGCAGTGGCCTGTTCCACGCCGGCAGCGCCGTCTTCTTCACCCGGGCGCTGGGGCTCAGCGCCGCCCAGGTGGGCCTGGGCCTGTCCATCTCGGCGGGGGTGTCGCTGCTGGGCACCGTGCCGCTGGGCGGGCTCACCGACCGGTACGGGCCGCAGCGGGTCTGGGTGGTGGGGCTGGTGCTGGACGCTGCGCTGTTCGCGTCGTACCCGTTCGTGGGTGGCTTCGCCGGTTTCCTCGCCGTGGTGGTGGCGTTGGCGGCGGTGGAGGCGTCGACGGGCGTGGCCCGGCAGGTCTACTCGATCAACGCGCTCCCGCCCGCCGAACGGGTCACGGCGATGGCCTACCAGCGGTCGTCGTTGAACGTGGGTTTCGGGCTGGGCGCGGTGATCAGCGGCCTGGTGCTGGCGGTGGACACGATCGAGGCGTACCGGGCGATGGTCTGGTTCATCGCGGCGGTCTTCCTGATCACGGCCCTGTTCGTCCGGCGACTGCCCCGGCTGCCGCAGGTCGCCCGACCCGAGGAGCCGATGAGCCGGCTCGCCGTGCTGCGGGACCGCCCGTTCATGGTGGTGTCCCTGCTCTCCGGGTTGCTCACCGCGCACCAGCCGCTCTACCTGACGGTGCTGCCGCTGTGGATCCTCACCCACACCGACGCCCCGAAGACGCTGATCGCCGCCCTGGTGCTGCTCAACACGGTCCTGATCGTGCTGCTCCAGGTACGCGTCAGCCGGGGCACCGACACGGCCTCGGGCGCGGCCCGGGCCTCCCGCCGGGGTGGCCTGCTGATCGCCCTGTCCTGCCTGGTCCTGCCGATCTCCGGGGCCACCCGGGGCGCGCTCACCGTCGTGGTGCTGGTGGTCGGCGCGTTACTGCTGATCCTCGCCGAATTGATCGACTCGGCGGGCACCTGGGGGCTGGTCGCCACCCTGCCGCCGGCCGCCCAGCGCGGCGCGTACGTGGGGGCGTTCGAACTCGGCAGACAGGTGCAGTACCTGATCGCCCCGGCCGGATTGACCGCGCTCGCCGTCAGCACCGGCGGCTGGGGTTGGTTACCGACGGCAGCGATCTTCGTGCTGGTCGCAGCGGCGATCGTGCCCTCCGTGACCTGGACCGAACGGACGCCGAGGCTGGGTTCCCAGGCCCCGGAGGCGACCATGACATCGATCCCATAGTCCGGACCAGCCTTTGCACCCTTCGTCCCATCACGTAGGGTGACCTGGTCATGTGGCGAGCGCTTCTCCTCCTTAGCCGCCGCGACGAGGCCTGACCGGCCGGCACCTCGTCGCGGAGTCGCATCGCGCCGTCCAGCACATCTGAGTTTCCTCTCGGCACCGCCGCGCACCGTCGCCCGGCAATCCGCCGACACCTTCCGATCTGCTGACGCCACATGTTCCAGGGAGCACTCCGAGATGGCTCAACCTGTCACCGACGCCGAACCCGATCCGATCGCCCGGCAACGCCCCAGCCGGATGCCGTACCACCGCTACCAGCCGTACCGGGAGCAGTTCCGGGTCGACCTGCCGGACCGCACCTGGCCCACCCGCACCGTCGAGGCCGCGCCGCGCTGGTGCGCGGTGGACCTGCGCGACGGTAACCAGGCGCTGATCGACCCGATGTCGCCCGAGCGCAAGCGGCGGATGTTCCAGCTGCTGGTACAGATGGGCTACAAGGAGATCGAGGTCGGCTTCCCGTCGGCCAGCCAGACCGACTTCGACTTCGTCCGGCAGCTCATCGAGCAGGACATGATCCCGGACGACGTCACCATCCAGGTGCTCACGCAGTGCCGGGAGCACCTGATCGAACGGACCTACGAGTCGCTGCGCGGCGCGAAGCGGGCGATCGTGCACTTCTACAACTCGACCTCGACCCTGCAGCGGCGGGTGGTCTTCGGTCTGGACCGCGACGGCATCGCCGACATCGCCACCACGGGCGCGCGGCTCTGCCAGAAGTACGCGGAGATCCACACCCCGGACACCGAGATCTTCTACGAGTACTCGCCGGAGTCGTACACGGGCACCGAGCTGGAGTACGCGCTGGAGGTCTGCAGCAAGGTCATCGACGTGATCGACCCGACGCCCGACCGCCCGCTGATCATCAACCTGCCGGCCACCGTCGAGATGGCCACCCCGAACGTGTACGCCGACTCGATCGAGTGGATGCACCGGCACCTGCCGCGCCGCGACAGCGTCGTGCTGAGCCTGCACCCGCACAACGACCGGGGTACCGGCGTGGCCGCCGCCGAGCTGGGCCTGCTGGCGGGCGCGGACCGCATCGAGGGCTGCCTGTTCGGCAACGGCGAGCGCACCGGCAACGTGGACCTGGTGACGTTGGGGCTCAACCTCTTCTCCCAGGGCATCGACCCGATGATCAACTTTTCGAACATCGACGAGATCCGCCGGGCCGTCGAGTACTGCAACCAACTGCCGGTGCACGAGCGCCACCCGTACGCGGGTGACCTGGTCTACACCGCCTTCTCCGGCTCCCACCAGGACGCCATCAAGAAGGGCTTCGACGCCCTGGCCGCCGACGCGAAGGCCGCCGGCGTACCTGTCGACGAGCACACCTGGGCGGTCCCGTACCTGCCGATCGACCCGAAGGACCTGGGCCGTACCTACGAGGCGGTCATCCGGGTCAACTCGCAGTCCGGCAAGGGCGGCGTCGCGTACATCATGAAGAGCGAGCACCAGCTCGACCTGCCGCGCCGGCTCCAGATCGAGTTCTCCGGCGTCGTGCAGCACGTCACCGACCACGACGGCGGTGAGGTCGACCCGGCCGCCATGTGGGAGATCTTCGCGACGCACTACCTGCTCGACCACCAGCCGGACCCGGCGGTCCGGTTGACCGGCTACACGATCGGCACCGCCGACGGCAAGGTCGAGATCGAGGCCAAGGTCGGTGTCGGTGGCGAGCAGCGGTCGCTCACCGCGATCGGCAACGGTCCCATCGACGCGTACGTCAACGCGCTCCAGGCGGTCGGCGTGGGCGTCCGGGTGCTCGACTACCACGAGCACGCGCTGTCCTCCGGCGGTGACGCGCAGGCCGCCGCGTACGTGGAGTGCGAGGTGGACGGTCGGACGGTCTGGGGCGTCGGCACCGACGCCAACATCGTGACCGCCTCGATCAAGGCGGTCACCAGCGCCGTCAACCGCGCCCGCCGCTGACGCTCGGGTCACGCCCCCGAAGGGCGGTTCTTCTTCGGGGGCGTGGCGGCGGGCATCGAGTGGCAGGGCTGCGACGGCAGGGCCTCGCGGGGTGGCCGGTGCACCAGCACGAGGGCCAGCACCGCGCCGGCCAGCAGCAGCCCCGCGCACCAGGCCAGCGCTCCCCGGAACGCGTCGGTCAGCTCGGCCTTCTGCTCGTAGCCGCCACCGGACAGGCCCACCAGCAGCGGCAGCGCGGCCACGGCGAGCAGACCGCCGGCCCGGGACGCGGCGTTGTTGAAGCCGCTGGCAACCCCGGAGAACCGATCCTGCACGGCGGCGAGCACCGACGCGGTCAGCGGTGCCACCACCAGGGTCAGTCCGAGGCCGAAGAGCAGCACCCCGGGCAGCACGTCGGTCCAGTAGGACGCGCCGGGGCCGACGCCGCGCAGCAGCAGCAGGCCGACGGCGGCGATCACCGGGCCCACGGCCAGCGGCAGCCGGGGACCGATCCGGGCTGCCATCGCACCGGCCCGAGCCGAGCCGACGAGCAGCAGCACCGTCATCGGCAGCAGCGCGATCCCGGTCCGGAACGCCGACCACTCGACGACGTTCTGCAGGTAGACGGCGAAGAAGAAGGTGAACCCGCCGAGCGCCGCGTAGACCACCACGGTGAAGACGTTCAGGACGGAGAAGAGCCGGCTGCTGAACAGCCCCGTGGGCAGCATCGCGGTGTCCCCGCGCCGCCGTTCCAGCAGCACGAAGGTCACCGCGGCCACCACACCGACCAGCGCGGCGATCAGCACCGGTGCCGAGGCGAAGCCGCGCGCGGGCGCGTCGATCAGGGCGTACGTGACGCCGGCGAGCGCCAGTGCGCCGAGCACCGCCCCGGCGACGTCGAAGCGGCGGCGCGTACGGCCCGGCCCGTGGGTGCGGGAGGCGTTCTCGTCGCGGCTCTCCGGCACCCAACGCAGCGCGGCCAGCACGACCAGGACGGCGATCGGCAGGTTGAGGAAGAAGATCCACCGCCACGAGAGCGTGTCGATCAGCCAGCCGCCGATGAACGGCCCCAACGCCGTGGACACTCCGGACAGTCCGGCCCACGCGCCGATCGCCCGACCTCGGTCGTCGGGGTGGAAGCTCGCCTGGAGCACCGAGAGCGAACCGGGCGTGAGGAGCGCTCCGCCCGCGCCCTGCACGATGCGGGCCGCGATGAGAGTGCCGGTGCCCTGGGCCAGCCCGCACAGCACCGACGCGGCGGTGAACCAGAACACCCCGATGAGGAACACCCGTCGCCGGCCGAAGCGGTCCCCGAGCGACCCGCCGAGCAGGACGAAGGCGGCCAACGTCAGCAGGTACCCGTTGATGGTCCACTGAAGATCGGCGACGTTGGCCCCGAGATCCTGGCCGAGTTTCGGCAGCGCCACGTTGACGACCGTGGTGTCCAGGAAGACCATGCCGGACGCGAGCACCGCGGCGAGCAGGGTTCCCCGGCCGGCGGCGGTGCCCATCCGCAGTGCGGGCGACGGTACGGAGGAGGTCATCCCACCAATCTTGCTTGCACATAGTGGGAGACGCCACGAAACGCCGAAACCGTGCCCGGGTACTGTGCGCAAGCGCCGGGAGCCCGCAAGCTGGAGAGGTGTCGTCTGTGCGTACCAGATCAGGAACGCGTGCGTCGATGGCCGCGCTCGTCGCGGCGCTGGCGCTCGTCATGGCCGGCTGCGTCCCGCCCGAGGAGGCGGGAACCACGCCGACGCCGGGTGGCGGCGGCGGTAACGCCGTCGAGCAGTTGGGCCAGTTGACCGTCGCCACCGCTGGCTCGATGAAGGGCTACAGCCGGGAGCGCTTCCCGCACTGGCGGGACACCGGCAAGAACTGCGACGTGCGGGACACCATCCTGCAACGTGACGGTAAGGACGTGAAGCTCTCCGGCTGCAACGTGGTCGGGGGTCGCTGGGAGAGCGTGTACGACGGCCGCAGCGCGACCGATCCCTCCGAGGTGGACATCGACCACACGGTGCCGTTGGCCAACGCGTGGCGCTCGGGCGCTGACGAGTGGGACAACGCCAAGCGTGGCGACTTCGCCAACGACACCACACGTCCGCAGCTCATCGCGGTTTCCGCGTCCTCCAATCGGGCAAAGGGTGACCAGGATCCGTCCCAGTGGAAGCCGGCAAACCGGTCGTACTGGTGCCAGTACGCCAAGGACTGGGTGACGGTGAAGCACTACTGGAAGCTGACGGTGACCAGTGCCGAGAAATCCGCGCTGACCGACATGCTGGAGGGCTGCTGATGAGCGAGGAACCTGCGACAGACGCCAAGGCGAACCCGGACACGGCCCCGTCCGCGGCCGGGATGACCGCCGACGGCACCGGCGACACGCCGGCCGCGGTGCCGGGGGCCGGTATGGTCGCGGACTCGACCGGCGCCAGTGCCCCGCAGAGCCGGACCGCCGACATCGTGCCCGGCCCGGGTGGGGTGATGACCGACGAGGTCGGCGTCGTCACCGGTGAGCTGACCCTGCGCACCGAGTACGCGGACGGCAAGGTCACGCTGCGGGTGCAGTACAAGGACGCGGACGAGTGGTACGTGGTGACCGGCGGGCTGGTCGCGCTGCCCGATCCGGCGGGGTTGGACGCGGTGCACGCCGTGGCGGTCGCCCTGCTGAACCGTCCCGAGGGCTGAAGACAGCCCGTACGCCGGTCAGGGGCCGCCCGTGACGGGCGGCCCCTGACCGCGTCACGGGGTGGGGATCAGCTCGTCGGGCGGGTCGAGCGGGCCGGTGCCGTCGGTCGGGCGCACCAGCTCCACCTCGACCTCGTGCGGACGGATCCGACCGGCGGCGATGTCCTCGGCGAAGTGGCAGGCCACCCGGTGCCCGCCGACCACGTCGCGCAGCTCCGGCCGCTCACTCGCGCAGCGGGTCGGCTGCGCCCACGGGCACCGGGTGTGGAACCGGCAGCCCGACGGCGGGTTGGTGGGCGAGGGCAGGTCACCGGCGAGCAGGATGCGCTCGCGGCGGTCCTCGACGACCGGGTCGGGCACCGGCACGGCGGACATCAGCGCCCGGGTGTACGGGTGCATCGGCTCGCGGTACAGGTCGTCGCTGGACGCCTCCTCGACGAGACCGCCGAGGTACATGACGCCCACCGTGTCGGCGATGTGCCGGACCACCGCCAGGTCGTGCGCGATGATCAGGTACGTCAGGCCGCGCTCGTTCTGGAGATCCTCGAGCAGGTTGAGCACCTGCGCCTGGATCGACACGTCGAGTGCGGAGACCGGCTCGTCGGCGACGATCAGGTCCGGGTTGAGCACCAGGGCCCGGGCGATGCCGATGCGCTGGCGCTGACCGCCGGAGAACTCGTGCGGGTACTTGCTGAGGGCGGACGCGGGCAGGCCCACCGCCTCCAGGGTTTCGCGCAGCCGCCGGTTCGTCTCGGCCTTGTCGCCGGCCAACCCGTGCGCCTTCAGTCCCTCCACCAGCAGCGACTCCACCGACTGCCGGGGATCGAGGCTGGACAGCGGGTCCTGGAAGATCATCTGCATCCGGCGGCGGGCCTGCCGCATCGCCTCGCCCTTGAGCGCGCGGACGTCGGTGCCGTCGAACACGATCTCGCCGTCGGTGGGTTCGACGAGCCGCAGCAGGCCACGGCCGAGCGTCGACTTGCCGCAGCCCGACTCGCCCACCAGCCCGTACGTCTCGCCCTTGCGGATGCTCAGCGAGACGCCGTCCACCGCGTAGACGTACCCGACGGTCCGGTCGAAGAGCAGGCCGCTCTTGATCGGAAAGTGGACCTTGACGTCGCGCAGCTCGATCAGCGCAGTGGTCTCGTCGGTCATCGGACCGCCACCTCCTCGGAGACGGGGTTGTTGCAGCGCAGGTCGCCGCCGGTGGCGGTGGGTTCGAGCGGCGGGGGTCCTTCCAGGCACGCGTCCACGACGTTGTCGCAGCGCGGCGCGAACGCGCACCCCTCGGCCCACGGGATGTTGTCGGCGACCGACCCGCGGATCGCGTGCAGTCGCTCGCCGCGCGGGGAGTCCAGCCGCGGCACCGAGTTGAGCAGCCCGTGGGTGTACGGGTGCCGGGCGTGCGCGAACAGCTCGTGCCGTCGCGCCCGCTCGACCACCTTGCCGCCGTAGAGCACGTTGACCGTGTCGCAGAGTCCGGCCACCACGCCCAGGTCGTGCGTGATCATTACCAGCGCG
The DNA here is from genome assembly GCF_044454415.1 of Micromonospora sp. NPDC051543. Classification (NCBI taxonomy): domain Bacteria; kingdom Bacillati; phylum Actinomycetota; class Actinomycetes; order Micromonosporales; family Micromonosporaceae; genus Micromonospora; species Micromonospora sp. NPDC051543. Next base: position 425,920 of record NZ_JBITDT010000004.1, read on the forward strand.
GTGCCGGTGTCGTCGACCAACTGCTTGAGCAGCGTGAGGATCTGCGCCTGAATGGTCACGTCGAGGGCGGTGGTCGGCTCGTCGGCGATCAACAGCCGGGGCTTGCAGGCCAGCGCGATGGCGATCAGGGCGCGCTGGCGCATCCCGCCGGAGATCTGGTGCGGGTACTCGCTGAGCCGCCGCTGCGGGTCGGGGATGCCGACCGCGTCGAGCAGGTCGCGTGCCTCCCGCAGCGCCTGCTTGCGGTCCCGGCCCTGGTGGCGTTCCAGCACCTCGGCCACCTGCACACCGATCGGGATGACCGGGTTCAACGACGACAGCGGGTCCTGGAAGATCATGCTGATCTCCCGGCCACGCCGGTCACGCATGTCGTCCGGTCGCAGCTTCAGCAGGTCGGTGCCCTCGAACAGCACCTCCCCGGTGACCTTGTTGCCGCGCTTGGGCAGCAGGCCCATGATGGCGAGGCTGGTCACGCTCTTGCCGCAGCCGGACTCGCCGACCAGGCCGACGGTCTGCCCCGGCTCCACCGTGAAGCTGACCTTGTCGACGGCGGTGAAGGGTCGCTCGCCCCGCCGTTGGAACACGACGCTCAGGTCGCGGACGTCGAGCAGGCTCATCGGGTCACTTCCTCACTGCTGTGGTTCATCGCTCGCGATGCGCACACGGCGGTCACCGCCGGTTCTTCGGGTCGATCGCCTCACGCATGGCCTCACCGAGCAGGGTGAAGCCGAGCGCGACCACGATGATCGCGAGCGCCGGGTAGTACGCCAGTTCCGGTCGGACCTCGAAGTACCGCTGACCGTCCACGCCCAGCATCAGACCCCACTCGGCCCGGTTGATGTCCGGGTCGCCGAGGCCCAGGAAGGAGAGCGCCGCGGCGTCCAGGATGGATACCGCGAAGGTCAGGGTGGCCTGCACGATCACCGCGGTCAGCGAGTTGGGCAGCATGTGCCGCAGCACGATGTTGCGCTCCTTGACGCCGAGCGCGCGGGCGGCGAGCACGTGGTCGCTCTCCCGCTGGGCCAGCATGGAGCCGCGCAGCAGTCGGGCGAAGATCGGCACGCTCACGATCGCCACCGCGAAGATGACGGTCCACTGGCTCGACCGGCTCGCCATCGCGACCAGGGTGATCGCCAGCAGCAGGCTCGGCAGGGCCAGCATCACGTCGGTGAGTCGCATGAGAACCACGTCGATCCAGCCGCCGAAGGCACCGGCGATCGCGCCGATCAGCACACCGAGCACCAGACCGATGAGGGTGGCGAGCACGCCGACGAAGAGCGTCTGCCGGGCCCCGTAGATCATGCGGGACAGGAAGTCCCGGCCGAGCGGGTCGGAGCCGAGCGGGAAGTCGCTGCTGGCGCCCGGGATGCTGTCCACGGTCAGGTTCCTGGTCAGCTCGTCGAAGCGCTGTACCGGGTCGTGTGGCGCGATCAGCGGAGCGAAGATCGCCACCAGGACGAACAGTCCGACGATGCTGGCCCCGACGATGGCGACCGGGTTGCGCCGGAGTCGGCGGGCGGCGTCCCGGACGAGGCTGACGCCACCCCGGTCGGATGCGCTCGCACGGGCCAGCTCGTCCAGCCGGGCCTTCTTGCGGTCGCCGAGCACGCCGATGCTGCGCTCGCTCATGCCGGGTCGGGGCTTGTCTTCTCCGCTGCGCGGCGCCGGCGTTCCAGGCTGGGTGATCGGGTCACTCATCGCACACGCACCCTCGGGTCGATGAAGGCGTAGGAGAGGTCGACCAGCAGGTTGACCACCACGAAGACCAGCGCGGCGAGCAGGATGATCGCCTGGAGCACCGGGTAGTCCCGGCCGCCGCTGATCGAGTCCGTGATCAGGGTGCCGACGCCGCCCCAGTTGTAGACCTTCTCGGTGAGTACCGCGCCGGAGAGGAGCGCGCCGGTCTGCAGACCGATGGTGGTCACCACCGGCAGCAGCGCGTTGCGCAGGATGTGCCGGCCCCGGATGGTGCGGTGCCGCAGGCCCTTGGCCTCGGCGGTCCGTACGTAGTCCTCGTTGAGCACGTCGAGCACGCTGGCCCGGGTGATCCGCACGATCACGGCCAGCGGGATCGTGGCCAGCGTGATCGCCGGCAGGATCAGGTGCCACAACGCGTCGGCGCTGGCGTCGAACTCCCGGGTCAGCAGGCCGTCGAGGACGAAGAACCCGGTGACGTTCGTGTTGTCCAGTCCCGTGGTGAGCCGTCCGGACGGCGGGAACCAGTGGATGTTCTGCGTGAAGACGTCCTTGAGCAGGTAGCCCAGGAAGAAGATCGGAATCGAGATGCCGAGCAGGGTGCCGGCGATGGTGAGGTTGTCCGGCCAACGCCCGCGCCAGCGCGCGGCGAGATACCCCAACGGCACGCCGAGCCCGACGGCGATGATCATCGCGGCGATGGCCAGCTCGATGGTGGCCGGGAAGGCACGGCTGATGACCTCGGTGACCGGGTCACCGGTACGGATCGAGTTGCCGAAGTCGCCGGTGAGGACTCGCTGCATGAACTTGCCGTACTGCACCAGGATCGGCTGGTCGTAGCCGAGCGCCTTGGTCAGCAGGGCGCGGCGCTCGGGCGTGGCCCGCTCGCCGAGGAGCGCCTCGACGGGGCCGCCGGGCAGATTCCGCAGCCAGATGAAGATCAGCGCCGACAGGGCTATGAGGGTCACCACCAACTGCAGCAGGCGGCGGACTATGACTCGCAACATCTCTCACACCAGACTCTCGATGGTCGCGGAATCGGCCCGGGCAGGGGAGAAACCCCCAACCCGGGCCGATTCCGCCTACGGCGTCAGCCGATTGACGTCACTTCTTGACGCTGACGGTGTTGAACCGCTCGTCAGTCAGCGGGCTGGCCTTCAGGCCCTCGACGTCCTTGGTGACGACGATCGCCGGCGGCGCGTGCCAGACCGGCACAGCCGGCAGCCACTTGGCGGCGATGTCCCGGTTGACCTGCTCCCAGGCGGCCTTCTTGGCAGCGTCGTCGACGGTGCCGTCGGCCTTGGCGATCGCGTCGAACATCTCGTTCATCGACTGGTCACCGAACTCGACCTTGCCCCGGCCGAAGAACGTGCCGACGAAGTTGCCCGGGTCGTTGTAGTCACCGGTCCAGCCGAGGATGTGCAGGTCCTGCTTGCCGAACTGCTGCACGTCGTCCTTGAAGCCACCGTTCCACGGACGAGGCACACCGTTGACCTTGATGCCCACGGCCTGGAGGTCGTTGGCGAGGACGGTGAAGATCTCCTGCGGGTTCGGCATGTACGGCCGGGAGACGTCCGGCGGGTAGTAGAAGTTGAGCGTCAGACCCTCGGCGCCGGCCTCCTTGAGGAGCTGCTTGGCCTTGTCCGGGTTGTACTCGTACTTCTGCACGTCCGGGGCGTAGCCGAGCACGGTGTCCGGCATGAACTCGTCGGCGACCTTCGCGCCACCCGGGCCCTTGGTCTGCACCAGCTGCTGACGGTTGAGCGCGTAGGCGATCGCCTGCCGCACCCGCAGGTCCTTCAGCTTCGGGTTCTTCTGGTTGATGCCCAGGTACAGGATGTTGAAGGCCGGGCGGTTGATGACCTGGAAGCCCTCACCCTCGAGCGCCTTGCGGTCGGCCGGCGCCGGGAAGTCGATGCCCTGCACGGTGCCGGCACGGAGCTCCTGCTTGCGGGTGCTCTCGTCCTTGATGACCTTGATGATCACCTTGTCCACCTTGGCCTTGTCGCCAAAGTAGTCCGGGTTCCGGTTGAGGGTGATCTCGTTCTTGGCCTTGTCCCAGCCACCGAAGGTGAACGGGCCGGTGCCGACCGGGTGCTCGTTGGCGAACGCGCTGTACGAGAACGAGTCACCGTTCTGCGTGACGGTGTCGGCGTCGTACTTCTTGAGCGCCTCGGGGCTCGCGATCGAGAGCGAGGTCAGCGCGAAGGCGCCGGGGAAGGCACCCTTGTACTTCTTGAGCGAGAGGACGGCGGTTCCGTCGTCCTTGGCCTCGCACTTGTCGTAGATCGACTCGCCGGCACCCTCGGCCTCGTTCTTCGCGAACCCGCCGAAGGTGTCCATGTAGTAGATCATCTGGGACTGGGCGGCGGCGCCCTTCATGTTGTACCAGCGGTCGAAGTTGTAGCAGACCGCGGCGGCGTTGAAGGGGGTGCCGTCGTGGAACTTCACGCCCTGACGGAGCTTGAACGTCCAGACCTTGCCCTCGGGGTCGTGCTCCCAGCTCTCGGCCAGGCCGCCCTCCAGCTCGGCGGTGCCCGGCTTGTGGCTCACCAGGGTGTCGAACATCTGCCGGACCGGCCGGAACGACTCACCGTCGTCGTTGAAGATCGGATCGAAGTTCTTCGGGTCACCGGCACCCGCGAAGATGAAGGTGCCGCCAGTCTTGGCCTCGCCACTGTCGCTGCCGCGCTCGCTCTCCGCACAGCCGGCCGCGCCGACCGCCAGAGCGGCAACGGCCGCGATGGCCACAGCCGATTTGAGCCTTCTCGCCTGCATCTCTCACCTCTGTCATGCGCATGACCACGCCGAGCTGTGGCTCGGTCCGTGTGCGGGAGGCTATGACATGTAACACCGGAAGCGGAACGGCCGTCAGGCAATCGCTACCAAGCCGACACCTTGCGCAGACGTCTGACAGTCATCGGCAGGACGAACGCATCGAGCGACACATCGACCGCGTTGCTCTGGGGCGCGACGAGAGCACCGCCGGCCACCGGACGACGCGGGCCACGGACTGCATCCGGAGCGGTCGATCAGGACACGGGCGGTGGGCAGGCCTCCAACCGCTCGACGTCCGCGCCGGCCCGGGCCGCGCCCAGGTCGTGGAACGTCACACGGTGGCACGCGTCGACGCTGACCCTGCCGAACATCGTGCCGTAGGGGGCGGAACCGTACACGGTCACCACCAGGTCAGGTGCCCGGCGGACCTCCCGCACCTCGACCTGGGTGCCCTCCGCGACCACCGCCAACCGTTCGTCGGTCGGCGTCGGATCGTCGGTGGCGACCACCGCGTCGCCGAACGCCCCGGCGTTCCGGGTCACGGTGGCTTCGGCCGCGGCCTCACTCGCGCGACTCTTGGTCGCGACTCGCCGGCGCCCCACCTCGATCGTCACGAGGACGCCGGCCATTGCCAGCGCCAGCACGGCCGAGAGCACCGCCGGAGCCCAGGGGCCCTGGTCCGAACGCCGCGTCGCCACACGCCACCTCCCCAGGTACGCCGATGGGCCCGCGCTCATCGCGCGGACCCACCCAGTTGTAGCCCACCGGTGACGATCTGTGGGGGTCAGACAGCCCGGCGACCCTCGAAGGCACGGCCCAGGGTGATCTCGTCGGCGTACTCGAGGTCGCCGCCGACCGGCAGACCGCTCGCCAGCCGGGTCACCGCGATCCCCATCGGCTTCACCATCAGCGCCAGGTAGGTGGCGGTGGCCTCGCCCTCGGTGTTGGGGTCGGTGGCGAGGATCAGCTCCCGCACCGCGCCGCCACTCAACCGGGTCAACAGCTCCCGGATGCGCAGATTGTCGGGGCCGATCCCTTCCAGCGGATTGATCGCTCCGCCCAGCACGTGGTAGCGGCCCCGGAACTCACCGGTCCGCTCGATGGCCACCACGTCCTTCGGCTCCTCCACCACGCACAGCACCTCGTCGGTGCGGCGCGGGTCGCGGCAGATCCGGCACTGCTCGGACTCCGCCACGTTGTAACAGGTCGTGCAGAAGCGCACCAGCTCCTTGACCTTGCGCAGCGCGCCGGCCAGCCGGTTGACGTCGGCCGGATCGGCCGAGAGGACGTGGAACGCGATCCGCTGGGCGCTCTTCGGGCCCACGCCCGGCAGTCGCCCCAGCTCGTCGATCAGATCCTGGATGGCGCCTTCGTACATCTGCCGGCTCAGAAACCGGGCAGGCCGAGGCCGCCCATGCCACCGGCGACCGGGCCCATCTTGCGCTCGGTCAGCTCACGCGCCGCCTCGGCGGCGTTGTGCACGGCCGCCACCACCAGGTCTTCCAGCGTCTCCACGTCGTCCGGGTCGACGGCCTTCGGGTCGATCTTGATGGCCTTCAGCTCACCGGCGCCGGACACGGTCGCGGTGACCAGCCCACCGCCGGCCGTGCCGGTCAGCTCGGCCTCGGCCAGCTCGGCCTGAGCGGCGGCGATCTGCTGCTGCATCTTCTGCGCCTGCTTCAGCATCTGCTGCATGTTCGGCTGTCCACCTGGGCGCACGGATGGCTCCTTCTCGCACTCGTCTGCTCGGCCGCCGACCAGCCTAGCCGCTGGGACCGACGTCGCCGTGCCCGGTGCGTCCGCCCACGCCGGGGCTCCCCAGCTCCTTCGCCGACGGGGACGCCGTAACTCAAAGTCGGTCGTACTGCTCGCGCACCAGCGACTCGACGACCGGTACGGTCCCCGGTTGGCCGCCGACCGCGCTGACGATCAGAACGACCTCGTCCCGGCCGGCGACGGCCCAAACACCGGTCCGCTCGGCGTCCACGAAGACGGCTGATCCCGGCAATTCAGCGAGCGGCGTCACCTCGCCGGGGGTCGCCTCCCGCAGGTCGCTGTAGGAGCGCTGGAACTGGTCCGCCGAGCCCGCCGAACTGAACTCGAGCAGGGTGATCGACACGAGGGTCGCGTCCGGACCGGTCCAGGCCGACGCGGCCGTCTGGATCACGTCGCCGCCCGCCTGCTCGGCGAGCAGGTGCGCCCGCGCCTCAGACAGAGGCAGAACACGGCCCAGGTCAACGGGATCGTCCCCTGCGGCCGGCGCGGCGGAGGCCCAGCCGGCGGAAGCCGCGACCATCAACGCGCCGAGATCAGGGGTCTGATCGTCGACCGGGTCGATCGCCCGCCAGGTCACCGTGATGAGCAGAACTGCGATGCCCAGGACTGCCAGGACGCCGGCGACCGGTGCGGGTCGCCGCCACCAGGGTGCCGCCGGCCGGACGTTCGGGCGTGAACCCTGCCAGACGAAGGGCGTGGTGTTCGCCGCGATCGGCTCGTCCACGAATACGAAAGGCACGGCCTCCGGTACGGCGGGCGCGGGCGGCTCGGGCAGAGTCGTCACGGCACGCGCGAGCAGCACCACCCCGAAGAGCCCGAGCGAGACGCCGTTGAGCAGGTCCGTGTCGGGGTGATCGTCCACCGGGAAGCCACTGACGTCGATGGCGGCCGTGGCCGGCAGGAGGGTGCCGACGCCCACCACCACGCCGAGCAGTATCGCGGCCAACCGCAGCCAGAACCGCCACACCGGGCGGACCCAGGCCAGCGCCAGCAATACCAGCAACGCCGCCCACCCGAACACCAGCGGCTGCCAGTAGCCCGCCAGATCGGTCAGCATGAACGTCCGCACCTCGCCCGAGGGGGCGCGGCCAAACAACCGATCCACGGCGTACTCGCCGCGACTCACCGACACCCAGGGCAGCGACCACGCCGAGATCAGCATGACCAGGCCGATGACCGCCAGCACCGCAGTCTTCGCCTGGTCACGGCCGAACCGGCCGGTGTCGGTGGCTTCCCCCGCAGCCGAGGTGATCTTCACGGCGCACATCCTGACAGCGCACGGGAACACCGTCCACCCCGTGACGGTACGGCTACCACTACCCCGAACCGGCCCTCTGCCGGTAGTGCGCCGGGCATCCCCGCACTGGTCTGCTCGTGCGTATGAACCTCACCCACAGCGGACGCGCCGCCGCCCTGTGCTGGGCGGTGGCCGCACCGGTCTTCCTGGTGGCCAGTCTGGTCACCGGCCTGCGTTGGCGCGAGCCGACCTACAGCTGGGCCACCCACAACATCAGCGACCTCGGCAACGTCCACTGCGGGATCTGGGACACCACCCGACCCCGCTTCGTCTGCTCGCCCTGGCATCCGCTGATGAACGCCGCGATGCTGGCCACCGCCGTCCTGCTCGCCACCGGGCTGCTGCTGACCTGGCGGCTCCTCGGCCGGGGCGGCGTGGTGCGCTCGGCGCAGATCCTGCTGCTGCTGGCGACCGGCGGGTACGCCCTGGTCGCCCTCTATCCCGCCGACATCGACGAGAACCGGCACGTCCTCGGCGCGTTCCTGATCATGGGCGTGGGCAACGTCGGTCTGCTGCTCGCCGGCTTCGCGCCCGACTCCACGGTGCTCGGCCGGTGGCGACGGATCTCCCTCGCCGCCGGGCTCACCGCGCTGGCCGGGACCGTGCTGTTCACCGCCCAACAGGACGTCGGCATCGGGATGGGCGGCCTGGAACGCGTCGCCGTGCTGCCCTTCCCCCTGTGGGCCTGCTGCCTCGGCGTCCTGCTGGGCGAAGCGCCCGCTACCGCGCGTCCACCTCGTCGATCTTCTCGGCGCCGAAGGTCTCCCGCAGCAGCCGTACCGCCTGCTCCTCGCTCGACTCCCGGGCCGTCTTCTCGTCGATGACCTCGTCCAACGGCTCGTCACCCGGGTCGAACCCCTCGTAGGTGGGTTTCGCTGCCGGAGCCGTGCCGCCCGGCCGTCCGCCGCGCAACGGTCCGTCGAAGTCCGGGTCGTAGGGAGGTTCGCCCGCCCATTCCGCGTCCGCAGTGGGCCGGCTCGCCGACGGGGTACGCGCACCGCGCCCCGCCGCCGCCGCGCGAGCCGCGGCGATGGCGCTGCTCACCGGTGCGCCACCGGCTGACGCCGGCTGCCGGGTCGCCGGTGTCGGGTTGTCCCGCCCGCCCGGTTTACCGCCACCGGCCAGCGCGCCGGGGCCACCCGCAACGCCCGGTCCACCGCCGTTCGCGCTACCGCCGTTCGCGCCACTGCCGTTCGCGCTACCGCCGTTCGCGCCACTGCCGTTCGCGCCACTGCCGTTCGCGCCACTGCCGTTCGCGCCACTGCCGTTCGTCCTTGCACCGTTCGTGCCGGTCGGTGCGGGGTCGCCCGACGTGGCGTCGGAGCGTGCGGTGCCTTCGGCTGACGCTCCGCCGGGACGGGCAGCCTCCGGCCAGGCCTCGTCATCGGCCGCCTCGGCGGCCGGGGCTCCGCCGCCGGGGCGCGCTGCCTCCGGCCAGTCGTCCTCCGGGCCGGCGGCGGTGGTCGAGGTCGGCGCGGGCGGTGGGGTGCTCGTCGGGCCGGAAGCGGCTGCCGCAGGCGGCCCGGCACTCGGACGGGGTGCCGCAGGCGGCGCACTTGACGGACCGGCAGCCGCAGTCGGCCCGACACTCGGACGGGATGCCGCAGGCGGCGCACCCGACGGACCCGCAGGCAGCGCACCCGACGGACCGGCAGCCGCAGTCGGCCCGGCACTCGGACGGGATACCGCAGGCGGCGCACCCGACGGACCGGCAGCGGCAGTCGGCGCGGCGCTCGGGCCGGGCTCGACGGGCGGCGCGCTCGTCGGACCGGCGGCGGCCACGTTCGGTGTGGCAGGTCGGGTCGGCGCGGCCGCCTGGGGACGCGGGCCGGACAGCGACGCGGCACCCCGCTCGCCGGCCACCTCGCAGCGGATCTGCCAGCGCCCGCCCAGCTCCTCGTAGAGCGCGTCGGTGAGCACCGCCGCATGGTCGGCCATCATCTTGGCCAGCACGGAGGACTTCACGGTCAGGACCAGCATGTCGCCGTCGAGTTCGCGGACCACCGCGTCGCGCATGAGGGCGGCGATCCGCTTGTTGGTCCGGTTGACCTTGCCGACCACGTCGGGCCAGACCCGGCGCACCGCTACCGCGTCCAGCGCGGGGGCCGGGGTGCCCGGGCGGGGCGGCGCGGGCGTCGCCGGGTCGGGCAGCACTGCCGACGGCGGTACCGCGCGACGCGGGGTCGAGCCGCTGCCCGGTCCGGCGGGCGACACGGGCGCGGCCGTCGGGGCGGCGGCCGACGCGCCGGCCGACACCGGAATCGGGGAGTCCGCTCCCGAGGGCGCGTGCACACCTCGGATGCCCGAGGCGACATCGGCCGAGCCAGCATCGCCACCGGCACCCGAGGCGGCATCCGGCCTGCCAGCAGCGCCACCGGCACCCGAGGCGGCATCTGCCGAGCCGGCAATTCCGGCGGCCGGGCCGGCGGCGGTAGCGGCCGGGGCCGTAGAGCCGGCAGCGGCCGGGGCGGTGGAAGCCGAGGCACCTGCGGTTCGCGGAGCCGGGGACGCCGTCGGGTCGACATCCCACGGCGGGGCGGACGTCGGGGCGGCGGCGGGTGTGGGGGCTGCGGCAGCCGGGACCGGAGGGGCGTGCTGTGGGCGTACCCCTGGGGTGGTGGCCGGCGCGGACCCGGCGGGGTCGACGCCGCCCAGGGTGAGGCGGCGTTCCATCCGTTCGAGGCGCTGGAGGAGGCCGCCGGTGGAGTCGTCCGCGCCGGGCAGCAGCATCCGGGCGCAGATCAACTCCAGCAGCAGCCGGGGCGCGGTGGTGCCGCGCATCTCGACCAGGCCGTCGTGCACGATGTCGGCGCAGCGGGAGAGCGTGGCCGAGCCGAGTTGCGAAGCCTGGGCGGCCATCCGCTCGATCTGGTCGCCGGGGCCCTCGATGAGGCCCTTCGCGGCGGCGTCCGGCACCTGCTGGATCACGATCAGGTCGCGCAGCCGCTCCAGCAGGTCGGAGGCGAACCGGCGCATGTCGTGCCCGGCCTCGGCGACCCGGTCGACGGTGGCGTAGGCGGCGGCGCCGTCACCGGCGGCCAGCGCGTCGCACATCTCGTCGATCAACGCGGAGTCGGTGACCCCGAGCAGCGAGACGGCCCGGGCGTAGCTGACGCCCTCCGGGCCGGCGCCGGCGATGAGCTGGTCGAGTACGGAGAGGCTGTCCCGCATGCTGCCGCCACCGGCGCGCACCACGAGCGGGAAGACCGCCGGCTCGATGGTGACGCCTTCGGCCTGGGTGAGCTGCTCCAGGTACGGGCGGACCACCTTCGGTGGGAAAAGCCGGAACGGATAGTGGTGGGTCCGCGACCGGATCGTGCCGAGGACCTTCTCCGGTTCGGTGGTGGCGAAGATGAACTTGACGTACTCCGGGGGCTCCTCGACCAGCTTGAGCAGGGCGTTGAAGCCCTGGGTCGAGACCATGTGCGCCTCGTCGATGATGTAGATCTTGAAGCGGCTGCTGGCCGGCGCGAAGAAGGCACGCTCGCGCAGCTCACGGGCGTCGTCGACACCACCATGGCTGGCCGCGTCGATCTCGATCACGTCGATCGAACCGGCGCCGTCGGCGGCCAGCGAGCGGCAGGACGCACACTTGCCGCACGGCTCCGGGGTGGGGCCCTGCTCACAGTTGAGCGAGCGGGCCATGATCCGGGCGCTGGTGGTCTTGCCGCAGCCACGGGGGCCGGAGAAGAGGTAGGCGTGGTTGAGCCGGCCGCTGCGCAGCGCCTGCGACAACGGCTCGGTGACGTGCTCCTGCCCGATGACCTCGGCGAAGGTACGTGGCCGGTACTTGCGGTACAGCGCCAGCGTCACTCGTCCCGCCTCCTCTCGACCGAGCCATTCTGCGCCGGTCGGGCGCGGGTGACCACCCACCCCGCCGGCCAGCTCGGCCTCGCGCCTTGATCGACTCGGCTTCCTGGAAATCGGGGTGTCCGCATGCCCGGGATGCCCCGACATCACGCATGTCGAGTGGATCAAGGCCCGGAGACAAAAAGGCCTCCCGTGCACCCGGCAGAGCTCGCTTATCCTTGCTGCCTTCCGGCCCTGGGGAGGTTCACGAGATACCGCCGCACGGGAGGTGACGCCAACCCTACCCGACGGCTCGTCGATCTTCAGGGGGTGGTGGGGTGTCCCGGTCGACGGCGGCCTGTATCCTGGCTCGCGGAGGATTCGCCTAGAGGCCTAGGGCGCACGCTTGGAAAGCGTGTTGGGTTTACACCCTCACGAGTTCGAATCTCGTATCCTCCGCTCGCGGAGCATGATCGACGCCCGGCAGACCGATAATAGGTCGGCCGGGCGTTGTCGTTGTGGTCTCATCGATGCCATGGCTGACTCGACCTGGCGGTGGGACGAGACGTTGTACGCCGGCAGCGCCCGTCACTACAGCGTCGGCCGGTGGCCGTACCCACCCGAGGTCGCCGAGGCCGTCGGCGCCGCGCTCGACCTGGACGGCACCGGCCGGCTCCTGGATGTGGGCTGCGGTCCCGGTTCGTTGACGCTGCTGCTCGCGCCCCTGTTCGAGGCGGCGGTCGGGGTGGACGCCGACCGGGACATGCTCACCGAGGCGCGACGCCTCGCCAGCGAGGCCGAGGTGACCAACGTCGAGTGGCGGCACCTGCGGGCCGAGGAAATGCCCGCCGACCTGGGTACGTTCCGGGTCGCCACGTTCGCCCAGTCGTACCACTGGATGGATCGGCCGCTGGTGGCCCGCCGGGTCCGCGACATGCTCGCGCCCGACGGGGCCTGGGTCCACGTCGGCGCCACCACCCACCAGGGCGTCGCCGACGACGACCCGCTGCCGTATCCCCGCCCGCCCTGGCCACGGATCAACGAACTGGTCGCGCGCTACCTGGGGCCGGTCCGCCGGGCCGGACAGGGCTCGCTGCCCGCCGGCACGCCCAGTGGCGAGGGAGAGATCATGCTCGCCGCGGGCTTCTCCGGTCCCACCCGGCTGACCGTCGAGCAGGGGATGGTCGTGCAGCGGTCGGTGGACGAGGTGACGTCGGCGGTGTTCTCGCTGTCCAGTTCGACGCCGCACCTGTTCGGCGATCGGCTGCCCGCCTTCGAGGCGGACCTGCGCGACCTGTTGACGGCGACGGCGCGGGACGGCCTGTTCGCCGAGCGCCGGCGCGACGTGAGCATCGTCATCTGGCGACCCTGACGCCGCCGCCTCGGCCGGCGCCGACGGTCAGCTCCCGCACTCACCCTCGGGCGCGGGTCCAGGAGAGGAAGCGGTCGGTGAGCCGGGCCGGATCGACGTCCCGGAGGTGTTCGCTGGCCTCGCTCAGCAGCGTCGCGAGGTAGATCGTCAGCGCCACCCGATCGCCCCGGTACTCGCCGAGGAGCCGGAGCTTCGCCGCCGAGCAGGGCCAGGCGATGCCGCAGGACTGGCATCGCCAGGTGGGTCGGGTCGGCAGGTGGTTCCGGTGGCGACGACGCGGCATGAGTGGACCTCCTTCTTCCCTGGTGGAAGGGGGTCACCACGCCTCCGCGTCGGGGCGACCCCGCGACTGACGCCGACCGCCGGGCTGCTGCGCCTCCACCGGCCGCGCCGTCTTCTGTGAACCACGGTGCGGCGCGTAACCGGGCACCTACAGGGCGTAGCTATATGGTTCTCAGATATTCGAGACATCCGATGGAGGGGCCGTGAACGACGCGTTGCGGGTGGCACTCACCGACACCGGGCACACCACCGAATCCCTCGCCGAGACCGTCGGCGTCGACCCGAAGACCGTCGCGCGCTGGTTGACCGAGGGCCGCATCCCGCATCCTCGGCACCGCCTGGCGGCAGCGGAAGCCCTCCATAAGGACGTGTCGGACATCTGGCCGGACACTGCAAGACGTCGTGATCCCATTTGGTTTCGTCCCTGGCAGGAGATCGAGCGCGAGGCGGTGTCCCTGCGCTGGTACGAGTCGACGGTCCTGCCGGGACTTGTTCAGACCGAGGCGTACGCCCGCGCGGTCCTCGGCGGCGCGGGCCTGATCCCCCGCAGCGAGGTCGAGCGGCACCTCGCCGTTCGGCTCAACCGGCAGGGCGTGCTCAAGCGGGACGACCCGCCGCAGTTCACGGCCGTCATCGACGAGGCGATCCTGCGGCGGCCGGTGGGCGGCCGGTCGACCATGCGCGAGCAGGTGTTGTCCCTGGTCACGGCCTGCGCCGAACCGCACATCCGGGTGCACGTCGTGCCGGCCTCGGTCGGCGCGTACGCCGGGCTGAACGGGCCGTTCGTGATCGCGAACAGCCACGACCACCGGGTCGCCGGCTACCTGGACAACCAGCTTCAGGGACAAGTGGCTAGCGACCCCGACGACATCGCGGCCATGATGGCGGCATGGGAGAACGTGCGCGGCGAGGCGCTGTCGCACTCACAGTCGGTCGAGCTGATGACGGAAGTGGCGGAATCATGGAGCTGAACGGTGCGCGGTGGCGCAAGAGCACCCGCAGCAGCGGCAACGGCGGCGCGTGCGTCGAGGTCGCCGACAACCTGCCCGGCGTGGTCGGCGTACGGGATTCCAAGGACCCGACCGGTCCGGCGCTCGCCTTCACCCCGACGGCCTGGCGAGCGTTCGTCACCCAACTCGCCAACCGAGCCTGAGCAGCCGACCGCGCCGACCAGCCCACGCGCCGAGACGACGAGATCTTGGACAATTTCCGTTAGCTCGGAACGGATATTGTCCAAGATCTGAAGGTGGACCGGCCGGGGCCGCAGCACCGCGTACCGTGCCGGGCACGAGCGACGGCGAGGGCGACCGTCGTACACATGTTCTATCCACAGGTTGTGGACGACGGCGGGGGTGTGATGGCGTACCAGCTCAGCGCGGTGGTCGCGGACGCGGACCTGCTCCGCGAGCACACCGCCGAGCTGGACCACGCCGTCCTCGGTGAGCTCCGTCAGGATTTCGCGCTGCTGCCGGTCACCCCGCAGCTGGTGGCCGAGCTGACCGGATCGCTGCCGGACTACGCGGCGGACGACCGCAGCGCCGAGCAGCCGTTCGACCTCGTGTTGTCGCCGCCGCTGGTCGAGCTGCTGGCCGTGTGGTCACGTTCGGGGCCGGTGGCGTACCTGGAGGCGGAGTTCGGCGGTGGCGTCGGCCACCAGTCGGCCGCGGTGTGGCTCGGCGGGGCGCTGTCCTGGGGCCCGCGCTTCGACGACGTGCTGGAAGCCCCACGGGAGGAGTGGCCGATCAATGCGGCACTCATCCGACTCGGCGTCGAGCGTGGGGCCTGGATCGATCCGTTCGCCGAGCTGGGGTTGCATCTGGAACGCAACACCGCCGGGTGGTTGGCGCACGGGCGGCGTCGACTCAGCGCCGACCACTGGGACGACCTGATCGAACAGTGGGAAAACCAGTAATCCGCCGGCGGGCAGCAACCTGAACGGCCCAGCCCCGTTGGGGACTGGGGGATTCCATGAAATTGCGACAATTCGCGTTTATTGCCATGCTGCTGACTGCTGCCACGATCGCGGGCAGCGGTGCGCCGTCCGCTGGGCCGATGCCCGCGAACCGGCCCGCCGGCATAGTCGAGATCATCGACCTGAACGGCCTGCGCGACATCGAGTTCGGTGACACCGAGGCCGAACTGACCCGCCGGGGCGTCCTGCGTACCGACCTGGACGCCTGCGGACCGGTCCTCGCCGGCCACGACACGGCCAGTCCCGTCTTCGTCGAGGACAAACTGGTGCTGCTGTGGGTCGGTGACCCGATGCGGACACCGGAGGGCATAACGGCCGGCTCACCGGTCGAGGAGGTCTGGGACCGCTACGCGTCGGTCACCCGGCTGCCCGCTCCACAGGGGACGCACCGGCTCGACGGGCTGCTCGCCCGCAGCGGCGACCGCGCGTACCTGTTCCTGCACGACGGGCGCACGGTCCGAAAAACCATCGCCGGGTACGCCGAGTGGGCGCGCCGCCTCTTCGACGAGGGCGCCGGTCCCTGCTGACCGACCTGTCCCGGCCCCGCTGACCGGCCCGTCCGGCTGAGACGGCAAGCCGATTGTCCGCCATGGATCGTCGTGAAATTATCCCCTCGCCCGCGCACTTCGCGCGACAGAAACGGGGGAAGACATCGTGCGTGCACCCGCGCTAAGTCCACTGTGGAAACACCTTCCCAGATGGGTCGCGGTGGCGGCCCTGAGCCTCACGGGGGCGGGCCTGCTGGCCGGTCCCGCCACCGCCGCCCCGACGGCCGAGCAGTCGCCGCGACCGGCGCTGACCACCGAGCAACCGCCCACCGTGACCACGCCCCCGAAGTCGGCGACCACGACTCCGGCCCCGGGCCGAGCCACCTCGGACACGAAGTCCGTCGTCGGCCTCGCCGCAGCCTGCGGCGGCGAACTCCCGACGGGCACGGTCAAGAACTGCGCGTCGATCACCGGGGCCGCACAGCAGAACTGGACGATCACCTCGACGGTCGACGAGGACACCCTGCTCGTCCGCCTCCGCGAGGTATCCGGTGACAGTCTCAGCGCACAGGTGAAGGGCAGTGACGGCGGCACCGTCTGCTACGTCAGCTCGTACCTCAACGAGTGCAAGCTCGGCGGCGCCGGCACCTACACGATCACGGTGAAGCTCTACTCCGGAACCGGCAAGGGTGCCTACTCGCTGTCGGCGGAGTCGACGCGTACCCCGTCCGCCTGCGTCAACCTGCCCGCGGGCTTCTTCTCCTTCGCCTCCGCCGGGCGCAGCGGCACGCTGCCCGCCGGCCTTGCGGCCCGCTGTTTCACCTTCACGCAGCCCACCGGCGCGGTCCTGCACCTCGCCGACCCGGGCGGCGCCGAGGACATCCAGGGCAACATCCTGGACGCCCAGTTCCAGCCGATCTGTGCGGTGCGGTACCCGACGGAGTGCACCCTCCGCGAGCCCGGACCGTACCGGCTCTTCCTGCAGGAGCTGTACGGCAACAAGGCCCCCTACACCCTGAAGATGCCCCGGATCTCGCAGTCGGTCGGCTGCCCGGCCCTGTCCCTGAGCACCTTCGGTGACCCCGGAACGGCGGTCGGGACCGGCACCGTGCAACCGTACGACGAAATCGGCTGCCAGTCGCTGCGCGTCAAAGCCCCCGGTCGGCTGGTCATCCGGATGGACCAGTACGCGAACCAGTACCTCAACTGGCGGCTGTACGACCCCGCCGGACAGGTCGTGTGCACCGAGTACGACTCCTGGCGGTCCTGTGCGGTGCCGGCCGCCGGCGCGTACACGTTCGTGGCGCAGAACTGGAACTGGGAGCCGGTCACCTACCGGGTGGCGGCAACACGTCTCGACCGCGCCGCGGGTTGCGCCGCCTCCACCGGGCTCAACTGGGACCAGCCGGCCCTGACGGTGCACCAGACCTCGCCGGTCCAGACCAACTGCCAGCCGTTCCACGGCGTAGCTGGCGAGCGGATCATGGTCTACCGCGCTCCGGACCGGTACAACGACGTCTCCTCCTCGATCGTCGACGGGCAGGGTGTCGTGCTGTGTACCGACTGGTCGGAGGAGGACGGGTGCGTCCTGCCCGCCACCGGGACCTACCGCGTCGTCTCCTACCTGGCGACCTGGCCCGCCGACGCCACGGACCTCACCTACAAGATCCAGGTCCGTCGGCTCTCCGACGCGGTCGGCTGCCCGACCATCACCCCGGGCACGTACAACTCGGCGCCGGCCGGCAGCCTCGGTGGCATCCGCTGCCGCACCCTGGACCTCCCCAGCGCCGGCGTGTACCGGGTCACGGCGGTGGACGACGAGAACTACGAGGCGTGGGCCACCGTCTACGACTCCGCCGGAATCAAGGTCTGCACCGGCACCCGGTGTGAGGTCCCTGCGGCGGGTAGGTACACGATGGTCCTCGCCGGGGGCGACACCACCTCGGTGATCGACAACGACTTCCAGTACGCCGTCGCGTTGCTGCCGTGGAAGACGTCGGATTGCACGCCGGTGTCCGACACCGGCTGGCAGGACGCCCCGCTCCGGGGCAGCTTCGGCGCCGCGGGGCAGCACAACTGCCTCCAGCTGCCCAGCCCGTCGGGGGCTCACGTCGTCGAGTTGGTGGCCGGAGACGCGTCCTCACCGGAGATCAGCGTGCTGAACGCCGCCGGCGATCAGGTGTGCGACTACTCCTCGCTGCGTCAGTACAGCTGCGAGCTGACCGGCGAGGCACCCTTCTCCGTACTGCTCACCGCGGACGAGGGGGAGCCCACCGCCTCGTACGCCGTGGGCTTCGCCCGGGTCGACGGGCCGCCGGCCTGCCCGGTCCTACCGGCCGACACGGCGGGCGCCACGGCGACCACCGGGGCGGACCACTTCGCGGCCTGTTACACCGTCCCGGCCGATCAGCACGCCAGCCGGGAGAGCTTCACCTGGACGCGTACCGCCGGCTCGGGTGACGCCCGCCTGTCGGTCTTCGACAGCCAGGGCATCCGATACTGCGGCCCCACCAGCCCGGCCGTCGAGCGGACCGTCACCTGCACCCTGCCCGCCGGTCCGGTCACGGTGATCCTGGAGACGGATGCCGTGGACGCCTCGTACCGGTTGACCCACCGGGACGGCAACGCCCCAACCGCGTGACGCGCGGCGGGCCGGCCCTCCACCTGGTTGGAGGGCCGGCCCGCCGGTCACCCCCGGAGCTCTCGCCAGAAGTCGTACGAGTGCTCTGCCGGGAAGTCCGTCGTGCCCGACCCGCCGCCACCGGCCAGTACCCGCACGTACCCGGAGCGGTCGCGCAGTCGGGACCACCCGGGCCGACCCGTCCGGGCGAAGTCGCTCCAGGCGCGGACCATCTCGCCGGAGAGCCGCCGCTGGGTGGGCGTGAAGGCCTGGGCGTAGTCGACGTCGAACAGGTACGGCAGTTCGGCGCAGTGGTACGCGCCGGTCGGGAAGGTCGGCGCCGGCCCCTCGGCGAAGAACGGCGCATCCTCGTCGGCGAACTCGTACACGTACGTCGGCACGGTCCGGGCGAACGCCAGCGCGGCCGAGTAGAGCGGCTCCGCGTACGCCTGATCGGTCCACACGGCCCCCAACGCCTCGCTGGCGGAGCGCGTGTCGTCGCTCGGATAGCGGGCCAGCACCTCCTGGGCCCGGTCACCGAACATGGCGCGTACCTGCTCGCGGTACTGGTCGTCGGTGAGCGGGCACGACTCGGGCGCCTGCCCCGGGGCGGGCGGCTCGGGACAGTTCATCCCGCTGCGTTCCATCCCCCACACCTGGAGCATGGACTCGTCGCGGTTCGTCCCGGTCAACACCGGCACCGGGTGCAACCGGCCGCTGACCAGCGCATCCGCCGGATCCACCGGCAGGGTACGGCCGTCGACCACCGGGCCCAGATCGACGCCCGCACCCGGGTAGCCGACCGCGTCGGCAAGCGTGACGGCGTCCCGCCCCCGCAGGCACGCGGCGAGTACGCCGGGGTCGGTGCAACCCACCCGTCCGGCCAACTCCCGCGCCGCCTCGACCGCCTCCGCCCGGGTCTGAACGGGGTTGGCGCACGAGTTGCTCTGCATGATCGCGCGGTGGAACAGGCCGGCGGAGCCGGGCGCGGCGAGGTGGGCGCAGACACTTGTCGCGCCGGCCGACTGGCCGGCCAGGGTGACGCTGCCCGGGTCCCCGCCGAAGGCCGTCGCGTTGCGCCGCACCCAGCGCAGCGCCGCCTGCTGGTCCTGCAACCCGTAGTTGCCGGCGGACCCGTCCGGCCCGGCCAGCGCCGGATGTGCCAGGAAGCCGAGCGCACCGAGCCGGTAGTTCACCGTGACGACGATGACGTCGCCGTCGGCGGCCAGCCGCTCCCCGCCGTAGGCGTCACCCCGGCCGAACCGGAAGTCGCCGCCGTGCAGCCACACCAGCACCGGTCGTGGCGTCCGGGCGGGGGTACGGGGTGTGGTGACGTTGAGGTAGAGGCAGTCCTCGGACGCCGACTGGTCGTCCATCGGCAGCCCCTTCAGTTGAGCGCAGGCGGGGCCGGGTCGGGTCGCATCGCGTACGCCCGTCCACTGTGGCCCGGGTTGCGGTGGGGCCCAGCGCAGTGCGCCCAGCGGCGGGCGCGCGTACGGGATGCCCTCGAACTTCAGGTGGTCCGCCGCGACGGTCCCCCGGAGGGCGCCCTGGTCGGTCCGCACCACGGCCGCGCCCCGGCGATCGGCCGCCTCGGCGGCCGGGCTGACCGCCGTCGTTGTCGCTGCCGTCGCGAGGAGCACGGCCGCGCCCATCGCGGCGACCCACCGGCGGTACGGGATGCTGGTCATCACAGTCTCCGATCATCGAACCTGGTACGGCGTACAGGCCGTCTGCGGCGAGCATGTCGATTCGGCGACGGATCGGCCAGGTAGCTCTAGTGCACCCACGAGCAGCCCCTCGGGGGACGCCGATGGACGGGTTCGGGCGCTCTAGTGCGCTAGGCTTCGGCCGGCGGAAGGGCGACCGTGACGGAGATCGGCGAGTCCACACCCCCGTACCTGCGCATCGTCGCGGAGCTACGGCGGCGCATCGCGTCCGGTGAGCTGGGCCCCGGCGACCGGCTGCCGTCCACCCGCCAGCTCGTCCGGGAGCGGGGCGTCGCGATGGCGACCGCGAGCCGCGCCCTCACCGCGCTCCGGCAGGAGAACCTGATCCGGGCGGTGCCCGGCGTGGGCATGGTGGTCGCCGGCTCGGAGCCCGCGACGCCCGGTCGAGGCGGGCGGGCCGAGGTGCGGCGCGGACCCCTCCACGCGGTGACCCGCGACCAGCTGGTGCCTACGGCCATCGGGATCGCGGACTCCGAAGGGCTGGCGGGGCTCAGCATGCGGCGCATCGCGACCGAGCTGGACGTGCCGACCATGTCGTTGTACCGGCAGGTCCACGGCAAGGAGCACCTGCTGCTGCTGATGGCGGACGCCGCCTTCGCCGCGTATCGGCTGCCCAGCACGCTCCCGCCCGGTTGGCGGCCCCAACTGGAGCTGCTCTGCCGGTTGCAGTGGTCGATCTACTGTCGACACCCCTGGCTGGCCCAGATCGTCTCGCTGACCCGTCCGCTGATGGTCCCGCACGCCGTCGCGCACACCGAATGCGCCCTGCGCGCCCTCGCCGGCTGCGGCCTGGACCGGCACACCCGGCTGCACCTGGTGGTCGCCCTCGCCAACCACGTACGGGGTACTGCGGTGAACCTCCAGCAGGGGGCCGAGGCGGAACAGGACACCGGCCTGACCGATGACGAATGGATGGTGTCCCAGGCCGACGCGTTGGGCCGGCTACTCGCGGCCGGCGAGTTCCCGCACCTGGCCCGGCTCTCCCGGTCGGCAATCGACCTCAGCGCCGACAGCCTCTTCGAGTTCGGGCTGCAACGGCTCCTCGACGGAGTGGCGGCGCTCGTTCGAGCGTGAGCGCTCAGGCCGGGTTGTCCGCGGTCGCGGGGCGCCGCGCCCCGGACACGGCGGCGAACCCGGCGAGCGCGATCTCCGCCGTCTGCCGCAGCTCGTCGCGAGAGACCCCGGCGGCGGCGTGGATCGCCTGCCCCTCGGTGACGCTCATGACGAATCGGGCGAGCGCGGCCGGGTCGGCGTCGGCCGGCAGGTCACCCTCGGAGACGGCACGGGCGAACCGGTCGGCGAGGGCCCGCTCACCGGCGAGGCGGCTGGCGGCGAGGAATTCCGCGACGCCCCCGTTCTCGCTGGAGCAGGCGGTGCCGCCCTGGATCGAGAGGCAGCCGGCCGGGCGGTCGGGTCGGGTGACGGCGAGCACGTTCTCGCGCAGGAGAGTGGCAACGACGTCGTACGCGGCGGTCTGGGCGATTGCGTGCCGCGCGTACCCCATGTCCTGTTCGGCGTAGCGGGCCACGGCCTTGCGGAACAGCTCCTCCTTGCTGCCGAAGGCGGCATAGAGGCTCGGCTTGTTGATGCCCATGGCCGCGGTGAGGTCGGTCATCGAGGCGCCTTCGTACCCCTGACGCCAGAACACCTCAAGCGCGCGCTCCAACGCCTCGTCGACGTCGAAGCCCCGAGGGCGCCCTCGTACCGGCACGGTCCACCACCTCCGGCACCCATCCTAGCCACGGTTGAACCGATCGGTACAGAAATTTGTCGCACGGCTCGGGGGTTGCTACGGTCGGATCAGTACCGCTCGGTACACAATTTGCGAAGGAGACCGACCGTGGGACAGCTCGACGGCAAGACCGCCCTCGTCACCGGGGGCACCACCGGCATCGGCCTGGCCGCCGCCCGCCGCTTCGCCGCCGAAGGCGCGTACGTCTTCGTCACAGGCCGACGCAAGGGCCCGCTGGACGAGGCGGTGAGCAGCATCGGCGCCAACACGACAGGCATCGTCAGCGACGTCCGCAACCTCGACGACCTGGACCGGGTGATGCGGGCCATCGAGGAACGCGGCGCGGGGCTCGACGTGCTGTTCGCCAACGCCGGCGGCGGCGAGTTCCGGCCACTCGACTCGATCACGGTCGAGCACGTCGCCACCACCTTCGACACCAACGTCTACGGCACCATCTTCACCGTCCAGAAGGCCCTACCCCTGCTCAACGAGGGTGCCTCGGTCGTACTGACCGGATCGACGTCGGCGGTCAGCGGCATTCCGGCCTTCAGCGTCTACGCCGCGTCCAAGGCCGCCATCCGCTCGTTCGGCCGCAGCTGGGCCGCCGAGCTGATGGGCCGGAAGATCCGGGTCAACACGCTCGTGCCCGGCTCCACCGAGACTCCCGGACTCGCGGGCCTGGCGCCCAGCCCCGGGGAGTCGCCCGCCCTGCTCAAGTCGATCGCGTCCACCGTGCCCATGGGCCGCCTCGCCCACCCGGACGAGATCGCCAACGCCGTACTCTTCCTCGCCTCCGACCAGAGCAGCTTCATGACGGGAAGCGAGCTGTTCGTCGACGGCGGCGAAACGCAGCTCTGACGGGAGAACGCCCGGTCGATCCGCAAGGATCGCACCGGGCGTTCCCGTGTTTCACGAACGGTGGCGGCCGCACCAGCAACCTCTTCGCCCCGACCCCGTTGAGGCCTGGGGGATTCAATGGAGGGGCTGACCTGCCGATCCTGGCAGGTTGGCCAACGCATCGATTGGCATCATCCTCGAATACTGGCGGAGCCGCTTCCGGGCCCGCTCGACAAGCACTGAGATCGTCGGCAGTATCACAGGGAGAGGTGCCACCCTGCCCAAGGATCCCTAGTCGGAGGAGCCGCAGCGTGACGGTACGTCGAGAGAGGCCCGCAAGACGTCTTTCCGACCTGCTGACAGGGGACAGAATCGCAGTTGTCGCCGGTGCCCACGACGCCCTCTCGGCCCGGCTGGCCGAGCACCGGGGCTTCGACGCCATCTGGGTGAGCAGCTTCGGCGTCACGAATTCACTTGGCCTCGTGGACGAGGGTGTCATCACGCTGAACGAGATGCTGGATGCCGCCTGGCGCATCAAGCGCTCCACCTCCCACCCGGTCATCGTGGACTGCGACACCGGCTACGGAGACGTGATCAACGTGCGGCGGCTCGCCCGGGAGGCGGTGGACCGGGGCATCGATGCGATCTGCCTCGAGGATCAGGCCTTCCCCAAGAGGAACACGTTCCTGGATGGCGAACACCAGCTCGACGATGTCCATCGCTTCTGCTCGAAGATCACGGCCGCAGCCGGATCCCGGACCGCCGACGACTGCCTGGTGGTAGCTCGCACCGAAGCGCTCTCCCAGGGGTTCTCCGTGGACCACGCACTCGAGCGAGCGAACGCCTACGTCGAGGCCGGCGCCGACGCGATCATCATCCAGCACCGCTCCAGCGACATGCACGCGCTGGAGGCCTTCGCCGACGGCTGGCGCGCGCGGGCACCCCTCGGGGTGTTGGCCACCTCCATTCGCCAGGCAGGCTTCGAGGAGATGCAACGCGCCGGCTTCGCACTGGCCATCTACGCCAATCAGGGGCTGCGTGCCGCGGTCCGAGCCATGGACGACACGTACCAGTCCATCCTCGGTGCCGGCGGACGTCAACCGGCGGACCTGGCACTCGCCTCGATGGAGGAGGTCCTGAAGTTGCAGTCGGAATCAGGGTGGAATTGATGGAGCTTCTCCTCCTGCGCCACGGTGAGACGGAGTGGAATCTCACCGGCCGGATGCAGGGTCTCAGCGACACCCGTCTGACCCGGGCCGGCATCGACCAGGCTCGCCAGGCGCTCACCTCCCTTCCCCCGTTCTCGCAGGTATGGACGAGCCCGCTGCAACGGGCCCGCCTGACCGCCGAGGCGATCGCGGAATCCCAGGACATCCCGTGCCGGGTCGACGAACGGCTGATCGAACGGAGCTGGGGGGCCTGGGAAGGCATGCTGCCGGAGGACGTCGACCAGAAGTGGCCGGGTTGGCGGGCAGCGGGGCGGAAGCCGGACGGATACGAACACGACGAATCCGTCTTCCGCCGCTTCCTGGAATGGCGCGACGCGGCCACCCACGATGGTTCGGCTACGCCTCTCGTGGCCGTGACCCACGGCGGTTTCATGAGCGCGGTGGTCCGCGTCCTCGGCGGGTCGGACAGCGGGTACAAGAATCTCGAAGGCGTATGGATTGGCGATGTCGAGGAACGACCATTCATCCGACGCCACGAGGAGTTCATTCCGAACGCACGGAAGCTGACTCGATAAGGGACGGGTGAGCGTGGAGGCGGCAGGCGCAGCCAAACGAATCAGAGAGACCTTCGGCCTGGTCGTCGGTGTGCCGGACTCCTCACTGGCGTTCCTGGGTCCGATCTGGCAGCGGCCGGGCGAGGACGCGTCCGTGTGCACCAACGAGGGTTCCGCCGTGGCGCTGGCCGCCGGCTGGGCGCTCGGCAGCGGCAGATGCGCGCTGGTCTGCATGCAGAACTCGGGGCTGCTGAACGCCTTGAATCCCCTCACCTCGCTGACACATACCTCCGTCCAGCCCGTCCCACTGGTTCTCCTCATCGGCGTGCGGGGCTGGGCCGGCGACGAGCCTCAACATGAGGCGGTGGGCCGCGCCACGGCGAGCCTGCTCCGCGCGGCGGACATCCCGTTCCGCACGACCTGCGCGTCCGACCTGTCGGACGTCGTCGCCACGCTGGGTCTGGCTCACCAGCAGGCGGTTGCCAGCAACACGGTGACCGCGGTCCTGATCGAGGTCGGTA
Source organism: Micromonospora sp. NPDC051543 (assembly GCF_044454415.1). Classification (NCBI taxonomy): domain Bacteria; kingdom Bacillati; phylum Actinomycetota; class Actinomycetes; order Micromonosporales; family Micromonosporaceae; genus Micromonospora; species Micromonospora sp. NPDC051543. The sequence goes on from NZ_JBITDT010000004.1 coordinate 450,532, forward strand.
CCGCGCGTCCGCCCACACCTCCGGCCACCGGAGGCCGCGCACAGGAGGAGTGGACCAGTCGCGACGCCGTACGACTGGTCCTGGACGCTGCCCCGTCCGGAAGCATCGTCGTCGGCTCCACCGGCTTCAACAGCAGACTCGTGCACGAGTACCGCACGGATTACCCCGGTCGGTTCGAAGAGTTCGTGTACTGCGTCGGTGCCATGGGTCACGCGTGCTCCGTCGCCCAGGGTCTGGCCGTGGCCCGCCCGGACGTGCCGGTCATCTGCGTCGACGGCGACGGCTCGGCCCTGATGCATCTGGGAGCGGTGCTCCTGCCCGCCGCGCTCACCGTCCCGAACTACCGGCACGTGATCGTCAACAACGGCAGCCACGAGTCGGTCGGTGGCGGCGACACGCTCGGATCCCGCCTCAGCTTCTCGGCCCTCGGGCACGACCTCGGCTGGCCTACGGGACTGTTCCGCGGCCCGACCACACCTGATGTCTTCACCGCGCTGGCCCGACTGCTGAACGCGACCGGCCCGGTCCTGGTCGAGATGCTGACGCGCCCCGCAGGCGTCGGGCCACCTGCTCGGCCCCGGCCGCCGTTCGTGCGGACGAGGACGACGTCCCATCGGTCCCGGTAGGACTCCGAGGAGGTATGAGTCGTGGATTTCTCCCCGTACCGGGTGTTCATGGATCCCGCCGACGTGGCACGCCTGGAGCGACAGCCGCGCGAGACATGGCGCCGGCACATGAGCCGGATGGTTGACGCCTGCGGCATCGGTGAGGTGCTCACCACGCGCGGCATCGCAGTGTTGTCCGGGCTCGACGATCTCTCCGGCCCGCAGTTGCGGGTCGTCTTCCCCCTGATCTGCGAGGCGCTCGGGACGTTGATCCCACAGAGCGTCGGCCCCTCGGCGCAGTTGCTGAGAGAGGTGACGTACCGGGGGAACGACCTGTCGGATCGCACGCTCCGCTACTCCGACAGCCGGGCCGGCGGAAGCTTCCACACCGACGGCGTACCCGTTCCCGGCGAGGTGCCGGATCTCATCGCACTGCTCTGCCTGCGTCAGGCGGCGGCCGGCGGTGAACTCGTCTTCATAGACTCGCAGGAGATCCTGCGGCTGGCTTCGGCACAGATGCCGGACATCGTCGACGTCCTCAGTAACCAGTTCCACTTCGACCAGCGGCGCAAGGACGCACCCGGTGCCACGATCGTACGGCGGGTCGTCGAGCGCTCGGGCATCGACGACCGCACGCACCACCTAACATATCTGCGGGACTACATCGAGTCCGGGCACGCGATGCCGGGGGTACGGCCGCTGACTCCGGCCGAGACGAGGGCCATGGACCTCCTCGACGCAGTAATGGCGAGCGAGGCTCTACACATCGAGGGGCGACTGCTCCGGGGGCAGATCGTGATCAGCGACAACCGGCGTTACCTGCACGGGCGTCATGCCTTCGTCGACGCGTCCGAAGGCGCGGGAAGACTGATGCTGCGAGCCTGGATCAGGCGATGATCAAATGAGCAAGTACATCGACTTCGACGACCCTCACAATCGGGACACCTACGTCGGGCGGTCTGCGGACCCCGCCTGGTCGGCGCTCTTCGCGCGACTCATGCGCCCGGAGGGTCGGTTGGTCGCCGACCTGGGATGCGGCGGCGGCATCTACACCAAGGCGATCGCGGGCATGGCACCGCAGCTGGTCGTCGGGATGGATTCGTCGCACCTGTCATTGGAGTCGGCCCGGAGCTACTGCCAGGGAGTCGACCGCGTGTCATTTCTGGAGACCGACGCGGAGGCCGTAGGCGCGGAGGACGACGTCTTCGACGGAGTCGTCGAGAGAGCTCTCATCCACCACTTCACGACGTTGCACCGCAACTTCCGGGAGGCCCGCCGCATCCTGAAACCCGGCGGCCTGCTCTGGGTCCAGGACCGCACGGTGGACGACGTCCTCCTACCGCCTTCGGCGGAACACATCCGTGGCTACTACCTCGCCTTCGACGAACGGCTGAGGGCAACCGAGATCGAGCGCCGGCGACGAGAGCCGGATGTCACGTCCGCTCTCCTGGAGGCAGGATTCCGGCTTGTCGACAGCAGCAAAGTCTGTGAGCTGCGCAAAGTGTTCCGCGAACCGGGCGAGTTGTACGAGGAGATCGTGCTGCGGCGCGGCCGGTCCCTGCTCCACGCGCTCGACGACCGGCGTATCCGTCAACTAGCCGACTACGTCGTCGAGCGGATTCCTCGTTGGCCAGCGGTCGAACGGGACACCTGGACGGTCTGGATCGCCGAGAAGTAGCCGCTGTCATGGCGCGTCGAGATAGGTGTTCTGCTTGAGAGCCGCATCCCAGAGGATCTTGATCTGCGACGCGTACAGCGCATAGGTGGGGTTGCCGGGTCGCACGACGTAGGAAACCGTCGCCTGGTCGGCCTCGTTCTCGTGCAGGTAGTGCTGCACGCGTATGAGGGAATTCTCCGACAGCCGGTTCACGTCAATCGCGATGAAGGCCATGGGCATGATGCGGTCCGACACGGCGAACTGGATATTTCCGCTGTCGCGCAAACGGATGTAGAGATCCTTGAAGAGGTTCGCCTGATTCAGGTACCGCTGCTGACTGTGGCGCTCGGAGTCCGAGTACCTCATCCGCCGAAACCCCTCGAGGACGTCCAGGTCGCCCACGTTGAGCACCAGGAAGCGCACCTGCACACGTCTGTTCAGCCCGGCGAACAGATCCTTCGCGGCCACGAAGCCGGTCAACGTCGTACCACTGATGAAGACGTCGTGACGCGCCGACGCCACAGCGGTTCTCCAGTCGAAGGTGTGGCGTTCGACGAACTCGACGCCTATTCCCCGGTGGGCGAGCGTCCTCGCAATTTCCTCGGTACTCCTGGTCAGCACTCTCCAGCGACTGCTGAACAGAATAAAGAAGTCAATGACGATCATCGCCAGGAGCGCTTCAATGAAAGTGAGATGCAGATTTTGTTGGTTGAGGACCTCGGTGACGACCACCGCAGTCAGCGCGAATATCGCCTGAAGCGTGATGAATGCCGCGTCCAAGAACCTCAGAAGCCTCTTCATCGCCACTCCCCGAAACGGCCGAGTCGATGGAATTCACGTGTGCGGAGCCGCCCGGACACCGAAGCTCATAGAGTTACCACAGTTAATGTGATGATCGCAACCAGTAGAAATTCGTCTCTTTTGCAAAGCCTCACGCAGACCTTGGCGGCGGAGAACAAGCAGCGCGCCGGGGACCGTACGGTCCCCGGCGCGCTGCTACGCACGAGCGGTGGCGGCGGGATTTGAACCCGCGGAGGGCGTAAACCCTCACACGCTTTCGAGGCGTGCTCCTTAGGCCACTCGGACACGCCACCGCCGACGAGGGTACAGGACCCCGGGTTCGGACGCCGAACCGGTATCGCCCGAGCCGGCCTGGCAGGATCTTTGCCATGAGTACGCACATCGGCGCGAAGCCGGGCGAGATCGCCGAGCGGGTCCTGATGCCAGGTGACCCCCTGCGGGCCAAGTGGATCGCGGAGACCTACCTCGAGGGCGCGACCTGCTACTCGACGGTCCGGGGCATGCTGGGCTTCACCGGCCGCTGGAACGGCGTCGACGTCTCCGTCCAGGGCTCCGGTATGGGCATGCCGTCCGCCTCCATCTACGCCCACGAGCTGATCAACGAGTACGGCGTGAAGACGCTGATCCGGGTCGGCTCCTGCGGCGCTCTCAGCACCGACCTGCAACTGCGTGACGTGGTGGCGGCGATCGGGTCGTCCACCGACTCGAACATGAACCGGATGCGCTTCGACGGTCTGATCGACTACGCCCCGGTGGCCGACTTCGGGCTGCTGCGTACCTCGGTCGAGGTGGCCGAGCGGCGCGGCATCGTGATGCACGTCGGACCGATCCTGGCGGCGGACGCCTTCTACACCGACCGGCCGGACCTCTACGACACGCTCGCCGACTACGGCGTGCTGGCGGTGGAGATGGAGTCGGCGGCGCTCTACACGATCGCGGCCCGGTTCAAGGCTCGGGCGCTGACCGTGCTGACCGTCAGCGACCACATCAAGACCGGCGAGAAGACCACGTCGGAGGAGCGGGAGCAGACCTTCAGCCAGATGGTCGAGATCGCGCTCGACACGATCATCGCCTGACCGTCCGGGGCGGCGCACCGCGGAGAGCGTGATGACTCACAGGCATCTTGATGCCTCACAGTCATCACGCTCTCTCGCTCACGCCGGGCCCGGCCGCGCCACGCCACGCCGAACCGCGCCGGCCCGGGCCACGCCGCTTCCTTCGACGGGCAGCGCCGGTTCGTGGCGAACGCCTCGCACGAGCTGCGGACGCCGTTGGCGCTGAACCGCGCGCTGGTGGAGTTGGCCGTGACGCGGCCGGGCGCGCCGGAGGAGACCCGCAGGTTGGGCGAGTCGCTGCTGGCGGTCAACGAGCGGCACGAACGGCTCATCGACGGGCTCGCCCCGGCCCCGGCCAACGGCGACCCGGTGCTGTTGGAACGGCTGACGTTCAACCTGGTGGAGAACTTGCTACGGCACAACCTGGCCGCCGACGGATGGGTCGAGGTGCGCACCGCCCTGGTGGACGGACGACCCACCCTCAGGGTGACCAACACCGGCCCGCTGATCGCCGGCTACGACGTCGAGACGATGTTCCAGCCGTTCCGCCGGCTGTCGCGCGAGCGGGTGGCCGGTACGCGTGGTTTCGGGTTGGGCCTGTCGATCGTCCGAGCGGTGGCTCGGGCCCACGGCGGCACCGCCGAGGCGCACCCCCGCCCGGGCGGCGGCCTGGTCGTCACGGTCACCCTGCCGCCGGCCTGACCCAGTGCGGCCTCAGCGGAAGAAGGCGCGCAGCACGGCGGCGGTCTCGGCTTCCAGCACACCGCCGTAGACCTCGGGACGGTGGTTGAGCCGGCGGTCGCGCAACACATCCCAGAGTGAGCCGGCAGCGCCGGTCTTGGGTTCCCACGCGCCGAAGACGACCGTGGAGACCCGGGCCAGCACCAGCGCGCCCGCGCACATGGTGCACGGCTCCAGCGTCACCACCAGCGTGCAGCCGTCCAGCCGCCACTCGCCGGCCCGTTCGGCCCCCCGCCGCAGGGCCAGCACCTCGGCGTGGGCGGTGGGGTCGCCGGTCAGTTCCCGCTCGTTGCGCCCGATCGCCAACTCGCCGCCGTCCGGGCCGTAGAGCACCGCACCCACGGGAATGTCGTCGACGCCACCGCTGGGGATCGCCGGGTCGGTGACGGCGACCTCCAGGGCTCGGCGCATCCACAGCTCGTGCCGCTGCCGTCGCCCGATCCCACCGGGGTCGGCCAGGCCCTCGTGTGCGCCCGGCCCGGCTCGGCCCACCGCGCCGGGCGTCGGCTGGCCCGGCCGGATCATCTCCAACGATGGGTCGGTGGCGTCGGCCGGCTCAGACCTCACGCAACTCCTCGACCTCGTCGGCGCAGCCGAGCACCTCGCAGATCTCGGCGGTGACGTCCGCAGGCAGCATCCCCTCGTGGCCGCAGAGCGTCAGCAGCTTCTGCGCGGAGATGCCCAGGTTGGCGAGCAGGTCGGCGTCGCCCACCGGGTCGGCCTCCGGGTCGACTGCGGGCTGCTCGCTCTCCTCGTCGCCGCTGGCCGTGGGGCGCGGCTCGTCGTCGCCGTCGAGCCCGGTCACCGACGTCTTCAGGTCACCGACCAGCAGTTGACCGAGCCGGGACTCCTCGGCGTACGCCGAGTCCGATCCGAAGACCCGCAGGTCCTCGCCCTCGTCGAGACGCAGGATCACCAGGTACGCGTCGTCGGCCTCGACGAAGAGCAGCGAGGTGTCGGCTTCCAGGTCGACATCGCGCAGCCGGTCGGCGACCTCGTCGATGTCGGTGGCACCCCGAAGGTTGACCTCGGACGCGGTCCAGCCACTGTCATCACGCACCACGGCCGCAGCGAAGTACGACACGGTTCCCCCAAAAGCCCTCGGCACAGCGCCGACTCGTCAAGGGTGCACGTTAGCCGGTCGGGTCGGCAGGCGACCGGTCAACGCCCCGAGACGCCGGCCAAACCTGACAAAGTCGGGTCAGCCAGCTACCCGACGGCGGGTGGCGATGAGTTGGCGTAGACGCTCGGTGCGCTGTCGCTGCGGCCGGCTGCGCTGGCGTACCGCCCGTGCGCCCGCCAACTCGGCGAGCAACTGGAGGCGGCGGCGGTTGCGATCCGGGTCCTGCCGCGGGGTGGTCCAGGCCATAGTGCCGAGAGTGCCGAGTCTCGGCGGCCACGTCAAGACGGCGTTCGCTACGCAGCCAACCGGGCACGCGGCGCAGTCGTCCACGCCCTGAACCGGGCCGGTCCGGGCTCGCTCACCACAGCGGCCAGTCACCGCTCGTGGCCCAGCGCACGGCCACCACGGCGGCGGCGATGCTCCAGCCGCCGGCGGTCACGATGGCCACTCCGGTGGCCACTCCACGGTCGCCGTACCGCACCAGCACCAGGGCGGTCGCCCAGGCGAGCAGGCCGGCCACCACCGTCCACCACGCGTAACCGACCACGTCGGTGCCGAGGAGCCCGAACAGCAGCAGCCAGGCAGCCGCCGCACCGCCGCCGGAGGCGACACCAGCGCCGGTCACCGGGTGCGGTTCGCGGTAGGTCGGTCTGGTCGGTGGCCCGGCCGGGAAGAGCCCCGACGGGGTACGTGACGCCGGCCGCGCGGCGGCCGGGTCCGGGACGGGGCCTTCTCGGGCGATGCTCACCGGCTGCCCTCCCTCACGCGCGTCGCTCGTCCCCACGGTACCGGTCTGTCAGGATGGCCGAATGCCCTCGCCGACGATCGGTCGCCGCGTGCGTCCGGCGTACCCGCTCCTGTTGCTGCTCGCCCCGGTGCTCGCCGCCGGCTGCGCGACGACCCGGCCCGGGGCGCCGCCGGACGGCGTCGCCGCGCCGTCGCCGTCGGCGGTCTGGGCGACCGGGGAGCAGCCGGCGGCCCCGACGGTCGCGCCGACCACGAAGGGCCCGGCCAGCCCGACGCCGTCGTCGGCCAAGCCGTCGCCGAGCGCGCCCCGCGCCGGGGTCCGGCACGTCTTTCCGGTACGCGCCGACAACGTGGACTACCACCCGACGCACGGGGCGTATCCGGCGACGGACGTGTTCGCCAACTGCGGTGAGCCCTTCGTGGCGGTGACCGACGGCAAGGTGCTGGAGGTGAGTCGCGTCGACAGGTACTCCAAGAGCGGGCCGCAGGGCCCGGACAACGGCGGCCTGTCGGTGTCGCTGCTCGGTGACGACGGGGTGCGCTACTACGGCTCGCACCTGAGCGTCGTCTCGTCGGGCGTCGAGGCGGGGGTCCGGGTGCGTGCCGGGCAGCAGCTCGGCAAGGTGGGTCGGACCGGCAACGCGAACAACGTCTGTCATGTGCACTTCGGAATCTCGCCGCCGTGCACGGGCAAGGACGGGTGGTGGATCCGGCGCGGGGTGCTCTGGCCGGCGCGCTACCTGGACTCGTGGCGGCGCGGCGGCAACCGGGAACCGGCCGCCGAGGTGACCGCGTGGCAGCGCCAACACGGCTGCCCGAAGGCTCCCTGACATGGCCGCCCGGGATCCCATCGCCGACCTGCGCCGGATCGCGTTCCTGTTGGAGCGGGCGAACGAGGCCACCTACCGGGTGCGCGCGTTCCGTTCGGCGGCCACGGCGCTGGCCGGCCTGCCGGCGGCCGAGGTGGCCGAACGGGCCGGCAACGGCACCCTCACCGAGCTGACCGGCGTCGGCGACGTGACGGCTCGCTGCGTGGCGGAGTCCCTGGCCGGTGAGGAACCGGTCTATCTGCGCCGGCTGGTGGCGACCGAGGGCAGCGACCTGGATGCCGAGGCCGCCGCGCTGCGCGCCGCCTTGCGGGGCGACTGCCACACCCACTCGGACTGGTCCGACGGCGGCTCCCCCATCGAGGAGATGGCGCTGGCCGCCGTCGAGTTGGGTCACGAGTACATGGTGTTGACCGATCACTCGCCGCGGCTGACCGTGGCCCGGGGGCTGACGGCGGCGCGGCTGCGCCGTCAGCTCGACCATGTGGCGCAGGTCAACGCGGCGCTGCCGGAGGGTTTCCGGATTCTCACCGGCATCGAGGTGGACATCCTCGCCGACGGTTCGCTCGACCAGGACGAGGAGTTGCTGGCCCGACTCGACGTGGTGGTCGGCTCGGTGCACAGCGGCCTGAAGGACGAGCGGTCGAAGATGACCCGGCGCATGGTGCGGGCCGTTGCCAACCCGCACCTGGACATCCTCGGCCACGTCACCGGCCGGATGGTGTCGTCCCGGCCGGCGGGGGTGACCGGCCCGGGTGACAGGGGGCACCGGGCGCGGACCCGCGCGGAGAGCGACTTCGACGCGGACGCCGTCTTCGCCGCCTGCGCGGAACACGACACCGCAGTCGAGATCAACTCCCGGCCGGAGCGGCAGGACCCGCCGAAGCGGCTGATCCGCCGCGCCCTGGAGGCGGGCTGCCGCTTCGCGATCGACACGGACGCGCACGCGCCCGGCCAGCTCGACTGGCAGCGGTTCGGCTGCGAGCGGGCCGCGCTCTGCGGCGTCCCGGCCGACCGGGTGGTCAACACCTGGTCGGCCGAGCAGCTGGTGGAGTGGACCCGCAACCGAGCCTGACCGGCGGTCCGGACCCCGATCGGGGGCGTGCCGGTGGGTCAGCGGCGGGCGGGCTCGGCGGCGGGCGCCGCGGGCGCACCCACGCCGACGACCGGCCGGGGCGTCCGACGGCCGAACACGCCCTGCGCGACCGCGACGCCGAGCAGCACGATGAGCGCGCCGACCGGCTGGTGCCAGTTGAGCCGCTCGTCCAGCACCACGGCGCCGATCAGCACCGCGAAGATCGGAATCAGGTACGTGACGGTGGACGCGGTGCTCGCGCCGGCCAACCGGATGTTGCGCATGTTGATGACGAAGGCGAGCCCGGTGCCGAGCGCGCCGAGGGCCAGGACGCTGGCCACGACCTTCGCCGACAGCTCGGTGGGCAGCGGCGGCGCGCCCGCGACGAACGGGGTGACGATGGCGAGCTGCGCGGTGGCGAGCAGCAACTGCGCCGTGGACAGCGACAGCCCGGAGTGCGTGCTGCCCGCGATGAACCGCTTCTGGTACGGGATGGCGACGCCGTAGCAGGCGGCCGCCCCGAAGCACATCACCTGCCCGACGAAGTGGGCCCCGCCGATGCCCTCCCAGACCCCGAGCACGACGAGTACGCCGACGAAGCCCAGCCCGAGGCCGATCGCTCGGCGTACGGTCAACCGCTCGGTCCGGAACACCAGCACCGCGAGCGGCAGCACGATCAACGGCGTCGTCGCGTTCCAGATGCCGGCGAGCATCGACTCGACCCGTTGCTCGCCGTAACCGAAGAGGGTGAACGGCACGGCCACGCCGAACGCGGCGACGACGGCCAGGTGCGCCCACACCCGGGGTTCACGGGGCAGCCGGTCGCGCAGCACCGCGAGGACGACCAACAGGGTCAGCGCGCCGGCGCCGACACGGTAGAGGGTCAACTGCACGGGGTGCAGCTCGGCCACGCCGACCTTGATGAACAGGAAGCTGGAGCCCCAGATGGCGGCGAGGGCGAAGAAGCCCGGTAACCAGGCCCGCAGCGGGGCCCTGTCAGGAGTGATGTCGGTGGTCACCCCTGACACTCTGCCCGAGGGGTGCGACAGAGTCGTCCAATTTTCCGTTGCTTGGACACGACAATTGACCTCGACAACCTGACCGGGCGGTCACGTAGTGTCGCAGCGTGGGACGAATTGATGAAATCGCGAACCGCTACGTGGACAAGTGGGCGTCGTTGAGTCCGACCGGCGCGACCTACGTCGGCATCGCCGGCCATGACAACAAGCTCGACGACCTCTCACCGGACGGATACCGGGCGCGCGCCGACCTGACCCGCGAGACGCTCAGCGAGCTGGAGACGGCCGAGCCGGACACCGAGGCGGAGCGCACCGCCAAGGAGGCCATGCAGGAACGGCTCGGCCTGGACCTGGCCCGTTACGACGCCGGCGAGACGACCAGCGAGGTCAGCGTGATCACCAGCGGGCTGCACGAGATCCGCATGGTGTTCGACCTGATGCCGACCGCGACGGCCGACGAACAGGCCAACATCGCCACCCGGCTCAACGGCCTCGCCGGCGCGCTGGAGGGCTACAAGGCCACGCTGCGTGAGGCGCTCGCCGACGGGCAGGTCAGCTCGAAGGTGCAGCTCATCGAGGTGGCCAAGCAGTGCGACATCTGGACCGACCCGACCGGGGACAACTTCTACCACGGTCTGGTCGAGCGGCTGGGCGCCGACGGCACCCTCGGCGCCGAGCTACGCAGGGGCGCGGCGGCGGCCACCGCGGCGACCGCCGAGTTCGGCCAGTTCCTGCGGGCCGAGCTGGCCCCGCACGGGCGTGACAAGCAGGCCGCCGGTCGGGAGCGCTACGAACTCGCCTCGCAGTACTTCCTCGGCGCGAAGATCGACCTCGACGAGACGTACGCCTGGGGTTTCGCGGAGCTGGCCCGCCTGGAGGCGGAGATGCGGGTCGTGGCCGGGCGCATCGCCGGTTCGGGTGCGACGGTCGACGAGGCGGTGGCGCGGCTCGACGCCGACCCGGCGCGCACGATCCAGGGCAAGGAGGCGTTCCGCGACTGGATGCAGGCGCTCGCCGACAAGGCCATCGCCGAGTTGCACGGCACCCACTTCGACATCCCGGAGCAGGTTCGCCGGATCGAGTGCTGCCTCGCGCCGACCAGCGACGGGGCCATCTACTACACCGGGCCGAGCGAGGACTTCTCGCGCCCCGGTCGGATGTGGTGGGCGGTGCCGCAGGGCATCACCGACTTCTCCACCTGGCGCGAGGTGACGACGGTCTACCACGAGGGCGTGCCGGGGCATCACCTTCAGGTGGCCCAGACGGCCGTCCGGGCCGACCTGCTCAACCGCTGGCAGCGGCTGCTCTGCTGGGTCTCCGGGCACGGCGAGGGCTGGGCGCTGTACGCGGAGCGGCTGATGGACGAGCTGGGTTACCTCCAGGACCCGGGCGACAAGCTGGGCATGCTCGACGGTCAGGCGATGCGCGCGGCACGGGTGATCGTCGACATCGGCATGCACCTGGAGCTGGAGATCCCGAAGGACAACCCGTTCGGCTTCCACCCGGGCGAGCGGTGGACGCCCGAGCTGGGTTGGGAGTTCATGCGGGCGCACTGCCGGGTGCCGGACGAGAACCTGCGCTTCGAGCTGAACCGCTACCTGGGCTGGCCGGGCCAGGCGCCGTCGTACAAGGTGGGTGAGCGGATCTGGTTGCAGGCACGCGAGGACGCGATGGCTCGCAAGGGCGCCGACTTCGACCTGCGGGAGTTCCACCGGCAGGCGTTGGACCTGGGCGCGCTGGGCCTCGACCCGCTGCGCAAGGCGCTGGCCCGACTCTGACCGGTGTGCAGCTCGTGGGACGGCGTCCGGATCGGGACGCCGTTCCACGCTGCGGTCACTGCTGCGTCTGCTTGAGGCTGGGTCGGCCGGTCAACGTGTCGCAGGAGATGAAGGCCAGATCGATCTGCGGGTCGGTGAAGGTGAGCGGCAGCGGCGAGGTGACCGGGATGCCGTCGGGGAAGGGCAGGTCCGGAGTCAGGGTGACCTTGATGCCCAGGAACCGGCCGACGAACCGGGTCGCGTAGAAGGTCACGTCACCGTCGATCGTCAGCTGGTCGGTCTCGCTCAACAGCGAGCCGCTCGAAGGCCCCGCGACCAGCAACGCGAAGTCGCTGGTCACCGCCCTGCTCATGGTGAACTTCAACGCCCGCATCTCGCCCTTGGCGGTGCGCAACGGCTCGACCCCGCGAAACCGCAGGTCCGTCATCACCACCTTGGAGCCGGTCAGCTTCGCCGGGATGGCGGCGACCTTTGGCATGTCGGGATCGGCCGCCAGCTTCGGCAGCGGCTTGCCGGGCTCGACGGGCGCGGGCTTGGTCGGCTTCGGGGTGGCACACGGAGCGTCGGGGGCGCGGGTGGGGGTCGCCGTCCGGGTGGAGTCGGGTGTGGCGCTATGCGTGGGGTCGGCGCTCGGCGTGGCCGACTCGCTGGCCCGGGCGGTACCGCTGGTGGGCTCGTCCGTGGCGGCGGCCTTGCCGGTCGGTTCCGTCTTGTCGTCGTCACCGCCGGTCAACAGGTCGCCGATCCCGTCGACGATGCTGCTGATCAGATTTCCGTCCGGCTTCTCCGTCGTGGCGCTGGGGCTCGGACTCGGGCTCGCGCTGGGCGGGGAGGCGGGCGGCGTGGTGGGCCGGGCCGGCGATGTCGGGGTTGGGCAGGAGGGCGCCGCCGCTCGCACCGGCGACGCGCCGTCGACCGTCGTCAGACCCGCGCTGGCGAGGCTCATCAGGAGCAGCGTCACCACGTACGTCTTCGGGTCGCGGGCCACCGTCGACCGGGTCTGCGACGGTCCCGGCTCCACCACGGGCGGTAGCTCAGCGGTGTCGCGCGCGTCCATCTGCTGGTGCGGGGCTGGCTCGCGCAGCACGCTGCGGGGCTGCGGGATGATGTCGGTGAGCGGCCCGGTGACCTCGTCCTGGCGTTCCCGCGCCGGCAGAAGCTCGTCGACGAGCGGCGCTTCGTCGGCGGTGTCGCCGTCCTCGGCCTGCTCGTCGTCCGGCTCCTCGGCGGCGGGGGCCACCGCCGCGGACTTCTTGACCGGCACCCAGGCGAAGCCGAGCGCGCTACCGACCATGCCCAGCAACATGCCGATGAAGAACCCGCCGAGGTTGACTCCGATCAGCGAGTAGACCGCGGTCACCGCGCCGACGATGGCATAGAAGATCCGCTGCGCGGGGCTGAGCCACATCAGGAGGCCGCAGGTGACCAGGATGGTGGGGATCAACCAGGACAGGAAGCCGGTCGGTCCCATCTGCAGGGTCAGCCCGGCCAGGCTGACCTTGGTGGTGCCGAGGATCTCCACTCCGGCCAGGAGGGTGAAGAGGCCGCCCCAGAATGGCCGGGACCGCCGCCAGCGGCGGAAACCGCGCCAGGCCTGACCGACACGGCCGGGCTGCGCGCGATGAGTGGCGGTCGACACGTACGTCCTCCTGGGGTGAAAGGGTTGGGCAGGACCGAGGGGCGCGGGGGGGGGCGCCCGCGGGCCGCCGGGGGGGGGGCGGCGTAGGAATAAGTGGTGGGAGGGGCGCCGGGTGACG
>NZ_JBITDT010000004.1:463726-468150 GCF_044454415.1 Micromonospora sp. NPDC051543
CCGCGGGGGGGGCGCCCGCTGCTGTGGGCGCCGTCCCACCGCGCCGTTGGTGGCGGTCCTTGGCGGCGCCCCCCCCCCCCCCCCCCGCCCCCCCCCCCCCCCCCCCCTCGGCGGCGTCAGCTCAGAAGCATTCCTTGGCCTCAGCGCCGACGTTGACCTTCAACTTGAGGCCGGTAAGCGTGAAGGTGCCGGCGGTGGTGTAGCGGGCCACCTGCTCAAGGCCCTTGATGTTCACGTGCGTGGCGTCCTGGCCGAACGAGCCGGCCGGAGCCGGGCCGAGGTCACTGGCGTCCTTACCGATGTTGATGTTGGTGAACTCGGCGTCACCCTCGAGCGACTCCATCGCGATCAGCAGGTTCTTGGCGACGGCCTCCTTGCCGGGGGCGTCGCCGGCGTTGATGGTCAGCACGATCTTGGGCAGACCGGGGACGGAGGCGTCGACCGACTGGCACAGCTTGGTGAGGTGAGCCTCGCCGATCTCCGACATGGCCACCGGGACGATCTTGCCGTCCTTGGTGGTCACGATGCCGCCGTACTGCTTGAAGCCGTCTCCGTCGAGCTCGGAGGCGGAAATCTTGAACGGCTTGCCGGCGACGGTGATGTTGGCGGCGATGGCGCCGTTGGCCATGCCGAAGACGATGCCGCCGGCAGCGACCGCAGCGGGAACCATCATGGCGGCGAAGCGACGCCAGCGGGTGCCACCCTGCGCCTGACGGGTTTCCGAATCCTTCACGGGTCCTCCTCGAACCGGGGGTCACCGATCGCAGTCGCGACTCGGGACTACGGGAAAGCACGTGGCCGCTGCGTCCCGCTCCGGGGGATGGTCGGCGGATCGCGCAGTGTGCGGATTGGATGCTCTCGCGAAGCGACGTACCTCACAAGGGCGCTGCTACTGGCCGGTAACCCGCGCTCCGCGTCAAGATTTCCGACCGTCACCGTCGGTCAGATCCGCGCCGACCCGCTCCCGCTACAAACCATCGAAATTGGGGCGGATGACTCCAGAATCTTCACCAGCGGTAGTTGCTGCACAGCATTGTTACATTTACGTAACGTCGGGCTGAAAAGCCGCTGAAGACGATCCCGAACTCATCCGTACGGCTGAGCCCGCAAGGTCAACGCGCCTCGGCGAGCCAGTCCGTCAGCAGCCGGTGGTCGATCGAGTCCACCCGGCCGAGCCGGCGGCCTCCCGCGACCCGCTCCCGCAGCTCCTCCCGCGTGAACCAGCGCGCCTGGAGCAACTCCACGCCGTCCACGCGTACCTCGTCGGACGTCGCCGTGGCCCGGAAGCCCACCATCAGCCCCGCGGGGAACGGCCACGCCTGCGACCCCTGGTAGGTCACGTCGGTGACGGCGATCCCGGCCTCCTCGGCCATCTCCCGGCGGACCGCGTCCTCCAGGCTCTCGCCCACCTCCACGAAGCCCGCCAACGTCGAGTAGGAATCCTCAGCCGCACCCGCGTGCCGGGCCAGCAGGCAACGCCCGACCGAGCCGGGCGCCTCGACCAGCACGATGATCGCCGGTTCGATGCGGGGGAACAGCAACCGACCACACTCCGCGCCGGAACACGTCCGCACGTGGCCGCCACCACCGGCGACGGCCACCGCACCGCAGGTGCCGCAGTAACGCTGCTGCCGGTGCCAGTGCAGCAACCCCCGGGCGTACGCCTGGGTCGCCGCTCCCGCCGGGTCGAGTCGCCCGACCAGCGCCCGCACGTCGACGGCCCGGGCCGCCCCTGCCATCTCGACGGCGGCGGCCTCACTGAGACCCGAGAGGTCCACGGCGAACACCGCGACGTTCCCGTCGAGCCCCAGGAACACGGTCTCCGCGGCGGCCGACCGGACGAGTGACGCGCGGTCGGCCGCCAGCCGGACCGGACCGTCTCCGTCGACGAGACAACGGTCCCGCCACAGGGGCAGCACCACCGTCGCCGGGTCGTCGAGCAGCGCGTCCAGCCGAGCCGGGTCGGTGCGTAACGCGCCCGCCCGGTCCAACCAACCGCCGCCGTACGCCAACACCCGCTCCGCAGCGTCCATCCCGCCACCGTGCCACGCCCGTCGCCCGACGCGGACACCGACCCACGCCCCGCGACACGCCGGGCGACACGCGGTAGCAGCACCGAACGGGCACAGCCCGCGTGGACCGCCGGCCATTGGTTACCGTGGTGTCCTCCGGGAGGGGGGACCTCCCGCGGCACCTGGCGATCGAGGTTGCAGTGACGCTGTACGGCGACAAACGTCCACCCGTCGACGACCGGCCCACCGTGCAGGTCACGGCGGTCACCTGGCCGGACGACGAGCCGGACGTTGTCACACCGGTAACGGCCACGGGCGTGCCGGACAACGGCGGGCCCCGTCCACGCCGCGTACGGATGCTGCTCGGCGCGGGCATCACCGGCGGCGTCCTCGCCGCCGTCGCGGGTGCCGGCGCCTGGGCGTACGCCGGTGACGTGCCCCGGGGCACCAGCGTGCTCGGCACCGAGCTGGGCGGTCGGAGCCGCAGCGCGGCCGACCGGGAGTTGCGGGCAGAGCTGGAGAGGCGGGCCGCCGCCCTCGCCGCGCCCCTACGGATCACGGTCGGGGAGCGCACCGCCGAGATCAATCCGGCTGACGTGGGACTGGCGGTCGACGTGGCGGCCACGGTTGCGGCAGCGGCCGAGGCCCAGGCGCACCCGGTCAGTCGGCTGGTCGGTTCCCGTACCGTCGAACCGGTCGTCACCGTCGACGCGCCCCGCCTGGACGCGGCCCTGCGCACGGCGCTCGGTGACCAGGTCCGTCCGATGACGATGCCGGCCATCTCCTACCAGGGCACCACACCCAAGGTCGTACGCCCCGAGCCCGGTCTCGCCTTCGACCCGCAGCGCTCGGTCGACGCCGTCCGGGCCGGCTGGCTCGCCGGCACGCCGGTCACCGTGCCACTTGTAGAGAGCCAGCCGGCGACCACCGCCGAGGAGGTGGACCGGTTGGTCGCCGAACTGGCCAAACCGGCCGTCTCCGCGCCGGTCACCCTGCGCACCGACCGGGGCTCGGTGCAGGTGCCACCGGCGGTCATCGCGAAGAGCCTCCGCTTCACCGCCGACAAGGCCGGCAAGCTCACTCCGGCGGTGGACGTCAAAAGACTGCGGACGGCCCTCGGCGACAAGCTGGACGCGATCGAGGTGCCGCCGAAGGACGCCACGATGACCATCGCCGGCGGCCGTCCCAAGCTCGTCGATGGGCGTGCCGGGCAGCAGCTCGACACCGGCACACTGAGCCGCGACCTGTTGGCGGTGCTGCCGAAGCCCGACGGACGCGAGGTGACCGGAGAACTGAAGGAGACGCCGCCGGAGGTGACCGCGGAGAAGCTGGCCGGTCTGGGCATCAAGGAACGGGTGTCCACCTTCACCACGCGCTTCACCGGCGGGATGGCGTCGTCGCGCAGCCAGAACATCGCCACCGTCGCCAAGAAGGTGGACGGCACGGTCGTGCTGCCCGGCAAGACGTTCTCCCTCAACGGGCACACCGGCGAGCGGGGTTACGCCCAGGGCTACAAGGACGCGCCGGTCATCCTGGACGGCAAGCTGGTGCCCGGCGTCGGGGGTGGCACGTCGCAGTTCACGACCACCCTGTTCAACGCCACCTACTACGCCGGCCTCCAGGACGTGGAGCACAAACCCCACTCGTACTGGTTCGACAGGTACCCGGCCGTCATCGAGTCGACCATCTTCTGGCCGAACCTGGACTTCAAGTTCCGCAACAACACCGAGTACGGCCTGCTCATCGACACGTCGTACACGTCGAGTTCGGTGACCGTCTCCATCTGGAGCACGAAGATCTACGACAGCGTCAAGACGGAGTACGGCCCGCGCCGCAACATCACCACGCCGAAGCTCATCCATCTCGAACCCGGCCCGACGTGCATTCCCAGCAACGGCATCAACGGCTTCACCCAGGACGCCTTCCGGGTCATCAAGAAGGACGGCGTGGTGGTCAAGCGGGAGAAGTTCACCTGGCGCTACGACGCCGAGCCGCGCTACGTCTGCGGCCCCAAGCCCTCCTGAGCCCGCCCGTCGGTGTCGTCGGCAGACGACCTCGGTGTCGTGCGCTGCTCCTGTACGCGGATCTCCGCGCGATAGCGCGTCGCCGCCGGATGCCACATCTCCTCGAACGGCCCCATGACCTCGCCACCGACACCGCGGCGGCGCGCACGCACGCCCAGCCCCCACAGCGCGGCCAGCACGACAGCCACGCAACAGCCAAAGACGAGAAGAATCAGCACGTCCCCCACAGCCCCGACCCTAAGCCCAGCGACCAACAACCGCCGCCACCGAACCACCGCCGAAGCCCCGCACCCCGCCCTCGGCGCCCCGCCCTCGGCGCGGTGATCATGAAGTTATTGTCATGACACGCCGATGGCGGTGGCAATAACTTCATGATCACCGGGCGCTA
>NZ_JBITDT010000005.1:0-80430 GCF_044454415.1 Micromonospora sp. NPDC051543
GCGATCCGGCAAGGCGCGGTTTCGTCCGGATACCGGTGTTGTATCCGGACGAAACCGCAACGCCGCCGGTCGTCGTCCGGGCCCGCCGCAGGCCGGCCAGTTCTTATGAAACAGGCCCTGGGTCAGCGGACCTGGTCGCCCTCGCCGGTACGCGCCTGGGCCTGGTCGACGCCCTTGTCGATCTGGTCGTCGTACTTGCCGCCGGTGCGCTTGTCGGCCATGTCGCCGGCCTTCTCCATACCCTGGTCGACCTGCTTGTCGTGCTTGTCGGCGAAGTCCTTTGCCTTGTCCATGAAGTCACCCACGGCGCTCCTCCTCCTCGGGTTGTCACGTTTCGCGTTCCCTCGTCCCGACAGCGCAAACGCCTTCCGCTCGGGCGTAGACCGCGAAGGCCCGACCAACGGACCCGTGCCGGCGTACGATCCGCGCGGACGGCCGGGTGTCGGCGCACGGCCAGCCGGGTACCGACCTCGCCGAGATCGAGGAGGGCCGACATGACGGCAGAACAACCCGGGGCGGACGTCGCGCCGACAACCGGCGGCACGCAGGAGACCGGTACCACGGCGGCGGCACCCGGCGGCACGGCGGCCGTGGGCGACGCCGGTGCGCGGCACGCGTGGGCGGGGCTGCCCTGGCTGGTACGGACCGCGGTGCTCTGGAGCGCCTGCCTGGTGGTGATCGTCGCCGGGCTCTACCTGCTGGGTCGGATCGCCGTCCTGCTGGCCCCGCTCGCCATCGCCCTGGCCGCCACCATCTTCCTCACCGCGCTGTTGGACCCGGTGCTGCTCCGGCTGCGTCGCCTGCGGCTGCCGGCGGCGCTGGCCGCGCTGCTCACCGTCCTGCTGCTGCTCGGCATCCTCGTGGGCGTCGGAGCGCTGGTATGGAACCTGACCGCCAGCCAGTTCGACCAGCTCAGTCAGCAACTGACGCAGGGGCTCGACCGGAGCCGCGACTTCGTCACGTCCACCCTGCCGGTCAGCGAGGCCCAACTCGACAAGCTGATCGACCAGGCCCGGGAGGGGCTCAGCGGCAGCTCTCCGGACCCGGTGTCCGGCGCCCGGGCGGCCAGCGAGGTCGTCGGTTCCGCGCTGCTCGCCCTGGTGCTGCTCTTCTTCCTGCTGAAGGACGGCCGGTCGATGTGGCACTGGACGCTGTCCCGGATGGCCGGCCCGAACCGATCTCTGGCGGCCGAGGCTGGCCGGAACGGCTGGCAGACCCTCGGCGCGTACAGCCGGGGAACGATGATCATCGCCGCCATCGACGCGATCGGCATCGGCCTGGCCCTGGTGGTGCTACGGGTGCCGCTGGCCCTGCCACTGGCGCTGATCACGTTCCTCGGCGGCTTCGTGCCGATCATCGGGGCGACGGTCGCGGGCGCGGTCGCGGTTCTGGTGGCCCTGGCGGCCAACGGGCCGACGACCGCTCTGCTCACCCTCGCCGCCGTGGTCGCGGTGCAGCAGATCGAGGGCAACCTGCTGGAGCCGCTGGTCATGAAGCGCCAGGTCCGCCTGCACCCCGCCGTGATCCTGGTGGCGGTCACCGCCGGCACCCTCATCGCGGGTATCGCCGGCGCCTTCGTCAGCGTTCCGATCACCGCCGTTCTGTGGCGCATCGTCGACACCGTCCAACGCCGCCGATCCACCTCGCAGGTGCCGGCGGCGGGGTAGAGCCGACACTCACCCGCGGCGGGTCGCGGTTGCCGTCCGGGTCAGACGGGTCGTGAACCAGGTGCCGGCATGCTCGGCGACCTGGTCGAGCGTGCCGGGCTCCTCGAAGAGGTGGGTGGCGCCCGGCACCACCCACAGTTCGCCCACGTCTCCCAGTTCGGCGAGCGCCCGCTCGTTGAGCGCGAGCACCTCCTCGTCCAGGCCGCCGACCAGCAGCAGGGTGGGAGACCGCACCTGACCCAGCGCGGTGCCCGCCAGGTCGGGCCGACCGCCCCGGGAGACCACGGCGCCCACCCGGTCGGCGCGGGACGCCGCTGCCACCAGCGCGGCGGCGGCACCCGTGCTCGCACCGAAGAGACCGATCGAAACGTCACCCGCCGGACGATCGGCCACCAGCCAGTCGACGATCCCGGCCAGCCGGCTGGCCAACATCCCGATGTCGAACCGGAGTTCGGCCGTCCGCGTGTCCACCTTCTCCTCGTCCTGAGTGAGCAGGTCGACCAGGACGCACGCGAGGCCACGGGCGTTCAGCGCCCGGGCCACCGCGACGTTGCGCGGACTGTGCCGGGAGCTGCCGCTACCGTGCGCGAACAGCACCACGCCCACCGGCTGGGCGGGTAGCAGCAGATCGGCGGGGAGTTGGGCGTCCCGAACCGGAATGGTCACCGTCTCGTGCTGCTCGTCCATGCCGCACCTCCGTGCTCGCCTGCGGTCGGGTTACCCCGCCCGGCGCGTCGCACGCACCTGGTGCGGGCGGCCGGAGCACGGCGTTTGCCGGGTGGGTCGCCGGGTACGCGACGAGGAGACCGCAGACCGTGTAGGCGCAGCCGCGCCCCGACGGATCGCGAGGATCACGATGGCCAAGCAGCAGATTTCCCGGCAGCAGCAGATGACCGAACGCGCCCAGCGTGAACAGGACGCCGCGCGCAACCAGGACGTCGGTGACCAGGACTTCGGTGACCAGGCCGCCTCGGCCCGCCTCCCCGACGATCCCAAGGCGGCTGCGCCGCAGGACGCGATCGGACGCCCCTCGACCGGCGAGCCGGTCTGACGTACGCGCGCGACGGCCGGGGCGGGAACACTCCCGCCCCGGCCGTCACTGCTGCTTGGCCTCGGGGAGCCGGAGCAGGGGCGACCGTCCCGGCGGCTGCTCCGGCGGCGGCCCCGAGGGCTCGGCCGGCGGCACCGGCACCGTCACCGGCTCGTCGCAGGTGACCCGCACCATCTGGTCGTGGTGGCGCAGCTCGACGACGTCGTCCGGGCCACCGTGGCGCAGTGAGTACGTCGTCTGGTGCGGTCGGACGTCGACCCGCAGCGCCAGCCCACGCCACTGGAGGGAGAACTCCAGGCGGCTCAGCCGGCTGGAGAGCCGGGGCGCGAACGACAGCTCACCGTCGTGGTCACGCAGCCCGCCCAACCCGCTGACCAGGGCGAGCCACGCGCCGGCCAGCGAGGCCATGTGCACGCCGTCGCGGGTGTTCTCGTTGAGGTCGTGCAGGTCCATCAGCGCGGCCTCGCGCAGATAGATGTGCGCCAGGTCGGGATGGCCGACCTCGGCGGCGAGCACCGACTGGGTGCAGGCCGACAGCGACGAGTCGCGCACCGTCCGACGCTCGTAGTACTGGAAGTTGCGAACCTTCTGCTCGGGGGTGAACGCGTCCCCCCGCCAGTGCATCGCCAGGACCAGGTCGGCCTGCTTGACGACCTGTTTGCGGTACAGGTCGAAGTACGGATAGTGCAGCAGCAGCGGGTACTTCTCGGCGGGCGTGTGCGCGAAGTCCCACTCCTGCAACCGGGTGAACCCCTCCACCTGCTGATGCACGCCCAACTCGTCGTCGTACGGGACGTGCATCGACGTGGCGGCGTCCCGCCAGCTCGCCGCCTCCTCGTCCGTGACGCCGAGGTGGAACGCGTCGTCCCGGTAACGCATGACGACATCGGCGGCGGTGAGCAGGTTCCGCTGGGCCATCAGGTTGGTGTAGATGTTGTCGTTCTTCACCGCCGTGTACTCGTCCGGACCGGTCACCCCGTCGATGTGGAACCGGCCGTGCCGGTCGTGGTGCCCGATCGAGCGCCACAGCCGGGCGGTCTCCACCAGCAGCTCCAGCCCGATCTCGCGCTCGGTGGCAGTGTCCCCGGTGACCAGCACGTACCGTCGGACCGCGTCGGCGATGTCGGCGGCGATGTGGAACGCCGCCGTACCCGCCGGCCAGTACCCGGACGACTCCGGCCCCTCGATGGTCCGCCAGGGGAAGGCGGCACCCTTGAAGTTGAGCGTCGCCGCCCGTTCCCGGGCCTGTTCCAGGGTGCTGTGCCGCCACTGCAGGGCGCTGCGCACCGCGCTGGGCTGGGTGTACGTGAGGACCGGCAGGACGAACATCTCGGTGTCCCAGAAGGCGTGCCCGTCGTAGCCGGGGCCGGTCAGCCCCTTTGCCGAGATCGGCCGCTGCTCGGCACGGGCACCGGCCTGGAGTACGTGGAACAGCCCGAAGCGGACGGCCTGCTGGATCTCCGGATCACCCTCGACCAGCACGTCGGCCGCGTCCCAGAACTCGTCCAGGTAGGCGCGCTGCTCCCGGTGCAGGCCGTCCCAACCGTCCAACCGGGCGCCGGCCAGCGCCGCGCCGACCTGGTCGCGCAGTGCGGGCAACGAACGTCGGCTCGACCAGCCGTACGTCAGGTACTTGACCACCCGCAGCTTCTCGCCGGGCTTGAGCACGCAGCCGATGGTGGTGCGCACCCAGTCCTCGTACCCCTCGGACTCGATGGTGGTGTGGTCCGGGCCGTGCACCTCGTGCTCCATGGCGGCGGCGACGCGCAGCCCGGACACCTTCGTGCGGTGGATGAGCTGGCCGCCGTCCGGGGTGGTCAGCTCCTCCTCGGCCAGCAGCGGCGATTCCAGCACGGCCGCGACCCGGGGGTCCTTGCTCTGCGCGGGCAGCGACTCGTTGGCCACCAGCTCGGACTGCACGATCAACCGCAGCGGGCCGTCGACGGCCTCCACCTCGTAGCTGATCGCGGCGACCGACCGCTGGGTGAACGACACGAGCCGGGTGCTGCGGACCTTGACCTCGCGGCCGGCCGGGGAGCGCCAGTGCAGCTCCCGGTGCAGGGTGCCGGCCCGCAGGTCGAGGATCCGCTCGTGGGACAGCAGCTCGCCGTAACGCACGTCGAGCGGTTCGTCGTCGACGAGCAGGCGGATCAGCTTGCCGTTGGTGACGTTGACGATGGTCTGCCCCGACTCGGGGAAACCGTAGCCGGCCTCCGCGTACGGCAGCGGACGTAGCTCGTAGAACGAGTTGAGGTAGGTGCCGGGCAGCCCGTGCGGCTCGCCCTCGTCGAGGTTGCCGCGCAGGCCGACGTGCCCGTTGGAGAGCGCGAAGACCGATTCCGACTGGGCCAGCACGTCCATGTCCAGGCGGGTCTCCCGGATGTGCCAGGGCTCGACGGGATAGGCCCGTTCCCGGATCACGTGCGGTCCCGTTCGCCGCTGCGGTGGGGTGCCGGCGGGGCGGCGTCGCCCGCGTCGAGCAGGTCCGCGAGGTCCTTGACCACGACGTCCGCGCCGTGCGCGAGCAGTTCGTCGGCCTGTCCCACCCGGTCGACACCGATGACGTACCCGAATTCGCCGGCCCGGCCGGCGGCCACCCCGGAGAGCGCGTCCTCGAAGACGGCGGCCTGCGCCGGCTCCACGCCCAGGATCCTGGCGCCGGCCAGGAAGGTGTCGGGTTGGGGTTTGCCACGCAGCTTCTGCTCCCGGGCCACGAGCCCGTCGACCCGCGCCTCCAGCAGGTCCGCCAGCCCGGCGGCGGCGACCACCTCGCGCCCGTTGGCGCTCGCGGTGACCACCGCCCGACGCAGCCCGGCGGCGGTCGCCGCGCGCAGATACCGCACCGAACCCGGATAGACCTCGACGCCGGAGGTGCGCAGGCGGTCCAGCAGCAGGACGTTCTTGCGGTTGCCGATGCCGTTGACCGTGTCGGCGTCCGGCGGATCGTCCGGGCTGCCCTCGGGAAGCACGATTCCCCGGGACTCGAGGAACGACCGGACGCCGTCGGCACGGGGTCGGCCGTCGACGTAGCGGTTGTAGTCGGGGCCGGGGTCGAACGGTTGGAAGGGCTGCCCGGTCGCCGTGGCGCGCTTGCGCAGGAACTCGTCGAACGTTTCGGTCCAGGCGGCGTTGTGCACCCGGGCGGTCTGCGTCAGCACACCGTCCAGATCGAAAAGACAGGCGGTCACATGAGCAGGTAGGCCCAGCACGGTACGAATCTAACCACCCGGCTGGGTGCGCAAACCCGTTTTGAGCCGCCGCCGGGCCGCTCAGTTCGGCCGCAGGGTCCAGATCACCGTCATGGCCGACGTGGGCGTGCCGTCCTCGGTGGCGATCTCCACCTCGATTCCGAACTCGGGCCGCTGACCGGCCTCCAGCTCGGCGACCACCTCCGACGCCGGACGCCCCAGCCGCGCGGTCGCCAGCACCGCCCCCATGGCCAGCTTGCGGTAGGCGATCTCGGCTCGGACGGCGAGCGGCACGGCCCGGTCGAGGAGCTGCCCGAAGGCGGCCAGCACGACCGCGCCGGAGGCCGTCTCGCCGAGCGTGAACATCGCCCCGGCGTGCGGGCCGCCGACGTGGTTGTGGGTGGCCGACGTGTCGGGGAGCCGGACGACGGCCCGCACCCCGCCGTCCGCCTCGGGCGCCACCTCGACGAATTCGATGCCGAGCGTGCGGGCGAACGGCACCGATTGCAGGATGCCGGCCGCCACCTGGCGGGAGTCGATGGTCATGACCCGACGCTACTTCTCGGTAACCAGGGCGGCAACCAGGGTTTTCCCCGACCACAAGATGGCCGGGTCCACCGCGATGAACCCGCTCAGAGGTTGGCGATCGTACGCAGGATCTCGGCGTAGAAGTTGCCGTCGATGCTGCGGAAGAGGGAGAAGTCCTGACCCGGGTCGCCGAAGAACGGGCGCAGCGTCCACGCCAACTGGGTGCCCACGAAGCCGAAGAGCAGGATCCAGATGTAGAGCAGCGTCATGCTGGCCGGGCGCTGCGTGGGCTCGCCCCGCCGCACCGGTGGGTTGCCCCAGTGGCGCTGCTGCGCCGGGTAACCCGGCGGCAGCATGCCGGGCGGGAACGCGGTGCCGGGCTGCCCACCCCACTGCGCCGGAACAGCCGCCGGGGCCGGGGCGGTGGTCGTGGCGCTCGCGCCCTCGGGCGCGGCACCGTTCGCCGCCGACGCGACGGCCGCGCCGGCCGGAACCGCGACCGGTTCGGCGGTACCCGCCGTCGCGGTGCCCGGAGTGCCCCCGGCGGTCACCGCGACCGGAGCGTTGACCTGGGCCGGAGCACCGGCCGCCGCCGGGACGCCGACCTGAGCCGGGGCCGTCGCCGGTGCGAGCAGACCGTGGTCGTTGAGCACCTGCATGCCACCGGTCAGGAAGCGAAGCCCGACCAGCGCCGACAGCGTCAGGATCGCGACGTTGAGCAGCTTGAAGAAGCCGTAGTCGGGTGCGGTGATCAGGAAGAAGAGGCTGATCGGCGCGAACGCCACCGCGAGCATCGAGGTGACGGTGATCGCCACCATCACCAGCGCCAACGACTGACGTACCGAGAGCCGGGCGCCGAACACCAGGTTGAACAGGTAGAGCGTGGGCAGGCAGATGGCCAGCGTCACCAGGAACAGCAGTGGCAGCTTCAGCGCGGACGTCAACGCCATCAGCGGGCTGTGGAACGCGCCGAGCACCGCCCCGTAACAGGCGAGGGCGATGGCGGAACTGGCCAGCATCCGCCCGGTCAGGGCGTTCAGGTCGCCCTCGGCCACGATCTGCTGCCAGATGCCCTGGCGGTCCCGCAGGATGCGCTCGATGACGAGCGGACTGGGACGGTCACCCGACACGGGGGCACCCCTCTCGGTCAGGCACGAAATGGACTAGGTGGGCAGACGGTAGGGCACCGGACGGGCGGGCCGCCACCCCGCTCCGGCGTGGCGTCACCGCCACCCCACGTCGATCCGCGCGCCGCGCTCGTCGAAGAAGTGCAGCGCGTCCATCCGGACCGACACGGCGAGCGGATGCCCGGCCGTGACGGCCGGGTACGGCGCGAGTCGTACCGCCAGCTCCGCCGGACGGCGGTGGTGCCGACCCGGGTCGGGCAGGACGCTTGTCGTCCGCGAGGCGCCGTTCGGCACCTCCTCGGACTCCACCGGCTTGCCGGTGAGCCGCTGCATCACCGCGCCGAACCGGCGCAGGCCGCGCTGGCCCACGGGCGGCGGGTCGAGCGGCGCGCCCATCTCGTCCACCATGATCGCGGTCGCCCCGATGTCGAGGAACGCCAGCGACTCGTGACCGTGGTGCTCCAGGTAACGGATCCGGCCGCGCAGCACGTCACCGGGGCTGTCCGGGGCGACCGGGGTGAGCGCCTCGGCCCGCATCCCGACCACGATCCGCTCGCCGTGGTAGTGCGCGACCGCCCGGCTGCGGATGTCGTTCCACGGCAGGTAGAGCGACTGCTCGCCGAGGTTGAGCGCGATGTACCGGTCGAGGTGGACGTAGACCGACGCCTCCAGCAGGTTCATCCGGGGGCTGCCCAGGAACGCCGCCACGTAGAGCGTCGCCGGACGGCCGTACACCTGGGTGGGCGTGCCCACGTCCTGGAGCACGCCACGGCGCATGATGGCCACCCGGTCGGCCATGGTCAGCGCCTCGGCCTGGTCGTGGGTCACGTAGACGGTGGTGACGCCCAGCTCCCGGGTCAGCCCGGAGATCTCCGCCCGCAGCTCGGCGCGCAGCCCGCTGTCCAGGTTCGACAGCGGCTCGTCCATCAGGAAGAGCCCCGGCCGCCGGACGATCGCGCGACCCATGGCGACACGCTGACGCTGGCCGCCGGAGAGCTGGCCGGGCTTGCGGCCGAGCACGTCGCTGATACCGAGCGCGCTCGCCACGTCGGTGACCCGCTCGCCGCGCGGTTCCGGTTCCACCCCGGCGAGCCGCAGCGGAAAGGCGATGTTGTCGCCGACGGTCATGTGCGGGTAGAGCGCGAAGTCCTGGAAGACCATGGCGATCTTGCGGTCGCGTGGCGGCAGGTCGTTCGCGAGTTCCCCGTCGAGCAGCACCGCACCCTGCGTCGGGTCCTCCAGACCGGCGATCATGCGCAGCACTGTGGACTTGCCGCAGCCGGACGGACCCAGCAACACCATGAACTCGCCGTCGTTCACGTCCAGATTTATGCTGTCGACGGCGAGTGTGCCGTCCTTGAAAACCTTTGTCACATCTTTGAGTGCGACGGTACTCACCGTCAGGTCCCCCACGTCTCTCGGCCGAACTCCTGATGACTGTGACCAGGATCATTGGTCCCGCACATCGGGTAAACGTCTCATGTTCGGCTTATGACGCCACCATTACACGGCGTACGGGGGAGCGAGCGGTCAGCAGCCCTGCGGCTGGTCAGGCAGCTCGCCGAGGAAAACCCGGCGCACCACCCGCTCGGCAGCCCGCCCGTCGTCCAGCCCGCAGAACCGGCTGCGGAAGCGCTCGCGGGCCTTGTTCGCCGCGTCCGATCGCACCGCGTCGGTCCGGAACAGATCGAGCAGGTCGGCGAACGTTGCGGCCACCGCGCCGGGTGGCTCCGCCGTGACGTCGAAGTAGACCCCCCGGGCCAGGCGGTACGCCTCCCAGTCCGGTGTGTAGAGCACGATGGGCCGGTCCAGCACCGCATAGTCGAACATCGCCGAGGAGTAGTCGGTGACCAGCACGTCGGCGACCAGGTAGAGGTCCTCCACCCGCTGGTAGCCGCTGACGTCGCGGACCCGGCGGAACTCGGACGGACGACCGGGTCGGCGCTCCCGGTCGTGGAAGTAGTGGCTGCGCATCAGCAGCCGGCCCGAGTCACCCAGCGCGTCGACGAGCCGGTCCGGGTCGAACGGCGACCGGTAACCGGGCAGGTGCTCGCGATGCGTCGGGGCGTACAGCACCACCTGCTCGTCGGGGGCGAGGCCGAACTCGGCGCGCAGCCGGCGCACCTCGTCGGGACCGGCGGCGACCAGGCGGTCGTTGCGCGGGTAACCCACCTCCAGGGTGGCGTACGTGGCCGGGTACGCCCGATCCCACATCTGGGTGGAGAAGCTGTTTGAGCTGACGCTGTAGTCCCAGCGGTCCACGCGGCGCAACAGGCCGGCGAAGTCCATCCGGCCCGCGCCGATCGGATAGCGCTGCTGGTCCAACCCCATCACCTTGACCGGCGTGCCGTGATGGGTCTGCACGTGCACCTGCTCCGGCCGCTTACGGACGAAGTCCGGGTAGTTCACGTTGTTGACCAGCCAGCGGGCGCGGGCCAGCACGCGGTAGTAGGCCGGCGTGCCGGCGACCACGTACTCCACCCCGTCCGGCACGGCGTCCACCCGGTCGCGGCGCACGATCCACACTCCCCGCACCTCGGGGGCCAGCCGGCGGGCGGCCTCGTAGATCGCGGCCGGGTTGCAGGAGTATCCCCGGAACCAGTAGGCGGCGTACACCGCGAGCGTGGAGTCCACGGGCCGGCGCAGCTCCGCCCGGTAGTACTCGCGCAGCAGGCCGTCGCGGGTGAGCCGGGCGCCGCGCCGGGCCACCGGGCCGACCCGACGCCGGGCGGTACGCGCCTGCCGGCGGGCCGTGTCGCGGGCCCGGCTGGCGGCCCGCAGGGCGCTGAACGTCCGCCAGCGGCCACTCGCGACCAGCCGGTGCTTGAGCCCTTCGACGCCGTCCGGCACGGGGTACCCCCCGACCGGCAGCCACCGCGCGTAGTCCGCGGTGATCTGCGCGAAGAACACCGGCCGCAGCTCGGGCGCGATGCGCTGACCGTTGCCGAGCACGGTGAGGTAATGCCAGATCATCCGCTCGAAGACCGCCGGCCGTAGCGCGTCGACGCTCGGCGACCAGGCATCCATCAGGAGGAAGACGCGGTGCCACTGGGCGAAGACCTCGAAGTGCCGGTCGCCCCGGGTCTTCGTGATCGCGCCCGCGCGGCGCTGCCGGTAGTTCACGCACACCCGATCGAGGACGCCGATCTGACGCGCGCCCATCAACACCGGGTAGCTGAACGAGACGTCCTCGTACCAGCCGGCCGCGAAGCGCAGACCCAGGTCGACCAGGAACTCCCGGCGGACCAACCGGTTCCAGGCGGTGTGCAGCAGCCGCATGGCCTCCGGCCGTTCCCGCAGCGCGAACGTCTCCGGACCAGGCGACTCGGGAAACACCTCGGCCATCGCGCTGCGGGTGGCAGTGTCGTTCCAGTGTGTCCGGACGTGGTCCACCAGCAGCACGTCCGGCCGGGTCGCCCGGAGGCGGTCGGCCACCTCCGACAGGCAGTCCGGGGCCAGCCAGTCGTCCCCGTCGAGGAACCACACGTACTCGCCGACGGCCCGGTCCAACCCGATGTTGCGGGCTGGACCGAGACCGACGTTCTCCGACAGTCGGACGGCCCGGACCCGCTGGTCACGGGCCGCGTACTCGTCGATGATCTCGCCGCTGGCGTCCGGCGAGCAGTCGTCGACCGCGATCAGTTCGAGGTCGGTCTCCGACTGGCCCAGGATCGAGTCCAGGCACTCGCGCAGATAACCCTGCACCCGGAAGGCCGGCACCACGAAACTGATCAGGGTCATCCGGCCGCCCCTTTCGTCAGCGCGGCGCGACACCTCCCGCGCCCACCGGCGCGGCCGACGCCCGCGCGCCACGGGCCGGCCGGACGAACCAGGCCAGGACGACACTCACCACGAAAACCACGAGAAGGTACGCACCGAGTGTAGCCATGCCGATACTCACGATGCCGGCAATCGCCAGGAGGGCGAGCAGCACCGATCGTCCGTCCCAGCCCAGCGTGGCGGCGTGCAGCGGGGGTGCCGCCTGCCGCTTCTCCAACCGGGCGGTCAGGTCGTAGTGGTGCACGGTGAGCACGAAGACGTACCCGAAGATCAGCCATCCGGGCGCGCCACCGACCACACCGACCGCGATCGCGAACAGGTACTCGGCGGCCCGCAACGCGGCCGGCACCAGCCAGTCCAGCGGCCCGTTGTGCGCGGCCCCCGCGCCGAGGCCGCCGGCCAGCAGCACCAGCAACGCCACCGGCACCGCCCAGCGCAGCCCGTCCGGCGCGTCGCCCAACAGGGCAACGACCAGCAGCGCCGCCGGACCGAGCGCGGCGATCACCGCCAGGGTGAGCGGCCCCATCGGGCGGACCACCGGCAGTCGACGGGCCAACGGACCGTCGTCGCGGTGCAGGGTGGCGTCGACCGTGTCCAGCACCGGCACCCACATCCAGCGGGCCCGCAGCGTCCGCAGGGCACCGGTGTACGCGAACGCCAGCCCACCCCACACCAGCACCGCGATCAGGCTGACCAGCGGGTTGAACAGCGCCACGGTCAGCGCGATCAGCGCCCAGCGCTCCCCGATCGGGAAGACCACGGTCCGCTTCAGCCAGTACGACACCGAGCCGGTGTCCGCCTGCACCCGGGTGGACGCGGCGTTCAGCCGGTCACCGATACCGCCGCTGGCGCCCGTCGTCGTCCGCGGTCGGCGGGCCGCCTCGTCGTGCAGCGCCCCGTACCAGGTGTCGGTCATGTGCCGGACGGTCTGCAACGTCATCGCGGCGATGGCGAGGGCCCAGCCGTTGCCCAGCCCGGCGTGGCTCACGCCGAAGCCCAGACCGGCGTAGACCAGGTACTCCTTGGCCCGGTCGGCCATCGTGTCCAGCCAGCCGCCCCAGGCGCTGAAGTGCCGGGTGTAGCGGGCCAACTGGCCATCCACGCAGTCCAACACGAAGCCCAGGTAGAGCAGCACCGCGCCGCTGACGAGCGCGAGCCGCCCACCGACCCCGAACAGCACCGCGGCACCCAACGCGAAGAGCACCGAGATCACCGTCACCCCGGTGGGGGTGAGCCGCAGCCGGGCCGCCAACCGCACCACGTACGGCGACCAGGTGCTGACGAAGTACGTCGAGAAGAAGTCGTCGCGATCCTTCACCGACAGTCGCAGCTCGGCCCGGTCCTCGTCGACCGACGTCACCGCCGCCTCGGCGGCGACCAGGGCGGCGGCGTCCTCGACCCGGTGCGCCACGAGCAGACGTACCCGCTGGGCGAAGATCAGGGTGCCGAGGGCCGCGAGACCCGCGACGAGCCGGTCCACGGCGGACCCGGGGGCGTCGTGGCCGGCGGACCCGGTCGCCGGCAGCGGCGACACGTCCCCGGCCGGGCCGACCGGGGCGGCGATTGGCCGCGCGCCGACGGCGGCGGCCCGGGCGGCGGCGGCGAGGGTCGGCAGGTCGTCCACGCCGACCCGGAGCGCGCCACCGAACACGCCGGTCGCGTCGCCGTCGAGAGCGTCAAGCGGGCCCGCGTCGACCACCTGGCCCCGCTCCTCGCGCACGGCCGTCCGGCCCGGCACCGGCGGGTCACCCAGCACCAGCGCCACGGTCGGTCCCACCGGGCTGGTGGCGAGGTGCCGCAGCACGGCGGTGTGCGCCACCAGGTCGGTGCCGGTGACCAGCAGCGGACCGGTGGCGGCGTCGGCCAGCGCGGCCAGCTCGTCCAGGGTGGCGGCGAAGCGCACCTCGGCCGCGCCGGCCCGGCGCAGCTGGTCGGCGAGCCGGTCGGCCAACGGCTCGCCGCTCGCGGTGGTGAGGCCCGCCGCGGAACTCCCGGCGGCGAGCACGATCGCGAGCGTCACCGCGGGACCGCGGCGTGGTACGCGTCGAGCGCCTCGGCGATGGTGCCGTCGAGCGTCAACCGGCCCGCGTCGAGGTACAACCCCCGACGGCAGAACCGGGTCAGGTCCTTTTCGTTGTGTGACACCAGCACGAGCGTGCGCCCCTCCCCGAGCAGACGGTCAATCGTCGCGTAACACTTCTTGCGGAACTCCGCGTCCCCGACCGCGGTCACCTCGTCCATCAGCAGGATCGGATGCGGCAGATGCGAGATGATCGCGAAGCCCAGCCGCACCTTCATCCCCGACGAGTAGTGCCGAACCGACGTGTCGATGGCCCGTTCCACCTGCTCGCCGGCGAACTCGACGATCTCGTCGAAGTGCCGCTTCAGGTAGCCCGTCGACAGCCCGTGCAGCCCACCGACCAGGTGCAGGTTCTCCCGGCCGGTCAGGTCATTGGAGAAGCCGGCGGACAACTCCAGCAGCGGCGCCACCGCGCCGTGCACCCGGATGTCGCCCTCGTCCGGGATGAGCACCCCGGCGATCAGCCGCAGCAGCGTGCTCTTGCCGGTGCCGTTGCGGCCGATCACGCCGACGGTCTCGCCCGGCTCGACGGTGAACGACACGTCGCGCAACGGCCAGAACTGGCCGGGCAGGGCGCCGCGCCCACCCCGATGGATGAACAACTCCCGCAGCCGCAGCTGGCGGCGACGATTGCGGACGAACCGGATGCCCAGACCGTCCGCCTCGATGATCGGCGCGGCCACTCAGAGCTCCTTGAGCACGGCGGGCTCCAACCGGCGGAACGACCACCAGCCCGCGGCCAGCACCAGCAGGCTGCCGACGATCGTCGTGGCGAGCAGCCGGGCGTCGGGAAACTCGTCCGGGTACCAGATCGCGTGGTGCAGCTGGAAGATCCCGACCAGCGGGTTCAGCTCGTACACCACCTTCAGCCAGTGCGGCAGGCCGGACTCCCGGACCAGGCTGAGCGGATAGATGATCGGCGTGGCGTAGAAGAGCACCCGGATGATCAGCCGCATCAGCCGTTCCACGTCGCGCATCAGCACGTTCCAGGCCGACAGCAACAGGGCCAGCCCGATCAACAGCACGGCCTGCACGGCCACCGCCAGCGGCAGGGCCAGCAGCGACCAGCCGGGGTGGATCCGCCCGTGCGCCGCGTAGATCACCGCGATGGCGGCCAGGATCGGCAGGCCGGCCGCGTACTCGGCGAACCGTCCGCTGACCCGGCCGATCGGAAAGACCTGCCGGGGCACGTTCATCGTGGTGATCAGCCGGGACTGGCCGGTCAGCGCGTTGGTCGCCTCACTCAGGGCCGAACTGGTCCACATCCAGGCGAAGATGCCGGTGATCAGGAACAGCGGGTACGACCCGGCGGCCTCGCCGAGGTGCCGGCCGGTGTCGCGGGAGTAGAGCACCCCGAAGACGAACCAGTAGATCGCGCCCATGCCCAGCGGCTCGATCAGCGACCAGAAGTAGCCCAGCACCGACTGCTGGTACTTGACCGCCAGGTCCCGCCGGACCAGGATGCGCAGCGAGTTGCGGTGCGACCACAGGGCCGCGACGCCAGAGGTCACCGCCGCCTCCCGCCTCCCGCAAACGGACGCCAGGTTAGCAGTCGGTGAACGAATGCCCTGAATCGACCGGCTTCAGCACTCGATCACGTTGACGGCCAGACCGCCACGCGCCGTCTCCTTGTACTTGACCTTCATGTCGGCGCCCGTCTCCCGCATGGTCTTGATGACCTTGTCCAGCGACACCGCGTGCACGCCGTCGCCGCGCAGCGCGAGCCGGGCGGCCGTGATCGCCTTGATGCTAGCCACGGCGTTGCGCTCGATGCAGGGGATCTGCACCAGGCCACCCACCGGGTCACAGGTCAACCCGAGGTTGTGCTCCATCCCGATCTCGGCCGCGTTCTCCACCTGCTCCGGCGTGCCGCCGAGCGCCTCGGCCAGACCCGCCGCCGCCATCGAACACGCCGAGCCGACCTCACCCTGGCAGCCGACCTCCGCGCCGGAGATCGACGCGTTCTCCTTGAACAGCACCCCGATCGCGCCGGCCGCGAGCAGGAACCGCACCACCCCGTCGTCGTCGGCTTTGTCGATGAAGCGGCGGTAGTAGTGCAGCACCGCCGGAATGATCCCCGCCGCGCCGTTCGTCGGGGCGGTCACCACCCGACCTCCGGCGGCGTTCTCCTCGTTCACCGCCAGGGCGAACAGCGTCACCCAGTCCATCGCGTGCAGCGGGTCGGCCGTCCCGGCGTCCGCCTCCAGCCCGCGCCGCAGCTCCGCCGCGCGCCGCCGGACCTTCAAACCCCCAGGGAGTACGCCGTCCCGCTCGCAACCGCGCTGCACGCACTCGCGCATCACCCGCCAGATCTCCAGCAGGCCCGCCCGGATCTCCGCCTCGCTGCGCCACGAGCGCTCGTTGGCCAGCATCACCTCGCTGATCGACAGCCCGGTGGCGCTGGTGACGTCGAGAAGCTGCGCCCCGGTCAGGAACGGGTACCGCACCGGCGTGCTGTCCGGCTTGATCCGGTCCGCGCCCGCCGCCGCCTCGTCCACCACGAAACCGCCGCCCACGGAGTAGTAGGTGCGGGTCCTGACCTCCTCGCCGGCCGCGTTGAAGGCCGCGAAGGTCATCCCGTTCGGGTGGTACGGCAACGACCGGCGGCGGTGCAGCGTCAGGTCCCGATCGGGGTCGAAGTCGATCTCGTGCGCGTCGAGGAGGCTGATCCGCCGCTCGGCGCGGATACGCTCCACGCGAGGACCGACGGTGTCCGTGTCGACCGTCTCCGGGGACTCGCCGGCAAGCCCCAGCAGCACCGCCGGCCCGCTGCCGTGCCCGTGCCCGGTGGCGCCCAGTGAGCCGAACAGCTCCGCCTGCACCCGCTCGGTGTCGGTGAGCAGCCCGTCGGCCTTGAGCCCGGCGACGAACGTACGCGCCGCCCGCATTGGCCCCACCGTGTGCGAGCTGGACGGCCCGATGCCGACGCTGAAGAGGTCGAAAACACTGATCATGGCTGCGCTTCCTCGGCGTGCTCCCGGGGTACGGGGTTCGCCCGGTCGTGGCCGCCGGTCGGCAGCCCCGCTCGTGACCGCCCGGTCGGGTGGCCGCCGGTCACCCGGGGTGCGGGTGCCCGACCTGTCAGCCTACCTGCCCTGCTCACCCCTTACCCGAGCACCGCAACCGGTCCATCCGATCATGGCGGCGCGGCCATCCGACCGCCGATTGCCGGACATCCCTCGGCCACCCCGCGCAGCCCGCGTGCCGGGCCCAGCCCGCCTGCCCCGCCAGGCCCGCGTGCCCCGCCCAGGCCGCCTGCCCCGCCAGGCCCGCGTGCCCCGCCCAGGCCGCCTGCCCCGCCAGGCCGCGTGCCCCGCCTGCCCCGCCAGGCCGCCTGCCCCGCCAGGCCGCGTGCCCCGCCTGCCCCGCCAGGCCGCCTGCCCCGCCCAGGCCGCGTGCCCCGCCAGGCCGCGTGCCCAGCCCAGCCCAGCCCAGCCCACATGATCGTGCTCGATCCTGGATGTAGTGGCCTCCCCCGCGTCCGAGGCCACTACATCCTGGATCGAGCGCGACCTTGGCGTGGGGACGCGGGCGTGGGGACGCGGGCGTGGGGACGGGGACGTGGAGCGCGCGGGCGCAAGGACGCGGGCGCAAGGACGCGGGCGCAAGGACGCGGGCGCAAGGACGCGGGCGCAAGGACGCGGGCGCAAGGACGCGGGCGCAAGACGCGGGCGCAAGGACGCGGGCGGCGCGGGGGCGCCGAGCGCGGGGGCGCCGAGCGCGGGGGCGCCGAGCGCGGGGGGCGTCGAGCGGGGGCCGCACGGGTAAGTACCTACGGGTCCACGGGTCGCTGATCCTCCTCGGGACCGAGGGCGGAGCGGCCGCCCCTTTCTACCGTGGATTGCAGACGCGGCGCACCGCCGCAGAGTGGGAGTACGACGATGAGTCGCAAACTGGTCCGACCCCGCCAGGGGCGCATGCTCGCCGGTGTCTGCGCCGGCCTCGGTCAGCGGTTCGGCATGTCCGCCGGAATGGTCCGGCTGCTGTTCCTGCTGTCCCTGCTGCTGCCCGGCACCCAGGTGGTCGTCTACCTGATCCTCTGGATCCTCATGCCCAACGAGGACCGCTACCTGGCCTCCACCGGCCACTGATCCCCGCCCCGACCCCAGCCGGTCGGGCCGGGCACAGCCGGCCGCAACTTCGGGGATACTGCTGCCTCCGGCGTCCGTGAGTCAGCAGGATCCCTGAAGTTGTGCAGATCTTGGCGGGCAGCTCGTCGTACATCGCAGACCCATGCCGACGGTCCGCTCCCTGCGCGGGCCTCTCGCCAGAGACGACAGCGCGGCAGGCAGGGCGACCGGCCAACACTCGCAGACACGGCAGCGCCCGCCCCGACCATCGTCGGGACGGGCGCTGCCGCAACACCAGAGCGCCGAGGCGCCGGGGTCAGGGGGCCGTGTAGGTGACCGTGACCTGCTGGTAGCCCAGCGAGCGCAGCAGCCCCTCCAGCATTTTTCGGGTGTTCTCCTCGGCGCGGGCGGAGAGCCCGCTGTCCCGGGCGGCGGCGGTGATCCGATCCTCGGCGAGCTGGTAGATCTGCTGCTGCCGGTTGGGGTCGTTGCCGACCAGGTCACCGAGCCGGTTGAGCAGGCCACGCTGCTCGGCGAAGACGTAGCTCTTCTCCATGTCGAGGTTGGTCTCGCCGAGCTGCGGCGCGGGCAGCTTGATCTCGACGGACTTGCCGTCGGCGGACTGCACCACGGCACCTTCACCGATCTTGGTGAAGTCGACGTACGCCTCGACGCTGCCGGCTCCGACGAACAGCGTGCGCTCGTTGAGCAGGAAGTCCGGGACGTTGCGCCGGTCGTTCTGGGTGTCGACCACGACCTGGAAGTTGCCCTCGGCCGCCACGTAGCGGCTCAGATCCTGGATCGACTTCAGCAGCGGCGGCTGGCTGCGGTCGGTCTGCTCCTTGGCGAACGGGTTACGGAAGTCCGGCAGGAAGCCGGTCGCCTGCACGCCGAGCAGCACCACCACGGCCAGCGCGGCGGCGCCGAGCAGCAGGAGCAGCCCGCGGGCAGCACCCCCACCCCCACCCCCGCCGGTGCCGGGACCATCAGTGCCATCCGGCCCGCCCGGAGTCGGGTCGGGTGTCGCGGCCGAGCGCTCCCTGAGGTCGTCGCCGGTCGGGTAACCGGGGAACTCCCTCGTGGGCTCGTTGATGTCAGCGTCGCGAGCCATCACACTCACCGTCCTCGTCAGACACGTCGTCTGTCAATGACGGTACGGCCCCCGTACGACAGCCGCGCGGCGAGCGGCCGGAATGTGTAAATGGGCAGGTCAAGCGAAGGCGGAGAGCCCGGTGAGCCGCTGGCCGACGATCAGCTGGTGGATCTCCGAGGTGCCCTCGTACGTCAACACGCTCTCCAGGTTGTTCGCGTGCCGCAGCACCGGGTACTCGCCGGAGACGCCGTTGGCGCCGAGGATGGTGCGGCACTGCCGGGCGATGGCCAGCGCCTCCCGCACGTTGTTCAGCTTGCCCACGCTCACCTGGTCGGGGCGGAGCCGGCCGGCGTCGGCGAGCCGGCCGAGGTGCAGCGCGAGCAGTTGCGCCTTCACCAGCTCGACGGCCATGTCGGCGAGCTTGGCCTGGGTGAGTTGAAACGCGGCGAGCGGTCGGCCGAACTGGGTGCGCGTGGTGGCGTACGCCAGGGTGGTTTCCAGGCAGTCGCGCGCCGCACCGACGGCCCCCCAGACGATGCCGTGGCGGGCCTCGGTCAGGCAGCTCAGCGGGGCCTTGAGCCCGACGGCCCCGGGCAGTTGGGCGTCGGCCGGAAGCCGGACGTCGTCGAGCACGATCTCGCCGGTCAGCGACGCGCGCAGCGACATCTTGCGGCGGATCTCGCGCGCCGTCACGCCGGGCGTGTCCATGGGTACGGCGAAACCGCGTACCCCGTCGTCGGTCCGCGCCCAGATCACGGCGACGTCGGCGATCGGCGCGTTGGTGATCCACATCTTGCCGCCGGTGAGCACCCAGTCGTCGCCGTCGCGACGGGCCCGGGTGGCCATGGACCCCGGGTCGGAGCCGTGGTCGGGCTCGGTGAGGCCGAAGCAGCCGATCGCCTCGCCGATCGCCATCGGGGGCAGCCAGCGCTGCTTCTGCTCCTCGCTGCCGAAGCGCCAGATGGCGTACATCGCCAGCGAGCCCTGCACCGAGACCAGCGAACGCACACCCGAGTCGGCGGCCTCCAACTCCTGACATGCCAGCCCGTACGCGACGGCGGACGCGCCCGCGCAGCCGTACCCGCTCAGGTGCATGCCGAGCAGCCCGAGCTTGCCGAACTCCCGGGCCAGCTCGCGGGCCGGCACACGACCCTCCTCGTACCAGTCGGCGACGTGCGGGCGGACCCGGTCGTCGACCAGTCGGCGGACGACATCGCGGATCTGCCGCTCCTCCTCGGTGAACGACGGGTCCAGGTCGAGCAGATCGAGGGCAGTCATGCCGCCACCTTAATGAAGCCTCAGGCGGCCGGGCCGCTCACTCGCGCTCAGTCGACGGGCTCGGAGAGCACCAGGACCCGGGCGTGGATCTGGTTGCGCTGTTGCAGCGCGGCGCGCAGCGCGCGGTGCAGCCCGTCCTCCAGGTAGAGGCCACCGCTCCACTGCACGACGTGCGGGAAGAGGTCGCCGTAGAAGGTCGAGTCCTCCGCGAGGAGCTTGTCGAGCGCCAACTCGCGCTTGGTGGTGATCAACTGATCCAGACGCAGCGGACGGGGCGGAATCTCCGCCCACTGCTTGAGCGTCAGGTTGTGCTCCGGGTAGGGACGCCCGTCCCGGACCGCTCTGAAGATCACGACGGCACGCTCCCCTCCCCGAGACCGGACGGACCGACGGCGCCGAGCCGGGCCGCGGCGGGCGCCGCGCGGCGCGGCGCCCATGACCGTGCCAGCCTAGCGGCCCCGCGCACGCGACGTTCTGCTCCCTGATGTCAGTTTCGCTATCGCTCGTCCGATCCTCAACCCGACGAACGGGACGCGACGCTCAGCTCCACCGGCCGCGCCGCACCACCTCGTCGATTTCGCGCCGGCGGCGCCGCAACGATGGTGACCGATGGTCCGGTGCGCGGTAACCGATTGTGACGGCACCGATGGGCTGGTACTCCGCCGGCACTCCGAAGCTCTCCCGGTACGCGGCCAGTCGCTGGGGTGGGATACCGAAGAAACACGCCCCCAGCCCCTCGTCCACCGCCGTGAGCAGCATGAGCAGCGCGGCGAAGCCGGTGTCGACGTACCAGTAGGGCACCGGCCAGCGGTCCTTCGACCGGTCGGTCCAGCCCTTGTCGGGCTCCGCGTACCGCGTCAGGTAGGCCGACTCGTTGGCGTGTGGCACCACGATGAGCGGCGCGCGTCGCATCCCGGCCAGCCAGCGCTCCCGGCCTCCGCCGTCGGGCGTGGTCGCCGCCCAGAACCGCTCCCGGTCCGCCGGTTCCTCCAGCACCAGGAAACCCCAGCCCTGGGCGAAGCCGGCCGACGGGGCGCGTACGGCGTGGCCGAGCAGCCGGTCCACCACGTCGGGCGGGACGGGGCGGTCCGGGTCGTAGTTGCGGATCATCCGTCGACGGCGGACGACCTCTGCGAACTCCATCAGGCCCCGGGACGGATGCCCCAGGCACCCCGCCAGGTCGCGCCGGGCTTGAGCGCGAGCACGTCCTTGCCCGACCGGAACGCGTCCGGCGGGCAGGTCATCGGCTCGATCGCCACCGACCGGCGGTGTCGTTCGCCGGTGAGCGCGTCGCCGGTGAAGACCTGCCACCAGCCGAACTCCGCGTCCGCCCAGATGCTCACCCCGGACGAGGAATCCGGTGCCGCGAGGCTCACCGAGGAGCCGCCGTCGGCGTCGCGGACGACCTCGCCGAAGCACAGGTCCAACTCGGCGTCGCCGATCCGGCGCGGGCTGGTCCAGTCGTACTCGGTGCCGGCCACCGGCGTCGCGCCGACCGGGAGCAACCGACCGTCCACCATGATCCGGGTACGCGCCGGCATCCGCATGACCAGGTCGTCCACGGCGACACCCGGCAGTTGCAGGTACGGGTGCACGGAGAAGCCGAACGGGGCGACCTCGGTGCCCACGTTCGTCACCTCGTGCTCGGCCCGCAGACCGTCCGCGCTCACGCTCCACCGGCTGACCAGCCGCAGCGGCCACTCGTAGCCGGGCTGCGGCGGCAGGTCGTAGCCGAGGGTCACCGCGTCCGTGGACTGCTCCAACAGCCGCCACGGCACCCAGTTGACCAGCCCGTGGATGGCGACGTGCCGCTCCGGCTCGGTCAGCGCGAGCTGGTGCGTCCGGTCGCCGTACGCGTAGCGCCCGTCCCGGATCCGGTTCGGCCAGGGAGCGAGAACCTGTCCGGCGCAGCCGGGGCAGACCTCGTCGACGCCGTACCCGTCGAGCAGGTCGACGCCGTCGTGCCGGTACGTCCGCAGCCCGCCGCCCACCTCGACGATGACGGCTTCGTGGCCCGCGGCGGCGATGGTCCACTGTGCGCCGGAGAAGGGGCGCTGCTCAGGGCTTTCCATGCCGGCGACCCTAACCGGTCACGGCCGGTCGCCGCTCGACGCCGTCGTGGCCCGGTAGCGCAGCAGCGCCGGGAAGGCGACCGCGAGCACCACCACGAGCACCGCCGAGGCGAGTCCGCCGGCGACCCAGGCCACCCCGCCGCCGAACCCGGCCGCCATGGTGCCGGCCCGCAGGTCGCCGAGGCGGGGCCCACCGGCCACCACCACCGTGTTGACGCCCTGGAGTCGGCCGCGCATGCGGTCCGGCGCGTACACCAGCAGCATGGACTGGCGGAGTACGGCGCTGACCAGGTCGGCGGCGCCGGCCACGGCGAGCAGCAGGACCATCAGCCAGAGCTGGTGCGCGAGTCCGGCGGCGGCGATCGCAAGGCCCCAGCCGACCACCGCGACGACCAGGCCGACGCCCTGCCGGCGGAGCCGACCGATCCAGCCGGAGGTCAGTCCGCCGATCATGGAGCCGATCGCGATGGCGCTGTAGAGCAGGCCGACCGAGCCGCCCCCACCGAACCGCTCGTTGGCGATCTCCGGAAACAGGGCCCGCGGCATGGCCAGGATCATCGCGATCAGGTCCACCCCGAAGGAGAGCAGCAGGACGGGCGTGGTGGCCAGGTACCGGAAACCGTCGATGACGCTGGCCAGGCCGGCACGGCGGACCTGACCGTCGGCGCTCGGCTCGGGCGGCAGCGCCGGCAGGCGCAGCGCCGCCCAGAGCATCGCCGTGAACAGCACCGCGTCCACCCCGTACGCGATCGGCAACACCACCCGCGTGTCCGACGAGGCGGCGAGGATGAGGCCGGCGGCGAGCGGACCGGCGACCGACGCGGCGGTGAAGGTCGTGTAGTTGAGGGTGCTGGCGGCCGGGACGAGGTCGTCGGGGACCAGCCGGGGCAGCATGGCGCTGCGGGCCGGCGAGGTGATCGCGAACGCCACCGACTGCACCGCCATCAACACCAGCAGCAGCACCGGGCTGCCCACGTTCAGCAGCGCCTGCACCAGCAGCCCGAGGGTGGATGCCCAGAGCAACAATGAGCCGCCGAGCAGCACCGCACGGCGGTCGCGGGCGTCGGCGACCGCGCCACCCCAGAGCCCGAAGATCAGCAGGGGTACGAAGGCAGCCACGCCCAGCAGGCCGACCCAGAACGAGTCCCGGGTGAGGGCGTACATCTCCACCGGCACCGCGACGGCGGTGAACTGGAAGCCGAACATCGCCACGGTGTTGCCGAGCCACAGCCGCCGGTACGCCGGGACGCGCAGCGGGCGGACGTCGATCGCCCAGCGGCGCGCTCCGCGCGGCCGGGCCTCCTGCACACCGGTCACGGCGCCAACCGCTCGACGATCCAGTCGCTTGCGTCGACGCGACGGAAGCGCAGGCGGTCGTGCAGCCGACCGGACCGGCCCTGCCAGAACTCCACCGAGTCCGGCCGGACCCGTAGGCCACCCCAGTGCGGCGGGGGCGGGATGGCGCTCTCGTCGTCGTACCGCTCGGCCACCTCGCGGTAGCGCTCCTC
The DNA here is from genome assembly GCF_044454415.1 of Micromonospora sp. NPDC051543. Lineage (NCBI taxonomy): Bacteria > Bacillati > Actinomycetota > Actinomycetes > Micromonosporales > Micromonosporaceae > Micromonospora > Micromonospora sp. NPDC051543. The sequence continues at coordinate 23,443 of NZ_JBITDT010000005.1, forward strand.
CAACGTGGCCCGGTCCGGCACCACGGACGACTGCGGGCTGGCCCACGCGCCCACCTGCGACCCGCGCGGCCGGCTGGCGAAGTACGACTCGGTCAGCGCCCGCTCGACCGGGGCGATCACTCCTGCGACCACCACCTGCCGCTGCATCGGAAACCACGGAAAGACCAGGCTGGCGTACGGGTTGCCGGCCGCCTCGACGCCCTTGCGGGACAGGTGGTTGGTGAAGAAGACGAAGCCGTCCGGGTCGTACCCCTTGAGCAGCACGGTCCGCCCACTCGGCCGGCCGGCGGCGTCGGCCGTGCCGACCACCATGGCGTTGGGTTCGGGCAGCCCGTGAGCCACCGCGTCGGCGAACCACCTGTCGAACTGGGTGTACCAGTCGGCGGCCAGGTCAGCCTCGGTCAGGCCCAGGTCCGCGGCGTACTCGTTACGCATCGCAGCCGGGGCTGGTGTGTCGCCCGTCACGTCCCCACTCCTTCTCGGCGTGCTGACCGGCACCCTCCCGCGCTGGCCAGACCGCTTCGCCCAGTCTCACCGACCGGCGCGGAGAATGCGCGCCCTGAGATGTCGCGTGCAGCACAGTCGCACTGGGTCGCGTATCCGGTTACCCAGCAGGCAAGATGTTCCGAACACATCCCTGAGGGTCGCCTAAGGCGCTCGGCCGACCGGGCCGGATCAGCTGATCGGGCGTACCGACCAGATCCAGGAGAGCGACATGGCCGACTTCAAACCCGGTCTGGAGGGCGTCGTCGCCTTCGAGACCGAGATCGCCGAACCCGACCGCGAGGGTGGCGCGCTGCGCTATCGCGGGGTCGACATCGAGGATCTGATCGGCCAGGTCTCGTTCGGCAACGTCTGGGCGCTGCTGGTCGACGGCCGGTTCGGGCCGGGCCTGCCGCCGGCGGAGCCGTTCCCGGTGCCGGTGCACTCCGGTGACATCCGGGTCGACGTGCAGTCGGCGGTCGCCATGCTGGCGCCGTACTGGGGCCTCAGCCAGCTGCTGGACATCTCCGACGAGCAGGCCCGCGAGGACCTGGCCCGGGTTTCGGTGACCGCGCTCTCCTTCGTCGCCCAGTCCGCTCGCGGTCTCGGCCTGCCGGCGGTGCCGCAGAAGGAGATCGACAAGGCGCAGACCATCGTCGAGCGGTTCATGAAGCGCTGGCGGGGCGAGCCGGACCCGCGGCACGTCAAGGCCGTCGACGCGTACTTCATCTCGGCCGCCGAGCACGGCCTGAACGCCTCGACCTTCACCGCGCGCATCGTCGCCTCCACCGGCGCCGACGCCGCGGCCTGCATCTCGTCCGGCATCGGCGCCCTCTCCGGCCCGCTGCACGGTGGCGCGCCGTCGCGCGTGCTCACCATGCTCGAGGCGGTGGAGCGCAGCGGCGACGCCGAGGGGTACGTCAAGGGTGTCCTCGACCGCGGCGAGCGGCTGATGGGCTTCGGCCACCGGGTCTACCGTGCCGAGGACCCGCGCGCCCGCGTGCTCCGGCGCACCGCCAAGGAGCTGGGCGCGCCGCGCTTCGAGATCGCCGAGGCGCTGGAGAAGGCCGCCCTGGCCGAGCTTCAGGCCCGCCGTCCGGACCGGGTGCTGGCCACCAACGTCGAGTTCTGGTCGGCCGTCGTGCTGGACTTCGCCGAGGTGCCGGCGCACATGTTCACGTCGATGTTCACCTGCGCGCGGATGGGCGGCTGGAGCGCGCACATCCTGGAGCAGAAGCGCCTCCAGCGGCTGGTCCGGCCGTCCGCCCGCTACGTGGGCCCGGAGACGCGCAAGCCGTCCGACGTCGAGGGCTGGGGCGCCGTCCCGCACGGCGTCTGAGCAGTAAGAGGACGGCCCCTCCGCAACGCCTGCGCGTTAAGGAGGGGCCGCTTCCTGATGCGAGTGGCCGCAGCCGGCGTGTGCTGGTCCTGCCGGTACGCGGTGCCGGCACGTCAGGCCCTGGCGGTCCTGATCTGGTCGCAGTACTCGGTGGTCGACTTCACCAGACAGACCTTGATCCAGATCAGCGTGTCCTCGGCGATGTCGCCGCTGGCCCACGGGCTGCAATAGGGCGAGTTCTGGCCCCGGGTCGATGCCTTACGGTCCCAGCCGGAGCCGGGGTCGGTGTCCAGCCAGATCTCTATGCCCCACCCGTCGGCGAGCCAGTCACACGCGCGGAGCGCGTCGCCGGGGGTACCTGAGTACGGATCCGCCTGGAACTCACCGGAGCCGGCGGCGGTGTCGCTCGGGTCGAAGAGGGTGACCGTTCGGTCGTACGACGCGCCGTCGCGTGCCTCCGTGTAGGTCACGACGGTGTAGCCAGATGGCAATGCGGCTTGAGCGGGCGCCTGGACGGCAACGACGACGATCATCGCCATCATCGCGGCCATCGCCAGGCGGATGGGACTGAGAGCCTTACGAATCATGATCTTCCACTCCCTACTGGAGCCAGACCTGTTGTCCGCGCCCCGTGCGCTTCCAGCGGTACCGCCAGGGCAAGCCGTTCCTCGGCTCTCCCACCCTGCGGTCGGTGTCCCGAAACGGTAGAGGTCGATGTCTGGGCGATCAAGGGCTCGTGCCCGCGCAGCGCCAAACATGATGGTTTGTCACCGGGAAACTGCGCGCGACAGCCGGTCCCGACGGTTGTCCGTCCGCCTGATCTGAAGCCAACGGCGCAGACCCCGAGTTGTCGCAGCCCCCAGTGGCAGCGCCCGGTCGCGCTGGATCGCCCGCCTCATCCGCCGGTGTGGCGAAGGACTCAGGCCGGCGGCCGGGACCACGGCGGTCGCCGCCGGCCCCGGGTGCGAGGATGAGGGCCGGCAGTGTCGCCGGGCCCGCCCTCGCCCTTGCGGAAGGATCTTCAGAACCGTGGCTGACGCACCGATCATCCGGATTCCCGACGAGATCAAGCCCGCCGACGGCCGTTTCGGCTGCGGCCCGTCCAAGGTCCGTCCGGCGGCCGTGTCCGCGCTCGCCGAGGTGGCGACCAGCTACCTGGGTACGTCGCACCGGCAGAAGACGGTCCGCGACCAGGTGGCCCGGCTGCGCTCCGGGATCGCCGAGTTCTTCTCCCTGCCCGAGGGCTACGAGGTCGTGATCGGCAACGGCGGCACCACGGCGTTCTGGGAGGTCGCCACCTTCGGCCTGGTCCGTGACCGGGCCCAGTTCGCCAGCTTCGGCGAGTTCGGCGCGAAGTTCGCCAAGTCGGTCGCCGACGCGCCGTTCCTGGGCGAGCCCACCGTCCGCAAGGCCGCCGCCGGCAGCGCCCCGGCCCTGGTCGCCGAGGCCGGCGTGGACGTGTACGCGACGCCGCAGAACGAGACCTCGACCGGCGTGGCCGTGCCGATCAGCCGGGTGGCCGGCGCGGACGAGGGGTCGCTGCTGCTGGTCGACGCCACCTCCGGCGCGGGTGGCCTGGAGGTCAACGTCGGCGAGACCGACGTCTACTACTTCGCGCCGCAGAAGTGCTTCGGCTCCGACGGCGGCCTCTGGCTGGCCCTGATGTCGCCGGCCGCGCTGGACCGGGCCGCCGAGATCAAGGCGTCCGGCCGCTACATCCCGGCCTTCCTCGACCTGGTGACCGCGATCGACAACTCGCGGCTCGAGCAGACCTACAACACCCCGGCGCTGGCGACCATCTTCCTGGCCGCCGAGCAGACCGACTGGATGAACGCGCAGGGTGGCCTGGCCTGGGCGGCGAAGCGCACGGCGGAGAGCGCCGCCACGGTGTACGGCTGGGCGGAGCGGTCCACGGTGGCCACTCCGTTCGTCACCGACCCGGCACTGCGGTCCAACGTGGTCGCGACCATCGACTTCGCCGACGGGGTGGACGCCACGGCGATCGCCAAGGCGCTGCGCGCCAACGGCATCGTCGACACCGAGCCGTACCGCAAGCTCGGCCGCAACCAGTTGCGGGTGGCGCTGTTCCCGGCCGTCGAGCCGTCCGACGTCGAGGCTCTGACCGCCTCCATCGACTACGTGGTCGAGCGCCTCTGAGCTTCGTCACGGTGGGTGTCCGTCGACGCCTCGATGGACACCCACCGTGATCATTGCCGCAGCTCAGTCACGACATGCGGGGTGTCGCTTCCCCCACCCTGAGACAGATGCGCGTACGGTGGTCCGAGACGCCTGGGTGGCCGACTCGTGGCGTGCGGCCAGCGAAGCGGGACGGAGGCAACGTTATGCGCCCAGTACGCTTCGTCGCCCTCTCCGAGGACGGCCAGGCCCTGGTGCTCGCCGACGAGGTCGGGCGACTGCTCGCCCTGCCGATCGACGAGCGCATCGCCGGTGTGATGCACCCCGAACCAGGTGCCCCGCCGCTCGCGGTGGCGCCGACCGCCGCCGATCCCGTTCCCTCCCTGTCCCCTCGGGACATCCAGGCCCGTATTCGTTCCGGTGAGTCCGCCGAGGACGTCGCCCGGATCGCCGGGGTGCCGGTCGACCGGGTCCTGCGCTACGCCGGGCCGGTGCTCCAGGAGCGGGCCATGCTCGCCCAGCACGCCCGCCGCACCCGGCTCAAGGGCGCGGAGAAGCCCACCCCGCTGGCCGAGGTGGTCAACGGTCGACTGAGCCAGCACGGCATCGACACCGAGAAGATCTCCTGGGACGCGTACCGGCGCGACGACGGCACCTGGCGGATCATCGCCACCTGGCCGTCGGGCAAGGCCACCGCGCAGGCCATCTGGGACATGGACAAGGCCCGGCAGGTGGTCACGCCGCACGACGACATGGCGCAGTACCTGTGCGCCGAGCGGCCCACGCCGATCCTCGGCCAGGAGCCGGCGCCGGAGCGGAGTGGGCACGGCCTGCCCGGTCCGTCGCGTGGCGAGCCGAGTCGTGGTGGGCACGGGTTGCCGGCGGCGTCCGAGCACCCGCGCCCGGGCCGCGATCCGATCCGGGCCGGCCGGGACGCCCTGCTCGCCTCGCTGGACCGTCCACTCGGGGCCTCGTCGGGTCGCGGGCTCGAACCGCGTAACCCGGCTGCTCTCGCCGGGTCGGACGCGCCCCGGCAGCGGCCGGTCGGCGGTGGCGCTGCCGCGCTGCTCGGCGGTGGCCAGGGGTCGGCCTTCGACGACGACTCGGACGCGCCCAAGGAGGTCCCGGCCGTGCCGTCGCTGGCGGTGTTGCGGCCGCGACGGACCGGCACGGCAGCCGCTGCGGCGGCCGGCGGCGAGTCCACCGACGCCAACGGCAAGCCGCGCAAGCGGCTGCCAAGCTGGGACGACGTGCTCTTCGGCAGCGGTCCGGCCGCCCGCGAGTCCTCCTGACGTTCCACGGGGCAGCCACTGCTTGATCGACTCGGGTTCTCGGAAACCGCGCTGTCGGCGCGTGTCGGACACCCCGGCTTTCGAGAACCCGAGTGGATCATGAGTCAGAGCGGCCAGGCGGCGAGCCGGTCGTAACGCGAGCGACCCGACCCGGGGTGGCTGCGCATCAGCAGCAACTCCGTGGTCGGCCACTCCGGGCCCGCGTACCCGTCCAGGTCGGTGCGGTCGGCTTCGACGGCGGCCGGATCCATCCGGTCCCCGGGCCGGGCCACGGTCAGGTGCGGGCGGAAGGGCTTTTCGTCGTACGGCAACCCGGCCACGCGTAGCCGCTCTCGGACGAGCCGGCCCAACTCGTGCAGTGCCCCGACATCGCCCCGAAGGTCCACCCAGAGCACCGTGCGCCGGCCGTCGCCGAACACGCCACCGCCGCCCAGGCGCAGCCGGGGCGGGACGTTCCGATCGGCGCCGAACGAGTCGGCGGCGAGCCCGAGCGCACTCTCCACGTCGACCAGCCGGCCGGCCTCGACGTCACCGAGGAACGCCAGGGTGAGGTGCAGGTCCGCCGGGTCGGCGAGCCGCACCTGGGCACCAGCGGCCGCCGCCGCGCCGACCCGCAGCCGGGCGACCTGCGCGCCGAGGTGGTCGACCGCCTCGGCGGGCGGATTGACCGCGACGAACAGGCGCATTCGGGGGCCCGTCAATGGTGGCGTTGCCGGTGCCCGGCTCGGGCGGCCGGCAGGGTCAACCCGGCGGCGTGCAGCACGCCCTCCACGCGTACCCGCTCGATCTCCTGGTCGACGCCGGTAAGCTCGGCCAGGTGCTCGGTGATCCCGAGGGCGCGGCAGGCCAGCCGGAGCCGGTCGTCGTACGCCTGGACCACCGCGCCGTGCCAGACCATCGGCCGGCCGATGCCGCCGAGCCGCTGACCGCCGAGGCGGCGCAGGTCGGCCGCGAGCTGTTCCAGGGGACGACGGTCGGTGCGGTCGAACTCGCTGAGGTCGATGTCCCGGGTCAGCGCGTCGGCTTCGATGGCCCGGTCGAGGCGGGCGATGGTGCGTCGCTCCCGTCGGCGCTCCCGCCACTCGGCCCAGCCGCAGACCACCCGGTCGAGAATCTCGTCGTAGCAGAAGAGCAGGGCGAACACCGCCGGAATGCTGGCCATGGCGAGGAACGCCAGGGCCAGCATCAGCGCGCGTCCGACTCCCACATATCGACGCTAAGCCCCGTCGTGCCACCTCGCCAGCGGTTTGGCCGCATCCGCGCTATCCGTGGATCGGGACCACGCTCGAGGGCCCCTGCCCGGCGGTCGGCGGGGGCCCGAGCGCGTGGCTCAGCAGTCGGCGGAAGTGACGTAGAAGCGGGGCATGGGCAGCACCCGGAAGCGCAGCCGCGCACCGGAGCGGCGCAGTTGCCAGGTCAGCGCGATCAGCGCGGTGGCCAGCGAGATCAGCCCGCCCATCCAGATGCTGGCGCCGGCGCCGAAGTGCTCGGCCACCCAGCCGATCAGCGGTGCGCCGACCGGGTTGGTGCCCAGGAACACCAGCACCCACAGGGCCATCACCCGTCCCCGGAACGCGGCGTCCACGCCGAGCTGGACCCGCTGGTTGGCGGCCTGGGCGAAGAAGACCATGAAGAAGCCGGTGGGCACCAGGAGCGCGACGACCAGCCAGTACGTCGATGCGAACCCGACCAGCGTGCCGAAGCTGGCGCAGCCGACCGCGGCGCCGAGCACCAGCCACACCGACGGGCGGCTCCGCCGGCCGGTGCCGCTGAGCGCGCCGCCCAGCGCGCCGACGGCAAGGGCGGTGCTGAACAGCCCGAAGGAGGCGGCACCGGTGTGGAAGACCGTCTTGGCCAGCGCGGCCAGGGTGAGCTGGAAGTTGAACAGCGACATGCCGATCACCGACATCACCGCCATCGGCAGCAGCAGGTCCGGCCGCCGCCACACGTACCGCAGCCCGTCGACGACCTTCGCGGACGCCCGCTCGTCGCGCGGTAGGAGCGCGTCGCGGTGCAGGTCGGCGGTCCGCATCCGGACGACGTTCACCAGCGGCGCGATGGAGCTGACGGCGGTGAACAGGAAGACCGGGCCCACGTCGAACGCGGCGATCGCCAGACCGGCGACCGCCGGACCGACGATCCGGGCGGAGTTGAAGACGGCGGCGTTCAGCGACAGCGCGTTGGGCAGCAGCGGTGTGCCGACCAGTTCGGAGACGAACGCCTGGCGGACCGGGGTCTCCACGGCGTTGGCCACGCCGAGCAGCGCGGCGAACGCGAAGACGTGCCACAACTGCACCAGGTCGGTGAGGACCAGCAGGGACATGACGAGCGCCAGCACCGTCCAGAAGGTGTTGGCGGCGAACAGCAGGACCCGCTTGTCGTACCGGTCGGCGAGGCGGCCGGAGAAGAGCGTGAGCAGCAGAACCGGCGTGAACTGACACGCGGTGACCACGCCGAGCGCGGTGGCGGAGTTGTCGGAAAGGTCGAGGACGAGCCAGTCCTGGGCGATGAACATCATCCAGACGCCGACCAGTTTGATCAGCTGCCCGGACGCGAAAAGGCGGTAGTTGCGGACCTGTAGGGACTGGAACATCGTGCTCAGCTTGGCCTGCACTCTCGGTGCGCCTCCTCAAGGACGTACGCGTCATCGTCAGGTGACGGCACGGCCCGGTGGCGCGGGCGCGGGCTCAGGCGCGAGCGAGCTGCTGGAGAATCTCGGCGGCCCTGTGCAGGGTCTCCCGTTGGTCCTCGTCGAGCGCGGCCAGCCGGTGGGCCAGCCATTCGTCGCGGGCCCGCTCGAACTGGTCGAGCACGGCCTGCCCTCCTTCGGTCGCCGCGAGGATGACCTGTCGGCCGTCGGTCGGGTGGGGGGTCCGCCGCACGAGGCCACGGTCCTCCAACTTCGCGACGATCTTGGTCATCGTCGGTGGCTGCACCCGTTCGATCTCGGCCAGTTCCCGTGGCGTCATCCCGCCCGCCAGCCGCAGGCTGGTGAGCGCGGAGACCTGGGTGACCGTGAGGTCGCCGACCGGCCGGGCCCGTCGGACCCGCCGGTTGAGTCGGGTGATCGCATCTCGCAACTGGGGAGCCAGCTGCGCCGGTGGCACGCGTTCCGCCGTCACCGTCCGCTCCGTCACGTTAGTTAGCTTAACTAATGAGCCTGGCTAACGACATCTGTTATGACCAGGCTCACGGGGATGTTTGTGCTGTTCCGGGCGGGGAATCACACTCGACCCCCGCCCGGACGACACCTGTCAGAGCACCAGCGACTCGATGGGCCCACGCAGGAAGTACAGCACGAAGAGGGCGGCCACCCCGTACAGCAGCGGGTGGACCTCCCGGGCCTTACCCCGGGCCAGCTTGACCACCACGAAGGTGATCAGACCAGCGCCGATCCCGTTCGAGATCGAGTAGGTGAACGGCATCAGCACGATGGTGAGGAACGCGGGAATGGCGATCTCGTAGTCCGACCAGTCGATCGTCCGTACCGCGGTCATCATCAGGAAACCGACCACCACCAGCGCCGTCGAGGCCGCCTCGAACGGCACGATCACCACCAGCGGCGCCAGGAACATCGCCAGCAGGAAGAGGGCGCCGGTGACCAGGTTGGCCACGCCGGTCCGGGCACCCTCCGCGACACCGGCCGCGCTCTCGATGTACGACGTGTTGCTGGAGGTGCTGGCCGCACCGCCGGCCGCCGCCGCGATCGAATCGACCAGCAGGATCTCCTTGGCCCTCGGCGGGGTGCCCTTCTCGTCGAGCAGGCCACCCTCCTGGCCGACCGCCACCATCGTGCCCATGGTGTCGAAGAAGTCCGTGATGAGCAGCGTGAAGATGAACATCAGCACGACGACCCAGCCGGCCCGACCCCACGAATCGAGCACGTTGAACTTGCCGAGCAGCGACAGGTCCGGCACGTCGACAACCGTCTTGGGCAGCTCCGGCACGTTCAGCGCCCAGCCCTTCGGATTGGGCTTGCCGTCGACGAACGACGGGCCGATGTTGCCGATCGCCTCCACGATCACCGCGAGCACGGTGGACGCGAGGATGCCGATCAGGATCGCGCCCCGGACCCGGCGCACCACGAGCACCAGCGTGAGCAGCAGGCCCACCACGAAGACCAGCAGCGGCCAGCTCACCAGCTTGCCGCCGACGCCCAGGCCGACCGGAACGGTGGTGTTGGCGGCGTCCGGGAGCCGCCGGACGAAGCCGGCGTCCACCAGACCGATAATGGTCAGGAAGAGGCCGATGCCGACGCCGATCGCCGTCTTCATCTGCGTGGGCACCGAGCGGAACACCGCGGTACGCAGACCGGTCAGCACCAGCACCGCGATGATCACACCCTCGATCACCACGAGGCCCATCGCGTCGGCCCAGGTCATCTCGGGAGCGATCTCGTACGCCACCAGGGCGTTGACGCCCAGACCGGCGGCGAGCGCCAGCGGGAACCGGCCGACGACACCCATCAGGATGGTCATCAGGCCGGCGACCAGCGCCGTCGCGGCGGCCAGCGCCGGAATCGGGAGAGTCTTGTTGTCACCGTCGACCGCGCCGCCCAGGATCAGCGGGTTGAGCACGACGATGTACGCCATCGTGAAGAAGGTCGCCAGGCCACCTCGTACCTCACGGCTCAACGTTGAGCCGCGGGCGGAGATCTCAAAGAACCGGTCGAAGCCATTACGCGGTTGAGCGGAGTTGGGAGGTGTGTCGTTCTCGGGCGGCGCTACTGCCATGAGGACCTCACAGGTGATCTTCCGGTTGTCGCGCGCATCGTCCCAGATCGCTGGCGGACAGGGGAAGGGCGTCGCGTACGCTTGCCCGATGCCGAACGACCAGCCAACGCGCCCCGCGCCGCTGGACCCGCCGATGGTGCCGTTCGCCGTAGCCGGCCTGATCGCGTGGGCGGTCGTCGGACTGGTGCTGCTGGTGTTCTTCCGGGGCTGGCTGACCGAGCACGATCACGAGAACTGGCTCTGGACCTGCCTGGCCGGGTTCCTGTGGGGCTTCCCCGGCCTCGCCGTCATGCTGCGGCACGACGCCAACCGACGCCGCCGCCGGGCGAGCTGAACGCACCGGCAGGCGCCGGAGCGCGACTCAGGGGTGCCCGTACGGCTCCGCCGGCTCCCCCGCCTCGACCGAACCCGGCGCACGGCTGACCGACATGGCCTCCACGGCGCTGTCGTCGTACACCGTTGGTAGGTCCTCGACCGCGGTCTCGGCGGCCTCGATCAGCGTCTCGGAGTGCGCGCCGCAACCATGGTCGGCGCTGACCACCCGGCCGTCGTCGGGTGCGTAGAAGTTGCCGCACGCGCCGAACGCCTGCCGCATCGCCCCGGCCAACGGAAGGTAGAAGCCACAGGTGCCGCAGCGGGCGGCGGCCGGCGCGGCGGTGGAGATGGCCGCCGTCGGGCCGTGCTCGCCGTCGTACCAGCGCTGCGCCGCGTCGGCCCGACCCTCACGGGAGAGCACCCGGGCCCGACCGAGACCCAGCTCCCAGGCCGTCTCCTCGACCGCCGGGTCGTCGGAGAGCAGGTAGCCGGGGACCAGCCGCTCATCCTCCGGAGCGGTCGGCAGCAGGTCACCCGGGCCGAGGTCACCGGGCTTGAGCCGCTCCTGCCAGGGCAGCCACCCGGGCGCGAGCAGCGCGTCCGGACCGGGCAGCAGCACCGTCTCGCAGATCGTGACCGTACGGCTGCGCGGGACGCGGGTGACGGTGACCGCCCACCGCCAACCGCGGTAGCCGGCGAGGCGGCACTCGAAGTAGTGGGTGACCAGCCGTTCGCCCTCGGACACGACCTGCAGGTGGTCGCCGACGTCGTCGGCGTCCACCTCGGTGATGCCGGCACGGGCCACCTCGACGGCGGCGGCGCAGACCTGGTCGAGACGGGCGGCACGGGTGGAGGCGGGCCTGGTCACCAGACCATTGTTCCCCATGCTCCCCGCAGGGGTGACAGGGACTCCCGGGGAACCTTTCGCCGCGACTGATGCGGCACACCTGCGTCGGATGGGCGAGGATGGTGCACATGCCGCCGTACTCCCACTCCGGGCGATCCCTCCTCGGGCGGACCGTCGGCACCGGCATCCGGGCGATCCGTCTGCTCCTGCGCGGTTCGGTGGGCAGCGGCCGCTGGGTGACCCGCCGGGCCGGTCACGCCCGGGCGCGGGGCGCCGGCGGCGAGGTGGGCATGGTCCGGCTGTTCGACCTGCACGCGCTCTCCTGCGCGGGTGACACCCTGATCGCGATCGGCCTGGCCGGGACGATCTTCTTCAACGTGCCGCTGGGTGAGGCCCGCAGCAAGGTCGCGCTCTACCTGCTGGTGACCATGGTTCCGTTCGCGATGCTCGCACCCGTGGTGGGGCCGCTGCTGGACCACTTCCGGCACGGCCGGCGGTACGCGCTGGCCGCCACCATGCTCGGCCGGGCGTTCCTGGCCTGGCTGATCTCGGACTACATCCACGGCTTCGGGCTCTATCCGGCCGCGTTCGGTGTGCTGGCGCTGTCGCGCGCCTACGGCGTGGCCCGCTCGGCGGCGGTACCCCGGCTGCTGCCGGAGGGGCTGGGCCTGTCCCAGGTGGGTGCCCGGGCCAGCGTGTACGGCACGGTGGCGGGCGCGCTCGTGGCCCCGATCGGTTTGGCCGCCTTCTGGTTCGGGCCGCAGTGGCCGCTGCGGGTCGCGTCGGTGATCTTCCTGATCGGCATGGTGATCTCGCTGCGGCTGCCCCCGAAGGCGGACTCGGAGCCACCCGAGCGCGTCCCCCGCGCGCTCCGCGCCCTGAGCCGTCGGAAGGACCGGCCGCTGGGCCGGGGCCGACCCGCCGGACGGCTGGTGATCGCCACCCTGATCGGCGCCGCGACCCTACGTGCCGTGTACGGCTTCCTGCTGCTCTTCCTCGCGTTCGCCATCAAGAAGGGCGATCTGACCACCGGGGTGTTCGGACGGGACCTGGGCGCGGAGTGGGCGCTGGGGTTGATCGGTGGCGCTCTGGCCGTCGGCAGCTTCTTGGCGACCGCCGTCGGCACCCGGTTGCGCATCCACCGGCCGACCGCCATCCAGTCCAGCAGCATGATCATCGTGGCGGGCGTAGGGGTACTCGCCGTCATCCAGTTCTCGCTGCTGATGGTGGCCCTGCTCTGCCTGGTCACCGCGCTGGTCAGCGGAGTGGCCAAACTCGCCGTGGACGCCTCGATCCAGGAGCGCATCCCGGAGCGGTTGCGGGCCAGCTCCTTCGCCCACTCCGAGACGGTGCTCATGCTCGCCTTCGTCGCCGGTGGCGGGCTCGGACTCGTGCCGTTCGCGGGCCGGACCGGCATCGCGGTCGCCGCCGGGGTGGGCATCGTGGCCGCCGTCCGGGGAGTGCTGGTCGCCGCTCGGCTACGTACCGAGAAGCTGGCCGGCCGGCCGCTGGGTGACGACGAACTGACCGAGGACGAGCCCGAGGTCGCCGCGCCCGAAACCGTCGCGCCCGAGACCGTCGCGCCCACCTCGCCGGCGCCACCTCAGGCCACGTCGCAGCGGCACGACGAAGCGGGGCTCGCGCCGCCGGGCTACCACATCTACCGGCCCTCTTCGTCGGTCGGCGGCCCAGGCGGGGGCGCGGACGACGAGACCCGCCGCGAGTCCCCCGGCTCGCTCTCGTGACCGGTCTGCTGGTGGTGACCGCGGTGCCGGCCGAGGCGGACGCCGTACAGGCCGGGTTGACCGCCACCGACGTGACCGTCGCCCCGGTCGGGGTGGGCCCGGCCGTGGCGGGTGCCGCCACCGCGCGGCTGCTGACGCTGGCCGAGGCGGCCGGTCGTCCGTACCGGGCGGTGGTCAGCGCCGGCGTGGCCGGCGGCTTCACCGGTCGCGCAGCGGTCGGCGACACCGTGCTCGGCACCGCGAGCATCGCGGCCGACCTGGGCGCCGACTCACCGGAGGGCTTCATCGGCATCGAAGATCTGGGCATGCCACCCGCGCTGCTCGGCGGCGGCAGCGTCGTCCCCGCGGACCCGGCGTTACTGGCGGCGCTGCGCGCCGCCCTACCCATGGCCACGATCGGCCCGGTGCTCACGGTCACCACCGTCACGGGCACCGCCGCCGGCACCGAGGAGCTACGCCGGCGGCATCCGGAGGCGGTGGCCGAGGCCATGGAGGGGTACGGGGTAGCCGTCGCCGCCGCACAGGCCGGAGTGCCCTTCGCCGAGCTGCGCACCATCTCCAACCCGATCGGCCCGCGCGACCGCGACGCCTGGCGGCTGCGCGAGGCCCTCACCGCCCTGACGAAGGCGGCTCCGGCGCTGGGCTGACCCCGGGTACGCCTCGGACGTCGAGCATCAGCGCCGACGGTCTGCTCGCCCGGAGTTCGAAGCCGCAGGCGAGGAGAAAGACGACGTTGCCGAACTCGGCGACGGCGTGCGCGGTGCGAAGGCCTACTCGCGCCATCTCGTTCGCCAACAGCTCGACCAGCCGCCGTCCGATACCCAGAAACCGCAGGTCCGGAGCGACGACAACACCCTCGATCACCACCTCACGCCGGTCGTTGCGGTCTTCGCCGAGGAGGAGGTCGAGGCTCCGTTCATGAGCCCGCAGTTCCCCTACCGGTCCCGCTCCGGGCACCTCGGCGACGAACCGCCAAGACGTGGGCGGCACGCCTTCGAACGCACGCCGGAAAATCACCCGTGCGCGGGCCTCCTGCCGCCACCGCCGCCGGTCCCGCCGAGCCCGGTCGAGGTCGTAGGTCAGCTCCGGCACGCGCAAAGGCCACGATCTCTGCGGGAGTGTGTACGAATGCGCCCACCACGCACCCGGCCAGTCCTTGAGGGTCCGTACCCGGCGGACATCGAGGTGCGCCGGGTACCGACGGTCGGCCTCGTCCCGTGGCTCGTCAACAGGCATGCCTAGCGGCACGCCGTCCGGATCGGTGAACTTGTCGCCCGGCGGTTCGCCGTGCAGCCGGATCGACAGCTCGCCCCCTGCCGCCCCGACGAGCCGCGCCACCGTGCGAAACGCCGGCTCGCCACCCCGCCCCGCCTCGATCCGGGCCAGCGTGCTCTTCGGGACCCCGGAGCGATCGGCCAACTCCCGTTGGCTCAGATCTGCACGTCGACGAAGATCACGCAGCACCGCCCCCACGTCGATCGCATCCCCGCTCATCCCCATCCGTCCATGCTTTTCCGCACGGCGAACGTCGTCAACAGCGCACCCTTCGCCTGTGGATAACCATGTGGACAACGCGCCAGGGCTGTGGGTATCCCTGTGGTGGTCGGCCCCTGTCGAGCTGCCCCAGAAGTGGGGCGCGCCCCGCACGGGCACGGCCACGGGCAGGGCACGGCACGGGCAGGGCACGGGCAGGGCACGGGCACGGGCAGGGCACGGGCACGGGCAGGGCACGGGCACGGGCAGGGCACGGGCAGGGCACGGGCACGGGCAGGGCACGGGCACGGGCAGGGCACGGGCAGGGCACGGGCAGGGCACGGGCAGGGCAGGGCACTGGCAGGGCAGGGCACTGGCAGGGCACGGGCAGGGCACGGGCAGGGGCAGGGCACGGGCAGGGCACGGGCAGGGGCAGGGCACTGGCAGGGCACGGTCAGTGCAGGGGCAGGGGCAGGGGCAGGGCACGGTCAGGGGCAGGGCATGGGCAATGGGCAATGGGCAATGGGCAATGGGCAATGAGCAATGGGCAATGGGCACCGGTACGCGTACGGCACGGCATAGGGCATCAAACGCCGCCACGACCGCCGCCGCTGGCGCACGGCGCCCCACATGTGGAGCAGCTCGACAGGCAGCGACCTAACCACCCGCCACCACCGCCGCCGGCGCCCTCTCACCCCACATTCGAAGCAGCTCGACGCGGCGCGACCTGACCAACCATCCACCTCACCGCCGGCGCCATGCTCACCCCACATTCGAAGCAGCTCGACAGGGACCGACCTAACCACCCGCCACCACCGCCATCAGTGCCCCTCGCCCTACATCCGGGGCAGCTCGACACCGAGCGACGTGACCTCTCGCACCTGGACGAGGGGCGCCGGAGGGGCAGGAGCCGGCGCCGGCCTGGTTTGTCGCGGATCACCAGGCACGGGGTCGCCCCGACCGGCCGCGCGGGCGGGGCTAACGTGAGGGGCGTGGCGCTCTCCCTGGCGATCTCGCCCTGCCCCAACGACACGTTCGTGTTCGACGCCCTGGTGCACGGGCGGGTGCCTGGCGCACCGCCGGTGGAGGTGACGTACGCCGACGTCGACGTCACCAACACGGCGGCCGAGCGGGGTGCTTTCGACCTGGTGAAGGTGAGCTACGCGGCGCTGCCGTGGCTGCTCGACGACTACCACCTGCTGCCCTGCGGTGGCGCGCTCGGCCGCGGGTGCGGGCCGCTGGTGCTCACCCGGGGCGACCGCGCCGACCTGACCGGCGCCACGGTGGCTGTGCCGGGCGACCGGACCACCGCGTACCTGCTGTTCCGGCTCTGGTCGGCTGGACGGCCGCCGGCCCGGATCGAGGTGGTTCCGTTCCACGAGATCATGCCGGGCGTCGCGGCCGGCCGCTACGACGCGGGCCTGGTCATCCACGAGGCCCGCTTCACCTACCACCGGCACGGCCTGACCGCGCTCGTCGACCTCGGCGAGTGGTGGGAAGCCGACACGGGCCTGCCCATTCCCCTCGGCGCGATCCTGGCCCGTCGCGGCGCGGTCGACCCGGAGGCCGCCGCCGGTTGGATCCGCGAGTCCGTCCGGCAGGCCTGGGCGGACCCGACGGTCAGCCGGGAGTACGTCCTCGCGCACGCCCAGGAGATGGAACTCGACGTGGTGGACCGGCACATCGGCCTCTACGTCAACGAGTTCACGGCCGACCTGGGCGAGGCCGGCTTCGCCGCGGTGACGGCGCTCCTCGACCGCGCCGCCACCGCCGGGCTGGTGCCTCAGACCTCCAGCTCGCGCGCGACCGCGTGGACCAGCTGAGCGATCTTCTGCGCGGTCTTCTTGTCCGGGTACCGGCCCCGACGCAGGTCCGGCTGGACCTTCGCCTCCAGCACCTTGATCATGTCTTCGACGAGGCCGTGCAGCTCCTCGGCCGGCCGGCGCCGCAGCTCCGCCATCGACGGCGGCGCGTCCAGCAGTTTCACGCCCATGGCCTGCGCGCCACGGCGGCTGTCCACGACGCTGAAGTCGACCCGCTGACCACCCTTGAGGTCGGTGACGCCCGCCGGCAACGCGCCCTTGGGCAGGAACACGTCACCGCCCTCGTCGCTGGTGACGAAGCCGTATCCCTTGGCCGTGTCGTACCACTTCACTCGACCCGTAGGCACCTGAAAACCCCTGCTTCACTTGAGCCGCTACTGCTCCAAGGCTAGCTGGATCATGCCGTCGAGCGCCGCTGGGAATCCGGTGAGATCGTCCAGCACGACGCTCGCCCCCGCCGCACGCAGCTCATCCGCGGAGCACGGGCCCGTCGCGACGGCGATTCCGGGCACCCCGGCGACCCCCGCCGCCACCATGTCCGCCACGTGATCGCCCACGTAGTGGGTCGCGCCGTGCTCCCGCAGGGCGGTCGCCTTCTGCTCGGCGAACAGGTCACCGGCGAGCTCGTCCACCACCAGGCCGAGGTGGTCCAGGTGCAGCCGAGCCAACCGGGCGATCTTGGAAGTGACGACGAGCACCCTTCCGCCCCGGGCGCGGATCGCGTCGATGGCCTCCCGCGCGCCGGGCATCGGGACCGTCGGGGTGATCGCGTACGCCGGGTACAGCTCGCGATAGAGCAGGACGGCCGACTCGACCTGCTCCGGTGGGAACCAGTGGGCGATCTCGGTGCGCAGCGGCGGGCCGAGGCGGGACACCGCCAGGTCGGCGTCCACCGGAACGCCCGTCCTCGCGGTCAGCGCCCGGTAGGCCGCGGCGATGCCGGGGCGGGAGTCCACCAGGGTCATGTCGAGGTCGAATCCGACGGTCGGTGCAGACATGCCGAGAAACCTACTCGCCGACGCACAGCCGGCCGTACGTCCGAGGGGCGCGACCGGCCCACCCCGGGCTAGCGTGGAAAGACGATGACCACCTCACTCGCCGACCATCTGCGGTCGCTGCCCGACGAGTCACTGGCCGCACTCCTGCAACTGCGGCCGGACCTCGTCGTGCCCGTGCCGGCCGACATCTCCGCTCTGGCCATCCGCGCCCAGTCCCGGGTCTCGGTGGCCCGCGCGCTGGACGGGCTGGACCAGTTCACGCTGCTGATCCTGGACGCCGGCCGGCTCACCCGGCACCCGGACGAGGGCACGACCGCCACCGACACGATCCTCGCCATGGCGACCGCCGGGCCGCACCCACCGGCGCCGACCGCGGTCCGGGCCGCCGTGGGCCGGCTGAGGGCGCTGTTCCTGCTGTACGGCCCCGAGCACGCCATGCACGTGGCGGCCGCCGTCGACGAGGTCTCCCCGTACCCCGCTGGACTTGGTCGACCCGCCGCGGACCTGGACGTTCGCGCGGCCGCTCTCTGCGCGGACCCGGCGAAGCTGCGCCGGACGCTGCTCGCGGCGCCCCCGTCGGCCCGGGCGATCCTGGACCGGCTGGCGGCCGGACCGCCGGTCGGTAGCGTGCCCGCGGGCGCGCTGCAGGCACCGGCGATCGGCGCGCAGGACGACGTCCTCGCCGACCCGACCAACGGTGGCGCGCCCACCGGCTCACCGGTGCGCTGGCTGGTCGACAACCGGCTGCTGGTGAACGTCTCGGCCGGCTCGGCGACGGCTGGCGGCACCGTCGAGCTGCCCCGCGAGGTCGGCCTCCTGCTGCGGCGCGACAGCGGTCCGCTCGGGCCGTTGCAGACCAGCCCGCCGTCGGTGGCCGCCGCTCCCCGCGAGCCCAAGATGGTCGACTCGGCCGGCGCCGGGCAGACCATGGAGGTGGTCCGGCACACCGAAGGACTGCTGGAACAGCTCGCCGCCGAACCCGCCCCGGTGCTGCGCTCGGGTGGCATCGGTGTCCGCGACCTGCGCCGGCTGGCCCGCACCGCCGGCCTGGACGAGCCGACCACCGCGCTGCTGCTCGAGGTGGCGTACGCGGCGGGGCTCGCCGGCGAGATGGAGATGCCTGGTGCGACCACCGGTCGGTACGGGGCGGACCAGCAGGTGCTGCCGACCGGCGGGTACGAGGTGTGGCGGGCCGGATCGCTGGCCCAACGGTGGGAGCACCTGGCCCGCGCCTGGATGACCATGACCCGGCAGGTGGGGTTGGTCGGGCGGCGTGACGACCGGGACCGGCCGATCACCGCGCTCTCCGCGGAGGCGGAGCGGGCCGGTGCGCCGGCAACCCGCCGGGCGGTGCTCGGGGTGCTCGCCGACCTGGAGCCGGCGACCGCGCCCACCCCGGAGGAGTTGCAGGCTCTGCTGGACTGGCGGACGCCACGGCGCAGCCGGGGTCGGGAGGCCGCCCACCGGGAGGTGCTGGCCGAGGCGGCGCAGCTCGGTATGACCGGGCTGGGGGCGCTCACCTCGTACGGACGGTTGTTGCTGGGCGAGCTGACGTCGACCGACGAATCCGGTGGCGACCCGCTGGGGTTGCACGCGGACACCGAGAGTGGCGATCCGTCCGGTGCGGCGCGGGCGTTGGACGCGCTGTTGCCCGCCCCGGTCGACCACTTCCTGGTGCAGGCCGACCTGACCGTGGTGGTGCCCGGGCCGCCCGAGCCGGCGCTCGCCGCCGAGTTGGAGGCGACGACGGAACTCGAGTCGGCCGGCGGGGCGAGTGTGCACCGGGTCACCACGGCGAGCGTCCGGCGAGCGTTGGACGCCGGTTACACGGCCGACGATTTGCACGAGTTGTTCCGTCGCCGATCGCGTACCCCGGTGCCGCAGGGGCTCAGCTACCTGGTGGACGACGTGGCCCGTAAGCACGGCGGGCTGCGGGCCGGCTCGGCCGGGGCGTACCTGCGCAGCGACGACGAGGCGCTCCTCACCGAGGTGCTGGCCGACCGGCGGCTGGAGTCGCTGACGCTGCGTCGGCTGGCGCCGACGGTGTTGACCACCCCGTACCAGGTCAGCCGGATGCTCACCGCGCTGCGGGAGGCCGGGTACGCGCCGGTGCAGGAGGACGGCACTGGCAGCACGATGCTGATCCGGCCACGAGTCCGGCGCGCTCCGGCGCGGGTAGGGGTGACCACCAGGACGCTGGACCCGCTGGCCACCCCGAAGCTGCCGATGCCCCGGCTGCTCGGGGTGGTGGAGCACATCCGGCGGGGCGAGGCGGCGGCGCGGGCGGCCCGTCGTGCCCCGGCGGTGGTTCGGGGTGGGGCGGCGGGGCTGGGCGGTGGCCCGGTGCCGGCGCACACGCACAGCGAGGCGCTCGCCGTGCTCCAACAGGCGGTCCGGGACCGGGCGCTGGTCTGGGTCGGGTACGTGGACGCCCACGGGGCGACCGCGTCGCGGCTCGTGAAGCCGGTGTCGATCGGGGCGGGCTACCTGCGCGCCGAGGACGAGCGGACCGAGATGCTGCACACCTTCGCGCTGCACCGGATCACCGCGGCGGTGCTGGCGGACTGAGCGGCGCTGTCTCTCCCGTGGTCGCCCAGCTTCTCCCGTGGTCGCTCAGCGGCGGCTGCGTCGTACGGTGCCGACCACCGAGACGATCAGCAGGAGGGCGAAGCCGGCCCCGGCCGACTCGCCGACCGAGTCGACGAAGCCCTGTTGGAGCACCAACCACCCGAAGAGGAACCACCCGAAGAGCAGCGCCGCCGCGAAGGCGTACGCGAACACCGTCGCGCGGGACACCTCGTCGGGCGGCGCATGCTCGTACTGCGCGACCACTTCACGGTCGACCGTCATATCCAGCCTCCCCGCCCGGTCCGGCCCTGGACTCCCAGCGTGACACTCCTGGGACCGGTGTGACAGGGGATAAAACCCGGAAATGGGGGTGTGTCGCTCAGGTGCCGGGGCGGCGACCGATCAGCACCACGCGGGTGCCGACCTTGCCCAGCTCCCACATCCGGACGGCGTCGGTGTGCAGGAGGTTGACGCAGCCGTGCGAGCCGATCGACTTGTCGTGCAGGTAGGTGGTGGTCTCGTGGAAGCCCATGCCCTGGGTGAAGTGCTGCCAGTAGGGCAGCCACACCTCGTACGGGTCGGACCACTCCTTCAGGTTGCGGAAGTTGACCGTGTACGTGCCGGAGGGGGTGCGGTAGCCGGACATTCCGGTGCGGGTCACGGTCGGCGCCATGACCACCCTGCCGCCCCGCATCGCCCAGACGGTCTGCCGGGTCAGGTCCACGCAGAACGTGGTGCCGGCGCCGGCCTGGCAACGGCTCGTGTCGGTGGTGGCGAGGCGCTGGGCCACGTCGAGGGTGGTCGGTCCGGCGCGACCCTCGACGGGGCGGATGCCGTACCTCTGCTGGAACTTCTTGATGGCGGCGCAGTCGGCGGCGGACTGCCGCCCGTCGACGGTGACGGCCCCGAACCCGCCGAGGCGGGCGAGGTACGTCTCCACCGCGCGCTGGTGCTGGCCCTGCGGGCAGCCGGCGGCGGTCGGCGACGTCGACGTGGCGGTGGTCGGCGTCGGCTTCGGTTTCGGTTTCGGCGTGGTCTTCTTCGGCGGTGGTGTGGCGGTGCGCGGGGCGGGCGACGGTGTGGTGGGCCGGCCGTGCTGGGCCGGCCCGGACGTGCCGCTCGCCCCCGATGCCTGCTCCGCCGCACCGACCGGGGCGGCTCCCCCGCCACCACTCCCGCCGGACCGCGGATCGAACGTGCACGCGCCGGTGCCGACCAGCACGACCACCACCAGGGCAAACAGCCGGGAAGTGTGCCGAACACGCCGCATGGCACCTCCCCTGGACAGTTGTCCCTTTCCTAGACGTTCGTAAGTGCCTTCCTGGTTGCATCCGGTGAGCATCTTTCTTGGGACGTTCTCCGTCGTGCAACACTGGATGGTCGGCCAGCGGCGGGTATAGGACCGCGGCGGTGCCGACGGCCAACCGAGGAGAGGACGCTGGCGTGAGTGGTGGACCCCTGATCGTGCAGTCGGACAAGACGCTGCTGCTGGAGATCGACCACCCCGACGCGCAGGCCTGCCGGATGGCGATCGCGCCGTTTGCCGAGTTGGAGCGGTCTCCGGAGCACGTGCACACGTACCGGCTGACCCCGCTGGGGTTGTGGAACGCGCGCGCGGCGGGGCACGACGCCGAGGGTGTGGTGGATTCGCTGCTCAAGTACTCCCGCTACCCGGTGCCGCACGCGCTGCTGGTGGACGTGGCCGAGACGATGGACCGGTACGGCCGGCTCCAGCTCGCCAACGATCCCGCGTACGGGCTGGTGCTGCGGGCGCTCGACCGGCTGGTGCTGATCGAGGTGGCGAAGAGCAAGAAGCTCGCCGGCATGCTCGGCGACAAGATCGACGACGACACGATCCGGGTGCACCCGTCCGAGCGGGGCCGGCTCAAGCAGGCGCTGCTCAAGCTGGGCTGGCCGGCGGAGGACCTGGCCGGCTACGTCGACGGCGAGGCGCACCCGATCGAGCTGGCCGAGGCCGGCAAGGACGGGCGCAGGCCGTGGACGCTGCGGTCGTACCAGCGCGAGGCCGTCGAGGCGTTCTGGGCCGGCGGGTCGGGCGTGGTCGTGCTGCCCTGTGGGGCCGGCAAGACCCTGGTCGGCGCGGCGGCGATGGCCGAGGCGAAGGCGACGACGCTCATCCTGGTCACCAACACGGTCGCCGGCCGGCAGTGGAAGCGCGAGCTGATCGCCCGCACGTCGCTGACCGAGGAGGAGATCGGCGAGTACTCGGGCGAGCGCAAGGAGATCCGCCCGGTCACCATTGCCACGTACCAGGTGCTCACCTCCCGAAAGGGGGGCGCGTTCACCCACCTGGACCTGTTCGGCGCCCGCGACTGGGGCCTGGTCGTCTACGACGAGGTGCACCTGCTGCCCGCGCCGATCTTCCGGTTCACGGCGGACCTCCAGGCCCGCCGCCGGCTGGGCCTGACGGCCACTCTGGTACGCGAGGACGGCCGCGAGGGCGACGTGTTCAGCCTGATCGGGCCGAAGCGGTACGACGCGCCGTGGAAGGACATCGAGTCGCAGGGCTGGATCGCCCCGGCCGAGTGTGTCGAGGTCCGGGTGACGCTGACCGACGCGGAGCGGATGTCGTACGCGACGGCGGAGGCCGAGGAGCGCTACCGGATGGCGGCGACCGCGCGCACCAAGCTGCCCGTGGTCAAGGCCCTGGTCGACCGGCACCCGAACGACCAGGTGTTGGTGATCGGCGCGTACATCGACCAGTTGCACCAGATCGGCGAGTACCTGGACGCGCCGATCGTGCAGGGCTCCACCACCAACAAGGAACGCGAGCGGCTGTTCGACGCGTTCCGCACCGGTGAGCTACGCACGTTGGTGATCTCCAAGGTCGGCAACTTCTCCATCGACCTGCCCGAGGCGGCGGTGGCGATCCAGGTGTCCGGCACGTTCGGGTCACGGCAGGAGGAGGCCCAGCGGTTGGGTCGGGTGCTGCGTCCGAAGGCCGACGGCCGGCAGGCGCACTTCTACACGGTGGTGTCTCGGGACACGATCGACACCGAGTACGCGGCACACCGGCAGCGCTTCCTCGCCGAGCAGGGGTACGCGTACACGATCGTCGACGCCGACGACGTCCTCGGCCCGTCCCTACCGTCCTTCGACTGACCGCGTCCTGCCGTTTCGGGCCTCGGCTCGATTTCCTGGAAGGCGGGGTGTCCCGAGCACCGCAACACCCCGCCTTCCTGGAACCCGGCCTCGCTCAGCGGGAGAAGCGATCGACCAGCACCGCGAGCCGGCGGTCGTGGCCCTTTCGGCGGAGCCTGCCGCTGCGCATGAGCGTGACCAGACCGTGCAGGCCACTCCAGAACGCCTCGGTGAAGATCTCCAGGTCACCGTCCCCCACGAACGGGCGTACCGTCTCGGCCAGCTCGGCGAAACCCCGGGCGAGGTCGGTCGGTACGTCCGAGCTGGCGAACGGCAGGTCCACGGCGAGGGTGAACATCGCGTCGTAGATCGCGGGCCGCTGCTCGGCAAACGCGACGTACGCCGCCGCGACGTCGGCGACCGCCTGTCGCGGGTCGGCGGCCGAGGCGCGGGCGGTCACCAGCGCGGTCGCCAGTTCGGCGAAGCCCTCGACGGCGACCGCCGCCATGATGGCGTCCTTGCCCTTGAAGTGGCTGTAGAGGACGGGCTGGCTGTACTCGATCTCGGCGGCGAGCCGCCTGGTCGTCACCGCGTCCCAGCCTTCCGCGAGGGCTAACTCCCGGGCGGCGGCGACGATGGCGCGTTCCCGTTCCGCCCGCTCGCGCTCCCGGCGTACCTGAGTCGACATGACCGAACCCTAGCACCGCTAGCGTTCCTTTCGACGCTCTGCTAGCGTCGCTCATATATCTAGCGGCGCTAGCAATTGGAGCGGATCATGTTGTCACCCCTGGCCTACGGGCTCGCCGTCGTACTCAGCCTCTTCGTCGCCTTCATCGGCGCGCGGTTCCTGCTCGTGCCGCAGGCCGCAGCCGCCGGATACGGCGTGCCGGCCCGGCCGGGCGACTCCGCCTACCTGACGGTCAAGGGGCTCAAGGATTTGACGTTCGGGCTGCTCGGCCTCGCCCTGATCGCCTTCACCACCGCCGACGCGGTCGCGTGGTACATGCTGATCGTCGCGCTCGTCCCCTTGGGCGACACCCTCATCGTGCTGCGCAACGGCGGAACGAAGGCTGTCGCGTTCGGCATCCACTTCGCGACGGCCCTGGTCGTCCTCCTGAACGCCGCCCTCCTGTTCGCCCTGTAACCCCCCAGGCTTGTGCCCTGGTGATCAAGAGGTTCGCGTCAAATTCCGCCCGATCCATGACGCGAACCTCTTGATCACCGCGAACGGGCGGGGGTGGGTGGGGTGGGGTGGGGTCAGGGGGTGGGGGGTGGGCAGCGGTCGGGGAGGGTGACCTCGCCGGGGTGGTGGTCGAAGGTGTCCATCGTGAACCACTCGTCCAGCTCGGGATCGAAGAGATTCTGGAGGCCGAACTGCAACACCTGCCACCACTGGCTCGGGTCCCGCTGGTCGACGTAGATGTCGCCGAGCGCCAGCGGGAACCGGAAGAACTCCCCCGGCACGGTGGAACCGCCGACCACTCCCACCCGCCAGTGGTCCACGTGCCGGTCGTTCGCACCCTGAAGGATCTCCGGCCCGACATAGCGGGACGTCTTCAGCTTGTCGTTGAAGATCTGCCGGTTGAAGAACCCGGGCACCTTGCTGCACGGGCGCGGCGGGAACAGCGGGATGTTCGGCCACTTGTAGGTCAGCGTGTAGAGCGTGTTCTCGTAGATCAGGTTCGTGAACCAGATCGGGTGCTCGGGGCCGCCGGCGATCATCTGGCTGTTGCCGTCGCGGCCCTGCCAGCTGAACGGCACGTCGATGCCGAGGTCGCGCACGACGTACCGGCCGGTGCCCCGGAAGTCGGCGGGGAGCAGCGGTGGGCGCGGCTCGCGTGGCACGGGGACCGCGTCGCCGTCCGCCCGGGCCGCGCGAGGCGGCGGCGCGGCGGCCGGGCCGGGCGCGACCACGCCGAGGGCGAACAGCGCGCCGGCCAAGGCCGCAACCACAACCCGAGGTGTACGCCTCGACGCCATCAGCCCTCCGTCGGTGTCGAAAGTGGCCGGCGCCTCGGCCGCGCCCGCCTCCGGCGAAGCGTAGGAGCAGGGCAAACGTGAGAGCGGGTGGAACGGATGGCCTCCACCGGACGGGTGACGCGCCCTGCGCCCCGCCCCGGGCCTTGGTCGACTCGTGTTTCAGGAAGGCGGGGTGTCGGGGCGCTCGGGACACCCCGGTTTCACGGAAGCCGAGTCGATCAACGCGCACGCCGGCCCGGGACCAGCAGTCGGTCCCGGGCCGGCGTTCACGCGAACCCTGTCTACTTGATCAGCTTCCAGGGGCCGTTCGTGTCGCCCGGCTCCTGGCCGCGCGTCCACCACTTCGCCTCGTAGACGTGGCCCTTGAAGGACACCCGGTCGCCGGCCGTGTACACCTTGGTCAGCGTCCAGGCGGCCGGGCTGTTGTCCGGCGGCGTCGGAGCGATCTCCTCCCAGGACCCGTTGCGGTCACCCGGCTTCTGGTTGCGGGTGTACCACTGGGCCCGCCACTTCTTGCCCTCGTACATGGCGAAGTCGCCCGAGTTGAAGATCCGCGACGCGGTCCAGATCGCGGTGCCGTCCTCGGTCATGGCGATTTCCTGCCACGCGCCGTTGGCGTCCGCGCCGGGCTTCTGGTTCTTCGTGTACCAGGAGGCCCGGAAGACCCGGCCCTGGTAGGTCACCCGGTCGCCGTCGTTGTAGACCGTCGACGAACTCCACTGCGCCGGCAGGTTCACCGTCAGGGTGGCGGTGGCCTCGGCCGCGGTCAGGTGGTCGTCACCCGCGTACGAGGCGGTCAGCGCGTGCTGGCCGCCGGCCAACCCCACCGGCAGGGTGAACGTCGCCGTGCCGTTGGTCAGCGTGGCCGAGCCGCGCACGGTCGTACCCTCGCGCAACTCCACCGCGCCGGTGACCGGCGTGCTGCCGGCCGCGACCTTGACGGTCACCGTCGCCGCCGTGCCCCAGGCGGTCGGGGTGGTGGTGACGGTCATCGTCGGGACCCGCTTGGCGGTCGTGAACACCGCCGGCTGGGCCACCGCCTCGCCGCCGTCGGCGCTCTTCGCCGACACGACCCAGCCGTACGAGGTGCCCGGCAGGAGCTTGTCCCACGTCGTCGTGGCCACGTCGTTCGAGGTCACCTCGTCGGTGCCGATCGTGCCGGCCGGCACGTACGCGGCGAGCGAGTCGGTGGTGAACGACGTCTTGCGGGTGGTGAGGTCCACCGGCAAAGTCAGGTTGTCCTCCGCGCCGTTGTAGCGCGGCTTGGGCTGACTGCCGTCCTGGCGGATGTCGTACTCGGTCGCCCCGAAGTTCTTCAGGAACGGCGAGTACGTGTCGATGTGCATCTCGGCCCGGTCCACGTCGAACTGGAGCAGCCGCAGGAAGCTCGCGCCGAACTGCAACCGGTCGGTGGCCTTGTGGTCCGGCGTGCCGTCGCCGTTCACGTCGATCGTGCCGTCGGCGGCGACCTGGTTCGGCCACAGCTCGGCCGCGGCGACCGTGTAGAACTGGTAGTCGGCCAGCAGCTCGACGACGTCGTGGCTGACCGTCACGCCGATCTTCGACTTCAGGTTGGTGCCGACGCCGTGCTCGTGACCGGCGAGCACCAGGAAGACGTTCGGGTTGGCCTCGACGACCTGCTTGAACAGCGGCGAGCCGTCCGGGGCGGAGAAGTCCGCGCCGCGACCGTCGGGGTTGGCCGACGGCTTCAGGTAGTCGTGCGAGAGCAGGATCCCGTTGCGGTCCTTGTACCGCTTGAAGATCGAGTCAGCCCACTTGGCCTCGGCCGGCGTGACGCCGTACGACAGGCCGACCGCCACGAAGTCCAGGCCACCGGCGGAGAACAGCAGATAGTTGTTCTGGTTGTCCCTACCCGGCGTGACCGAGCCGTCGGCGTTCGTCCGCTCGTCCCAGGCGTGGTACTCGGTGCCCTTCGGCCAGGACTTCGCCGTCCCGTAGTACCGGTCGGCGCTGAAGGTGCGGCTGAACCGGGAGTCGGGGCCGGTCTCGGCGCCCAGCTGGTCGTCGTGGTTGCCCGCGATGACCTGGTTGACGACACCGTTGTCGTCGAGGATCTTCTGGAAGCCCGAGGCGGTGGCGAGTTCCTTCTGCACCTGCTCGTGCAGACCGGGCCGCTTCAGCGAGCCGTCCGGGTTCTTCGCCAGCGGGTCGTAGTAGTCGTTCTCGATGACGTCACCGGTGTGCGCCGCGTACGCGATCTTGCGGCTGTCCGCGTTGTCGGCGATCCACTGCATCTGGTCGCGGTACGCGGCCGACCAGATCGCCTGCTCCTCGGCGGTCTCGACGTCCGAGGGCTCGGCGTTGCCGTCGAAGTCGTCGTACGTGCCGCCGGCCGCGCCCTCGGTGACGTACTGGGTGTCGGTGAAGTGCGCCAACGAGAAGTCGTACGACGCGGGGTCCTCGAAGCGGTCCTTGTCGTTCTGCGCCGTCGAGTCACGCGGCGACAGGTCATCGGCGAACGGGTCCTCGCCGGTGACCAGCACGTGCACGACACCGCCGTCGCGGTAGCCGGCCTCGACCGACGCGGTCAGGACGGTGTCCTGCCCGGCCCGCCCACGGGAGCTGGTCAGCACGACCCACTTCCCGGTCGCCGGGTTCCAGGCCCGCAGCGCCACGATCCGCGCCGGGTCGATGCTGCCCGACCAACGCAGCGTCGGCTCCTGCTTGGTGGTGCCCAGCGGAAGGTCGTACCGCTGGAAGGCCACCCCCCGGCTGGACGGGCTGTCGATGGTCGAACCGTCAAGCGGACGCAGCGAGGTGACGTCCACGCTCCGGTCGTGCTGGACGTCGAGCGTGCTCGGCACGTCGGCCGCCTCGCCCTGATAACCCTTGGTCGGCAGGACGACGTCGGCCTTGGTGAAGGTCGCGGTCAGCCCGACACCCTCGGCGCCGGGGATCCGGGCGGACAGCTCCGCCGAGAGCGGGTCGGTGTTCCGGACCGTGGCGTTCAGCTCGATCGGGACGTCCGGGATGCTCGCGCTGCTGAAGCGCACCTCGCGGGTCGCGGTGTTGCCGAGCGCGTCGGTCGCCGTCATCGCGATGGTGTGTTCGCCGGCCGGCAGGCCGTGACCGATCTGGTCGCCCTGCTTGACGGCCGCGCCGTCGAGCGTGATGGCCGGCGTGCCGACCACGCCGCTGGCGTCCTTGACGCCGACGTCGAGCGCCACCGTCGACGTCAGCCGCTGACCGGCCGCCGGGACGCTGCTGGCGATCTCCGGGGCGGTGTTGTCGGTGGTGAACCGCCGGGTGGAGGTCTTGTCGCCGACAACCGCCTTGATGGTGTGGGCACCGTCCGCGATCGTCGTGGTGTCCACGTCGGCGCGCTTGCCCAGCGCCGGCAGCGCCGAGCCGTCCTGGGCGGTGACGTCGAACAGGACCATCGTGGTGAGGACACCGTTGAAGCTGCTGCCGCAGGTGCCGTCACCGATGTACG
The DNA here is from genome assembly GCF_044454415.1 of Micromonospora sp. NPDC051543. Classification (NCBI taxonomy): domain Bacteria; kingdom Bacillati; phylum Actinomycetota; class Actinomycetes; order Micromonosporales; family Micromonosporaceae; genus Micromonospora; species Micromonospora sp. NPDC051543. The sequence continues at coordinate 51,731 of NZ_JBITDT010000005.1, forward strand.
TGGTCACGGGCGAGCCGGCCGGGTAGGTGGCCGAGCCGATGGTGACCGTCGTCTGCGCGACCGAGCGGGTCAGCTGGGTGGCCTTCGCGCCGCTGGGCAGCAGCTCGAAGTCCCGCAGCGTGAAGTCGTCGTAGTTGTCGCAGCCGCCCGGCTTGGCACCGCCGTGGTCGCTGCCCGCCACGAACTCCAGGGCGTTGACGCCCGGCACCAGCCACTCGTTCGGGAAGGCGAGGTCGGCGACCTCCTTCTCCCACATCCCGATCTCCAGCGGGATGCCGTTGACCAGCACCTTGTTGTCGTACCCATTGTCGCTGCCGTTCCCCCCGACGAACACCTTCAGGTGGGCGTCGCTCCCGGCCGCGAGGGTGTCGACGGTACGCGTCGTCGGCGCGCCCGCGACGGTGAAGTGGAACTCGGCGTCCTTGTTGGCCCCGCACGTGCCGTCGCCCAACGCCAGCGACGGGTCGGTCGTCTCCGCCTTCGTCACGGTCGTGCCGCTGGTGGTGACGAGGTACGTGGTGCCGGCCGTCACCGTGCCGGCCGTGCTCAGGGTGAGGCTCGTGGCCGCTCGGGTGAGCTTGAAGTCGTCGTGGTTGGCGCAGGTGACGCCGTTGAGCGTGCCGTTGTAGTCGCCGGTCTTCACCTCGACGACGTTGTCGCCGAGGTGCAGGAACCGGTTCGGGAACGCCAGCTTCACGGCCTCCGCACCGAGCGCGCCGTAGTCACCGCCGAGGTCGACCCGGTGGCCGTTGACCAGCGCGTAGTTCTGGTAGCGCGCCTCGATCGAGTTGCCGGCCTCGACGGCCAGGCCGAGGGTGGCGGTGCCGGCGGCCAGCATCTCCGCGTTCTCGGCCGGCTTGTCGTCGATCGCGAGCGACTCGACGCGGTCCTTGCCGGCGGACGCGAGCGCGGCGATGACCGGCTGGGTTCCGCGTACGCGGGCGCCGTCACCGGGGGTGACCACCGCCGCGCCGGCCGGGGCGTTGTTGACGTCGACCGTGACGCTCGTCTTCGCGCCCGACAGGCTCGTCGCGCTGACGGTGTGCGTACCGTTGGAGAGCTTCGTGGTGTCGAGGTCGGTACGCAGGCCGGACGTGCTGCCCGGGGTGCCGGAGATGACGAAGGTCAGGTCCTGGTTGAGCAGCTTCGCCGAGCTGCCGCAGGTGCCGTCGCCGAAGTTGTAGCTGAACAGGTTCTGCTCACCGTCGGCGACCACGCCGAGCAGGCTGAGGCTGATGCTGCTCAGCGCATAGTCGTCGTAGTTGGGGCAGCGGCCACCTTCACCGTTCGGCAGCTCCTGGTAGCCGACGCTGGTCTTCGTGGTGGTGTCGACCCAGTTCGCTCCGGCGTGCACCGAGACGGTGTTCGCGCCGGGCTTCAGCCAGTCGCCCGGGAAGTCGAGGGTGCCGACCCGCCCACCCGGGACGTCCGGGAAGTAGACCCGGTCGGCCTCGGCCGTGTGACCGTTGACGGTGAGGTAGTTGCGGTAGCGGGCCTCGGTGCCGTTGCCACCCATCTCGAACGCGAAGTGGGCGGTGCCCGCGGTCTTGACGGCGGCGATCTTGTCGCCGTCGACCGCGAGCGTGGTCACCGAGTCGTTCTCGGTGACCGGCTCGACGACGACGGGCACCTTGCCCTCGACGTTCTGCCCGTCGCTCAGGTTGATCAGCGGTGTGGTGGCGCTGGGCGGCACGGCCTCCGCTCCGGCCAGCGCCGGATGCAGGGTCGTCGCCGGTCCGGCGATGAGGACGAGCGCCATCGCGGACAGCAGTCCGCGTGTTCGCTTCCGGCGCGCACGTTTGTCGTGCGTCATGGCGGGGTTTCTCCTTTGTTGGGTGCGAGGAACCGCCGACGCCGTGATGCCGACTGCGGCGGGCAGAGGGGGCCGCCCTGGTGGCGGCCGGTCTCAGGACGACGGTCGGACGCGGGTGGCTCGTCGGCGACGTACCTGGCGTCGCAGCAACGACCCGACGGCCGCGACGAGTAGCAGGGGGCCGACGCTTCTGGCGACCTTCCAGGCGGTGGTCGGACCGTGATCAGCCGCGCTCGCCGTGGCCGCCGCGGTTGTTGGGGGCGCGTCGCCGAGCAGCCAGTCGTGGGAGTACTCGTCGGGGCCGTACACCTGGCGCTTGCCCTTGGGCCCGGTCGCCACCGTGCGGTACGCGGGGTCGAGGTCGCTCAGCATCCGGATCTCGATGCGGGCGACGCCGAGCGGGCCTGGGCAGGTGTAGTCGACGTCCACACCGGAGTCGCTCGTCTTTCCGACGACACCGGCGCACGCGTGCCCGTCGCTGCTGACCGTCATCTGCTTGAGCAGGTAGGTCGCGAATAGCGGGGAGGCGGCGAGGACTGTCGCGTCCGTGTCCCGGGTGTCGACAGCCCCGTCGAGCAGGACACGGTCCTGCGGCAGCAGGCCAAGGTGGACGCCGAGGAGGGTCAGCTCGTCGACACCGCCGGGCTTCCACCTCAGGCGCACCAGGTCGGGGCGGGCCGCGTCCGTCGCGATGGTCACGGTCTGCGGATAGCCGTACGGGTGGGCGTCGGCGGGGATCGCCGTGGTGAGCAGGGTGAGGGTGAACGCCGCCGAGGTCACGACACGGCGGGGCCACCGGGCGGTTGCGGGCATGCCAGCGCTCCGGTCTACAGGGCTGTGGCACGCCGGTGGGCGCGGCCGTTCAGTGACCCTGCCGGCCGTTGGCGAACTCGCCACGCAGACCCGATGAGGAACGGGCGCAGCGAGGGTGAACAGTTAGTTGATCAACTGCGTCTTTCGGGGCACCCAAGGGGTTAGCCTGCCGCGCACGCGAAGCTGAGCTTCCGGGATAGGTTCCCGCTAACGCCCCTAGGCTAGAACTCGACCCCCGTCGGGGGGGTGCGGTCTGAAGCTGTCGGCCGCTGCCAGCTGGTGCAAGCCCGCGTCAACGAGCAGGTGCCGGACGTCGTCGACTCACGTCGGGGGTCGACCCACGTCGACGCTGCCGCTGCCTTCTTGCTGCCTCGCTGTTTGACGCCTCGCTTACAAGCTCTGTGCGTCGTGTCCGCACGCGTCCGGCAACGACCGCATGCTTGGATCCTCGTCCATGCAGCCGTGCGTCAGCGTGCCGCCGTCCCGTGGCGTTGCTATCAGCGTTGCTGTCGGCAGCCGTTCCGCCGGCGGCCCCGGCCGGCCCCCGCTGCCTCGCTGTCCGACGCCTCGACAAGAGCTCTGTGCATCGCGACCGACACAGGTCTGGCCCTCAGCTGTACGCTCGGGCCTCGTCCATGACAGCGCTCGCCAGTGTGCCGTCGTCTGACGCAGTTGCTGTCGACAGTCATTCCGCCAGTTGCCCGAGCCCAAGCCTCTCGGAGAGCCTGGTCGGGCCAAGCATGCGGGAACGAGACGGCACGGTCGCGCCTGTTCTTAGCACGCTCGCTACCGCTCGGCGCGCCGCCGTGCCTCCGGATCCCTCGGAAGCCGGAGTAACATCCAACCTCACGCTGTCCGCGAAAATCGAACTAGCGCCGCGTCGAAGGGCTTAAGGACCGACAAATGCCTGAACCGCTCGCCGTCCGCCGACAAGGCGGGAAGGTTTGGAGCCACATTCGGAAGAAGTGGCTGACCGAGACCCCCGAAGAAACCGTGCGGCAGGACTACCTGTGCACCCTCGTTAACGAATACGGCTTCGATCTGAACCAAATAGACGAGGAATTGGAGGTCACCGGCCGCGGTTCCGGTCGAGCGCGTGCTGACTTCATCATCTGGAGAACGCCGAAGGATAAGGCGGATTCCAAAAACCCCTTGATCGTGGTCGAATGCAAATCCGACAACGTCACAATCAGGCCTAGTGACTACGGCCAGGGCGACAACTACTCTCGCCTCACAGGGGCCCGCTTCTTCGTCACCCACAACAGCCGAGAGACAAAGTATTGGCGCGTTGTGCACGAGAAGATGCCAAAGTCGCTGGAAGAGATTAGCAATATCCCCCACGCCAACGCGGACGACAAGGAGATTCGGGAACTCCTATCCAAGCTCAAAACCTTCAAGGAAGACGAGTTCGCGGAACTGCTTCACCAGTGCCACAATGTCATACGCAACCGAGAAAAACTGGACCCCGCCGCAGCGTTCGATGAGATCGCAAAGATTCTCTTCGTCAAGGTGTACGTAGAGCGCGAACTCCGAGCGCGACGCCAACGGAAAAACCTCTTCACCGTTGAGTACCTCGACGATCAGATCGCAAAGAATCCGATCAACGCGCTTTTCGACCAGACAAAAATCGCTTACGAAGATGAGCGCATCTTCGAACACGACGAAGAAATCCGACTGAAGCTGGCCACCGGGCGGGAGATCGTTCGCCTCCTGGAGCGCTACAACCTGTCGGACACGAGCGAGGACATCAAGGGAATCGCCTTCGAGCGCTTCTTGGGTCGCACCTTCCGTGGCGAGATCGGACAGTTCTTTACCCCAAGAACTATCGTCGAATTCATGATTAGAATGATTGACCCCAAGGAGGGTGACGTCATTTGCGATCCTGCCAGCGGGTCCGGAGGCTTCCTCATTCGCTTCTTTGAAATTGTACGTGAGCAAATTCTGGCCGACGCGGACGATCAGTATCAGCGATTTAAGGCTGAGCTGGAGAAGACGGGCCTGGACGAGGAGAAGAAGGCAGCAGCCCTTCGAACCAAGTACGCCGAGATTAATAAGACCCTCGACCAGCGGCGGCCTGGCTCACGAATGTGGCAGCTAGCAAATCGGTGCATCTACGGCACCGACGCAAATGAGCGCATGGCCCGTACAAGCAAGATGAACATGATCATGCACGGCGATGGGCATGCGGGCGTCCATCACCACGACGGCTTTCTGAATGTGAACGGAATCTTTGAAGGCCGCTTCGACGCAATCCTCACAAACCCGCCGTTCGGTGCAACTGTTGAGCCCAGCGACGTCGTCCACGAGGCTGATGTCGCAACTCGGCGGGAAGATCAGAGGCGCTACGAAGAAGAGTACGGTACGCAATACGCGGAATCGCTTGCGCGAGTAAAGGCAGCGGTGGGGAAGCCAATTGCGAGTCTCTTTGAACTGCCGAGAGCTGCTAAGAGCAAGACCAAAACCGAGGTGCTGTTCATCGAGCGGTGCCTCGCCCTGCTGAAGCCGGGTGGCCGGTTGGGTATCGTCCTACCGGAGGGTGTCTTCAACAACCAATCTCTCGCTTATGTGCGCGAGTTCTGCGAAGACCGAGGATTCCTCCGCGCAATCATCAGCCTGCCGACTGAAACATTTTTCTCGTCAGGCGCTAGCGTTAAGGCTTCGCTGCTGTTCATGCAAAAGTTCACTCCTGAGGAGCAGGCGGAGTACGACCGTGCGAACGGGGATGCGCGCGTTGAGGTAGAGGCCAAGTATGCCGACGAGATCGCAGCTGAAACCGACCGGTTGACCGAGGCATACAAAGCTGCCAAGCTGGCCCGGAGAACGGACGAGCAAAAAGCGCATTCCAGTGCGCTCCGGGAATACCGAAAGCGGATGGACAGGCTTATCGCGCAAGAGACACGTTCATCGCTCAAGGAGAAGTTCTCCTATCCGATCTTCTTCTATCAAGCCGACAAAGTTGGCATAACCGCAACGGGAGGTCCGGACCAGAACGAACTCATACCAAATGACAACCTGCCGGGCGACGTAAGCAGGTCTTGCCTGGAGCTGTACCAAAAGTTCCGTCAGAATCCGGAAAGCTTCTCCCTATCGGGTCTAACGAAATGACCAGCCAGGCCCAAGCCGTTAAGCGGTCGTTGATTATGCAGTGGAATGACCTCAAGGCATGGTCGGTACCAACCACAGCGATTCCTGATGGCGCACTGCCAGTGGGGTGGACACGCGCGAAGGCCCGGGATCTCGTTAAGCTAGTGACGGACCGCGTCCGACCGCAAGCAGAGACTGCCTACAAGATGGCTGGCGTGAGGTGGTACGGGGAAGGAGTGTTTCACCGTGAGACTGTCAACGGCAACGAACTAAGCGCCGCCTACGTCAGTCCACTAGTTCCCGCCGCCTTCATTTACAATCGCCTCTTTGCTTGGAAGGCGTCGTTCGCGGTTGTTCCAGAATCGCTGGCCAGCTGCTACGTCTCCAACGAGTTCCCGCAATTCGTGGTTGACGAGCAACGCATCCTGCCCGAATACCTTTACCTGTTCTTCACACGAGAATCTACCGTGCGAGCGGTCAACGCGGCCTCGACGGGCTCAGCCGCCGTGAGCCGGAATCGCTTCAAGGAAGACGACTTCCTCGACTTCGAGTTGCCACTACCGCCGCTTGAGTGGCAATCGGCGGTCGTGACGCGCTGGCGAGAGGCTCTTGATTCGGTCGCGGCCATGAAAAAGGGGGCTGAGGAGACGGAGTCGGCCATCGAAAGCCGGTTCCTCGCCGATGTAGGGCTGCGGACCACGAGGGAAGTACCAACCCCGAAGGCGTTCGCCGCTCCTTGGCGCGACGTCGAGCGCTGGGGCGCGCAGATGGTGTTGCTACGTTCTCTGGGCGTATCCGCTTCGTCGTTCCCCGAGGTTCCCCTCATTGAGCTCTGCCAAATTGGCAGCGGTGGTACGCCCTCTCGTCGGCGTCCCGATTACTTCGGTGGAGACATCCCCTGGGTAAAGACCACAGAGGTTAGAAATGAGGTCATTGTAGCAACGGAGGAGGCATTAACTGACCTTGGCGTTAAGAACAGCAGTGCCAAGGTGTATCCCGCTGGTTCGATCGTGATCGCGATGTACGGCCAAGGGGCTACTCGCGGGCGCTCCGCAAAGCTCGGAATTGAAGCCGCTACGAATCAGGCATGCGCAGTACTGTTCGACCTTGACGACCGGGTAGATGCCGATTTTCTCTGGTACTTCCTAATGTCGCAATACGAGCCCATGCGTTCGATGGCTAGTGGCAACAATCAACCCAACCTCAATGCCAGGATGATCGCCGGGCTGCGGATTCCGGTCCCACCTATGAACGAGCAGAAGGAGATTGCGGCAAGATTTGCCGCTGGACGTGCTGAGATAGCGCAACAGCTGAAATCTGCCAGAGAGACTGCTGCGGAAATGACCTCCGTTATTGACGGCCTGGTCTTCGGAAGCAAGTCCTGAGCCGTCAACGGCACCTCGACCAGCCGTGGCCGGCGGGGTGGGCGGAGAGGCTGTGGTGGGGAGGCGGCGCGTGTACCCCGGGCAGGCCCCTGGCCTGCCGGCAACGCCGGCCCGAGGGGTCGCAGAGGCTCCGGGGTCAAGGGCGGCCCGCAGGGCTGTCGCGCAGCGACGCGCACTTGACCGTGGAGGGGCGGCCCCGCAAACTCCGCGCCGCCTCCCGACCACGGCCGACGGGTGACTCGCCTTACGGCGCGGCGGTGCGACGGCCACCGCGCCTCGGCCGACTGCCGGCCCACCATGTGACCGATCAACGGCCTATCGTTCTGCGGCGGCCCTCTGGGCTCTCCGCTGTCCGCGCCAGCCGCCGGGCGTGTTGCGCGGCCGGAGCGGACCGGCAGCGGAGTGCAGGCCGCGCGCCTTGGCGGCGACGCGTGCGGCCCGTCCAGGGCCGCCTTGAGACATGTACAGAAATTCTGAACCACGTCGCCGAAGCGCTTCGTCGTTAGGTCAATTGACGGGCCTCGGTCAGTCCTGAGCGGACTCAGCAACGAAGACGCCCCGGCCTGGGCGGCCAACCAACACGCCCTGCTCTCGCAGGACCGCCACCGCTCGGTGGATCGTCGACACCGACACGTCGTAATGGTCGGACAGCTGTTGAGTGGACGGAATCTTTGACCCGGGCTGGAACTCGCCCACCTCGATCCGCCTCAGCAGATCGTTGATCAACTCATCCATCGTCGGCGGAATCGGCACGTGAAGGCCCCTTGCAGTCGGTTGGCCCTCCCAGTATCGAGCAACAGGTGAAAGAGCGGCAATAACTGACGCAGGAGAAGTAGGCAAGCAGCGACAGCCAGGTTCGACAGGTAAGAGAGCGTTGACAGAGGTGACAGGTATCGGTAGCGTCACTGTCGGTGATGCGGTGCTGCTGCGGTCGGTTGGCGCCTCTCGTACCGGTCTCGCATCGCCGCCGAAACCCCACCCTCCGCGCTCCCCCGGCGCGGCCCTGCTGCCGTACCGCCGATCGAGGCTGCGGTCGCAGGGTGGGGCGGTCTCCGCCGCCCGCAACCGGCGGAGGCCGCCCCCTCCACTTCGACGCGACCCGACGAAGGGCGGTCCCCCGTGCGCGACCCGATCCGCCGGCTGCTGAGCCGACGCGAAGAACGACCACCGACGGCAGCAAGCCACGACCGATGACCGAGCGCTGGGTGATCCATCTGCCGGTCACCGCACCCGACCTGTTCCGGGCCCGGATCTTCGCCCGGACCGCCGCCCGTGTGCTGGCCCGGCTCAGCACCCGTGTCGAGCCGGGCGGGGTGACCGTGTCGGCCGAGGACCAGCAGTGCGTACGCCACTGGGTTTTCTGCGATCAGCGACTACCCGGCGGCGGCCGGTGTGCCCTACCACCCGACCACACCGCCCCCTGCTCACGGCGCGCGCCCCGGCTCAGCCGGCGGCGCTACGCGCCCTCCCGGAGATGACCAAGAGGTTTGCGTCACCGATCTGCATTCCGGTGACGCAAACCTCTTGATCAACACACTCAAGCTGCCCGGCAGCCCCGACAGGTCAGCCGGCGCGGAACGCTACCCAGGCGTCGCTCATCCGGTCGGCCTGGCCGGCGGTGAACATGTCCATGCAGGAGTCCTGCGTGTAGTCCATGAAGTTGTGGATCGGATCCAGCCCGGGTGCCGTGCAGCTGTCCGCGCCGACCGGGCAGTCGAACTGCGGTGCCGCCTCGCGCGGGGTGTCCGCCACGAAGTCGCCGGACGCCGAGCAGCCGTGCGCGAAGGTGTGCTCCAGCATCAGCCAGTGCCCGACCTCGTGCGTGAGCGTGTCACCGAGGGCGTACTTGCCGGCCGTGCCGCCCGGCATCGACTCGTCGAGCATCACCACGCCGTCGATGTAGTCGCGGCCGTTGTTGTAGCCCTTCGGGAAGTACGCCCAGCCGAGGAGCCCGCCGCCGATGTTGGCCGCGTACACGTTGAGGGTCTCCGAGTCGCCGGTGTAGAGCGCCTTCTTCATGTCGCGCTCGTTCTTGCCCGGCTCGACCGTGTACCAGGCGCTGTTCACCGTCCACGTGGTGTCGACGAGCGAGAACCGGAACGGCGTGTCGGAGGCGTCCGCCGCCGTGCGGCCGGCGTACGAGTCGTTAAGGACCGTCATCTGTGCCGCGATGAGGCTCTTCCAGCGGGCCGTCTCGGCGGCGGTGAACGGGTGGTCGGAGACCATGTGGAAGACCGTCGGCACGGTGACGCTGCCGTTGGGCAGCCGCGGCGCATCCTTGATCACGCCGTAGGCGTTGGCCTCGTTCTTCGAGTACAGCGCCGGCTCCTGGGCCGTCGCGCCCGCGGTGGCGCGGGCGGCGCTCGGCTCGCTGGCGCAGGCCGTGACGCCCGGGGAGGCGGTCACGGGGGCGGCGGTGGCCAGCGCCCCGGACGCGCCGCCGGACGCCAGGAACGTGGCGGCGGTGGCGGTGAGGACCGCCAGTCGGAAGGGGGATCTGCTCTGCATCGGTGCACCTTTCGGTGAGGGAGCGGTGCGGGTTCGACGATGCCGTCGCTTCGGTATGAGAACACGTCGACGACATCGGCAAAAGACCCTCTGAGCAGGGAATATGCCGATGTAACGGAACCCGGTTGGGCAGCGCTGATTGGGTCGCTCCGCGCGGTTGCGGGCCTGCCCGCGCCACCTGTCGCTGACCGTCCACGCAGTGCAGGCCTCGACCACTAGGCTGCTGATCCGGCACGCAGTGGCGATGCCAGGACGGGGGCGGCGATGAACGCCGAAGATCGCATCGAACGGGCCCAAAAACTCTACGAACAGGCTGTGTACGGCGGCGATGCCCGCGTACTGGCCGATGCCGAACGGGACCTGGACGCGGTGGAGGCCGACGCCGCGCTGGCCCGTGGCCGGATCCTGCACGCGCGGTATCTCGACGAACGCGCCCGAGGCGACACCTCACCCGTCGAGGACCCAGCGGAACTGCCGTTGTTCGAGCGTGCGAACGAGCTGTACCAGGCCCTCGCCGACACCTGCGGCCAGGCCGAAGCGCTGTTCTGGATCGGCTGCCTGCACCAGGTCATCCGGCGTGACGACGGGACCGCGGTTCCGCACTTCAAGAGGTCCCGCCACCTGGCGGCGCAGGTCGGCGACAAACCGACCGAGGCCGAGGCACTGCGCCACCTGGGCATCGCGGCGCACATGGCCGGTCGACTGGACGAAGCGCGCGAGCGGCTGGAGGAGTCGTCACGGCTGCGCCGGGAGATCGGAGCGCTGCCGGGCGTGGCCGCCAACCTGGTCGGGCTGGCCTACGTCGCCGCCGCGCAGGACCGCCACGCGGACGCGCTCGCGACCCTCGACGAGGCGGACGCCATCGCGCAGGCGCACGGCGCTCACGCCGTCGTGCGGCAGATCGAAGAGGCGAGAACGCAGCTCTAGGCAGGTCAGAGGATCCGGGTGACCTGCTCGGCGGCGACGATCGCGTCCCGTCGGGCCGGGTCGAGGTTGGCGCTGATGACCACCGACGCGCCCGCCGACAGCGGCGCGAGCAACCACTTCAGCGGCTGCTCGTGCTCGGCCGCATCGACAAGCAGCCGGTCGCCGGCCCGCAGGTCGAGCATCCCGGCGACCTCCCGGGCGAGCGCGCCCCACTGCCCGTAGGTCGTGCCGTCCGCGCTCGCCGGGTCCGTCGGGCGGATGGCGGTGTGGTCGGGCGTCACGTCCGGGTGGCGGAGCACCTCGGCGGACCAGTCCAACCAGCCCAGCGGCACGTCGGCGAGCCGGCCCGGTCCGGTGCCGACCAGGTAGCGGTGCGGCGCGTCCGGCACGTCCTCCAACCAGTCGTCCTGGCGCTCCGGCGTCACGAAGACCGCGTCGAACGGCCGGTCGCCGCCGGGCTCCAGCACCGGCAGGCCCGCCGTGGCGCGCGGCCGGAACGACACCGCCAGGCCGCACGCCCACGCGCCCAACAACACCACGGCGGTACGCCAGTGCGGCGGCAGTAGCACCGCTACGCGGCTGCCGGGGCCAAGCCCGCAGCCGTCCCGCAGCAGGCTCGCGCTGCGCGCGGACCAGGCGCCGACCTGCTGGGCGGTGAGGTCGACGCGCTCACCGGTCGCCTCGTCGCGGTAGCTGAGCAGCGGGCTCTCGGTGGAGGTGGGCGAAACCGACTCCTCGGCCGTGGCGTGTGGCTGCATCCGCGTGCTCCCGGTGGTGACGACGTCCGCACCACCCTACGCAACGACTTTGGTCACCGTCTCCGTCGGCCGATGGCCGTAGCGGCTGGCCGGATGGCTCGCGCACGGTGACCGACGACGACCGCGAGCCGCCGAGGAGCGTCCGTGCCGACCGAATCCGATCCCGCCGACCGTCTCCCGCTGCGCCGCCGGCTCGTGCCGGTGGTGGCGTTGCTGCTGCTCGCGCCGTGGGCGGCCGAATGCTCGTGGGGTGGCTTCGCCATCGACGACTTCCTTCCGGTGATCATCGCCCTGGGCCCGATGTACGGCGGGGCGGCGATCCTGATCCGGGAGACCACCCGACGGCTCGGCGCGGGTTGGCCGACGATCGTGCTGCTCGCCGCCGCCTTCGGCGTCCTGCAGGCCGGTCTGGTGGACCAGTCGCTGTTCAACCCCGGCTACCTCGACGACACCCAGTACGCCGACACCCGCGCCGCCGCCGAGGCGTCCCTGGTGCCGGGGCTCGGGTTCAGCCTCCGGCAGGCCTACGACTACGTGGGCAACCACATCCTGCTGACGATCTGCGCGCCGATCGTGTTCGTCGAGTCGTTCCTCGGCGCGAAGCGGCGACGTCGGCCGTGGCTCGGGCGACCCGGGCTGGCGGTGGTCGGCGTGCTCTACCTGCTCGGCAGCCTGCTGGTCTTCACCTCGCCCGAGGGTCGGAAGAACTTCCTGGCCAGCCCACTGCAACTGACCTTCGCCACGGCGGTCGTCCTCGCCCTCGTCGCGGCGGCCCTGCTGCCCCGCTGGCGTCGTTTCCGCCCTGGCCGCGTCCAGAAGGTGCCGCACCCGCTGTGGGTCGGCTTGCTGATCGTCGTCGCCCACCTCTTCACCGACCCGACGCCCGGCTGGGCGGGGGTGCTCGTCGCGCTGGCGGTCGCGACAGCGGTCGGCGCACTGGTCGCCTACTGGTCGGGAGGCGTGCGCTGGGGGCAGCGGCACGTGCTCGCCGCCGGCTCGGCGAACGTGGTCAGCGCTGCCGCCTTCGCGTACCTGGTGCCGCCGTACTTTCCGGCGAGCCCGGCGGCGGCCCTGGCCGGCGACGTGGCGGTGAGTGTCGTGACCCTGGCCCTGGTCGTGGGCGCGTGGTGGCGACTGGGCCCTGCCACGTCCGGCCCGGCGTCCACAAGCGTGGACGCCGGGCCACCCACTGCTACCTGGAGACCATGACGACGTCGGTCGGGCGTTCGACCGTCACCTGCACGCCGTAGTCGTACAGCGCGAGCGTCGAGGTGACCGTCCCCCGGTCCAGCCGGCCCTTCGCCGTCGACTCCCAGGCGGTGGTGAGCGCCACCGTCCCGATCCGGCCGTCCCGGTCCAGCGTGACGTCACCGGAGGTGCTGCTCGACCCGTCCCGGTCCGCCGCCGTGTACGTGAAGTGCAGGGTGCCGTCCGGGTTCTCGGTGACCGTCGCATTCGCGCTCTTCAGCGCGGCGAACAGGGCGGCCGGGTCGGGTGCGACGGCGCCCAGCACGGCGTTCCCGTCGCCCTGCAGCGCGAGGCGGTCGTATTTACCGGGGTACTGCCCGTAGCGGCCGTACGTCTCGCCCGGTCCCTTGTCGGGCGGCAGCTCACCCTGCGGCCGTTCCGCGCCCTCGTACCGGGTGCCGTCGATCAGCAGCTCGGTCTGGATCGAGTCGTCGTGCGGCACCCGGACGTACCCCGTGGCGGTCCTCGGGTCGAACGCGCCCTCGTACGTCAGCCCGCCCGGCCCCGAGTTGTCCAGGCGCATCCGGTAGCTGATGTTCTCGCTCGCGGTGGCAGCCGAGACCAGGCGCAGGGCCGGCGGGACCTGCTCCGGACGCGCGGCCTGGGCGGTGACGCCGGGACGCTCGGGTGGGGCGTTCGTCGTCACCGTGACGGCGGTGCCGACGCCCAACGCCAGCAGCGCGCAGGTCGTACCGGCCAGGGCGGTGGCCCGGCGGCGGCGACCACGCCGACCGCGCTCGAGCAGCGCCGGCACGTCCGGGGCGGAATCCGGTTCGCCGTCCACGAGGTCGTGTAGTCCGCGTACCAGACGGTCGTCGATGTCGTTCATGACTGTCACCTGCTCACCGAGTCGAAGGATCTGTTCAGGAGGTGTCGCAACGCGCCCAACGCCCGGGCGTTCTGGCTCTTGACGGTGCCCAACGAGCAACCCAGGATCTGGGCGACCTCGCGCTCGCTCAGGTCCTCGTAGTGGCGCAGCACCACGACCGCGCGTTGCTTCGCCGGCAGCGCCAGCAGCGCCCGGCGCAGGACGTCGGCGTCGGGGTCGCTGCCGCCACCCGGGGCGGCCCGGTCGGGGACGTCCGCGACGAGGCTCTCGCGGCGACGGCGCCGCCAGATCGAGGTGTGGTTGTTGACCAGTGCCCGGCGCAGGTAGGCGTGCGGGTCGTCGAGCCGGGACAGCCGCCTCCACCGCTCGTAGACCTTGACCAGGCTGTCCTGGAGCAACTCCTCGGCCCGCCACCGGTCGCCGCAGAGCAGCATGGCCAGCCGGATATGTCGCTCCCACGCCACCTCGACGAACGCGACGTAGGACCGGTCCGCCGCGGACAGGGGTTTCTGTTGGTCGGTCACGCTCCTACCACGCGGCAGCACCGCCGAAGGTTGTCACGTCCCTCGACAGCACGCTCGGCGGTCCGGCGCGGCACTGCCGCCGGCGGATCGGGTGGCAGACTGACCGCCGTGACGGCAGCGACTCGCGACAGTGCCCCTGCGGACGAGACCGATGGCACCGACCGAGGGCTGGAACGCCTGGTCTTCTTCTCGGACGCGGTGATCGCCATCGCGATGACGCTGCTCGCGATCGAGTTGCCACTTCCCGAAGGCGACGACGACGCGGCCCGCTGGCGCTCCCTCGGCGAGCTTCTCACCGGGGAGTACCTGTCTTTCCTGCTCAGCTTCGTGGTGATCGGCGCCTTCTGGTCGGTACACCACCGGCTCTTTCAGCGGGTGGCCCGGCTGGGCCCATGGATCACCTGGCTGAACCTGATTTTCCTGTTCACCATCGTGGTGCTGCCGCTCGCCACCCGACTGCACCGTCAGGAGGGTGCCGAACAGGTCGGCGTCGTCGTGTACGCCGCAGTGGTCGTCGGCGTCGGCGTCAGCCTGCTGCTGCTGCTCTGGCAGCTCCACCGCGCCGGGCTGCTCCGGCCGGACGCCCCACCGGGGACGGTACGGGGGGCCGCACAGGCCATATCGGTGCCGGTGTTCGCCTTCGCGATCTCGATCCCCGTAGCGTTCGTCAGTACGGCCGCCGCGCGGTACACCTGGCTGCTGCCCGTTCTGGTGCTTCTCGTCGTCCGCGGCTACCGCCGGTGGCAGCGCGCCTAGGACGGTAGTTCCGGGCCGCCGTCGAGGAGCGGGCCGAGCAGGTCTCCGTACTCCTCGACCCGGTTCAGGACCTCGGCGGCGGTGAACTGGCGGACGGCCGGCTTCCGGCCGCGCGCGCCGGCCTCGACCTCGTCCCAGGTCAGCGGCGTCGATACCGACGGCGTCCGCTGGGCGCGCAGCGAGTACGGCGCGACGGTGGTCTTCGCCGCGTTGTTCTGGCTCCAGTCGATGAAGACCTTGCCCGGACGAAGGTTCTTCGCCATCTTCGACACGATCAGCTTCGGGTGCGCCTTCTCCAACTCCTGCGCGATCCGACGCGCGTAGGCGGAGACGTCGTCGGCGGACTGGGTGCCGGCGATCGGGCAGCAGAGCTGCATGCCCTTCTTGCCGGACGTCTTCGGGTACGAGTCGATGCCGTCATCGGCGAGCCGGTCGCGCATCAGCACCGCCACCGGGCAGCACTCGGCGAGCCCGGCCGGCGGGCCCGGGTCCAGGTCGACCACCATCATGTCCGGGTTCTCGTCGACCTTCCACTGGGGCGTGTGCAGTTCCAGCGCGGCGAGGTTGGCCAGCCAGACCAGGGTGGGCAGGTCGTCGGCGACCACGTAGTCGATGGTCTCCCGGCCCTTGGTCGACCCGGGCGCCGGCAGCGTCTCGACGCGTACCCAGTCGGGGGTCGCGGCCGGTTTGTTCTTCTCGAAGAAGGACTTGTCGTCCACCCCGTTCGGGAAGCGGATGCGGGTGACCGGCCGGTCGGCCAGGTGCGGCAGCAGCACCTGCGAGATCCGGGTGTAGTAGTCGATCACCTCGCCCTTGGTGAAGCCGACGGCCGGATAGAGGACCTTGTCCAGGTTGGACAGCTCCAGCGCACGGCCCTCGACGTCCACCCGCAGCTTCTCAGCCGGCATCGTCGACCTCCTCCGGCGGCTTGTCCGGGCGCAACCGCAGCACCCGGGGGAAGCGCAGCCGGCCGTCGGGAGTGCGCTGGCCGTACTTCACCTCCACCACCACCCGGGGTTCTACCCAGATGGCCCCCCGGGCATCCTCGCGCGGCACGCCCGCCGCGAACGGTGACGCGCCGGTCCGCAGCGGCTCCAGCTCGGCGAGGAGCTGCCGTTCGATGGCCGCGCCGATCCCGCCACCGACCCGACCACGGTAGATCAGCCGACCGTCCGGGCCGGGCACCCCGACCAGCAGCCCGCCGATGCGACGCGCGCCCGGCCGCCAGCCCCCGACGACGAAGTCCCCGGTCACCTCCAGTTTGACCTTCACCCAGTCGGGCGAGCGCACCCCGGGGCGGTAGACGGCCCCCACCCGCTTGGCCATCACCCCCTCCAGACCGTGCTCCCCGGCGGCCTCGTACGTGGCCGGGCCGTCGGCGAACACCGGCGGCACCGCCCACCGCGCGCCGCCGAGCGCGAGCGCGTCCAGGGCCTCCCGGCGACGCTCGTACGACCAGCCGGTCAGGTCGTCGCCGTTCAGGCGCAGCAGGTCGAAGATCATGTACGTCACCGGCATGACCGCCGCCAGCCGGGCGGCCTTGTTGCGGTCCCGCACGTGCATCCGCTCGGCCAGCGCCGTGAACGACGGCTGCCCACCCTCGCCCAGCAGCACCACCTCGCCGTCGAGCAGCGCGTCGTCGACCTGCTCGGGCAGGGTGGCCAACTCCGGGTACGCGGCGGTGATCTCCACGCCGGAGCGGGCATACAGGTGTTGGGCACCGCCGGAGATGTTGGCGAGCGCCCGGACCCCGTCCCACTTGAACTCGTACGCCCAGCCGTCACCCGCCGGGAGCGGCCCGGTCATCGCGAGCATCGGCTTGAGCGGCGCGCCGGGCACGACCCGACTGTAGTAGCAGGCCGAACACCTCGCGTGAAGTTCCTGCGGATGCGAGCATGGTCGATACCGGGGAAGGGAGCGCAGGATGCGTGCCATCTGGAAGGGAGCCGTGTCGTTCGGGCTCGTCTCGATCGGGGTGAAGCTCTACTCGGCGACCGAGGAGAAGGACATCCGGTTCCACCAGGTGCACCGCGAGGACGGCGGTCGCATCCGCTACAAGCGCACCTGCTCGGTCTGCGGCGAGGAGGTCACCTACGACGACATCGCCAAGGGCTACGACATCGGCGGCGGCGAGATGGTGATCCTCACCGACGAGGACTTCGCCGACCTGCCGCTGACCAGCTCCCGGGCGATCGACGTGCTGGAGTTCGTCCCCGCCGAGCAGGTCGACCCGATCCTCTACAACAAGGCCTACTACCTGGAGCCGGAGGGCACGGCCACCAAGCCGTACGTGCTGCTGCGGGACGCCCTTCTCGACTCGGAGCGGGTGGCCATCGTCAAGGTGGCGCTACGCCAACGTGAGCAACTCGCCACGTTGCGGGTCCGCGAAGGTGTGCTGCTGCTCAACACCATGCTCTGGCCGGACGAGATCCGTACCCCCGACTTCGGTTTCCTCGACGAGGACCTCAAGGTGCGTCCGCCGGAGCTGGCGATGGCCAGCTCCCTGATCGACTCGATGACCGGCGAGTTCGAGCCGGACGTCTTCACCGACGACTACCGGGCCGCGTTGCAGGAGGTCATCGACGCCAAGGTGGAGGGTCGGGAGGTCGTCCAGCCGGAGGAGGTCGAGGAGGCGCCGGCCGCGGCGGTGGACCTGATGGCCGCGCTGAAGGCCTCGGTGGACCGGGCCCGGGCGGCGCGTGGTGAGCAGCCCGCCCGCGGTGGCGGCGGCGGCGAGCCGACGCCCATCTCGTCGGCCCGGTCGGCGCAGAAGGCGGCCGAGAAGAAGGCCGCCAAGGCGCCCGCGAAGAAGACCGCGACGAAGAAGACCGCCGAGAAGAAGGCGGCCGAGCCGGCGAAGAAGACCGCCGCCAAGAAGACCACCGCGAAGAAGGCCGAGCCCGCGAAGAAGACCGCCGCGCGCAAGACCGCACCGCGCAAGAGCGCCTGAGGTACGCGGCACCGACGGTGTCCGCCACACCGGGTACGCTCCGCCGGCCGTCGGCCACCGGAGGAGCCCTCATGCCGCACACCCCTGACCTGGACCGGTTGTTGACGCCCGGGGCGCGCTTCACCGACGAACACGGCGCGTACCTCGTCGAGGCCCATCCGCTGGGCGACGTCGTACTGCCGACCGGCCGGGTCGTCGGGTGCGATCCGCTGGTCGTACCGGAGGCCGAGCCGTACACGGTGGCCGTCGCTCCGGGGCGGTATCCCGGCCGCGCCTGGGTGGCCGTGGTGCTGCGGGAGGACGCCGAGGTGGACCGGCGGGTGGCCGCGCTGGAACTGGTGATCTGCGCCGAGCCGACGACCCGCTGGGAGCAGGCCGTCGTGGGCGATCAGGACGTCGCCGCGCTCGGCGCCGACGACTACTTCGGGTACGGCGTGGACGCCGGCGCCGGCACGCTCGCCGACCCGACGGCGCTCGCCGTCCTGGACAGCTGGGACGAGGAGCGGGTCGAGGACGTCTTCATCCCCGCCGAGCTGCCCTCGTCGCCGGTTCCGGGGCTGATCACGGCCGTGCTGGACGAGGCCACCGGCGCGAACGTCGTCACGGTCGCCACGGGCTGGGGGGACGGCTGCTACGGCACCTGGATCGGGCGGACCGCCGACGGGAGGGTCACCTCGTTCGTGACCGACTTCATGGTGGTCCCGGAGTAACGTCCCGCAGACGGCGTTTCTGGGCGATCCGAGTCGTCCACGGTGGGCACGGCGGGCCGCCGGGCGGGTACCGTGTGCGTCGGCTTTCCCCCCGGCACCGGGTGCCGGCCACACCTTCGCAGCAGGGAGTCGACGACGTGAGCGAGCGCACGCAGGAGAACCGGTCGGAGGGCCAGAGCCCGGCGACGAAGGCGGGTCGGCGGCTGGCCGCCCAGTTGGCGGCGCAGAAGGCGGCCGAGGCGAAGCGCCGCCGCCAGGCATGGGCCGGCGGTATCGCCGGTATCGCCGTGATGGCGCTGCTGATCGGCGGTTTCGTCTGGATCGACAGCAACCGGGACGACAAGCCCAGCAACGCCTCCGGCGCCAACCCGTCCGCCTCCGCCGCAGCGCCGGACGCCCCCACCGCGCCGCCCGCAGCGCCCGCGCCGCAGCTTCCCGCGGGCGCCGATCCGGCGTTGGGCAGCAAGCCGACGGTGAAGGCGGGCACGGGCGAGCTGAAGAAGCTCACGGTCACCCCGATGATCAAGGGCACCGGCCCGGCGGTCAAGAAGGGGCAGAACATCACCACCAACTACGTGGGCGTCTTCTACAAGGACGGCAAGGAGTTCGACTCGTCCTGGAACGCCGGCCAGCCGGCCACCTTCCCGATCGGCGTGGGCCAGGTCATCCCCGGCTGGGACCAGGGTCTGGTCGGCGTGACCGTGGGCAGCCGGGTGCAGCTCGACATCCCGGGCGAGCTGGCGTACGGCAACGACGAGGCCCAGGCCGGCGGTCGCCCGACCGGTCCGCTGCGCTTCGTGGTGGACGTGCTCGCCGCCCAGTGACCTGTCCGGATCGCCCCGGTTGTCACCCCGGCGCGATGGCTTTGTTCACATGGGGCTTCCTGCCCGTCACCCTCCGGCAGTAGGTTCGGCGTCACCCCGGGCGGCCGCAGTCCGGGGTGACGACGCGGACGCGGGACGGTGGAGGTACCTGTGACGGCGCTGGAGGATCTCGGGCGTACCACCCGGGTGATGTGGACGTACTTCGAGCCGGTGCACGCGGTCACCTACTTTCACCCTCGGGCCCGCGCCGCCTACGAGGCGGTCGGGCTGCGCGGCTACTGGCGGGGCTACTTCGCCGGTCGGGCCGCGCCGCTGGGCGCCGCCGAGGCCCCTCCGGTCGTCGCCGCGTTCTTCAGCTTCGCACCGCCGATGGTGAGCCGGGCCCTGCCCGCGGTGTGGCAACTGGCCACCCCGCCGGAGGCGCTGCGCGCCCGGCTGACCGGCGCGGTGCAGGCCCTCGCGGAGCTGACCTACGAGCTGCCCGAAGGACACCTGGCCGAGGCCGCCGACCTGCTGGAGCGGGCCGCCTCGGCGGCGCAGACCGCCGGCCGGGTGCTCGGGGCGGCCAACGCGGCGCTGCCGATCGGGGAGTACCCCCTCGCCCGGCTCTGGCAGGCCGCCACCACGCTGCGGGAGCTGCGCGGCGACGGACACATCGCCGCCCTGGTGGCTGCCGGCCTGGACCCGGTGGAGACACTGGCCTGGCGCGTCGCGGTGGACATGTCGGCCCAGAACCTGCTCGGCCGGGGCTGGTCCGAGGAGCAGTGGCGGGCCGCCCGCGAGCGGCTGACGCGGCGCGGCTGGCTGGCCGGGGACGGCACCCCCACCGATGTCGGCCACGCCGAATTCCAGGCGATCGAGGACGCCACCGACCGGTCCGCCGGGCATCCGTGGCAGGCGCTCGGCCCGGGCGACACCGACCGCCTTCGTGAGCTGCTGGAACCCATGGCCCGGTCCTGCCACACGGTGATCCCGCCCGACAGCCCGATCGGGCTGCCCGCGCTGGCCGGCTGACCGTGGGTCCCGCCATCGGGCAGGATGGGCCCGTGGTGGATGCGGTGGTCTTCGACCTGGACGGCGTGATCGTGGATTCCGAACCGGTGTGGGAGGAGGTCCGGCGGGCGTACGTGGCGGCACACGGTGGCGCCTGGCAGCCCGACACCCAGCGCCGGCTGATGGGCATGAGCACCGGCGAGTGGGCCCACTACCTGAGCGGTGAGCTGGGTGTGCGGCGGACCGCCGCCCAGGTGGCCGACGAGGTGGTGCGGGAGATGGCGCAGCGCTACACCGAGCACGTGCCGTTGATCGACGGCGCGGACGACGTGGTACGCCGGTTGGCCGCGCGGTGGCCGCTCGGGTTGGCCAGCTCGTCGCCGACCCGGCTGATCGCGGCGGCGCTGGAGGCCACCGGCCTCACCGACGCGTTCGGCGCGACCCTGTCCACCGAGGAGACCGAGCGGGGCAAGCCGGCGCCGGACGTGTACCTGAGCGTCGCGCAGCGCCTCGGCGTCGACCCGGCCCGCTGCGCCGCCGTGGAGGACTCGTCCAACGGCGTACGGTCGGCTGCGGCGGCGGGGATGCGGGTGGTGGCGGTGCCCCACGCGTCGTACGCCATCGAACCGGACGCCGCCGCGCTCGCGGCCGTGACGCTCGGGTCGATCGGCGAGTTGACCCCGCAGCTGATCGACGGTTTGGCATGACGGGATCGGTGCGGGGTACCGCAGCAGGCGGCACGCCGGACGCGTGCCGCGCCGGCCAGCGAGGAGACCACGGATGAAGGCCATCGTGTACGAGCGCACCGGCGACCCGTCGGTGCTGGAGCTGGTGGATCGGCCGGTGCCCGAGCCGGGGCCGGGCGAGGTGCTGGTCCGGATGGCGGTCTCGGGGGTCAACCCGACGGACTGGAAGTCGCGCCGGGCGTTCGCGCCGGACGGGTGGCAGATCCCGGGGCAGGACGGCGCGGGTGTCGTCGAGGCGGTCGGCGAAGGAGTCGGCGGCGAGCTGATCGGCGAACGGGTCTGGATCTGGGAGGCGGCCTGGCAGCGGCCGTGGGGCACCAGCGCGGAGTACACGCTGGTGCCGGTGCGGCAGGCGGTGCCGCTGGGCGACGCCTCGTTCGAGCTGGGGGCGAGCCTGGGCATCCCGTTCCTCACCGCGCACCGCTGTCTGACGGCCGGCGAGTTCATGCCGGACGCGCTGCGCGCCGGCGCGCTGGCCGACCACACCGTGCTGGTGCAGGGCGGGGCGGGCGCGGTCGGCAACGCGGCGATCCAACTCGCCCGCTGGGCCGACGCCACGGTGATCGCCACGGTGAGCAGTGCCGAGAAGGCGCAGCTCGCGGCGTCGGCCGGCGCCTCGTACGTGATCAACTATCGCGAGCAGGACGTGGTCGAGGAGGTCGGCAAGATCGCCCCCGACGGGGTCCACACGATCGTGGAGGTCGCCCCGGCGCAGAACTCGGCGATGGACGCGCAGCTGGTCCGCAACGGCGGCGCGGTCTGCGTGTACGCCGACAACGGCGGGACCGAGATGACGCTCCCGATCCGCCCGCTGTACGTGGTGAACGCCCGGTGGCAGTTCGTGCTGGTCTACACGGAGCCGAAGGCGGCCAAGGCGCAGGGTGTCATCGACGTGGCGGCGGCCGCCAACCAGGGCGGCATCCGGGTGGGCGCGGACGCCGGCCTTCCGCTGCACCGCTACCCGCTCGCCAACACGGCTGCGGCGCACCAGGCGGTCGAGGACTCGGCGGTCGGGAAGGTGCTGATCACCACCAGCGACGCCTGAACGGGTCGTCGGGCACCGGATTTCCCCGTCGCCGGGACAGAGGCGAACAATTTTCGCAACAATGACGGTGCGGGGTCACCCGCGTGGAGCGGGCGGCCCCGGCGCGGTGCGAACGCCGGGGCCGCCCTCTGGGGAGGAATGTCAGGAGTACTCCTCTGCCCATAGGCGACGGTGCCCGGTCAAACGTTACGGTGCTGTCAGCTCCCGGACAGTCAGGTCGCCTTCGGCGTACCGCGAACGGACGACTTTCTTGTCGAACTTGCCCACGCTGGTCTTGGGCACCGTGTCGATGAACGCCCACCGCTCGGGCAACTGCCAGCGGGCCACCGAGCCGGCCAGGAAGTCCCGCAGCTCCTCGGCGGTCACCGAGGCGCCCGCACGGACCACCACGGTCGCCAGTGGCCGCTCGTCCCACCGCTCGTCCGGGACACCCACCACGCACGCCTCCAGCACGGCGGGATGGGCCATCAGCGCGTTCTCCAGCTCGACCGACGAGATCCACTCGCCGCCGGACTTGATCACGTCCTTCGCACGGTCGGTAAGAGTGATGTACCCGTCCGGGGAGAGCGTGCCGACGTCGCCGGTCCGTAGCCACCCATCGCGGAACTTCTCCGGATCAGGGGTGTCGTCACCGACGTACCGTGCGGTCACCCACGGCCCACGGACCTCCAGCTCGCCCACGGCCGAACCGTCGGCGGGCAGCGGCTCGCCCGACGGGCCGACGATGCGCGCCTGCACGCCCGCCGGCACGCGACCCTGCGTGTAGCGGTAGCGCCACGCCTCGTCCCCGGTCACCCCGGCGGGCGGACGCGAGACCGATCCCAGCGGCGACATCTCGGTCATCCCCCAGGCGTGGATGACGTCGATCCCGTGCCGCTCGTCGAACGCGTGCATGAGCGCCGGCGGGCAGGCCGAGCCGCCGACGATCACCTCGGTGAGCGACGAGCTGTCCACGTCGTGGTCGTCCAGGTAGGCCAGCAGGTCCGTCCAGATGGTCGGCACCGCGCCGGCCAGGGTGGGCCGCTCGGCGGCGATCATCTCGGCGATCGGCGCGGCCTGGAGGAACCGGTCCGGCATGATCAGCGACGCGCCGGAGAGGAACGCCGCGTACGGCAGACCCCACGACATGGCGTGGAACATCGGGACGATGGCCAACTCCCGGTCGGTCGGCCCCAGACCGAAGCCCTCCGGCATGCAGACCTGCAACGAGTGCAGGTAGATGGACCGGTGGGAGTAGGCGACGCCCTTCGGGTTGCCGGTGGTGCCGGACGTGTAGCAGAGCGCCGCGGCGTCGTGCTCGTCCACCTCCGGCCAGTCGTACACGTCCGGACGGTCGGCGAGCAACGCGTCCCAGTGGTGCACCGTGATCCGGTCGCCGGCCGCCGCGGTGATGGGGGTCGGGTCGCCGCCGCCGACCACCACGACGTGCCGCACCGTGGCCAACTCGCCGATCACCCGGGCGAGCAGCGGAATGAGCGTCGTGTCGACCAGCACCACCCGGTCCTGCGCGTGGTTGGCGATGTAGACGACCTGGTCGGGAAAGAGCCGGATGTTGAGCGTGTGCAACACCGCGCCCATGCTGGGCACCGCGAAGTAGGCCACCAGATGCTCGTTGTTGTTCCACATGAAGGTGGCGACGCGCTCGTCGCCGGTCACCCCGCACGCGTCACGCAGCGCGTGGGCCAGCCGGGCCGCCGTGCGGCCCACCTCGGCGTACGTCATCCGACGGGGTTCGGCGCCCGTCCAGGTGACCACCTCGGCCCTGCCGTGCACCCCTGCGCCGTGGTCGAGGATCCGGGAGACCTGCAGGGGGGCGTCCATCATCGTGCTACGCATGGGTAACAAGCTAGTGTCGGCGGTCACACGTTGGGAACCCCCGTAAATTGTCGCAGGTGAGCATCTCCTGGGCCGACTCATACGTGGGGCAGTTACGCGCGCTCGCCGGGGACCGGACGCTGATGTTCGTCGGCGCCCGCGCCGTCGTCAGCGACAACGCGGGGCGCATCCTGCTGATCCAACGCTCCGACAACGGCCAGTGGGCCATGCCCGCCGGGGCCATGGAGCTGGGCGAATCCATCGCCGACTGCGCGGTACGCGAGGTCCGCGAGGAGACCGGGCTGCGGGCGCTACGGGTCTGCGCGTTCGCGCTCTACACCGGCCCGGACCGGACCAGCACCAACATGTACGGGCACACCTACCAGGTCTTCACCGCGGCGTTCAAGGTGGAGGAGTGGGACGGGCAACTGACCCGGGTCACCGACGAGACCACCGACGCGGGCTTCTTCGCCCGTGACCGCTTCCCCGCCCCACTCTCCGCGTCGGTCCTGGAGACCCTGGCCGACCTGGACGTCTTCGAGCAGACGAACCGGCTGATCCTCAAATAGGTCCTACTGCGGGTGGCGCATCCCGGCGAAGAACCCCTCCTGGATCCAGTTCGGGTACGCGACCGGCAGCTTCGTGGCCTCGTCCAGCTCGGCGAGATCCTGTTCGGTGAGGGTGAGATCCGAGGCGGCGATGTTGTCCACCAACTGCTCCTGCTTGCGCGCACCGACGACCACGCTGGTGACGGCCGGCCGGGAGAGCAGCCAGGCGATGGCGACCCGGGCCGGGCTGACCGCGTGCCGCTCGGCAACGCCCTTGAGCACGTCGACGACCCCGAAGGCGTGGTCCGGGTCGAACGGCGTGAAGCTGGTGTAGCCGGCCTGGGCGCTGCGCGCGCCGCTGTCGGCGACGGCGCCGTCGCGGCCGACCTTGCCGGAGAGGAAACCGCCGGCGAGCGGGCTCCAAACGGTCAGCCCGACGTTCGCGTCGAGCGCCATCGGCACCACGTCGCGCTCCACGTCCCGACCCAGCAGCGAGTAGTACTCCTGCACCGAGACGAAGCCGGCCAGCTTCTCCCGCGCGGAGATGCCCAGCGCCTTGGAGATCTGCCAGGCGGCGAAGTTGGCGCAGCCGATGTAGCGGACCTTGCCCTGCCGAACCGCGTCGTCGAGCGCCCGCAGCATCTCCTCCATCGGGGTGACCTGGTCGAAGTTGTGGATCTGGTAGAGGTCGATGTGATCGGTGCGCAGCCGGCGCAGGCTGTCCTCCAGGTTCTGCATGATGTGCAGCCGGGAGGTGCCGACGTCGTTCGGGCCCGGGCCGGTGCGCGAGTGCACCTTGGTGGCCAGCACCACGTCGCGGCGGCGCTTACCGAGCGCCTGGCCGAGCAGTTCCTCGCTCTCACCGTCGCTGTAGCCGTCGGCGGTGTCGACGAAGTTGACGCCGGCGTCCAGTGCCGTGTCGACCATTCGCTGCGCCTCGGGCAGCGCCAGCGCGCCGAGGGTGCCCCACAGCGGGTGCCCGCTTCCACCGAAGGTCATCGCGCCGAGCGAGATCTCCGAGACGTACACCCCGGTGGTGCCCAGCAGTCGGTACTTCACGTGTGTTGCTCCTCGTGGTGGGTCGGAGGCCGAGGTCAGGCGCTCCGTGGTCACTATGTCGGACAGTGTGTCCGGCAACGAGCGTACGTCGCCGTCCCAACCCTCGGCCACCTAGGATTTCGGAATGCCGTCGATCACCCGCCGCCGTCCGCGCAACCCCGATGGGCGGGCCGCCGTCGAGGCGCGGGTGCTGGCAGCCACCGAGCGCCTCCTGAGGGAGGGAGTTCGCTTCACCGACCTCGGCGTGCAGCGCATCGCCGCCGAGGCGGGCGTGGCCCGGTCGACCTTCTACATTCACTTCCGGGACAAGACCGAGCTGCTCATGCGCCTCGCCGGCACGATGCGGGACACTTCCTTCGACCGGACCGGCCAGTGGGATCCGTCCGCTAGCAGCGATCCCCTGACGACCCTGACCGAGGTCTTCACCGATATAATCCGCATCTACCGGACATATGCCCCGGTGTTGGCCGCGATCAGCGAGGTGGCCGCCTACGACGAGGTGGTCCGGAAGTACTGGTCGGGCGGACTGGAGCAGTTCGTGGCGCGCACCGCGAACGCCCTCCGCGCCGAGCAGCAGGCCGGGCGTACCGCCGCCGACCTGGACGTGCCGGCCGCCAGCCGGCTGATCGTGATCGGCGGCGACCGCTTCCTCGCCGACCACGTCAGCACGACCACCGCGGACCCCGAGAGGGACGCGGCGGCCGCGCGGGAACTGGCCGCGACCTGGTGGTACGGCGCGTACCGCCGCCCCGCCTGACCGGGGCCAGCTCTTCGCGCCGCGCTATTCCCCGTCGGCCACGAACACGCCTTGGCCCTGCTGGCCGTAGACCAAATTCCGCTCGTGCAGTTCCTTGACGGCTCGGTAGGCCGTCGAGCGTGCGACGTTGTAGATCTCGCCTATCTCGGAGACCGACGGCAACTGGTGGCCGGGCGGGTATTCACCAGCCTTGATCTTTTGCTCGATGTCGTCGGCGACTCGACGATAGTGCGGTGGCCTGGTTGGCATGTCGGCTCTCCTGGACTTCAGCGGAGATCATGCTTCCAGTCGGGACCGGGCAGGACAACCCGCCAATCCGGCCAAGTGGATACAGTGAGAACTTGACTACAGTGAGACAGTGGATACAGTGAGACAGTGGCCGGACGGCTCCTGGACTTCAGCACTCCGAGGTCATCCGGTCCTGCGCCCCGGGGAGCACGACGCTCGCTCTGCCCCCGGGGCGGACCATTCGCGTCCACCCGGAAAGGCGCCGACCATGCCAATTGACGAGCCGGTGTCCAAGGCGACCGAACTGTTCGTTGCAATGCAGATCCTCGATGCCCACTGGTCCCGGGCGCTCGACCGACCTTGGCAAGTGGGTGGCTGCCTGGAGTGCCAGGGCCGCGACGACTGTTCCCAGCTTGATTGGGCCGTCGTCCTGCTGGCCGACGCCGCTTCGGTGATGTTTCAGAAGTAGCTCTGATACGGCTGAGCCGGGGCCCGGGCGCGCCAACAAGCGTGATGCCTGTGAGTCATCTTGATGACTCACAGGCATCACCCTCATTCGGGACTTGCCAGCCACCGCGGAGGAACCCGGGCGAGGGCGTGCTCAGATCATCGTCTGGGACTTGGCCTCCATGTCGGCGGCGGCCTCGTCCTTGGACTCACGCGTCAGCGGCTTGCCGCCCGGCGCGGGAGCCTCACCGCCGAGCGGGTCGGCCCCGCCCTTCGCGCCCTGCGGGCCGGCACCCCGCAACTCGCTGTTGGGCATCGCCAGGGTGACCAGCACCGCCACGATGGCGACGAGCCCGGCGGTCAGGAAGACCAGGTGCAGCGACTCCACGAACGACGCCTGGATGGCGGCCCGTACGGCACCGGGCAGCGCCATGATCGTCGCGGGGTCGTTGATCGAAATGTTCGTGCCGCCGCTCGCCGCCACCGCGGCCCGCTGCTCCGGTGGGAGTTGGGCGATCGCACCGGGCAGCCGGTCGGCAAGCTGCGAGTTGAGCCGCGACGAGAGCACCGTGCCGAGGATCGCCACCCCGAACGAACCACCCAGCGACCGGAAGAACGTCGCCGACGAGGTGCCGGCGCCCAGGTCTCGGACGGAGACCGCGTTCTGCACCGCGAGGACGAGCGACTGCATGCACAGACCGAGGCCGACGCCGATCACCACCATGAAACCGAACGCCACCCAGAGCGACGTACCCACCTGCAACCGGGTGAACAGCAGCATGCCGACCAGCAGGGTCGCCGCCCCGGCCACCGGGAACCACTTGTAGCGGCCGATCCGGCTCATCGCCCGACCGGTGACGATCGAGGTGACGATGATGCCCGCCATCATCGGCAGCATCAGCAGACCGCTGCGGGTCGGCGAGGCGCCCTTGACGATCTGGAGATACAGCGGGATGAAGATGATCGACCCGAACATCACCAGACCGAGCACGAAACCGGCCGAGTTGGCCAGCGCGAACGTGGCGCTGCGGAACAGCCGCAGAGGAAGGATCGGCTCGGCGACCCGCGCCTCCTGGAGCACGAAGAGCGCGGCCAGCACCGCGCCGGCGACGAAGAGACCGATGATCAGCCCGGAACCCCACGGGTACTCGTTGCCGCCCCAACTCAGCGCGAGCAGCAGGCTGCTCACCCCGGCCACC
Source organism: Micromonospora sp. NPDC051543 (assembly GCF_044454415.1). NCBI lineage: Bacteria > Bacillati > Actinomycetota > Actinomycetes > Micromonosporales > Micromonosporaceae > Micromonospora > Micromonospora sp. NPDC051543. Next base: position 79,697 of record NZ_JBITDT010000005.1, read on the forward strand.
AGCAGGCCGGCACCGAGCCAGTCGATCGCGTGGTCCCGCCGCTCGAACGGGATCAGCCGCATCACGTGATAGCAGACCACGATGGCCAGGATCGCCAGCGGCACGTTGATGTAGAAGATCCACCGCCAGTCGGTCTCGGCGAAATACCCACCGACCAGCGGTCCGGCCACCGACGCGATGCCGAACACCGCGCCGAAGAGCCCCTGGTAGCGGCCCCTCTCCCGGGGTGAGACCACGTCCGAGATGATCGTGAACGCCAGCGTCAGCAGACCACCGGCACCGAGCCCCTGGATGCCGCGCGTGATGATCAGCTGGGTCATGTTCTGCGACAGCCCGGCCAGCAGCGACCCGAGCAGGAACGTGCCGATCGAGAAGAGGAAGACCGGGCGACGCCCGTACAGGTCGGCCATCTTGCCGTACAGCGGCGTCGACGCGGTCGAGGCGAGCAGGTACGCGGTGACCACCCACGAGTAGTGGTTGATCCCGCCCAGCTCACCGACGATCGTCGGCAGGGCCGTACCGACAATGGTCTGGTCGAGGGCGGCCAGCAGCATGCCGGTCATCAGACCCAGCATGAGGAGCCTGATCTGCTGGCGGTTCAACACCGCGGCAGCGGAGGCGTCGGCAGTCATCAAGCCCTCTTTCCCGCACACCCCAGAACATGCGCGCAACCCCACCCCCTATCGGCGTTGATCATGAAGTTATTGCCATGACACGCCGAACTCGGCGGCAAT
>NZ_JBITDT010000005.1:80440-254910 GCF_044454415.1 Micromonospora sp. NPDC051543
TTGCTTTTTAAATTTTATTGTACCCCACCCCCCCCCCCCACCCCAAAAAACAAACCAACCCCCCCCCCCCCGGTGGTGGGGGGTGGATCAGGCGGCGAAGGTCTTGGTGATCTGGGTGCAGAAGGCGGGGAGGTCGTCGGGGTTTCTGCTGCTCGTCAGGTTGCCGTCCGTTACGCACTCCTCGTCTACCCAGGTTGCGCCGGCGTTGGTCAGGTCGGTGCGCAGGCTGGGCCACGAGGTGATCTTCCGGCCGCGGACCACGTCCGCCTCGATCAGCGTCCACGGGCCGTGGCAGATCACCCCGACCGGCTTGCCGGCCTCGAAGAACGCCTTCACGAACCGCACCGCGTCCGGGTCCGACCGCAGGAAGTCCGGGTTCGCCACCCCTCCGGGCAGCACGAGCGCGTCGTACCCGGCGGCGTCCGCCTTGTCCGCGGTGACGTCGACGTCGTACGTCTTGGACTGGTCGAGGTGGTTGAAGGACTGGATGGAACCGGGCTTGAGCGAGACCAGCTCCACGGTCGCACCGGCGTTCTCGACCGCCTCGCGCGGCTGGACGTACTCGACCTCCTCGACACCGTCGGCGGCCAGGAAGGCGATCCTCTTACCCTGCAATGTCGCTGCCATCTCGGTACATCTCCTCTCCGGGGTTCCTCAGGTCCCTTCCCGCACCGTTGCGCCCGAAACACCCCACGAGGGGCGTCACATCGGCCCAGGTTTGGCCCGGGGGCCGCTGGGGACCCGGGGAGGCATGGCAGGAGCAGCAGCGGAACAGCGCAGGCTCGCCACCGTCGTGGAGAGCTGGCTCGGGCGTCCGGTCCTGATCGTCGGTGACGCCATGCTGGACGAGTGGCGGTTCGCCGAGTCCGACCGGCTCTGCCGGGAGGCGCCCGCCCCGGTCCTGACCCTGCGTCGGCGGATCTCCGCCGCCGGTGGGGCCGCGAACACCGCCGTCAACGTCGCCACCCTCGGCGGTCGGGCCGTGCTGGTGGCGCCGGTCGGCGCGGACGTCGCCGGGGACGAACTGCACGACTGTCTGGACCGGGCCGGCGTCTGGGACCGTACCGTCAACCAACCCGGCCGACCCACCCCCGTGAAGCGGCGGATGCTGGCCGGCAACCAGATCCTGCTCCGGGAGGATTCGGGTGACCCCGACGACGCGCTCGACCCGGACGGGGTGATCCGGCTGCTCACGGCGCTGGACTGCGCCACCGAGGAGCTGCGCGCCGCCGCCGGCGGGGAAGCGCCGACCCTGGTGGTCTGCGACTACGGCCTGGGGGCACTGCCCGCGCCGGTCCGCGCGTGGCTGGTCGAGAACCGCGAGCGGTACGCCACGGTCGCGCTGGACGCCCACGACCTCGCCGACTGGCGCGGGCTCGCGCCGACCGTGGTCACCCCGAGCTTCGCCGAGGCGACCCGGTTGCTGGCCCGGGCCGGTGGCGCGACCCGTACGTCGACCGGCACCGACCTGCACCTGGAACACCCGGACATCGACCCGGCCGACGGGCCGTCCGAGCTGAGCGTGGGGGCCGCCCCGGGCGGGGCCCGCGTCGACGACCGTCCCGGCCCGGTCGGCGAACCCACGCCGGGCGAGAGTCGGGTGGCCCTCACCGGCGACGGTCTCAGCGTCACCGGCACAGGCGTCACCGTGAACACCGAGGCCGGAGCGGGTGTGGACCGGGCCGTGCTGGCCGAGTCGCGCCTGGCGGAGTTGCACGCCCACACGGGGGCGGACGTGGTCGCGGTGACCCTGGACACCGACGGCGCGGTGGTCGGCGGGGCGGACGGCGAGCGGCGGCGCAGCCACAGCACCCCGGTCCCGGCGAGCCACGCCGTGGGAGCGGGAGACGCCTACCTGGCAGCGATGACCCTGGCCCTGGCCGCCGCCGCGCCGCTGCCCACCGCCGCGCAGCTCGCCCAGCTCGCGGCCACCATCACGGTCTCCGACACCGGCACCTGCGTGTGCCTGCGCGACGACCTGCTCGCCGCGCTCGACATGCCGCCGGAGGTCAGCGGGCACCCGGCGGTGGTCGGCACCGAGGAGTTGGACGCGATCGTCGCCGAACACCGCGAGGCGGGACGGTCGGTGGTGTTCACCAACGGCTGCTTCGACGTGCTGCACCCCGGGCACGTGCGCTACCTGGAGCAGGCCCGCGCCCTGGGCGACCTGCTCATCGTGGCGGTGAACTCGGACGGCAGCGTACGCCGGCTCAAGGGTCCGGACCGGCCGGTCAACCCGGTCGAGGACCGTGGCGCCCTGCTGGCCGCGCTGTCCTGCGTGGACCACGTGGTGGTCTTCGAGGAGGACTCGCCCGCCGCGCTGATCGAGGCGGTCCGGCCGGACGTCTACGTCAAGGGCGGGGACTACCCGCCCGAGCTGGTGCCGGAAGCGCCACTGGTGCGGCGGCTCGGCGGTCAGGTGCGGACCCTCGGGTACGTGGCGGACCGGTCCACCTCCGCGATCATCGAACGGATCCGGTCCCACGGTCAGGACCCGTCGTCGTACGCCTCCGATCCGTCGTTGAGCACCCGTACCCAGTCGTCGTGAACCGGCCCCTCGCCCTCGGCGTACCGGCGGAGTTCCGCGTCGACCGGCTCGTCGACGTGCTGATCCCGACCCGTAACCGGCCCACCGAGCTGGCCGTCACCCTGGCCGGGCTCGCCGCGCAGGAGGGGGTGCCCGGCTTCGGTGTGGTGGTCAGCGACCAGTCCGACTCCGAGCCGGCGTACGCCCACCCGGCCGCGGCCACCATGGTCCGGGCGCTGCGGCACGCCGGCCACCCGGTGCTACTGACCCGCCGGCTGCCGCGTCGGGGCCTGGCCGAGCACCGCGCGTACCTGCTCGACGCGTCGGCCGCCCGGTACGTGCTCAACCTCGACGACGACGTCTGGTTGGAGCCGGGGGCGCTGCGCCGGCTGGTCACCGCGATCGAGGAGCTGGGCTGCGGGTTCGTGGGCAACGGCGTGCACGGTCTGTCGTACGTCGACGACGTACGACCGGAGGCGCACGGGCACTACGAGGAGTGGGCGGGACCGCCCGCGCCGGAGCGGATCCGCCCGGGCAGCGTCGAATGGGACCGCGCCCGGATCCACTCGGCCGCCAACCTGCTGCACGTCACCGCCGGGGTGGGACTGCCGCCGGGCGCGTGGCGGGCGTACAAGGTGTCCTGGATCGGCGGCTGCGTGCTCTACGACCGGGCCAAGCTCCTCGACTCGGGCGGGTTCGACTTCTGGCGTCGGGTGCAGGAGAGACACCAGGGTGAGGACGTGGCCGCCCAGCTCGCGGTGCTGGCCCGGCACGGCGGGGCGGGCATCCTGCCCAGCGGCGCCTACCACCTGGAGACCCCCACCACGGTCACCGAACGGGACGTGGAGGCGTGGGAGGTCGTCCTCGCCGACGAGGGGCTGATTACGGGTTGAGCAGTTCGCGGGCCGCCTCGCGCACCTCGGCCACCGGCACGTCGGTGACGAACGAGTCGCGGTGCGGGCACTCGCCGTCGCCCGGCCGGTGTGGGTAGATGCCGGGCGTGCAGTCCACCCCGCAGACCGGGCAGTGCACCATCCACGAGGTGATCGGCCGGTGCCGGCCGCGCAGCGGCGTCGCCGTGTTGATCAGGTTGCCGACCCAGAAGATGCCCACCGTGGGCGTACCCACCGCGCCGGCCAGGTGCAGCGGACCGGTGTCATTCGAGACGACCAGCGCGCAACCGGCGTAGCAGCCGGCCAGCCCGCCGAGGCTGAGCGTGCCGACCTGCGGCCGAACCGGCGCCCCGGCCGCCGCGACCACCCGTTCCACGACGTCCCGCTCCGCCGGCGTACCGGTCACCAGCACCTCGTAGCCGTCGTCGTGCAGCGCGTCCGCCACCTCGGCGAACCGCTCGGCCGGCCAGCGCCGTCGCGTGTCGCTGGCACCGGGATGCAACGCCACCCGGAGTCGCTCCGGCGGGCCGAGCACCCGCTCCGCCTCCGCCCGGTCCGCGTCGGTGACCGCCAGCGTCGGCACGATCGTGGTGGCCGGAGCGCCCACCAGCGCCACCGTCTCCAGGTAGCGGATCACCTCGTGCTGGTAGTACACGTAGCGGACCCACCGGTCCAGCGGTGGCGCGTCCTCGGCACGCAACCCGACGGTCACCCGGGCGCCGAGCCGACTGACGAACGGGTTGGAGTTGGCGCCACCACCGTGGAGCTGCACCGCCAGGTCGAAGCCCTCGTCCCGGGCCGCCGCCAGGAAGTCGTCAATCGTCGCGGTCGACTCGTCGGCCACCGGCTCGCGGATGCCCGGTCCCGGCGGCACCACCAGCACCCGGTCCACCGGGCCGGGCCGGTCGCGCCAGAGCGCCACGTGCCACGGCGCTCCGAGCAACACGATCTCCGCCGAGGGGTACGCGGCACGCAGCGCGTCCAACGCCGGGAGGACGAAGATGAAGTCGCCGAGCGCGTTGGCGCGGAGTACGGCGATCCGCCGCACGTCTTCTATTCGCCCGGCCGTCGGGCCGAGCAGGGACGGGGTGACCACCTGACCCGCTACGGCCGGTCGATCTCGCCGACGGCGTCCGGGTGGTGCAGCTCCCGGTCCGCCGCGGGGTCGGCCGGAACCGGCGTACCCCCGGACAGGCCGCCGGAGCGCGGCCCGGTGCGGCCGACGGTGATCGTGCGCGGCGCGGGCCGCGCCGCCCGGGGCAGGCGGACCCGCAGCAGCCCGTGGTCCATCACCGCGTCGATGCCCTCCGGGTCGACCCGCGACGGCAGGTCGACGCGGTACTCGAAACCCCGGGTCTCGAAGCCACCGGGGATGCCCTGGTCGGCGTTGACCTCCGCCTCGGAGCGACCCCGCACGCACAGCTCGCGGTCGTCCAGCTCGACGGCGACCTCCTCCGGCGCGACGCCGGGCAACCGCACGACGACCTGCCAGCCGTCCGCCGTCTCGGTCAGCTCGACGTCGGACGCCCCGGCCCGGCCGCCGACCAACCGGCTCAGCTCGGCGCGCAGCGACTGCAACTCGCCCATCGGGTCCCAGCCCTGCTGCCGGCTACGCCATCCCCGGCCGAACCCACCGGCCTGCTGCTCGCTCATCGCGCGTCTCCGATCCGCTGGGTGGTGGGCCGCAGTGAGCTGGGCGCGTTCAGGTCTGCGTCGGGGTCGACGCCCACACCGAGCCGGTCGACAAGCTCGCCGCCGAGCCAGGCGCTGATGCCGAGGATCGCCACCGCGACCACCTCGATGGCGATCAGCGCGCCACCGGCGGCCCGCGAGTCCGCGTTGAGCCGGACCACCCAGACGGCGGCGAAGAGCAGGATCACCGCGACGTTCGCGCCCGCGTGCAGCAGACCGACCCGCTTGGCGCGGGTGCCGGTCGGGATCGCCAGCAGGTCGAACGAGCCGGCCGCCGCGGCGAGCAGGCCGCCGATCAGACCGACGGTGATGTTCCAGTACGCGACCTCGCCGAGGAAGTCGGGGCCGCCGACCGTGTCGATGATGTCGAAGAGCACCGCCGTGACCAGCAACGCGACCGGGAACATGACAAGCATCGGATGGACTGGGTGACCCAGCACCTTGAGTCGGCTCTCCATGTCCCGGCCTCCACTGGTCGGCGCTTCTGCGGACGGTACGTGCGGCGGGCGTGTCGGGTCAGGCCGTACCCCCGGCGGTCGGGGGCAAACCTCGATGGCCACGCGGGCCTAGGCTGGCTACGGTGGCCCCCGCCACCCTGGTCAACGGCTCAGGGAGGATCACGTGACGGTGGAGATCACCACGCACGAGGAACTACGCGAGCTGCTCGGGACGCCGCACCCCCGGGCCGCCAACAAGGACCGCCCCCGCCTGCACGAACGGGACCGGCAGTGGCTCGCCGCAGCTCCGTTCTGCCTGGTGGCGACGGCCGGCGCGGACGGCAGCTGCGATGTCTCCCCCAAGGGCGACCCGGCCGGGTTCGCGCTAGTGCTCGACGACACGACCATCGCGCTGCCGGAGCGGCCGGGCAACAAGCGCGCGGACGGCTACCAGAACATCCTGGACAACCCGCACGTCGGGCTGCTCTTCCTGATCCCGGGCCGCACCGACACGCTGCGGATCAACGGGCGGGCCCGCCTGGTGCGCGACGCTCCCTGGTTCGACGACATGGTCGTCAAGGGACACCGGCCGGTGCTCGCCGTGGTCGTGGAGATCGAGCAGATCTTCTACCACTGCGCGAAGGCGTTCCTGCGGTCCGCGCTGTGGCAGCCGGAGACCTGGCAGCCCGACGTCCTGCCGTCCCGCGCCCGCCTGATCAAGGAGGTCGAGGCGCCCGTCGAGAGCCTGGAGGAGCTGGAGACGCACTACGGCCCGGAGTACGCCAAGAAGATCTACGTCTAACCTTCCCGAATGGACGCGGACGACTGGCTGACCGACACGCGCACCTCGTACGACACCGTGGCGGTCAGTTACGCCGACCTGGTCCGCGACTTTCTGGCGAGCGCGCCCTACGAGCGGGCCGCGCTGGCGCTGTTCGCCGAACTCGTCCGCGCCACGGGCGGCGGTCCGGTCGCCGACGTGGGCTGCGGCACCGGTCGCATCACCGCCCACCTGCACGAGCTGGGTCTCGACGTGTTCGGTATCGACCTGTCCCCCGGCATGCTGGCGGTGGCCCGCCGAGACAACCCCGACCTGCGGTTCGAGGTGGGCTCGATGACCGACCTCGACCTGGCCGACGGCTCGGTGGCCGGCCTGATCGCCTGGTACTCGCTCATCCACGTTCCGGACGAGCGGCTCGGTCAGGTCCTCGCGCACTTTCACCGGGTGCTGCGCCCGGGCAGCCCGCTCCTGGTCGGCTTCCACGTGGGTGACGAGACGACGCTCAAGACCGAGGGGTACGGCGGTCACCCGATGCGGATCCACGTGCACCGTCGCCGGCCGGCCCAGATGGCGGCCTGGCTGCGCGACAACGGCTTCGCGGTCGAGGCGGAGATGACGGTGACCTCGCCGGAGAGCAAGCTCGGCGGGATCACCTTCGGCCGACGGAAGCCCTGAGCCGCACACCCGTTGTCAGCCCTCCGCGACGCCTGCTAGCGTCAAACTGCGAACGGCGTTAGCAGTAAATCAGCGGGAGGGTGGGCAAGCGATGGCAGACGACACGCGGCCGGTCTGGGTGCTCGGTGGCGGTGGAGTCGCCGGCATCGCCTGGGAGGTGGGCATCCTCGCCGGCCTCGCCGACGAGGGACTGACCGTGGGCTCGGACGCGGTGCTTGTCGGCACGAGCGCCGGCGCCGTGGTGGGCGCCCAGGTCGCCAGCGGCACACCCCTGCCCGAGCTGTACGAGCGCCAGCGTCAGGGCGTACCCCACGAGACCGGGCCCGCGCTGGGCCTGCTCAGTCTCCTGCGGCTGGCCCGGGCACAGCTGTTCGTCCGCAGCCCCGAACAGGCCGCCCGTCGCCTCGGCAAGCTCGCGCTCGCGGCACCCATCGACGACCCGTCGCGGCAGCGCCGGATCGCGGAGGCCCGCCTCCCCGACCACGACTGGAAGGACACTGACCTGCGCGTCACCGCCGTCGACGTCGAGTCCGGCGTCCTGCGCCTCTTCACGCGGCACGACGGCGTACCCCTCGTGGACGCGGTCGCCGCGAGCTGCGCCATGCCGCAGTCCGCCGCTCCGGTGGCGATCGACGGTCGCCGGTACATGGACGGCGGCATGCGGTCCAGCCTCAACCTGGACCTCGCACCCGGGAACGGCCCGGTGATCGCCCTCGCGCCCAGCACCGCCGCCATCGGGCCGTGGGCCCGGATCGAGAAGCAGCGAGCCGCCCTGGACGCGAGCCGCCCGGTCGAACTGCTGCTGCGCGACACGGCCTCCAAGCGGGCGCAGGGTACGAGCGTGACGGACCGGTCCGTCGTACCCGCGCTCGTGGCCGCCGGACGGGACCAGGGCCGACGCGAGGCGGCCCGGGTGGCCGCCGCACTCGCAGCCGCCAGCCCCTCGTAGGGTTGATCAACGTCGACGCGTTGGCGTGGCGGCTCAGCGGCAGCGCGTGATCGTCGCCCCCAATCGAATTAGCGCCCGTGGATAGAATCGAGCCGTGGCGCGGGAATTCGACACCCAGCTCATCGAGTCGGTCGCGGTTCGCCGTGCCCGCATGCGGGAGCTGCTGCTGTGGGGCAGGCAGCGCCGCGTCCGCGCCACGGGTGACGGCTTCCGTTGGCTGCGGGCCGGTCTCGTGCTCGCGGCGGTGGCCTGCGCCGTCTGCGTGGGCTGGTCGTTCCTGCAGAACGTCGTCGCCCAGCAACAGCGGGCACGCAACCCGGCAGCGGTCCAGCCGACAGGCCAGCGATGACCCGTCCGCAGGCCCTCGCGTCCGCCGGCCACCTCAGTCGGGTGACCCTGGCTGGGCCACACCGCCGCATCGACCTCGTGTTGCCCGCCGACGAACCACTCGGCCTGCTGCTGCCCGAGGTCGTCGCCCTCGTGGGCCACCCACCGACGGACGATTCGCGGGGCTACCAGATCAGCACCCTCGACGGCACGGTGCTCGATCCCGCCGGCAGTCTGCGGCAGGCCGCCGTACCCGACGGCGCCCTGCTACGGGTCGATCCCATCTCGGAGGCACCACCGGCGGCGATCGTCCACGACGTCTCCGACGAGGTCGGCGACGATCTCACGCGTCGACGCGGCCGGTGGGGTGACGTCCCTCGGGCGTGGACCGCCACCAGCGCCTGCCTGATGGCCGCCACCGCGGCCGCCCTGTTCTCCGGCCCACGACTCGGTCCCGCCCTGGTCAGCGTCATCGGTGGCGCGGTCGCCCTGGCCGGCCTTGTCCTCGGAATGGCGGGCAGACGGGCCGTCGGGGTGGCGGTGCTGTTGAGCGGCGCCGCGATCGTGACGACCACCGTGCCCGGTTGGACCGACACCGGCGCCGGGCAGCTGGCGCTGTGGGCCGTGGTGATCGGCTGCACCGTCCTGGCCGTGGGCGCGGCGACGGGCAACGGCCGCGCCGGCCTCCTCGGCGGCGGGACAGCACTCCTCCTGGTCGCGGGCTGGGGCACCCCGCTGTTGTTCGGCGTCTCCGACGAGCGGACCGCGGCGGTGATGGCGATCGCGTCGGTGGGCGTGCTGGGGCTGCTACCCCGGTTCGCGCTGATCGCCTCGGGCCTCACCCGTCTCGACGACCGACGCAGCAACGACGAGCCGGTGAGCCGCGTATCCGTACAGGCCGCCGTCGACTCCGCGCATCGAGGACTGGCCGTCGCGGCGATCGCGGCGGCGATTTCGGCGGCGCTCGCCGGGCTCGTCCTGGCGGCCACGCCGGGTCCGTGGCCACTCACGCTGGCAGTCCTCGTGGCCGCCGCCCTGCTGCTGCGGATGCGCGCCTTCCCGCTGGCGGCCGAAGTGGTGGCGCTGGTGACCGGCACGCTGACCGTCGTGGGTGGCCTGCTGCTGAGCTGGATACACCAGCGACCCGACACGTGGTGGGCCACCGCCGTGGCGGCCCTCGGTGTCTGCGCGGTCTCCCTGGCGATCCTGGCGTACCGGCCGCCGCCACACATCCTGGCGCGGGGCCGGCAGCTCGCCGACCGTGTCGAGGCCCTGACCGTGATGGCGCTGGTGCCCGTCGCCGTAGGGGTGTTCGGGCTCTACTCACGACTACTCGACACCTTCTGAGAGAGGGGGTGGCATGAGCGCTCCACCGGTGCCGCGAACCGCACCGCCGGCCGATCCCTCGGTGGCGGAGCCGACCAACCCGCCGATCGCACGCCGTCCCCCCTCCGGCGACTCCGCGCTACGGCGTACCTGGCGCAGCGCCAGCCAGATGTTCGCCAGCGGCCGACAGAACCGGGAACTCGCCGACCTGGCGGCCAAGGTGCAGTCGCCCGTACACACCGGTCGGCGCATCGCGGTGGCCTCCGTGCAGGGTGGCGCCGGGAAGTCCACGGTCGCCGCGCTGCTGGCGTCGGTGTTCGCGGCCCGTCGTGCCGATCCGGTCCTCGCCGCGGACGCCGACCCGTACGAGGGCTCACTGACCTGGCGGCTCGGCGTGCCGAGTGAGCCGTCGCTGCACCAGCTGGCGCCCGGCCTGCTCGCGGCACGAGGCGGCGACCTACGCGAGCTGGCGCCACTCCTACCCCGCACCGGGACGGGCCTCTGGGTGCTGCCGGGGGGCACCACCAACGCGAACCTGTGCACCGCGGTCACCCGCGCGCTGTCGCGCCTCTTCGCCGTCACCGTCACCGACTGCCCACCCGGCCTGGAGGCCCGTACCCCGGCGGGGGTGATGGCCGACGCGCACGCCGTGGTGCTCGTCGCGGCGGCCACACCGGACGGGGTACGGGGCACCTACCAGGCCCTCCGTCGGATCGTCGACGACGGGTACGGGGCGTGGCTGGACCGGGTGATCGTCGTGCTGAGCGCGGGCAACCCGCACGGCCGCTCGACGCTGGACCAGCGCGCGGCACGGGAGCTGATCGGGCAGACCGGCGTACCGGTGGTGGCGCTGCCCTACGACCGCCACCTGGCCGCCGGTGCGCTCATCACGCCGTCGCGGATCGGCGAGGCGACGCTCGTGGAGGTGACCCGCGCCGCCGCGTTGGCCCTGACCCGCGCCCGGCAGATCTGACCGGAGGACCGCATGTCGACGCGCATGGTGCACCGCCCGGCCCGGATGGCCCGCCCGATGTCCACGATGGACCCGCTCGTGCTGGACCCGCCACCGCAACTGCCCGACGGCAAATCCGCGATGGGGCTTCAGGCGCTGCTGCCGATGGCCGGCGCGGGCGTGGCCATGAGCATGATGATGTTCCTGCGTGGCTCCGGATTCGCGGCCCTCGGCGCGGTGGTGATGGTGGCGGCGCTGGGCGCCGCCGGCGCGATGTACCTCACCCAGCTGGGCAAGGCCGGCCGACAGCGCCGCGCGCAGCGCGAGCGCTACCAGGACTACCTGGAGGAACTGCGGGACCAGCTGCGCGAGACCGAGCAGCGGATGCGTGCGGAGGCCAGCCTCCTCGACCCGCCGGTGAACCGGCTGCTCGACGTGATCCGCAGCCCGGCCCGGTTGTGGGAGCGCCGACGCGCCGACATCGACTTCCTGCACGTACGACTGGGTGTGGGCGCGCTGCCGGTGCGACCCATCGAGCTGCGCGAGCAGAGCACGCCCACCAACCCGCTCGATCCGTTCATGCGTCACGAGGCGCGTTCACTGATCCGCCGCTTCGCGCTGACACCAGGGCTGCCCCTGCGGGCGAACCTCGACTGCGCCGGGGACGTCAGCGTGATAGCGCCGAACCACGCGGAGGCGGTGGCCGTCGCCAGGGCGATCCTCGTGCAGGTCGCCACCTTCCACGCCCCGGACGACGTGACGCTCGCGATCATCACCACTCCGGAGCGGGCCCGGGACTGGCGGTGGGCACGATGGCTGCCCCACCTGCTCGACCGGACCTCGATCGGCCCGTCCGGCCCGACCCCGCTGCTGGTCACCACGGCGCAGACGCTCGTGGAACTGCTCCGCGACGACCTGGAGGAGCGGGCCACCAGCGCGCTCAAAGCGTTCCGCCACGGTGGCGGGCGAGCCGAGGCGAAGGCCCGGCCGCGCCTGCTGGTCATCGACGACGCGCACGGTGAGCTGGCTCGCGTGCTGGCCAGCCCCGACCCGACGGTCGGACTGGCCAGCCTCGGCGTCACCGTGGTCCATCTGCTCGCCGACCGGCTGCACGAGCCCGGCGACGTCTCCCGCCGGATCACCATCGACGGCGACTCGGTCACGCTGGAGGACCTCACCGCGTCCCCCGCCATGACCGTACGAGGCACCCTCGACGCGGCGCCGGGCCCGCTCGTGGAGGGACTGGCCCGCACCGTCGCACCGCTGCGACTGTCCGCCGACTCCTACGACGACGGCACCGGCACCCCACCGGCGGACTTCCAGGAGCTGTTGGGCCTGTCCGACCTCACCGACCTCGATCTGACCAGCCTCTGGCGACCGCGCGGGGAACGGGACTTCCTCCGCGTCCCGATCGGGGTCGATCCCGCCGGGCGTCCGGTGCTGCTCGACCTGAAGGAGCCCGCACAGCTCGGCATGGGGCCACACGGGCTGTGTGTCGGGGCGACCGGCTCGGGCAAGAGCGAACTGCTCCGTACGCTCGTGCTCGCCCTGGCGGCGAGTCATCCGCCGGAGCGGATGGCGATGGTCCTCGTGGACTACAAGGGCGGGGCCACCTTCGCGCCGTTCGGCGACCTACCGCACCTGGCCGGGCTGATCACCAACCTGGCGGCCGACGCGGCGCTGGTGGAGCGGATGTACACGAGCCTCGACGGCGAGGTGCAGCGCCGTCAACAGGTACTCGCCGACGCCGGCAAGGTCACCGACATCACCGAGTACCACATGCTCCGCGCCCAGGGTGAGCGCAAAGACCTGCCCCCACTGCCCCACCTCCTCGTGCTCATCGACGAGTTCGGCGAACTGCTCGCCGCCAAGTCGGAGTTCATCGACCTGTTCCTGCGGATCGGTCGGATCGGGCGGTCCATCGGCGTGCACCTGCTGCTGTCCAGCCAGCGCGTCGAGCAGGGCAAGATGCGCGGCCTGGAGAACTATCTCGCCTACCGGATCGGCCTGCGTACGCTCACCGAGATCGAGTCACGCACCGTCCTCGACACGGTCGACGCGTTCCACCTGCCGCCGCTGCCCGGGAACGGGTACCTCAAGGTCGACGTGTCGATCTACCAACGGTTCAAGGCCGCCTACGTGTCCGGCCCGCTCGACGACGGCGCGGACGCCGAACTCGCCCCGATCGTCGGACCGCTGGCGAAACCGATGCCGATGTTCGGAACCGCCCGCGCCGACGTCGACGAGAGCGCGCCGGACGAGCCGACGGCCACCCGGCGCACCACCGGACCGACCCTGCTGTCCACGGTGGTACGGCAGCTGGCGGCGAGCGGGCAGCGCGTCCCGGCGATCTGGCTGCCGCCCCTGCCGTCCCTGCTCACCCTCGACGAGATGGCCGGCGGGGTGAGCACCACACCGGATGGCGTACGCCTGGGGATGAGCCCGCCGCCCGGCGGTGGACTGCCGGTTCCGCTGGGCCGACTCGACGACCCGGCCCGCCAGTGGCAGGGCCCCTGGGTGCTGAACCTGGCGGGGAGCGGCGGCAACCTGCTCATCCTGGGCGGCCCCGGCAGCGGCAAGACGACGGCGCTGCGCACCCTCGCCCTCGGCCTGGCCACCACCCACCGTCCCACCGACGTCGGGATCTACGGCATCGACCTGCTGGGAAACGGCCTGTCGGGGCTCGCCGAGCTGCCCCACGTCGGCGGCGTCGCCGGCCGTGAGGACCGTGAGCGTGTCCGCCGTGTGGTCGACGAGGTGCACGCGATGCTCACCCGCCGGCAGCGCATCTTCAGCCGGCACCAGTTCGACACTGTCGAGGACCTGCGAAACGCCGACGAAGGCGTACGCGCCGAGGTCGGCTGCGTCGACGTGGTGTTGCTGATCGACGGGTACGGACAGCTCAACGCGGAGTTCGAAGGTCTCGAAGCGAAGGTGCACGGCCTGCTCGCCCGGGGCGGTCGCTACGGCATCCACGTGGTCGGCACGGCCCGGCGCTGGAACGAGGTCCGCGCCGCCCAGCAGGTCGCCTTCGCCAACCGCGTCGAGCTGCGGCTCACCGAACCCGCCGAATCCAGCATCGACGGCCGGCAGGCCCGAGCCGTACCACCGGACCAGCCTGGTCGGGCGCTGACCAGCGAGAAGTTGTTCGCCCAGGTGGCGCTTCCCCGACTGGACGGGGTCGCCGACCCGGCGGTCGCCGGTCTGGTCGCGGCTGCCCGATCGGTACGGGCGGCCTGGACGGGCGCGCTGCCGCCGCCGGTGCGGGTCCTGCCCGCCGTGCTTCCCGTGGCCGACCTGGCCGGCGCTCCCTCCGGTCACGGGGTGGTTCCCTTCGGCCGCTACGAGCACGACTTCTCCACCGCCACTCTCGACCTCTTCGGCCGCGACCAGCACCTCCTCGTGCTCGGGGACCCCCGGACGGGCAAGACGAACCTGCTGCGGCTGGTCGCCGAGGAGTTGATGAGCCAGTACGACTCCGAGGAACTCGTCTTCGCTGTGTTCGACCCGCGCCGCGCCCTCGCCGACGTGGTGCCCGACTCCTACTGCGGCGGGTACGCCCCGAACCCGGCGCTCGCCCAGCAACTCTCCAGGGCGGTCTCCGACGAGCTGGCGAAGCGGCAGTCGCCGGAGGCGGCGCGGACCCGGATCGTGCTGCTCATCGACGACTACGACATCCTGGCCGCGTCGGCCACACAGCCGCTCGGCGCGCTGGTGCCGCACGTGGCGGCCGGCCGCGACACCGGGCTGCACGTCGTGATGGCCCGCCGGGTGGCCGGTGCCTCACGCGGCCTGTTCGAGCCGTTCCCGCTGGCCGTACGGGAGGCCGGCTGCCTCAGCCTGCTCATGTCGGGCGACCGGACGGAGGGCCAACTGTTCTCGGGTGTGCGGCCCATGGTCCTGCCGACCGGCCGCGCGCAACTGATCCGCCCCGGCGATGGTCCCCGCATGGTGCAGACCGCGTTCACCGGTGAGACGAAGGAGCACTGATGACGTTCGACACGGTGGCGCTGTGCCGCGCCGAGCCCGACGCGGCCGCGATGCTCGGGGCCCTGCTCGCGGCCGGCTCCGAGCTGAAGATGGACACCGTCGAGGCGGTCGGGCTGGTGCAACTGTTCGACCCCGCCGACGGGCGGCTGCTGCTGAGTGTCGAGGCCGCGCGTCTCGTGCGCGTACCCGGGGAGGCGCGGCGGCTCCTGGGCCTCGCCCCCGCCGACGACGTACCCGAGCCGGCGTGGTGGGTGGAGAGCCGGGCGCCGGGCGCGGACCCGCAGGCCGCGGACGTCGCCCGCCGCTTCACCGCCGCGCTGGTCGAGCTCACCGGAGGGATGACATGGGAGAGCCGATGAGCGGCGCGACCGACACGATCACCGACCGGGCCGTCGTCCTGCACCAGGACCGGGCGGTGGTCGGCCTGGCACCGTGGCTCGCGCAGGCGGCCGTCGACGCGGTACGCGATGGTCTGCTGCTCCAGGTCGTCACGCCAGTGGACGGCGTCATCACGTACCCGTTCGAGACGATGCTCGCCCAGGCGCGGGGCCAGTGGGTGGTGCGGGCGGGCGAGGAGTACCGGGACGGCCTCACCGGGTTGCCGCTGCGCTGGGACGGTCACCGCTTCGCCAGATCCGACGCCGCGCGGACCGCTGGAACACTGCCCACGAGCACACCGTGGACGGGCGGCCTGGAGATCCAGATCGTCACCATGCACCCCGCCACCGAGGCCCTGCGGCTGGGCGCCAGCACCGAGGCCGCCGTCCGCGCCCTCACCGGCGCCGAGCCGACCGGTTGGGGCGTCGCGGAACCGGTCACCGAACCGTGGTCACGCCATGAACTCACCGCGTTCTGTCGAACGCGCGCGCCGGCACCCACCAGCCTGACCGTCGTCGGCGGCGTCGACGGGTCGGCGACGCTCGGGGTCCTGACGGTCGAGCGGGTCGACGTCGGCGTCCGCGAACAACTCCGGTTGGCCGGTCCGCCCCTGTCGGTCGTCGACGCGGCGACGCTCGAAGGTCTCGCCGAGAAGCTGGCGGGTACCGCCCGCAGCGTGATCGTGACCGTGCATCCGGGCCGATCCGGCGGGCTGCGGTCGAGCCGACCGAGCATGCCGGCGCTGCCGTGGGGCATCCTCGTCGGCCACCACGAGAACCCGGTCGAGTCCGAGCCGGAGGTGGTGGTGGGTCGCCCCCTCGGGCGGGGCGCCCGACGCGCGTGGTGGTACCGAGTGGACGGCGGTCCGGGTGCGCCGTACGAGACGCTGGGGGCGGTGGTCCGCCGCTACGGCCTGAACGTCCCCCGCTGATCGTCAGATCAGTCGATGGACGCAAGAATCTCCTGGAGGCCTCTGACCAGGTAGATGGGTCGGTAACCCAGCCTGTCCAACTCGACGAACATCTTCCGCGCGGCCGGTTCGTCCAACTGGCCTCGCCGGAAATCCCGCACCGTCAACACGTACGGCATGTCCTCGAACAGGACCCCCGCGTCGTCCTCCAGCTCGTGGCCCACCTTGAGGTCGATCGCCACGTCCTCGGTCCGGCCCAGGTAATCGGCGTAGGGCTGGTCGGACGGCTCGAACGGAATCCCGAGGGCGGAACCGACCCTGCCGGCCACCCGCTCGCGGTCCTCGGTGGACCCGAAATAGATCTCCACGTAGTTCGGCATCAGCGCGTTGCCTGCCAATCGGGTCTGCTCTGCGGGGCGGTGCCAACTCTAGGATGCTGCGCGCGCGTAGTCCTCGATCGTGATGTCGCCGTACTCGTCCCCGCCGATCTCGCGATAGCCCGCGATCTCCTCGAAGTCCTCGTCGTCGCTGAACTTGACGACCAGTTCGGCACCGGCTGTCTCGGCGAGAAACTTCCAGATCACCTGCGTGAGCTGCGGGTCCTCCGAGGTCAGATGGTTACCGATGGAGAACCCGGTGACCGCGCCACTCTCGTCTCTGAGCCGCTTACCGAGCCCGATCATCAACTGGCGCGACGGACACACCAGATAGCTCGAAACACTCACGAGCCCTCCAGGACAATTAGATCGTTTCGAGTTGGCGGTCGATGAACGAGCTCATACTCTCCGCCTCGGCGCGGGTCTTCTCGTGCAGGCCCGGATCGCTCGCCAGCCGGTCGAAGTAGTCCCTCTCCTCCGAACCGCTGAGATCCAGAATCGCCGGGATGGTGATGATCGTCAGACGCCACTGGAGACGAGGAGTGGCCTTCTTGAGCAGGTCGACGACCCGCGCTCGTTCCGCATCGTCCAGATTATCGGGTCCCACCCGACGAAACCAACGGACCAGGCTCTCCGCCGCCCCCTGCAGGATGAAGAAGACCCATGACCGACCAACGCTGTCGACCACCTCGTCCGGTGGCGTCGTCCAGGTGACCCCGAAGACTTCCTCCGGGTCCAGGTATGCCTCAACCCACTCGCGCACCCGTTCGGGTGTGACGTCGGCAAGGGTCGGCATCGACTGCTTCAGCCGTGCATACAGGACGAACCAGTGGTCGTCGAAGAACGCCTTGGGAAGTCCCCAGTCGGTCTCGTTGCCATGACGGTCCCGGACGTCCACCAGGTAGGCGAGGCAGGTCTCGAACGCAGTCAACGCCTCGGCCCGGTACAGCGGATCGGGCGGCAGCTCGCGCGTCGCCTTTCCACGCTCGACGGGATCCGCCAGCCGCCACGGAACTGGCACGGCGGCCAGCATCTCGGGGGCAACCCAGGGACCAACCACTAAACCAACTCCATAGGGAACCTGTCTAGCTCAACTATCCGCGACGAAGCTTCCGCTGGGAGCCCATCCTCGGCGGACGGATGACAGCTGAGCAGTCTCGGATGAACTGGCCGTTAGGTCGCGACTTCATCGGCTGACGTCGTTGTCTGGGGTATCAGGAGCAGTGACGCGCTAGGCTCGGGCGCTCTCACTGTCGATGAGCCACCGCTTGCTTGCCGCCTCGGCACGCGTCTTCTCGTGCAGGCCCGGATCATTCGCCAACTGGTCGAAGTAGCCACGCTCATCCGGCCCGCCGAGACTCAGAATCACCGGAATGGTCTCGATCGTGTGACGCCACGGCAGGCGCCGGGTGGCCGCCTTGAGGAAGTCGAGCGCCCTGGCGCGCTCTGCGACATCCAGATGATCTCGTGCGACCCACCCCAGCCAACGGAGCAGATCCACCATCAGACCGTTGACGATGAAAGTCGTCCACATCTGGCCGACCGCCTCGATGAGCTCATCCGAGGGCTCGGTCCACGTGGCCTCGAGGATCTCCGCCACGTCGCCCTCCTGCAGCCAGTCACGCACGTTCGTGCGCGTCACGTCGGCGAGGGTCGGCAGCCGCCGCTTGAGCCTTATCTGCAGCAGGAACCAGTCGTCGTTGGAGAACGCCTCGGGCAACCCCCAGTTCGGGTCGTCGCCATAACGAGCGGCGGACTTCACTTGAAAGGCCAGACACGCTTCCAGGGCCGAGAGCGCCAGCGACCGGTGTTCAGGGTCGGCCGGCAGGTCCCTGATCACGGGGTGACGTCGCCCAGACTCCGCCGCCTGCCACGAGGGCGGCAGGGCCAACAGTTCGGGCGGTACCAAAGATTCGCTCACAGGAAGTCAACTCCATAGGGCCTGAGGAAGTCGCGTGCGGCAGCAAGGTTCGGCAGGTGTTCGTCGAACCAGGCCCCCGCCTGGCCCCGCTTCATGGGATGCGCTGGATCCGCCGCCGCCTGCTCCGCCGCCTCACGCAGTTGGCGCAGCTGATCCGGAGTTAACGTGCGCCCGCCAATCTGAAGCGGCACGTCCGCATCGGCGATCCGGTCGAGCGCATACAGCTTCGGCTCAGGGTTGGTCATGCTGAACAGGCCCTTCAACCCCTCGTCGGTCCCGATCCGGTAACCCACTGCCCGCCCTGCGGGATCTGCCGCCTGCCAGTCAAGCATCCGGCGCAGTTGATCGGGCTTCTCATTGATCTTATTGGCCACCGTCTGCGCGGTCGCCTTGACCTCGTCCAAATGCACCTTGCCGTCCCTGGTCTGGTACACCAGATCCGACTCGGGGACGTCACCGGTACGGACCACCGTGCCGGTGCCGAGATCGAGAGGCTCATTCTTGACGCTGATACCGATCTTCGAGCCAGGCATCAGGTCGGGACTGTTGAGAACGTCGTTCGCGGCACGTAGCTCAGCAGCCGCTCCCACTGCGGCGGAACGGTCTCCACCCAACTGTTCCATCATGTCGCGCAGGACCTGGGCCTGCCGATCCGCACTGCCTGCCAGTCGCCCGGAATCCTGTAGGTCGACGAAGTCCCGGACGGCGCGGTTGGCCACACCGTCGGGCAGGTCGCTACGGGCGAGCAACTCCAACGCCTGGGCCCTCGCTGCCGGATTGAGCCGCTCGGCTTGATCGACGAACCGCTGCTGCTCATCCGGCGTGAGGTCCCGTCCGCGATCGGGGTTGCCTCCGCCCGGCGGGTTCCCGTCGGGCGCGTTGCCGTCCGGCAGGTTGCCACCGGGTCCGTTGCCCTCCGGCAGGTTGCCACCAGGGGTATTGCCCTCCGGGAGGTTGCCACCCGGGGTGTTGCCATCCGGGATGTGCCCACCGGGGGCGTTGCCATCCGGGATGTGCCCACCGGGGGCGTTGCCGTCCGGGATGTGCCCACCGGGCGTCAGGTCGCCCGGGACGTGACCGCCCGGCGTGTTCCCGCCAGGCACGTGGCCGCCCGGCCCGTTGCCGCCGTCCATGTGCATCGCGTCGCCACCGCGGACGTTGGGCATCTCGACGTCGAAGCCACGCCCGATCGGCACGTCGCCGGCGATCGCCGGAACCAACCCGAGCTGCGGGATTTTGATGTCGAACTTCCTGGCGAGGTTGATGGCCACCTCGCCGACGGTGGGCAGCTTGTCGAGCCAGTTACCGGTACGGACCAGGGCGGCGCTGACCCGCGCGGCGGTGGCGCTGCCGCGAATGGTGTTGACCGCCGCGCCCGCACCGCGCAGCCCGGAGGCGGCACCCTTGGTGCCCACGACCGCCGAGACGATGTTGAAGGTGGCCATGCCGGCCGCCTTCGACTTGTCCTCGCCCCAGGTGTCGTACGCGATGATGGTCTTGCCTGCGTTGAGCAGGAGGTTTCCCGCCTCGCGCTGCTCGAAGAACGGCATGCCGACCGTCTGGTCGATCACGATCGTCACCGGATTGACGTAGATCGAGACCGCCCACACGAACTTGCCCAGACCCAGCCACGACTGGCCGGCCGTACCCCAGCTCCACTCGCCCGTGGTGGGATCGCGGCCGATCAGCCCGCCCAGGTCTTCGAGCATGGTGACGAAGCTTTCGCCGATGCCGACGAAGTACGCCCCCACGTCGCCCCAGAAGCCACGGTCGTGCTCCTCGTTGCTGCCCCACGGCAGAGCGCCGTCCTCACCGGCGGCGGCGTTCAGCGTGTCGGCGGTGAAGCCGTACTCGCCGTCTTCGGCCTGGCCGTCGGCATTGTCGGCCCGGTACTGGCGGCCGCCGTACAGCGCGTTGATGGTGTTGGCGCACTTGCGCTGCGCCTCGAAGAACGCGGCCACCTGCGTGTTCACGGCGGTGATCAGGCCGTTGTGCTTGTCAACCTTGCCCTGATCCTCGCGCCAGTCCTCGTCGTCCTTGACCGAGCCGACGAACTCCTCCGCCTGGCCCTTGAGGGCGGCGAGTTGAGCCTTGATCTCCTTGACCTCGGTGGCGTACGTGGCCAGAGCGGCCCCGACCGCCTGGATGTCCTCGCCCACCGAGGCCGACACCGTACGCACCGGGCCGGAAGCGGCGAAGAGCTGCGTCGCCTCCGGCGCCTTGTAGACCGCCGCCAGCCCCTGCCAGGTGCTGTCGACCGCCTGGCCGGTATTGGCGAAGTCGACGCCAGCGGTCCGAACCGTCTGGGCGTGGGTGGCCAGCGCATCCATGTTGCCGGGGATCTGCGGGATCTCCCCCGGGTTGATCATCGGGGCACCGCCCCACCGCCCGGCCCCGGCATCGTGGCCGACGGGTCGGGTGCCGCCGCCGCGCTGCGCTGCGCGTTCGCCGCCATCTCCAGGTCACCTTCGACGTAGGCGTTCGTCGCCTGCGCCGCTGCCTGCATGCACGCCCCCGTGCGAGTGAACACGAACTCGAGATCCGTCCGAATCGACTCCACGAAGCCCTGAAGCGCCTGGCCCACGATCTCCGAACTGGACTCGGTGGCGGATCCCTCCAACGCCGAGTTCAAGCTCGTCATCTGCCCCTCGAAGGGCATGGCCGCGGCATGTGTACGAGTCAGGACGTCGCGCACTCCACCGGGGGAGATATCCCACGCGCTCACGCTCGTGCTCCCTCGTCAACAACTCGTCGGATAACGACTCAACCGATCGACTGCACCGCAGAGCGGGCCCGGGACAGCGTGGTGTTCGCCGTCTCGTCGTTCTTCGTCATGGTGGTCTTGACCAGGTCGATGATCGTGCGGACCTCGCCCGCTGCCCGGTTCCACCGGTCCTCGACGGTCCGGTACTCCTCGGACACCCCGTCAGCCTGGAAGTCGGCCATCGCGGCCGCGACGTCGGAGCTGCGCTGCGAGATCAGTGACTCGAGCCGCCCGATGATGCCGGCGAGGTCACCCTGCACCTGCTGCGACGTGCCGGTGTCGAAACTACGTCGGTCTGTCATGACTGTCACTCCCCGTGTCAGCGGCTGCTGGAGAACCTGGCGGCGTCGAAGTTCGCGGTGCCCTCGGAGGACCTGGCATTGTCCGACATCTCGGTGTCACCCTGGCCGAACGAGGAGTCCATTCCACTCTGGCCACCCAGAATCGCGCCCAGGGAGGAGTTCAGTTCGGCGGTGATCGAATCGGCGTTCGCCTTGAACGAATCGAATGCCACCCGTCCGGCCCCGTTGAAGTTGCCCTGCAACGGCTCGGCCGCGGCGATCAGTTGCTTGATCAGAGAACCGAGATCATCGGAGGAACCCTGCGTCTGCTTGGTCAGACTGCCGAGCGTCTGAGCCCCCATGTCGAACTTCATGCCACCACTCCCCGCTCCTCGACCGAACGTCCGCCATCAATGCTACGAGATCCACGCCACTTCATCCTCAGTGGATTTTCCGTGACACGGTGGAGGGCGGGAGGTGCGCGATGGCGAGGTGGTGGGAAATCGTTGTACCGGCCGCAGGGGCGCTGATCGCAGGCCTCTCCGGCGCGTGGCTGCAGGCTCAGTCGTCCGTGAAGGTGCTCAAGCAGCAGGGCCAGGCGGAGCTTGATCGGCTCGTGGCAGCCCAGCGACATGAGGACGAGCGGCGGTGGATCGAGACCCGCAAGTCGATCTACGTCGAGTACCTGTCGATTTATGAGGAATGGGCAAAGAGTCAACGGCGCTGGTTCAGCCAGCCGCTCACGCTCCCCACCGGCACGGCCCTGGACAGCGATCGACCGACCCCTCGCTTCGACTACGCCGGCGCTCTACAGAAGATGAACACGTTGAACGCCGAAATGGAGCTACTGGCCAGCCCCACGACGAAGCAGGCAGCCGATCAGTTGTTCACCGTGCTTTTCGCCAACCAGATCCTCAAGGTCGCAGGCGACCTGCCCACGACACCGAAGGTGCTCGGCCCCGTCGAGGACGCGCTCAAGGCGCTGAAGGCATCAATGCGCTCTGATCTCGGGGTGGTGCTGCCCGGCGAAGACGCGGGCGACCCAGGGGATGGCTGAGGGGCCAGGGCCTCGTACACCTCGTCGGGCGCCTCGTCGTCGGCGGGCATGGCACCCTCCCACACCGCCAGGCATGACGGGCGCGGGAACGGCGGAAGCCCAGGTCGATGACCTGGGCTTCCGTGCCGAGCCGCCTGACGGAATCGAACCGTCGACCTACGCATTACGAGTGCGTCGCTCTAGCCGACTGAGCTAAGGCGGCAACGATCAGCAAGTGTACGGCACCCCGCACCCCTGGGCCGAGCGGGATACCCCCGACGCTCCCGCCGTCACCAAACGGACAAGCACCGCCATCCGGCCAATTACCGGACAGCGCTGCACACTGACCGGTACTACGCTGCGGCGGGTGACTGACGAACGCGACGATCACCAGGCACCGGCGGACGCGCAACCCGACGGAGAGCCGGCTCCTCGCCGCCCACGCTCTACCGACCCGCTGGAACTGGGCTTCACCCCCCGCAAGCCGGTGCCGTGGCTGGCGCCGTTCCTGTTGATCAGCACCGGCATCCGGACCTTGCTGGCGATCCTCTTCGGCGCGTACCTCGACAAGCGCGAGTTGCAGAACGCCTTCGGCGACGACATCTTCCGCCAGGCCGGGCCGGACGGTGGGCTCTGGCTCGACTACGTGGCCGACCTCGGCGACGGTTTCCACGCCACCTACTCCGTCGCGTACCTGCTGGCGCAGCCGGAGCTGACCGTGGACGGGCACCGGCTGCCCCGGGCGCAGACCCTGGTGATGGGCGGCGACCAGGTCTACCCGTCGGCGGCCTACGCGGAGTACGAGAACCGCTGCAAGGGTCCCTACCAGGCGGCGCTGCCGGCGACGCCGCCCGAGGGTCCCACCCTGTTCGCGGTGCCGGGAAACCACGATTGGTACGACGGCCTGACCGCTTTCCTGCGGCTGTTCGTCCGCTCCCGGGACCGTAACTTCGCCGGCTGGCGTACCGGGCAGTCGCGGTCGTACTTCGCCGTGGAGTTGCCGGCCGGCTGGTGGCTGCTCGGCGTGGACGACCAGTCCGGCTCGTACCTCGACGATCCGCAGTTGGCCTACTTCGACGAGGTGGCCCGGCGGCTCACCCCGGAGTCAAAGGTGATCATCGCGACGCCGTCGCCGACGTGGGTCAAGGCCGCCGACGACCCGACGGCGTACGACTCGATCGACTACTTCGTCCGGACGATCATCGACCCGACCGGGGCACGGGTGCGGCTGCTGCTCTCCGGCGACCTGCACCACTACGCCCGCTATGCCGGGCACGACCGGCAGTTGATCACCTGCGGCGGTGGTGGGGCGTACCTGTACCCCACGCACAAGCTGCCCGAGCGCATCGAGGTGCCACCACGCGACACGCTGGCCCGGCGGGCCAGCCGCACCCAGCCGTACGACCTGGTGGCCCGCTACCCGGACGCCGCCCGCTCGCGCCGGTACGGCTGGGGCATCTTCGGGCGTCTGCCGTTCCGCAACCCGGGCTTCGCGACTCTGCTCGGCACCCTGCACACCCTGCTGATGCTTGCCATGGCGGGCGCGACGGCCAACTGGGGCGACAGCACCGACCAACGGCTGTTCAGCGTTCCGCTGGTGCTGATGGTGCTGGTGACGGTGATCGCGGCGATCCTCTTCGCCAAGCCGCCCAGCGCCAGCGGCAAGCGGCACGCCCGGCACTGGCTCCTCGGCGTCGGCCACGGCGTGGCCCATGTGGCGCTGGCCGCCGGCGGCACCTGGGTCTGGTTGGCGCTGCCGTTCTACGACTGGCCGTGGCCGCTGCCGGCGGTCGCCGCCGTGGTGGTGTACGGCCCGATCATCGGGCTGGTGGCGAGTCAGCTGGTCGCGGCGTATCTGCTGGTGGCGGGCGCCTTCGGGGTGAACGTCAACGAACTGTTCGCCGGCCAGGGCATCGAGGACTCCAAGTCGTTCCTGCGGCTGCGCATCGACCCGGACGGCACGCTGACCGTGTACGCCATCGGCGTCGACCGGGTGTCCCGAGACTGGCAGGTCAACCCCGACCAGACCCCCACCGCAAGCTGGCTACTTCCCAAAAGCCCCCTGACCCCCCACCTAACGGAACCCCCGGTAGTCCTCACCTGACGGACCACCCACAGCCCCGTTGATCATGAAGTTATTGCTCCGACACGCCGAGCGCGATGGCAATAACTTCATGATCAACGGGGGTCAAGCGGGGGGTGGGGGGGTTAGGGGGTGTAGTGCTGGTCGTGGGCTTGTCTCGGAGCACACACGGAGGCGCGGGAGCAGGAGCAGCGGGAGCCGTCCGCGTCGAGGCGTACGGTCACCGCGTCGCGGGGCACGCTGTGGCCGACCACTCGACCACTGCCCTCGGGGGTCGTCACCCGACTGCCGACGGCGGGCGCGGTCTCCTGGAAGCGCTGGTACAGCGGGTGTTCGTACTTGAGGCAACACATCAGTCGACCGCAGGCTCCCGAGATCCGCAGTGGGTTGAGCGGCAGGTCCTGGTCCTTGGCCATCCGGATGGTCACCGGCTCGAAATCGGTGAGGAACGTCGCGCAGCACAGGTCACGACCACACGAGCCGATGCCGCCCTGGACCCGGGCCGAGTCGCGCGCCGAGAGCTGGCGCAGCTCGACCCGGCAGTGCAGGGTGGCGCCGAGGTCGCGGACCAGTGACCGGAAGTCCACCCGGTGCGGGGCGGTGAAGTAGACCGTGCTGCGCTCGCCGCCGCCGTCGGCGGAGCCGAGCACATGGTCGACGGCCACCACCTTCATCGGCAGGCCGTGCGCGCGAATCAGCCGTTTGGCCGCCACCTTCGCCTCGGCCTTACGGCGTCGCAGCGCCTCGTCACGGCGCAGGTCGTCGTCGCCGGCCAACCCCACCAGCCGGGGGAAGCCGTCGGTCTCCTCGCTCACCCACTGGGCGGCCCAGACGCACTCGGCGACCTCGGGTCCGTCGTCGGTCGGCACGAGTACCCGGTCGCCCACCTGGGGACGCAGCTCACCCGGGTCCAGGTAGTAGAGGCGCCCGTACCGGTTGAAGCTGACCGCGCAGAGCATGCCCATCCCCCCACCCTACGACGGATCACCGCGGAGAACGCGGCGGGCGCTACCCCCATCTCCATTCATGACCGTCGACTCGACCGATTGCCGGGCCACCCGTCGTGCCGATGATCCTCGCCCGGACGGTTGAATCCGTGCCCGGGAAGGGGACAAACGCTGCCGGACAGCGTTGAGTGGAGGCAGACCTGCGGGGGGTGCAGGGGGAAGACCACGGCGTCGCCGTGTGCGCCGGCTCTGCTCTGGCGTCCGCGAGCGACGCCGTGGCCTGCCCGCGAACCAACACCACCACCAGACCCGGGCGCCGGATGCGGCTACCAGCCGACCCGGGTGTGCTGGTCGTAGCGGGCGCGCTCCTGGGTCGGCGACCGCCAGGTGGACTCGGCCAAGCTCGGTGCCCACTGGCGCAGAAGTGTCTCGGCGCCGTCGTACGCGACGCAGAGCACCGCCAGCACCCGCGCGGCGATCTCGGCAGCGTCGGCGACGCCCGGCCCGACCGGCGTCAAACGGTTCGGTGGGCCGGCGGCGGTGGCGGCGACCACGGCCACCGCCTCGGCCGAGCGCAGCAGGTCGGCCAGCGTGCGGGCGAGGGCGAGACGGCTGCCCTCCACCCAGTCGGCGAGCGCGTCCGCGTACCCGGCGGTGGATTCCATCCGCCCGACCAGGCTCTCCGGCCCCTCGTCCAGGTGGCGCAGCAGCGCGGCACGCTCCTGCCCGTACGCCGAGGCGGCCGGCCCGGACCAGAGCACGGGGTCGGTGAGCGCCGCGCCGACGTCGTCGTACCCCCGGACGAGCCGGCGCACGGCGTGCCCGGCGCTGACCAGCAGCGCCGGGTGCAGGTCGAGGAAGCCCCGGACGGCGTCGCCCGGCAGTACCTGCATCCGGCGGAGCAGGGGCCACACCCGGTGCCCTTCGGGAACACCGGCCGCGAGCAACGCGTCCACCCGGCGCAGCAGGTCGAGGCCGGGTTCGGCGAGCCGGTCCAGTGGGTCCATCACGGTTCTCCGGTGATCCGGCGGCGGGCCGCGCGGTCGACCTCGGCGTACCGGTCGGCGGCCTCGCGGACGGCCGAGGCGGCGGCGGCGAGGCGGCCGGCGGCGGCTCGCGCCTCGCGGGCCCGGTCGTCGGTGGCGGCGGCCCACTGCCGGTGCAGGGCACGACCGATCTCGCCGGGGCGGCCCGGCGCGTCCGCGCCGAACGCGGCCTGGGCCGGATCACTGGCGGTGACGGTGTGGGACAGGGTGGTGAGCGTGGCGCTCGCCTCGTCGAGCCGGGCGGAGAGCGCGCGCAGCGTGTCCATGTCAGGCCCCCGCGAGCGGTCGGTAGGCGGCGAACGTCTCGTTGTGCAGCTTCTCCCGGGCCCACTCGGCCGCGTCCGCCGCGGCGGTGACCGCGGCCTGCACCGAGCCGGCCACGTCGCGCGGGCTGCGGGCGTGCAGTGGCCCCAGGAACCGGACGTCGGTGATGCGCCCGGCGGCGGTGACCACCACCTCGACCAGCCCGTCCGGCGAACGGACGGTGACCTCGACCGTCGACACTGCCTGGTCGAACTCGGCCTGCAACGACTCGATACGGCGGTAGCGCCGCACCGCCTCCTCGATCCAGGCCTCGTCGATCTCCCCCCGCGGCATCGGCGACTCCTCCCGGATGGGTCCTCACTGAGCGTGCCGTCACCGTCACCACGGCACACCGGACCGTACCGCACAGCAATCGCACGTGTCGATGGCTGTGGACAACCGGCGGGAGCTGCTGGTCAGCCCTTCCACAGGGCGAGCATCATCGCCTCGACGGCGATGCGCGGCTTGACGTTCGCCTCGATCGCCGCACGGCAGGCGAGCACGGCCTCCAGCCTGCGCAGCGACCCCTCGGCGTCCCACTTCTGGGCCCCGGCGCCGGCGAGCGCGGCGGTGTCGGTGTGCACCGGATCGACCGGTGCCCGCAGCGCCATGGTGAGCGCGTCACGGTAGAAGCCGGCCAGGTCGACGAGCGCCCGGTCCAGCGCGTCGCGCTGGGCGCGGGTGGCCCGCGACTTCTGCCGCTTCTCCAGCTCCTTGAGCTGACCGGCGGCGCCCCGGATCGCGCCGGCCGCGCCCCGGCCGGTGCCGCCCGCGCCGAGCGCCGTCTCCAAGGCCGCCCGTTCGGCCGTGTCGGCCTCGGCTACCGACGCCTCGGCCTCCGCCTCGGCAGCCTCGATCAGCGCGGACGCCGCGTCGAACGCCGCGCCCACGCCGGTCAGCCGGCGCGGCACGGCGAGCACCGCCTCACGCCGCTTGCGGGCCTCCGGGTCGCGGGCCAACCGGCGGGCCCGACCCACGTGCCCCTGCGCGGCGGCCGCCGCCCACCGCGCCACGTCGGGCGCGATGCCGTCCCGACGGACCAGCACCTCGGCCACCGCGGTGGCCGGCGGCTGCCGCAGGGGTACGACCCGACAGCGCGACCGGATGGTCACCGAGATGTCGTCCGGGTGGGTGGACGGGGCGCAGAGCAGGAAGACCGTCCGCGGTGGCGGCTCCTCGATGGCCTTGAGCAGGGCGTTACCGGCTGCCTCGGTGAGCCGGTCGGCGTCCTCGATGACCACCACCTGCCAGCGCCCGCCGGACGGGGTGCTGGCCGCGCGGAGCACCAGCGCGCGCATCTCGTTGACGCCGATGGAGAGC
Source organism: Micromonospora sp. NPDC051543 (assembly GCF_044454415.1). Classification (NCBI taxonomy): domain Bacteria; kingdom Bacillati; phylum Actinomycetota; class Actinomycetes; order Micromonosporales; family Micromonosporaceae; genus Micromonospora; species Micromonospora sp. NPDC051543. The sequence goes on from NZ_JBITDT010000005.1 coordinate 108,356, forward strand.
CCCTCCGGCACCACCAGCCGGACATCGGCGTTGGTCCCGCCCAACGTGGTGTGGCAGCCGGGGCACTCGCCGCAACCGGTGCCGTACGCACACTGCAGGGCCGCGGCGAAGGCGCGCGCGGCGACCGAGCGACCGGACCCGGGTGGCCCGGTGAAGATCCAGGCGTGGGTCATCCCGGTGCCCGGGTCGGGGGCGCCGGCACCGGTCTCGGCCTCGCCCGCCGCGACGAGGGCGGGCGTCCGGTCGGTAGCGGCGGCACGCAGCACGGCCGCCGCCGCGGCGGCGGCTCGGCGCAGCTCGGTCACCGCCTCGTCCTGACCGACCAGGTCGGCGAAGACGTCCGGCATCAGGTCTTGTGCTCCATCGTCACCAGCTCCGAGTCGGATAACTCAGGCTGCACCGAGGTGTCCGGGCCCTGCGCGGGTCGGGGGTGCACGATGCCGCCGGGCTTGCCCAGCATCTCCTCGACGCGCCGGACCACCAGCTGCGTGATCTCGCCGACCGGCCGGGACGCGTCGAGCACCAGGTAGCGCTTCGGATCGGCGGCGGCGAGGTCGAGGAAGGCGTAGCGGACGCGCTCGTGGAAGGCGATCGACTCGGCCTCGAGCCGGTCGGCCTGCCCGCTGCGCGAGGCGACCCGGGACAGGCCCGTGCGCGGCTCGACGTCGAGCAGCACCACCAGGTCGGGCTTGAGGCCGCCGGTGGCCCACGAGGAGAGCCAGGAGACCTCGTCGACCGGGAGCGTGCGCCCGGCCCCCTGGTACGCGAGCGACGAGTCGACGTACCGGTCGCTGATCACCACGTCACCACGGATGAGCGCGGGCCGGACGACGGAGGCCACGTGGTGCGCCCGGTCGGCGGCGTAGAGCAGCGCCTCGGCGCGTGGGGACGGCGCCTCGTTGCCGGAGGTGTCCAGCACCAGCGACCGGATCCGCCGGCCGACGCCGGTGGCCCCCGGTTCGCGGGTCACCAGCACGTCGCGCCCGTCGGTGCGCAGCCGCTCGGCGAGCGCGGCGAGTTGGGTGGACTTGCCGGCGCCCTCGCCGCCCTCGAACACCACGAACAGCCCGGCGGAGACGAACGGCTCCGCCGGCGTCAGCGGACGGCCCCGGATCGAGCCCCAGAGGTCGGCGAGGACCGGGACGCCCTTCTTGTCGTCCATCTGGCCGAAGGCGCTGATGCCGGCGAAGATGCCGGCGGCGCCGGCCGCGAGCAGCAGCAGTCGGGTGGAGGAGACGGAGATGCCGAGGTCGGCGATCTCCAGCTTGCGCGAGCCACCGACGCCGACCAGGACGCTGCTCAGCCCGATGGCCAGGATCAGCACCAGTCGGGTGCCGATCTGCACCACCGCGAACACCCGGCCCCGCACCTCGTCGGCCACCTCACCGCCCAGCAGCGTGGTGCCGGCCAGGAAGGCCATGCCCGCGCCGGCGCCGACCAGCACCGCGCCGACGATCGCCATGGACAGGTGGATGGCGAAGGCGAGGGTCATCACGGCGGCGCTGGCCAGCACGATGCTCATGCCGAACCAGCGACGCCGGGACATCTCCTTGACGACCATCGGGCCGAGCCCGATGCCGAGCGCCAGACCGACGAAGATCGCGCCAAAGAGCAGGGAGAACGCGGCATCGCCGGCGCCCAGTGAGTTGGCGAAGAACTTGGCCGTGCCGACCACGATGCCGCCGCCGGCGAACGCGCCGAAGATGCCCAGCACCAGGCCGCGGACGAGGGGGGTCTGGCCGATGAACTTCCAGCCCTCGGAGAACTGCCGGAACATGCTCTGTTCGGAACGCCCCGCCTCGCCGCGCTGCGCCTCGCTGATCTCCTTGATCCCGAATGCCACCACCAACGCGGTGGCGAGCCGGGAGAAGGCGTTGAACCAGAGTGCGAGTTGAGCCGGTTCGGCCCAGGAGGGTAGATCGCCGCCCACAGCGCCTCTGACCCCACGGTCCAGCACGGCGAGCCCGATGGCCGCGGCCACCGGGGTGAGGCCGTACGTGGTGATCAACGTGAGCTGGTTGGCCGCCTCCAGGCGGGCCCGTGGGATCAGGTTGGGGACCGCGGCCTCCTTGGCCGGGATCCAGAGCAGGGTGAGCGACTCGATCAGGAAGGTGGCGATCAGCGCCCAGCCGACCACCAGGCCGCCGGCGGCACCGCTGAGGGCGTAGAGCGGAATGGACGCGAAGAGCACGAAGCGCAGCAGGTCGCAGATGACCATCGTCCAGCGTCGGTCGAACCGGTCGGCGAAGACGCCGGCCACCGGGCCGAGCACCAGCGCGGGCAGCAGCCGGATCGCGGTCACCCCGCCGAACGCGGCGCCCTGGGCGGTGCTGCCCTGCACCTGCGAGGCGGCGAAGAGGGCGGTGGCGAGCAAGCCGAGCCAGTCACCGAAGGAGGCCGCGCCGAGCACGATCCAGAGCCGGCGGAACGGTCTGATTCGCAGTACCGAGCGGATCGCGGCGTAGCCGGACGCGTCGACCTGACCACCGCTGGACTGGTTGGCGGCGCTGCCCGACTGGTCACCCGCGCGCGACACGCCGGGCGACTCGCCGCTGTTCTGGCTTTCGATGGCCGTACCTCCACGTGCCGGCCCATCGCTGGGCACCCCCGGTGGAACACTCTAGACCCGGTGGGGGCCGCCCCACCGGCGACATTCTCCTGCTCGCTGAGCCTAGGCCGCCGACGGCGTCGACCGCAGCCCGGGACGTATGCGAGGGTATTTCGCATTCATCGTCGGACAGTTAGCGTGCACACGTGGCCATCGAAAGCGACAAACTGCGCGAGCGCCTGGACCGGGCGACCGCCCATCTCGACCCCCCGTACGCCGTGGTGGATCTCACCGCCTACGACGCGAACGCGGCGGCCCTGGCCGACCGCGCCGCCGGCAAGCCGATCCGGCTGGCCAGCAAGTCGGTGCGCAGCCGGGACCTGATCGGCCGGGCGCTCAGCCGGCCCGGTTGGCAGGGTGTCATGGCGTTCACCCTCCCCGAGGCGATCTGGCTGGTCCGGGCCGGTCTGAGCGACGACGTGCTGGTGGCGTACCCGAGCGCCGACCGGGCGGCCCTCACCGAGCTGGCAGCCGACCCGACACTCGCCGCCGCGATCACCCTGATGATCGACGGCACCGGCCAGCTCGACTTCGTCGACGCCGTCCGCGCCCCGGGGCAACGCGCCGAGCTGCGGCTCTGCCTCGACCTGGACGCCTCCTGGCGACCGCTGCGTGGCGTGCACGTCGGCGTCCGCCGCTCGCCGGTGCACAGCGCCCGGGCGGCCGGCGCGCTCGCCGCCACCGTCGCCGGCCGCGCCGGCTTCCGGCTGGTCGGGCTCATGTCGTACGAGGCGCAGATCGCCGGCCTGGGCGACGCGCCGCCGGGGCGGACGCTGCTGGCGGGCGCGATCAGGCTGGCCCAGCGCGGCTCCTACCGCGAGTTGCTGGCCCGCCGTGGCGCCGCGGTGGCGGCGGTACGCGAACACGCCGACCTGGAGTTCGTCAACGGCGGCGGCACCGGCAGCGTGGCCGCGACCAGCGCCGATCCCGCGGTCACCGAGGTCACCGCGGGATCGGGCCTGTACGGGCCGACGCTGTTCGACGCGTACCGCGCCTGGCGGCCCACCCCGGCGGCGTTCTTCGCCTGCGCGGTGGTCCGCCGACCGACGCCGGAGTTGGCGACCGTGCTCGGCGGCGGTTGGATCGCCTCGGGCCAGGCCGCCGACAGCCGGCTGCCCCGACCGTGGCTGCCGGCCGGCCTGAAGCTCGTCGGCACCGAGGGCGCCGGCGAGGTGCAGACTCCGCTCTCCGGCGCGGCGGCGGCCACCCTCCAGGTCGGCGACCGGGTGTGGTTCCGGCACGCCAAGGCGGGTGAGCTGTGCGAACGGGTCAACGAGCTGCACCTCGTCGAGGGGGACGCGGTCGTGGCGACCGTGCCCACCTACCGGGGCGAGGGCCACGCGTTCCTCTAGGGGCTGTTTCCTAAGGGCGGTCGAGCGAGGCGGAGTCCGGGCGGCGATCCGGCAGGGCGCGGTGGCGTTCGGATACCGGTGTCGTATCCGGACGCCACCGCAACGCCGCCGGTCGTCGTCCGGGCCCGCCGCAGGCCGGGCAGTTCTTGTGAAACAGGCCCTGGGTGCTCGCACCGCCAGGTCAGGCGGACTGGGCGGCCTCGGCGCGCTGCTCGCTCTCGCATCCGTCGACCTGGCGGTGCAGGTACTCCCGGATCAGCGCCTTCGCCTCGAGCAGGACCCGCTCGTCGCCATCGGACTTGCGCCGGAACGCGAGCTTGATCAACGCGTCGGCGGCCTCCACGGCGATCTCCAGGACGAAGCGCAGCTTCGGCACGTCGGTCAGGCCGAAGCGCTCGGTGAGCACCCGCGCCAACTGGTCGGCGATGACGCCGTTGTTGTCACGCTGCTCGTCGAGCAGGTGCAGGTCGACCACGTCGCCGAAGTGCAGGGTACGGAAGCCGGGGACGGTGCGGTGCATCGTGATGTACTCGTCGATTCCCGCGTCGACGCCGTCCCACCAGTGGGTCATCTCGTCGGAGGCGAAACGCTCGTCGAGCCGCTGCAGGTAGGACTCCATCGTGCGCAGGGTCAACGCCTGCACGATCGCCCGCTTGTCCGGAAAGAACTGGTAGACCGACCCGATCGCCACTTCGGCGCGCTCCGCGAGCAGGGTCGTGGTCAGCCCCTCGTACCCCACCTCGTCGACGAGTTCGGCGCAGGCGTCCAACATGCGCTGTACCCGCGCGACACTTCGACCCTGCACCGGTACGCGGCGCAGCGGCCCGGTCGTGGCGGCTGGTGTGGACACTCGGCGCCACCCCCCTTCGACGGATGAACATATCTCTTGGTCACGAGTCCGTGACTACCGGTACAACGAGCGGACCGCAATTGCGGTATTTACCAGGGACAACGTTCCTGATATGAAGTCAGTTCATATTCATGAATGAGGAGCGCGCATGGTCGGCACCGCACCGCTCACCGCCGGATGGTCCAACTGGGCCGGCAACCAGCGTGGCAGCGCCACCGCCATCCTGCGCCCCGGCTCGCCGGACGACGTGGCGGAAGCCGTCCGGGACGCCGCCGCCGCCGGAGGCCGCATCCGCGTCGCGGGCAGCGGCCACTCGTTCACCGCCGTCGCCCTCGCCGACGACCGGCGGATGGAGTTGTCCGAGCTGGAGACCGGGGTCAGTGTGGACGTCGCGCGCCGACTGGTCACCGTACCGGCGGGAATGCCCCTGCACGCGCTCAACGGCCTGCTCGCCCGGCACGGCCTCGCGCTGCCCAACCTGGGCGACATCGACGCGCAGACCATCGCCGGCGCCATCTCCACCGGCACCCACGGCACCGGCGCCGGCTACGGCTGCCTCTCCACCTTCGTCGAGGCCCTCACCCTGGTCACCGGTACGGGCGAGGTGCTGCGCTGCTCCCCGGACGAGCACCCGGACGTCTTCGCCGCCGCCCGGGTCTCGCTCGGCGCGCTCGGCGTCCTGGTCGAGGTGACCCTGCGCTGCGTGGACGCCTTCGTCCTGCACGCCCACGAACGCCCCGCCGCCCTCGACGACGTGCTCGGCGACCTGCCCGCGCTGATCGGCCGGCACGACCACGTCGAGTTCTACTGGTTTCCCTACACGTCGCGGGTCCAGGTGAAGGCCAACGACCGGGTACCCGCCAACGACCGGCCGCTGTCCCGCTGGCGCGGCTGGCTGGACGACGACTTCCTGTCCAACCGGGTCTTCGCCGGGGCCTGCCGCCTCGGCCGGGCCGTGCCCGCCCTGGCACCCGGCATCAGCGCCGTCTCCGCCCGCGCGCTCACCGAACGGCGGTACACCGGGCGCTCCGACCGGGTGTTCTGCACCCCGCGCCGGGTCCGCTTCGTGGAGATGGAGTACGGCCTCCCCCGCGCGGCGCTACCCGAGGCGCTCGCCGCGCTGCGACAGATCGTGGACGGGCTCCCGTTCAAGATCCTGTTCCCGGTCGAGGTGCGCTTCACCGCCGCCGACGACATCTGGCTGTCCCACGGCTACGGCCGGGACAACGCGTACATCGCCGTACACCAGTACGTCGGCATGCCGTACGAGCCGTACTTCCAGGCGTTCGAGAAGGTCGCCGCCGCACTGGGAGGCCGCCCGCACTGGGGCAAGCTGCACTACCGCGACGCGGCGTCCCTCGCCGAGGCGTACCCCCGTTTCGCCGACTTCCAGGCCGTCCGCGACCGCCTGGACCCCCACCGCGTCTTCGCCAGCCCGCACCTGACCCACGTCCTCGGCGCGTGACGGATGTGGGTGCAGAGCACCCCTGTCGGAGCCGGGGTGGTAGCCGCGACCCCGTCCTCGGCGGTGGCGCTCAGCCGCCCGACGCCACCACCTGGTCCGGGCCGGCACCCAGGGCCCGGACGTAGCCGAGCACCCGCTGGTACGCCGCCCGATAGTCGCCCCGCCGACCTGGTGGGATGCCCGGGTCGGCAAGCGCTGCGGTCAGGTCGACCAGCCGGAGGGCCGGCGCCAGGTCGGTCCAGGTTGGCAGTGCCTCCATCCGGGTCACCGTCCAGCGCCCCGGAGCCGTCTCGGTGAAGGTCGCCCGGACCATCACACCCTCGCGGTTGTCGTTGATCGGCTCCTCGTGTCGGGCCAGTTCGTTGCCCATGCCGAAGACCACCCACTTGTCGCCGAAGCGCTGGAAGGGCTGCACCGCGTGGGCGTGATGGCCCAGGATGAGGTCCACGTCGGGCGAGGAGATCAACTGCCGGGCCCAGGCCCGCTGGTCGGCGTCCGGCAGGTGCTGATACTCCGTACCCCAGTGCAGGCTGAGCACGACGATGTCGGCGCCGGCGAGCCGCGCCCGGTGGGCGGCGGCGAGGATCTCGGGCGGATCGATCAGGTTGGCCAGCCACGGCTTGCCCGAGGGGCGACTCAGCCCGTTGAAGTTCAGGCTGTACGACAGGTGCGCGACGCGAACCTCGCCGACCTGATAGATCCGGGGCCGGGCCGCTTCGGCGGCGCTGCGGGCACTGCCGGTGTGCCCCAGCCCGGCGGCGTCGAGTGCGCGGATCGTCCGGGCCACCCCGTCGGCACCCTGGTCGAGGGTGTGGTTGGAGGCGGTTGAGCAGCCGTCGAACCCGGTGGCGCGCAGCCCGTCGAGCACCTGCGGGGGCGCATTGAACGACGGATAGCCAGCGAACGGGCCGGCGGGATCGGCCAGTGGCGTCTCGAGGTGGCACAGCGCCAGGTCGGCGTCGCGGACCGCCGGGGCGACCCCGGCGAACATCGGGGCGAAGTCCATGCCTCCGGCGCGGGCACCGTCCCGGCGCGCCTGGTCGGTCACCGCGGGATGAATAAGAACGTCACCCGCGGCGACGAGTCGCAAAGTCCGCGGGTTGGCGGGATCGCGGGTCGGCCCGGGGGCGACCGCCTGCGGTGAAGCGCGCGACAGGGTGGCGCCGGCCGGTGACGGGTCGACCGCGTCCCTCGCCCGGATGCCGACCGTGGCCACGGCGAGCAGCAACGCACCGGCAGCAGCACCGACGAGCACGCGGCGACGCGGGACAGGGACTGCGAACATTCCCTCACGTTAGGCAGTCCGCGCCAGAGCCCCGCCACCAAATTGGACATTTAACCCATTTGGGGCGGAAGCTGGCTGTCATCCCTCGGCAGAACCGGTGGCGGCCTTCTTCGGAGCCGCCTTCTTCGCCGGGGCCGCCTTCCTGGCCGCCGTCGCCTTGGCAGTGGTGGTCTTCTTCGCGGCGGTGGACTTCGCGGCGGCAGCCGTCTTCTTCGTCGCCGTGGCCTTCTTCGCCGCCGTCGCCTTCTTCGCCGGGGCCTTCTTCGCCGCCGCCTTCTTGCGCGGCGCCGGGCCCTTGGCCCGCTTGTCGGCCAGCATCTCGGACGCTTCCTCGATGCTCAGCGCCTCCGGGGTCTGCCCACGCCGCAGGGACGCGTTGACCTCGCCGTCGGTGACGTACGGACCGAACCGCCCGTCCTTGATCACCAACGGCTTCTCGGTCAGCGGGTCGACGCCCATCTCGCGCAGCGGCGGCGCGGCGGCCCGGCGGCCCCGGGTCTTCGGAGCGGCCAGCAGGGCCAGCGCCTCGTCCAGGGTGACTGTGAACATCTGCTCTTCGGATTCGAGCGAGCGGAACTCCTCGCCCTGCTTCACGTACGGGCCGTAGCGACCGTTGTTGGCGAACACCTCCACGCCGTCGGGCGCGACGCCCACCAGCCGGGGCAGGCTGAGCAGCCGCAGCGCCTCGTCGAGGGAGAGCGAATCCGGCGTCTGCGAGCGCAGCAGCGAGGACTTGCGCTCGCCGCTGGAGACGTACGGGCCGAAGCGGCCGGACTTGAGCACGATCGGCTCGCCGGTGGCCGGGTCGTCGCCGAGCTTGCGCTCGCCGCTACCGCCGAGGAACAGCTCGTGCACCTTCTCCGGGGTCAGCTCGTCCGGGGCCAGGCCCTCGGGGATCGGCGCCCGGTCACCCTGGGGGCCGGCCTCCTCGCCCTCGGCCGGCGCGGCCGGTGTCTCGCCAGGGACCGCCCGCTGCAGGTACGGCCCGTACCGGCCGACCCGGACGACGACCTCGCGGCCGTCCTCGTCGGTGAAGAGCGGGATCGAGTTGACGCTGCGCGCGTCGATCTCGCTCAGGTTCTCGGTGACGAGCTTCTTGAGCCCACCCGAGCGGGCGATGTCCTGGTCGCCGGCGCCGTTGGCGCTGCCGAAGTAGAACGCGGTGAGGAAGTCGACCGCGGCGTGGTCACCGCCGGCGATCTCGTCCAGCTCGTTCTCCATGCTGGCGGTGAAGTCGTAGTCGATGAGGCGGGGGTAGTGCCGCTCCATCAGGCCGATCACCGCGAAGGCCAGGAACGTGGGGATCATCGCCTGGCCGCGCTTGGTGACGTACCCCCGGTCCTGGATCGTCTGCATGATCGACGCGTACGTCGACGGGCGGCCGATGCCCAGCTCCTCCAGGGCCTTGACCAGCGACGCCTCGGTGTAGCGCGACGGCGGCTGGGTGTGGTGGCCCTGCGCGGCCAGCTCGTCGGCGGTCAGCGGCTGGTCCTTGACCAGGGTCGGCAGCCGGCGCTCGGCGTCCTCGGCCTCGGCGTTCTCGTCGTCGCTGGACTCGACGTACGCGCGCAGGAAGCCCGGGTCGGTGATGGTCTTGCCGGTCGCGCCGAAGTCGGCCTCCTCCTGGGAGGTGGAGACCGCGCGGATGCGCACCGAGACGCTGGAACCGACCGCGTCGGTCATCTGCGAGGCGATCGTGCGCCGCCAGATCAGTTCGTAGAGCTTGAACTCCTCGGCGGACAGCTCCTTGGCCACCTCGCCCGGGGTACGGAAGTTGTCCCCCGCGGGGCGGATCGCCTCGTGCGCCTCCTGGGCGTTCTTGACCTTGCCGGTGTAGCGGCGGGGCTCCGGCGGAACGCTGCGCTCGCCGTACAGCTCGACGATCTGCCGGCGGGCCGCCGAGATGGCGGTCTCCGACAGGTTTACCGAGTCGGTACGCATATAGGTGATGTAGCCGTTCTCGTAGAGCCGCTGCGCGGTACGCATCGTCTGCTGCGAGGACAGGCGCAGCTTGCGGGCCGCCTCCTGCTGGAGCGTGGAGGTGATGAACGGCGCGTACGGGCGGCGGCGGTACGGCTTCTCCTCGACCCGGGTGACCGTGAACGGCCGCCCGTCGAGCCGGGCGGCCAGACCCCGGGCACCGCCCTCGTCGAGGTGGACGACGCCCGCGCCGGCCCGGACCTTGCCCGTGGTGGGTTCGAAGTCCTTACCGGTGGCGATCCGGTCGCCGTTGAGCGCGATCAGGGTGGCGTTGAAGGTGCGCGGCCCCTCACCGGCGTTCGCCACGGCGAGGGTGGCCAGGATGTCCCAGTACTCGGCGGTGCGGAACGCCATCCGCTGCCGCTCCCGCTCCACCACGATCCGGGTCGCCACGGACTGCACCCGGCCCGCCGAGAGCTTCGGCATGACCTTCTTCCACAGCACCGGGGAGACCTCGTAGCCGTAGAGACGGTCGAGGATGCGCCGGGCCTCCTGGGCGTCGACCAGGTCGCGGTCGATCTCCCGGGGGTTCGCCACGGCGGCCTGGATCGCCGGCTTGGTGATCTCGTGGAAGACCATCCGCTTGACCGGGACCTTGGGCTTGAGGGTCTCGACCAGGTGCCAGGCGATGGCCTCGCCCTCGCGGTCCTCATCCGTGGCCAGGAAGATCTCGTCGACCTCCTTGGCCAGCTTCACCAGCTTGCTGATCTGCTGCCTGCGGTCGGCTGAGACGACGTAGAGGGCGTGGAAGCCGTTGTCCACGTCCACCCCGAGGCGGGCCCAGGACTCGCCCTTGTACTTGGCCGGCACGTCGGCGGCGTTGCGCGGCAGGTCGCGGACGTGACCGAAGCTGGCCTCCACGACGTACCCCGGGCCGAGGTAGCCCGAGATCGTCTTGGCCTTCGCCGGTGACTCGACGATGACCAGACGGGTGGTTCCAGCGTTGCTCGGCACGTCTCTCCCCGACCTCACTCCTGCTCGTGGCCGGCCGGCGCCTTACGACAGCGACCGCTCTCGACCCCGCCGTGGCACCGGCGGTCCGGATGTCCAACGTAACGCGCCGTCCGCGTTTCGGGTTTCGCGGGCGGCAATCCGCTGCGGCGCGGCGGTCGACTCCCGCCCGCCGTGCTCGACACTGCCGGACGGCGCCACCGTACACCGTGGGTAGGCCTCGGAGCGGGTCCCTGTGACGATGAGGGACCCCCAACCAGCCCATCCAAGCCCAGCTGTCCAACACCAGACACCTCACCCCAACCCCCTCCCAACCCCCTCCCACGCCCCTCCCGCTCGCGTCGATCATGGGGTCGTGGTGGGCGTTTAGGCACCGGAGGAGAAGTACGTCCCCACCACAACTTCATGATCGACGCCTGCGGGGGGCGGGGGGGGCGGGGGCGGGCGGTTAGGGCCAGGCGTTGGGTGGGGTTGCGGGCGGTGGGGCGCCGACCAGCTCGGCGAGGCGGGCCAGGCGGCGTCGGCCGGTGATCCGGTAGGCCGGGCCGCCCTCGTCGGGGCCGAGCAGCGTGCCGGCCAGGCCGGCGGCGGCGAGGGCCGTGCCGATCGCGTCCCAGGACCGCTGGTCACCCGCGCCGAGGCGCAGCAGGAAGCCGCCGGGCGGCTCCGGCGTCCCGGCGGCGGCGAGCCACAGCCGCAGCCGCCGGCCGGTCAGGTGGAAGGCCGCCGGAGGACGCTTCGCCGGGCCGTCCAGCCAGGCGACCGCGAGCGGCTTCAACAACCGGGTGTACGACGTCCGCACGGCGTGCCGCTGGTCCTCGGTCGGCTCCCAGCTCGCGGCCAGCCCGCGCAGCGCCAGTTCGGCGACGAGCACGTGCACCCGCCAGGCGGCGTCCACCCGTACCGCGAGTCGGGCGGTGCCGCCCATCCGGACGACCTCGCCCGGCCCGGCGAGCAGACCGGCCAGATCGGCGACCGCCGGTTCGGCGGCGTCCGCGCCGAAGAAGACGAGTTGGCGTCCCGCGTCGTCGGCCCGGGTCGGCCCGGGAGGGGTCGACTCGGAGCGGTCGGAACCGCCGCGCCGCCGGCTCGGCGCCGGGTCGGCCCGCGCCGGGTCGGGCTCGGGTACGGGGAACAGCGCCGGCAGCGACTGCGCGGCCGGCGTGTCACCGAGCCCGTTCAGCGACACTCGGGCACCTCGTCGAAGGCCTGTTTCAGCTCCTCGGAGTTGAGCTTGCTGGTGTCCAGCGCGCTGGCGTCGTACTCCTTGTTCAAGGTGTCCACGGCGGCCCGGACGCCGTCGTAGAAGGCGGCGGGCTCACCGGTGCCCAACCCCTCGATGGTGTCCCGGGCCCGGCCGTAGGCGTCCCGCATCTTCTCCAGCGACCCCCGGAAACCGGCGGAGATGGCCTCACCGTTGTCGGTCTCCGGGACGCCGGCCTGCTCGACCTTGCGGCGCGCGGTCTCGCTGGCCTGTTCCGCGCCGCCGAAGAGCCGCACCAGGTTCTCCTTGGCCTGCGCCGGAGTGGTCTGCGCCGTCATCTGCTGATCGGTGCTGCTGGTCAACTTGCTGATCTCGGAGCGCCACGGGGTGAGCGCGCCGCAGACCGAGGCCGCCCAGGCCCGCGGGCTGGGCCCACCGCAGCCGGTGATGACGACGACGAGCGTGGCCAGGACCACCGTGAGCTTTCCGACGGCAGACGCCCGGCACGTACGCATGCGTTGCAGCGTACGACCTTCGGCCAGGTGTGGCACCGGGCCGGATGGCCGGGGTCCCCGCCCGACGGGTGCGTCGAGCGGGGACCCCGGTGCCGCCGGTGTCAGGCGTTGACGGTCTCCGGACGGTGGTCGGCGCTGCCCGCGCCGGTGTCGGAGTCGTCCATGGCGATGCCCTTGCGCTTGCTGAAGACCACCGATGCCACGATGATCAGCGTCGCGACCAGCGCGATACCGACCCGCAGGCCAACATTGCGTTCGTCACCGACGCTCCAGGCCACCACGGCGGGGGCGATCAGCAGCGAGACCAGGTTCATCACCTTGATCAGCGGGTTGATGGCCGGGCCGGCGGTGTCCTTGAACGGGTCACCGACGGTGTCACCGATGACCGTGGCGGCGTGCGACTCGGAGCCCTTGCCGCCGTACGCGCCGTCCTCGACCAGCTTCTTGGCGTTGTCCCAGGCCCCACCGGAGTTGGACAGGAACACCGCCATCAGGGTGCCGGCTCCGATCGCGCCGGCCAGGTAGGAGGCCAGCGCGCCCGGGCCGAGGCCGAAGCCGACCGCGATCGGCGCCAGGATGGCGAGCAGGCCGGGGGTCATCAGCTCGCGCTGCGCGTCCCGGGTGCAGATGTCGACGACCTTGCCGTACTCCGGGCGCTGGGTGCGGTCCATGATGCCGGGCAGCTCACGGAACTGCCGGCGGACCTCCATCACGACCGCGCCGGCCGAGCGGGACACCGCGTTGATCGCCAACCCGGAGAAGAGGAAGACGACCGCCGCACCGATGATCAGTCCGACCAGGTTGCGCGGGTTGGCCACGTTCAGCGAGTTGAGGATCTCGGTCCCGACGTCGCCCACGCCGGCGTCCGCGTACGCGGTCCGCAGGGTGTCCGTGTACGAGCCGAACAGCGCGGTCGCCGCCAGCACCGCGGTGGCGATCGCGATGCCCTTGGTGATGGCCTTGGTGGTGTTGCCGACCGCGTCCAGCTCGGTGAGGGTGCGCGCGCCGTGCTCGTCGATGTCGCCGGACATCTCCGCCACGCCCTGGGCGTTGTCGGAGATCGGCCCGAAGGTGTCCATGGCGACGATGACGCCGACGGTGGTGAGCAGGCCGGTACCGGCCAGCGCCACCGCGAACAGCGACAGCGTGATGGAGCTGCCGCCGAGCAGGAACGCCCCGAAGACGCCGGCGCCGATCAGCAGCGCCGAGTAGACCGCCGACTCCAGGCCGACGCTGATGCCGGCGAGGATGACGGTGGCCGCGCCGGTCTGCGAGCTCTTGCCGATGTCCTGCACGGGCCGCTTGTTGGTCTCGGTGAAGTAGCCGGTAAGCGCCTGGATCGCGGCGGCCAGCACGATGCCGATCACCACCGCGCCGATGGCCACCAGTCGCGGGTTGCGGTCGACGTCGGTGAGGCCACCCTCCAGGTCGGCGAAGGTCGCCGGCAGGTACGCGTACGCGGCGATCGCCACCAGCACCGCGGAGATCACGGCGGAGATGTAGAAGGCCCGGTTGATCGCGGTGAGACCGTTGCGGTCGGAGGCGCGCAGCCGGGTGATGAAGACGCCGACGATGGCGACCAGCACGCCGATGGTGGAGATGATCAGCGGGAAGACCAGACCGTCCTCGCCGAAGGCGGCCCGGCCGAGGATCAGCGCGGCCACCAACGTCACCGCGTACGACTCGAACAGGTCGGCGGCCATGCCGGCGCAGTCACCGACGTTGTCGCCCACGTTGTCGGCGATGGTGGCGGCGTTGCGCGGGTCGTCCTCGGGGATGCCCTGCTCGACCTTGCCGACCAGGTCGGCGCCGACGTCGGCGGCCTTGGTGAAGATGCCGCCGCCGACCCGCATGAACATCGCCAGCAGGGCGGCGCCGAAGCCGAAGCCCTCCAGCACCGTGGGCGCGTCACCCCGGTAGACCAGGACGACCAGCGCGGCGCCGAAGAGGCCGAGGCCGACGGTGAGGAAGCCGACCACGCCGCCGGTCCGGAAGGCGATCTTCATGGCGGCCTCGCGGCCACCCTGTCGCTCCCGGGCGGCGGCGGCCACGCGCAGGTTCGCGCGGGTCGCCAGCCACATGCCGGCGCCACCGATGGACGCGCTGAACACGGCGCCCACCACGAAGAAGAGCGAGCGGCCGAGCTTCACGGCCATCTCGCTGCCGTCGGTGTCGTGCACCGGCAGCAGGAAGAGCAGCACCACGGCGACGACGACGAAGATCGCCAAGGTGCGGAACTGGCGGAGCAGGTAGGCCGAGGCGCCCTCCTGGACCGCCCCCGAGATCTCCTGCATGTTGGTGGTGCCCTTGCCGGCTGCCAGCACGGTCTTCGTCAACGCGGCGGCGAAGACGAGCGCCACCAGCGCGATGACCGCGGCGATGACGACGTACGTGACATTGCCTCCGGTAAGGGAAAGCCCGCCGCCATCGGCGGCCAAGGTCTCGGACATCTGTGTCCTCCTGTTACCGAACACTCGCGTCGACGGGTGGAGACGCACCGGTCGACGCCTGGATGCGGACTCGCAAGCGCGCGCCAACCCACCCCAGCGGACCAGCGATGACCACCCATACCCGCTGGCTGCGGGTTGGATCACTTGCTGACAACCCGGGTACTGTAGCCCTCCACAGTGTTCGAGGTCACACCGAGGTGGCACCGTGTCTCGATGATCTTCGTCGCTGTGTTATGAAACGAAATCTGATATAGGGCCCGGTCCATGACGACAAGGCCGTATCCCCTGCGGGGACACGGCCTTGTGAGCAGTCGTTCGGAAGTCAGCGCCCGACGGGCCACACCATCCGCACCTCGGTGCCGATGCCCTCGTCGACCGGGCGCACCTGCAGGTCCTCGACGAAGCCCGCGAGCAGAGCGAACCCGACACCCGTGGTCAACGCCTCGTCGGTGAGCGACTCGTCGGCCAACTCGTCCGGCGGCAGCGCCGCCAGACCGATGCTGGCCTCGATCGGCGCGCGGTCCACGACCCGCACCGCGTACGTGCCGCCGTCGGACATCTCCACCAGCACCGGATCGGCCAGGCCGTACTGACGGTGCAGCGCGACCGCCCGGGTGCACGCCTCACCGATGGCCAGGCGCACCTCGTCCAGCAGGTCCTCGCGGACACCGGCCCGTCGGGCGACGGCCACGCCGACCAGTCGGGCGGTACGCACGTGCACCGGGGCCGGAGAGAAGGAGAGCCGGACCGTCGCCATCACGCGTTGGCGCCGCTCGGGCCCGCGCCGGCCGCCGCCTCGACCGTGGCGTGCAGTGGGAACACCTGGTCCAGCGCCGTGATCCGGAAGATCTTGAGCAGCGGCTCCTTGTCGCAGACCAGGGCGAACGAGCCGCCGGCCGTACGCAGCCGCTTGTGCGCGCCCACCAGCACGCCCAGCCCGGTCGAGTCGAGGAAGTCCACCCGCCCGAGGTCCACGATCACGTGCCGGGCGCCACCGTCGATCAGCTCGAGGAGACGTTCGCGGAGCCGGGGCGCGGTGTAGACGTCCACCTCACCGCCGACCTCGAGCACCGTGTGCTCGCCCACGGTGCGCGTCGCCAGCGACAGCTCCATCGGTCCTCCTCGCCAGAGCCGTAAACTCTCCTGGGCATCTAACCACTACCGCCGGGACACCCTGCGGTCACCGGCGGCGGCTCTCCCCTTACCCCGGGGCCCGGCTTTTCATCTCCGAACACCAGTGCGAGAGTGCAGGACGTGACTTCCTCCCCGCCGGTCGACCTGCTGCGCCGGCTGCGCGCACGCGGCGCCGGCGACCCGGTCACCCACGTCGAGCGGGTGCCCGCCCGCGTCGGGGTGCCGGCGCCGTGGCCGGCATGGGCGCCGCCGGAGCTTCGGGCGGCGTTCGCCCGCCGCGGCGTGGTCGCGCCCTGGCAGCACCAGGCCGAGGCGGCCACCCTGGCGTACGAGGGCGGCCACGTGATCGTCGCCACCGGCACCGCGTCCGGCAAGTCCCTGGCGTACCAGCTCCCGGCGCTGGCCACGCTGCTCGCCGACCCCCGGGCCACCGTGCTCTACCTGGCGCCGACCAAGGCCCTCGCCGCCGACCAGCTGCGGGCCGTCGCCGGCCTGGAGCTGGAGGGGGTACGCCCCGCCTGCTACGACGGGGACACGCCGCGCGCGGAACGGGAGTGGATCCGCCGACACTCCCGCTTCGTGCTGACCAATCCGGACATGCTGCACCACGGCATCCTGCCCGGCCACGCCCAGTGGTCGGGGTTCCTGCGCCGACTGGCATACGTGGTGATCGACGAGTGCCACACCTACCGGGGTGTGTTCGGCTCGCACGTGGCGCACGTGCTGCGCCGGTTGCGCCGGCAGTGCGCGCGCTTCGGGGCCAGCCCGGTGTTCGTCCTCGCCTCGGCCACCTCCGGCGACCCGGCGACCGCCGCCGCGCGACTCACCGGCCTGCCGGTGACCGCGGTCACCGAGGACACCTCGCCGCGCGGCGGGGTGACCTTCGCGCTCTGGGAACCGCCACTGCTGCCACCCGACTCGGGCTCTTCTTCGCCGGTCCCCCCGCAGGCGACGGGCGACCACGACGACCTTCGCCAGGTCCGCCGGTCCGCGCTGCGCGAGACCGCGGACCTGCTCGCCGACACGGTCGCCGAGGGGGTACGCACACTCGCGTTCGTCCGCTCCCGCAAGGGCGCCGAGGTGGTGGCGGCCAACGCGCGCCGGGCGCTCGACGACGCCGTGCCCGGGCTCGGCGACCGGGTGGCCGCCTACCGGGGCGGCTACCTGCGCGAGGAGCGCCGCGAGCTGGAACGCGCGCTGCTGCACGGTGACCTGCTCGGCTTGGCCTCCACCAACGCGCTGGAGCTGGGCGTGGACCTGGTGGGGCTGGACGCGGTGCTGATCTGCGGCTATCCGGGCACCCGGGCGTCGCTGTGGCAGCAGGCGGGCCGCGCCGGACGTTCCGGTCAGGAGGCCCTCGCGGTGCTGGTGGCCCGGGACGACCCGCTGGACACCTACCTGGTGCACCACCCGGAGGCGATCTTCGGTGCGCCGGTGGAGGCGACGGTGCTCGACCCGGCCAACCCGTACGTGCTGGCCCCGCAGCTGGCCTGCGCCGCCGCCGAGGCGCCGCTGACGCCGGCCGACCTGGCGCTCTTCGGCGACGGGGCGAAGGAGGCGGTGGACGAGCTGGTGGCAACCGGGGCGCTGCGGCAGCGGCCCACCGGCTGGTACTGGCGACACCGCGAGCGCCCCGAGGTGGACCTGCGCGGCGAGGGCGGCGCACCGGTCTGCGTGGTGGAGTCGGCCACCGGCCGGCTGCTCGGCACCGTCGACGGCGGCTCGTCCCACTTCCTGCTCCACCCCGGCGCGGTCTACCTGCACCAGGGCGTCTCGTACGTGGTCGACGAGCTGGACCTCGCCGACGGCTGCGCGTTGGTGCACGTCGAGGAGCCGGACTGGTCCACCCACGCCCGGGACGTCACCGACCTGTCCGTGGTGTCGGTGCGCTCGTACGTCGACGCCGGGCCGGTCGGGATGTTCCTCGGCGAGGTGGACGTCACCAGCCAGGTGGTGTCGTACCAGCGGCGCAGGATCGCCACCGGCGAGGTGATCGACACGCGGCCACTGGACCTGCCCACCCGGGAGCTGCGGACGGTGGCGGTGTGGTTCACGCTGTCCGAGCGGTCGCTGACGTCCGCCGGGGTGCAGCCGGCCGACGTGCCGGGCGCGCTGCACGCCGCGGAGCACGCGGCGATCGGCCTGCTTCCGCTGATGGCGACGTGCGACAGGTGGGACATCGGTGGTCTCTCCACCGCCCTGCACCCGGACACCGAGGCGCCGACGGTCTTCGTCTACGACGGTCACCCGGGCGGGGCGGGCTTCGCGGAGCGCGCCTACGGGACGGCGTCGGCGTGGCTGCGGGCCACCCGCGACGCGATCGCGGAGTGCGGCTGCGAGACCGGCTGCCCGTCCTGCGTGCAGTCACCGAAGTGTGGCAACGGCAACAACCCTCTCTCGAAGCCGGACGCGATCCGGGTCCTCGACGTGGTGCTGGGCAATCTGCCCTCCTGAGCCACCTTGCATGAATCCCGGTGGCACTGGGCACAATGATGTGGGAGCGCTTCCATCGATGCTTGTGTTGTAGTTCGCCCCCGCGCCCGAGGAGAAGTTGTGGCCGACACGATCGCTGAGACCGTCGACCTGCTCTACACCATCGACCAGGAACACCTCACCCTCGACCAGCAGATCGCGCTCGGGGCCGCGCTGGCCGCGTTGGCTCAGGCCGAACGGCTGGAGCAGATCAACGAGCGACTGCGCGGCATCCACCAGGTGCTCAACACCTGGTCGTTGAAGTCGACGGTGGACAGTCGCTGAACCCGCGCATGACCGGTCCGGCCGGGCGGACCGGTCAGGCTGGGCCAGTCGGGGCGAACCGGTTGGGGGTGGCCGGTTCGGGATGCGCGGGTTCGGGGTGCGCGGGCTCGGGGTGCGCGGGCTCGGGGTGCGCGGGTTCGGGGTGCGCGGGTTCGGGGTGCGCGGGCTGGTCGGGTGGGTGAGTCGGATGGGCGTGGGCCGACGGGGGTTGCGCGGCTGTGCGAGACTCCGGCGCGACACCCCCTGAGGAGATCAGATGCAGCTCGACAACTTGCAGACCCTGCAGCAGTTCCACATCCGCCAGCGGCTGCGGATGATGGTCAACCAGTACGAGGTCCGCGCGGTCGCGCAGGACGGCAGCGAGGGCGAGCTGCTGGCCTTCGCGCAGCAGAAGCGGCTCGCTTTCAAGGAGCAGGTGACGATCTACACCGACGACTCCAAGCAGCAGCCCCTGCTCGGCTTCAAGGCACGCCAGCGCATCGACCTCGGAGCCACGTACGACGTCACCGACGCGGCCGGTAACCCGATCGGCCTGTTCCGTAAGGACTTCGCCCAGTCGCTGCTCCGCTCCACCTGGCACGTCGAGCAGGCCGGCCTGCCGCAGGTGACGGGTCAGGAGCGCAGCCTGCCGGTGGCGCTGCTGCGCCGGTTCGTCGACTCGCTGTCCTGGCTGCCGTACCACTTCGACTTCCTCGCCGGCGGCCAGCCCGTCTTCTCGGTGGTCAAGAAGTGGGGCCTGCGCGACAAGTACGTCGTCGAGGTGCAGAACCCGCAGATCGACCGCCGCCTCGTCATCGCCATGGCCGTCGCCCTCGACGCGCTTCAGGCTCGCTGACGCACCCCGGCTGGCGCTTCCGCCATCTTGCCCGCGATCTTGTACTTTGTGTGCCGACATAGGCCACGAAAGCCACAGTTCGTCGACACAAAGTGCAAGATCGGCGGAGCTGCCCACTCAAGCTCGGCCCGGCGGGGCAGGGCCCACTGCCCCGCCCCGCCGCCGACTGCTGCCCGGTCCAACCCGACCAGGCCCTACCCACTCCGATCCGGCCGGGTTCTGCCGTTCAGCCGCGCACCGGTCCGGCGCGGACCGTCGACGCCGCGACCCGGGTCAGACCCGGAATCGGCGTGAACGCCACCTCGACGGTCACCAGCACGTCGAGCCCGTCGACGACACAGTCCACCATTCGGCCGCCGTTGCGCTGGACGATGTCCACGACGGACGCGCACGCCGCCGCGTCACCGTCGAGCGCCCGGGTAGCACCTGCCAGCGCGCCGAGATCAGCGGCCACCGCCGCGCGCTGGGCCGCCATCCCGGTCGCGGCGACGGCGGCGCCGAATGTCCCGACCAGCACGAAGACGAGCCCCAGCGCGAGCAGCAGGACCGTCGCCCCGCCCCGGTCCGCGCCCGAGCGGCCCATCACCCAGTCCCCTCGTTGACGCCTGGTTCCACCGCTGCGACAGCGGTGGCTACCACGCTGATCCGTGGTAGCCGCTCCCCGAGCGCACGGACCGGCGCACGGACGGTCGCGTGCACCCGGTCCCCTTCGATCGACACCGACACCTCGGCCCCCGGTGGCGCGGCCGGTGCACCGTCCGGGTTGTCGGCGCCCCGGGCTGCGGCGAGCGCGGCTTCCCGGGCGGCGTGCAGGCAACTCGCCTGCGTGCTGACGGCGTTCACCGCCGTCAGGCCGGCGAGGAGGAGCAGGAGAAGCGCCGGCAGGCCGGCCGCCAGTTCGGCGGTGAAGGATCCCCGCTCGCCGCCGACGAGGTGGGCCCACCGGCCGCCGTCGGACGCGCGCCCGGGAGCGCCGGTGTCCCGCGTACGGTCGACCTGCCGGCGCCCGATCACTTGAGTGCCCGGTCGATGACCGCGGTCAGCGCGGACTGGACGTTGCCGGAGGTCAGCACCTTCAACAGGATCCCGGCGAAGGCCACCGCGGCGAGCGTGCCGACGGCGTACTCGGCGGTGTTCATTCCGTCGTCGCCGCGCAGTCGGGCGATGAGTTTGCGCATGGATCTTCCCTTCCTCGATGGGTCAGAGCACGTCGCCGAGAACGGCGACGATCACCGGCACCAGGCCGGCGAGAATGAACGCGGGCAGGAAACAGAGCCCCAGTGGCAGCACGATGAGGACGCCGGCCCGACGTGCCGACGCCTCGGCGGCGGTGGCCCGGTCGGCCCGCAGGTCGTCGGCGAGACGGGTCAGCGCACCGGCCAGCGCCGCGCCGCTGTTGGCTGAGCGGAACGCCGCCGCGGCCATCCGATCCGCCCCTGGCACACCATCCAACGCCGACCACGCCTCCGCTGGGCCGCCGCCGAGGAGCAACGTGCGGCCCACCCGGGCCAGTCGGGTGGCCAGCGGGCCGTCCAACGCCTCGGCGACCGCCAGGACCGAGCGGTCCACCGGCGCACCGGCGCGCATCGCCGCCGCCAGGAGGTCGGCGGCGAGCGGCAGGTCGGCGGCCTCCCGAAGCCGCTGGTTGCGTACGGCGGGAGGCTCGATCCGCCGCAGCGACACATCCAGCAGGACAGCGACCGGAACAGCGCCCAGCAATCCGAACCAGCCCTGCACAACCACTGCCACGGCAAGCCCGGCCATGCCTGCCGCGAGCCGGATCGCATCCGGACGACGGCGTATGCCCGCAGTCCCGCGAGTGCCCAGCGCCGGGGACATCAGGTGGTCCGCCCCGGCCCAGCGCCCAGCCGCTCAGCCCAGAACAGGCCGACGATCTGTAGCGCGACGGCGAGGACCGCGCACACCCCGCCGACCGTGTCGTGCAGGAGCACCGCCAGGGGGTCGACCCCGATCCCGTACCCGAGCCCGATCCCACCGATCGGCAGAGCAGCCAGCAACCAGGCGGTGGCGCGTGCGCCGGCGGCCTGTGCCGCTGCGGCAGCCAGCCCACGGTCCGTCGCACGGGCGTCCGCCTCGATCCGCTCGATCAGCTCCGCCAGCGGCGCGCCGGTCCGATCCGCCAGCCGCACGGCGGCCGAGGTCAGGTCGCGAAGCCGATCGACGCCGGCCATCGATGCTCCCGTGACGGAGGTGATCTCGAGGGTCGACGGCATGGGCGAACCCGCCCGAAGGTCGGCCGCCAGGCCGCACAGCAGGTCCAGGTCGCGCCGTCGAATCAGCTCGACCTGCCGATTCGTTCCCCAGCGCAGCAGGGCGCGGATAGCGAGCGTGCCGTAGCCGGCCATCGCCACGGCGGCCACCGGCCCGCCGGACACGGCTCCGACACCTGCTCCCGCCAGACCGGCCAGGAACAGCACACGACGCGGTGACCGTCGCGCGCGTACCGCAAGCGTCGCAAGCTGCCCACCACCTTCCGGGCCCGCCGGGGCCGCGAACGTCCCGCCGATCTCGTGGCCCGCCTGGCCCGCAGGCTGACCGCCGGCCGCGTGTCCTGCCGACTCCGCGAACAGCCCGCCGGATTCGTGGCCCGCCTGGTCCGCGAACTGCCCGCCAGCCGCGTGGTCCGGAGGCCTGGCTTCCTTGAGGGTTTCGGCCTCCGGCCCGGCGATGGCGGACGGGCGGCGGGAGTCCCGACGGGCCGGCGGGCGAGCCGGACCGGCCGGCCGGGTGGGCCCCACCGGTCCACCGATTGCCCTGGAACGGCCCGGGCTGTCGTCCAGGTCCCGAGTGGACCAGGCGACCGACGTCCGCCCGCTGCTCGACGTTGGCTGCGCGAGTACGCCCGGTTGGGCCGGGGCGACGACACCGTCGAACTCGTCGACGGGTCGGTCCTGCCCGCGAGCGAGGTCCCTGATCCACTCGACCAGGGCGTCGTCCGGGTCGACACCGGTGACACGGGTCGGGGCCAGCACCCGACGTTGGCGGTCTCTGATGCTCTTCGCCCGCCAGATCACCAGGAACGCGGTGGACAGCAGCAGCGCCGCGACCAGCGCCATCGTGGCGTTCATGCCGGACCTGCCGATCCGGGCCACGGCTCGGTGAGGATCGGCGGGACCGCGACGCCCCGGTCCCGCAGCAGCGCGCCGAACGTACGGGCGGCCAGCCCCAGGCCCCGTCCACGTACCCAGGCGGGCACCACGGTGGCCAGGCGTTCCGGCCCTTCGGGGAGCAACAGGCAGATCGATTCGAGGACGCGGCCCTGATCGCCGCGACGTACCTGGAGCAGCACCTGAAGCGCGGCGACCACCTGGGCGTGCATCGCGGCGCGGGGCAGACCACCGAGCATGCCGAGCGCCTCCAGCCGGGCCGGCACGTCGGACGGGGTGTTGGCGTGCAGCGTGCCGGCACCGCCGTCGTGACCCGTGTTCAACGCGGCCAGCAGGTCGACCACCTCTGCGCCCCGGCACTCCCCGACGACCAGGCGGTCCGGACGCATCCGCAGCGCCTGCCGGACCAGGTCTCCGAGGCTGACCACGCCCGTCCCCTCGACATTGGCGGTACGGGCCTGGAGCCCGACCACGTGCGGATGCCCCGGTTGCAGCTCTGCGGCGTCCTCGACCAGGACGATCCGTTCGGTGGCCGGCACCAACCCGAGCAGAGTGTTGAGCAGGGTCGTCTTGCCCGAGCCCGTGCCGCCGGTGACCAGGTACGCCAATCGGGCCGCGACGACCGCGGCGAGCAGCGGTGCCACCGGTCGCGGCACCGTCCCCTGGCTCACCAGCTCGTCGAGCGTGTACGGACGATGCCGGAACGTCCGCAGGGACAGGTAGGGGCCCTCGGTCGCCACCGGAGGCAGTACGGCGTGCAGGCGGGTGCCGTCGGGCAGGCGGGCGTCCGCGTACGGGGAGCCGTCGTCGAGCCGCCGACCCGCGCTGGCGATGAGCCGCTGCGCCAACCGGCGGACGTCGTCGACGGAGCCGACCGGGATCGCCACCTGGTGCAGCCCCGCGCCCCGGTCCACCCAGACGCGTACGCCGTTGACCAGGACGTCGGTGACGTCCGGATCGGCCAGCAGCGGGGCGAGTGGTCCGGCGCCGACGAGGTCGTCGTGCACCCGGTCGGCGATCCGCAGGACGGCGGTGTCGCCCAGCACGGCAGCGGTGGGTTCGGCGCGTACGGCGGACACGATCGCCGCCGGGGTGACCGGCTCGGTGGCGGCGACGATCCGCTGCCGCACCCGGGCCGCGAAGGAGGTGTCCTCCGGCTGACCGCTCATGCCGCACCGTTCGTGGCGCCGGTGAGGTCCGCGACGATCCGCTGGCACAGGGCGGCGAGCGGACCCTTGCCCGCCGCCGCCGGGGCCTCGCCGCGTTCGAGGCCCCGGCAGAGGCCGGGCTCGGGGCGCAGCGTGCCGGCGAGGGGAAGCCCGAGGGCCCGTGCCACTTCAGTGGCGCGCAGACGGCCGGGGGCGGGCCCGCGCACCACCACCGAGAGCGCATCGCAGTGTGGTGCGGCCACGGCCACCACCCGGGCGGCGGCCGCGGTGGCACGCAACTCCGCCGGTACGACGACGAACGCCTGGTCGGCCGCCTGCAACGCGACCACGGCGGCGTCGTCGAACTGCCGGGGCAGGTCGATCACCACGAAGTCCCGGCCCCGGTGGGCGGCGTCGACGGTCGCCGCCATGGCCGCGGCGGGCAGCGCCAGCATCTCGCCGCGGTCCCAGGAGAGCACCACCAGGTCACCCCGACTGGGCAGGGCCTGGACCAGCGCGGGTGCGTCCACCCGCCCGTCCGCGCTGGTGAGCGACGGCCAGCGCAGCCCCTCCAACTGCTCCCAGCCGAGGACGAGATCGAGGCCACCGCCGAGCGGATCGGCGTCGATGAGCAGGGTGCGCAGTCGGGCCCGCGCGGCGGTCACGGCGAGCCCGCCGGCGAGCACGCTCGCCCCGGCGCCACCTCGGCCCCCGAACAGCGCGACGATCCGCGCGCCCGGGCCGCCCGGCTGGTCGGGGCCGTGCTCGGCCAGGCGGTCCACGAGCCACGGCTCGGCGGCGGGCAGCGCGGCGACGTGTTCGGCCCCGATCAGCTCGGCGATCTGCCAGCCGGGGTCGATCTGACCGGTCCGGCCGACGAGCACCAACCGGGGCCGCTTCGGTAGCCGGGCCCGCAGGCACGCCTGCGACTGGTCGACACCGAGCAGCACCAGCGGCGCGGAGGCCCAGCGGGTGCGTGCCGCGGCCGGGTCGGCGGCGAGTTCCACCTCGGCACCGCCGGCGGCGGCGAGCCGGAGCAGGTCGTCGAGCAGGTCGCCGTCCCCCGTGACGACCAGCGGGAGCCGTCGGATCGGCGGAACGGAGGTACGGGGTGCCATCGCGGCCTCCAGCGGTCGGGATCGGATGCACCGCCGACCCTGCTCGCGCTGGACCCCGAACGACGCCCTCGACCCGGCCGCCTGTGGACAACTCAGGGGCCTGTGGACAACGCCCGCCGAGACGGTTGATCTGCTACGCGCGCCGGCGTTCGTGCAGCTGGCGGCGCTGCCGCAAAAACACCGCAGGGCCGCTCCCGAGAGAGCGGCCCCTGAAATCGGTGGTCAGCCGACGCGGTCGGTCCAGGCGGTGTCGATGATCATCTGGTACGCGTTGATCCGTACCGGCGCGAGCGTCAGCATCTCGTGGGCGAGCAGGCCACCCGTGTTCGCGTCGAAGATCAGAAGGGATTGGACGTCGTGTTCCCGGTCGTCGTAGGTGACCGCGACACCGGCCCGACCGGCGCGATCGGTCACCTGCCCCCGCCAGCGCAGGCCGGGCAGGTCGGCGAGCGCCCGCAGGATCTCCGCCCGGGTGGCGCGCGGTATGACGTACCGCGCGTAGAGCGTGCCGACCTCCTTGCTCGCCGCCCCCGGGCCGTACTCAATCTTGAGCAGTTCCCGCAGTCGCACCGGATCGGCCGGCGGTGGCGTCAGCTCCATCGGCGGCAGCGGAATCAGCGAAGGATCGTCAACCGCCGGGCCCTGCGGGAGCTTGCGCTGCCAGTACGCCTGGGACTTCTCGTCGGGGTACTGCGGCTCCAGTTGGGTGTTGGCCTGGCTGCCGGTCCCGTCCGCGGCCTGCCACACCTTCGTCTCCCCGACAAAGGCGACGTGGTAACGGTCGTCGGGTGAACTCATCACCGGGTCACCCCACACCTTCGTGTGGTGGTACATGTAGCGCCCGCCGCGGTTGTCGTACCCCGCGTCCTTGATCTTGCTGGCCAGCGTGCGCAGCCGGGGGCCGGCAGCCGGCGGGTCGGCGTCGAACTGGTACGCGACCGGCACGAGCACCAGCCCCGCCGCGTCCCCGGGCCCACCCGGGACGTCCGGCGTGGTCTCGCCGGACGGCCGCAGCGCGGCCGCCGCGCCGGCCGCCACCGCGAGCGTCCCGGCCGTCAGGACGAGCCGGCGAGTCGGGCGTACGCGACGATGCGCCGCCGCCTCGGCGACGCCGGCACGATCGATCAACTCGTGGGCCGCGACCGAGGGCGGTGCGACGGTCGCGCTCCGAGCCGGGTCGGCCGGGCCGATGAGGGTACGGGTACGTCCCACTGAAAACATCACAGCTCCTCTCGCGTGGTCGCCAACAGTGGGCGGCGGGGACGGACCGGCCGGCTCGACATCGCCACGGTCAGTCGACGGCGAGCGCGGTGCAGGCGCACCGCCGCGGTCGTCCGGGTGCAGCCGAGGACCTGCGCGGCCTCGGACACCGTCAACTCCTCCCAGCCGACGAGCCGCAGGATCTCCTGGTCGAGGTCGTTGAGGGTCGCCAGCGCGGCCCGGATGTCGGCGACGCCCACGGTCGTGTCCGCACCGGTCGGGTCGGCCACCCGCGTCAGGTCGGCATCCGCGATCGGCAGAAGATCCGGGGCGGCCCGCCGGGAGCGCCACTGGTTGGCCAACAGGCGCCGGGCCACCCCGTACAGCCAGGGCAGGCTGTGGTCCGGCACCTCCGGACGACGCCGCCACGCGACGACGAACACCTCCTGGGCGAGTTCCGCCGACGCGTCGGCGTCGCCGAGGCGGCGCAGGCCGTACCGGACGATGTGCGCGTACTCGGCGGCGTAGAGGCTGGTGAACCAGACCTCGTCGCGCTTTCCCGGTGGACCCACCCGAACCCCCATCACGACGGCGACCCTCACCCTGGCTTGTGTCGCGAAAGGCCCGTCGATTACCGCGCCGCAATTTGTCGGAGCTGTCGGGCACACTCCCGGCCGTGAATGTGGATGAGTTCTGGAGCGTCGTGGAGAGGGCACGGGCCGCGGCCGGCGTGGCGGCGGGCCAACCGCAACGCGACGGTCAGCCGAGTGCGGTCGCCGACGCCCTGGTGACGGAGCTGACGCGACTTCCGTTGTCGCACATCGTGGCGTTCGACCAGGTGTTCGGCGAGGTGGCCGATCGGGCGGACAACTGGGATCTCTGCGCGGCCTGCTGGATCATCGAGTACGGCTTCCTCTCCGACGACGGATTCTCCGACTTCCAGGCGGGGTTGGTCGGTCTGGGCAGAGATGCGTTCGAGTCGACAGTGCGTGCTCCCGACTCGCTCGCCGACCATCCCGCAGTACGGCTGATCAGCGCATCGGAGGGTAGCCATCTGTGGATCGGCGACGAGGCACTCCTGTTCGCCCCGGAAGCGGCGTACGAACGACTGGCGGGCGACTCGGAGGCTTTCTGGGAAGCCGTCGCGGCAGCGCAACCCGCGGCTGACGTTGCATCGGCCGAGCCTGCCGAGGAGCGCTGGGACCTCACCGACGAAAACGAGTGGCGGAGGCGACTGCCCCGGCTCTTCGAGCTGTTCCGCGCCCGCCGATTCGCGGCCGAGTAGGAGCAGCGGGAGCGCTCCCCCGAAAGGGACGACCCCCGTCGGGGGGAGACGGGGGTCGTCAACGGTTCGGCTCCGGGGGGGTCGAGCCGAACCACTCAGCGGTCACGGGGGGTGCAACCGCCGAGGGCCTGTCTGTTTCGGGTATGTGAAAGCACGTCGTGCGGACAAGTCTGCCTGAGCGGGCCCGTCACGTCGAGTGGTGTTCACTCCACTCAGCGCGAAAATCTCCTCGCTGAATGTGAGCACGGTCACGCTGAGCGGTGGTGGGGGTGCCCGTCCGCAGGTCCAAGGGGTGGCCTGACCCCGGGCACCCGCCGACGATAGACCATCCGGCTAGACTTTCGCGCCGTGGGCCGAAGTGCCGCTTTCTTCGATCTGGACAAGACCGTCATCGCCAAGTCGAGCGCCCTGGCGTTCGGTCGGCCATTCTACCGGGATGGGCTGATCACTCGGCGTGACGTGGTCAAGTCGGCGTACGCGCAGCTGATGTTCCGGCTGGGCGGCACCGACGAGCAGACCATGGCCCGAACACGGGACTACCTGGCCGCACTCTGCAAGGGCTGGCAGGTGGAACAGGTCCGCCAGATCGTCGCGGAGACGCTCCACGAGCTGATCAACCCCTATGTGTACGCCGAAGCCGCCGCCCTGATCGAGGAGCACCAGGCGGCCGGGCGGGACGTGGTGCTGGTGTCGGCGTCCGGCGAGGAGATGGTCCGCCCGATCGGCGAGCTGCTCGGGGTGACCGACGTGATCGCCACCCGGATGACGGTGCGGGACGGCCGTTACAGCGGTGAGGTCGAGTTCTACGCGGCCGGTCCGAGCAAGGTCGAGGCGGTCACCGAGTTGGCCGCTGCCCGGGACTACGACCTGGCCGACTCGTACGCCTACTCCGACTCGTACAGCGATCGCCCCCTGCTGGAGTGCGTGGGGCACCCGAGCGTGGTCAACCCGGACCGGCAGCTCCGCAAGCTGGCCTCGGAGAACGCCTGGCCGGTGCTGGAGTTCCGGCACCCGATTCCGCTGGGCCGCCGTTGGCGGGAGCGGCCGGCCGTTCCGGTGGCGGCGGCCGCGCTGGGGGTCGGTGTGGGAGTAGCCATCGGCATCGCCTGGTACGGCCGGCACCGCCGCACGCGCGCTGCCGCCACGGCCTGACCGAGCCCGTCCGGGCAACGCACGGCCTCGACACTCGCCGGCGACGCCACCCTCGGTAGGCATCCGCTCTCTCGGCGCTCACCCTCAGGCTGTCACCGGCATCGTCGACAGTCGTCTATCCGACACAGTTCATCATCCCCGGTCCCACGCCGTATTGAGCGGTCGCTCAAAAATACGTACCCTCCGTTTGAGCGACCGCTCAACAAGGGGCGGATCGCATGACCGACGACAGCGCACCGCCGCATCCGGCCCGTCCGAGAGGAGAGCCATGTCCGACACCAAGCAGCGTCTCCTCGACGGCGCCATCGCCGCCATCCGGGAACACGGCATCGCCGGCGTCTCGGCCCGCACCATCGCCGCCGCCGCAGGCGTGAACCAGGCGCTGGTCTTCTACCACTTCGGCACCGTGGACGACCTGCTCGCGGCGGCCTGCCGGGTGAGCACCGCCGAGCGGATCGAGCACTGGTCGGCGCGGCTGGCCTCGGCCGGTTCGCTGCGCGAGCTGCTCGCGGTCGGGCGGGCGCTGCACGAGGAGGAACGGCAACTCGGCAACGTCACCTTCCTGGCCCAGATGTTGGCGGGCGCACAGGCGGACCAGCGCATGGCCGCCCCCACCGCCGCAGCGCTCCAACTCTGGGTGGACGAGATCGAGCAGGTCCTGCGGAGGCTGCTCGCCGGGTCACCGTTCGCCGAGGTGGCCGACGTGCCCGGCCTGGCTCGCGCGGTCTCGGCCGCCTTCATCGGGCTGGAACTCTACGACGGGGTGGACCCGGCCGGCGCGGACCGGGCGATGGCCGCGCTCGACCAGCTCGCGCTCCTCATGGAGATCGTCGACGATCTCGGACCGATCGCCCGCCGCGCGCTACAGGCCAAGGTCAACCGGGCGACGCGGCGGGACTGAGCCACCGCTCACGCGGCGGCGAGAATGTCGTCGCCGATGGTGGTGAGCTGGTCGGCGCCGACCTCGACGGCCGACATGTAGTGACGCAGCCAGGAGCGCAGCCCATCCGGGGTGCCGGTGGCGAACGCGCCGGCCGCGCCGACGTACTCGGGCTCGCGTTCGGCGTGACCGACGTCCACGGCGAGCAGGCCGCGCGGGTCGAGGCCGCTGGCGAGCAGCACCAGCCGGGCGGCGCCGCGCGCCACCACGCCGGACGGTCCGGCGAACGGACGCAGATTGAGCAGTTCTCCGTGTACGACGGCGGCGAGCACCAGCGGGGAGACCTTCGTCCCGCCGGCCACCAGGCCGGCCAGCCCGTCGAGGCGGGCGGCGACCACCGGATCGGCGACCGGACGACCCAGCTCCGCCTCCGGCACGATGTCCCGGGCGGCGAGGACGTGCAGCCGGGCGAGGGCCTGCCGCGGCGCCTTCGGCCAGAGTTCACTCAGACCGGGCAGCGCACCGGCGACCCGTAACGCTCCCTGGAGCACCGGCTCGGTGACGGTCCCGGCGCGTACCTCCTCGCGCTCGTGGACGGCCCCTTCGAGCGCGGCGCTGGCCACGGCCGAGCGGAGGCCGACCTCGGCCGCGACCTGACCGCCGTTGCGGCGCAGCGCGCGGTGCCCGAGCGCCTGGTCGAAGCGTTCGCGGGCCCGGTCGACGGCGGGCGCGATGTCGGCGAGCGCGAGCAGCGGGGCGAGCGGGTCGGTGGTCACCCCGCCACGCTAGCGATCCCACCCGGCTGATCGGCCCACACCCGCCCGCAACGCGACCCGGGCCACCCGACTTGATCGCAGCGGCCCGCAGCACGGCCGTCGGGCGCGTGGCGGGGGCCACTCGGCGCGATGAGGTGGGCAGCGGTCGCCGGCCGGGGGACCCGCGACTACCCTCGTGCCCATCGAGACGCAGGTCACCCCGAGGACGAGGAGTCACGGCATGAGCGAGGCATTGGCCAATCTGCTGAACGAGACGCGCCAGTTCCCCCCGCCGGCCGAGCTCGCCGCGCACGCCAACGTCACCGTCGACGCGTACGCCGAGGCGCAGGCCGACCGGCTCGCCTTCTGGGCGAAGCAGGCCGACCGGCTGGCCTGGTCGAAGAAGTGGGACGAGGTGCTCGACTGGTCGAACCCGCCGTTCGCGAAGTGGTTCGTCGGTGGGCAGCTCAACGTGGCGTACAACTGTCTGGACCGGCACGTCGAGGCGGGCCGCGGTGACAAGGTCGCCATTCACTGGGAGGGCGAGCCGGGCGACACGCGGACTCTCACGTACGCCGACCTGCACGAGCTGACCTGCCGCGCGGCGAACGCGCTCACCGACCTGGGCGTGACCGCCGGCGACCGGGTGGCGATCTACCTGCCGATGATCCCGGAGGCGGCGGTGGCCATGCTGGCCTGCGCCCGGATCGGCGCGGCGCACAGCGTGGTGTTCGGCGGGTTCTCGGCCGACTCGTTGAGCAACCGCATCCAGGACGCCAGCGCCAAGGTGGTGATCACCGCCGACGGTGGTTACCGGCGGGGCAAGCCGTCGGCGTTGAAGCCGACCGTGGACGAGGCGGTGGCGAGCTGCCCGTCGGTGGAGCACGTGCTCGTGGTCCGCCGCACCGGCGAGGACGTGGCGTGGTCGGAGAAGGACCACTGGTGGCACGAGACGGTGGAGACCGCCTCGGCCGAGCACACCGCGCAGCCGTTCGACGCCGAGCACCCGCTGTTCATCCTCTACACCAGCGGCACCACGGCCCGCCCGAAGGGCATCCTGCACACCACCGGCGGCTACCTGACGCAGGCGTCGTACACGACGCACGCGGTGTTCGACCTGAAGCCGGAGACGGACGTCTACTGGTGCACCGCCGACATCGGCTGGGTCACCGGCCACTCCTACATCGTGTACGGCCCGCTCTCGAACGGCGCCACGCAGGTCATGTACGAGGGCACCCCGGACACCCCGCACAAGGGCCGCTTCTGGGAGGTCGTCGACAAGTACCGGGTGAGCATCCTGTACACCGCTCCGACGCTGATCCGGACGATGATGAAGTGGGGCGAGGACATCCCCGCCGGGTTCGACCTGTCGTCGCTGCGGCTCCTCGGCAGCGTCGGCGAGCCGATCAACCCCGAGGCGTGGATGTGGTACAGGCAGCACGTCGGCCGGGGTGAGCTGCCCATCGTGGACACCTGGTGGCAGACCGAGACCGGCGCCATCATGATCTCCCCACTGCCGGGGGTGACGGCGACGAAGCCGGGCTCGGCGATGGCCCCGCTGCCCGGCATCGTCGCCGACGTGGTGGACGACCAGGGTCAGTCGGTGCCGAACGGTGGTGGCGGCTACCTGGTGCTGCGCGAGCCGTGGCCGTCGATGCTGCGGACCATCTGGGGTGACGACGACCGGTTCATCGAGACGTACTGGAGCCGGTTCGAGGGCATGTACTTCGCCGGCGACGGCGCGAAGAAGGACGACGACGGGCACATCTGGCTGCTCGGTCGGGTGGACGACGTGATGCTGGTTTCCGGGCACAACATCTCGACGACCGAGGTCGAGTCGGCGCTGGTGTCGCACCCGTCGGTGGCCGAGGCGGCGGTGGTGGGCGCGACCGACCCGACCACCGGCCAGGCGATCGTGGCGTTCGCCATCCCGCGGGGCAGCACGGACATCGCCGGCGAGGCGGGTGAGCAGCTCATCGCGGACCTGCGCAACCACGTGGCGAAGACGCTCGGGCCGATCGCCAAGCCGCGGCAGATCATGCTGGTGCCGGAGCTGCCGAAGACCCGCTCCGGCAAGATCATGCGTCGCCTGCTGCGGGACGTGGCCGAGAACCGTTCGCTCGGCGACGTCACCACCCTGCAGGACTCCTCGGTGATGGAGCTGATCTCCTCCGGGATGAGTGGCGCGAAGTCCGACGAGGACTGACGACAGGCGTACCCCGATCGGTGGGTGATGGTCCGCGCGGACCGTCACCCACCGTCGTCTTTTGTGGACTCGACCGCCTGGCGTGCCGCCGGCCGACCGTTCGACGGATAACGCCTGCATCACGTTCCCGCCGTTCGGCCGGATTCTCATTTAGTTTCACGAAGGTCGGCTGGCCCTCGACGCGACGCTGCGTGCACGGAGTCCGCCGGCTTCCCTCGCCCATGCCCGAGAAACGGAGCGGCATGAACAGAAACTCCCAACCGGGGACGCGTCGACGACTACTCGTCGCGCTGCCCGTCATCGCCCTCGCGGCCACGTCACTGACCGTGAGTGGCAGTGCGGCGGCACAGCCGTCCACCACCCCCCGGGCGGTGATCGGGGCTGACGAGTACTACATCAACTACGCCGAGCCCGAGGTCCAGCCGGACACTGCCGGCCGTGAGGTCAAGGGCAAGAACGGCGTCTACACCCCCAAGGTCGACGACGCCCGCGCGTTCGACCAGAAGCACGCGCGGGGCAACCCGGTGACGGCCCGCCAGCTCGCGCAGATCGAGGCCAAGTCGATCAAGACGGGCAAGAGCCCGCGCCAGATCAAGCAGGCGCCCAACACGCAGACGGCGAAGCTGCTGACGCTGCTGGTCGAGTTCAACGACAAGGCCAACGACGACTTCACCAACGTGATGGTCCCGAAGACGGTGTTCGAGGACCGGACCTGCGTCCCCGGCACCGTGCAGAACGGGCCGAAGCACAACAAGATCCCGGACCCGTCGCGGCTCACCCACGAGGACAACAACTCGATGTGGGTGCCGGACTTCTCGCCGTCGCACTACAACAAGATGCTGTACAGCAAGAAGGGCATCACCGAGCGGGTCCGCAAGGACCTCAAGGGCCCGGACGGCAAGAAGGGCATCGACATCTCCGGCCGCACGATGCACAACATGTACCTGGAGATGTCCAAGAACGCGTACACGGTCGACGGGCAGGCCAGCCCGTGGATCACCGTGCCGCACTCCGAGGGCTGGTACGGGGCCAACCGCTGCACCCAGGACGAGAACGGCAACTGGGTGCCCGGCCGCGAGCAGTCGATGAACGGTCACCCGGACAACCCGGCCGGCGCGAGCCGGCTGGCCGGCGACGCGATCGACGCGCTCGCCGCCAAGGACCCGACCTTCCCGTGGGCCGACTACGACAAGGAAGACCAGGCCGACCGCGACGGTGACGGCAACCTCTTCGAGCCGGACGGCGTGATCGACCACCTCGTGCTGGTGCACGCCGGCAAGGGCAAGTCGAGCGGCGGCGGCAGCCAGGGCACGTACGCCGTGTGGGCGCACTCCTCCTCGGTGCCGGGTGGCTACACCATCCCGGGCACCAGCCTGAAGGTGTCGAACTACATCGTGCAGCCGGAGGACGCCGGCGTCGGCGTCTTCGCCCACGAGTTCGGTCACGACCTCGGTCTGCCGGACCTCTACGACACCTCCGGCAACGCCGACTCCGACGTGGACTTCTGGGACCTGATGGCCTCCGGATCGCACTCGGGTGAGATCTTCCAGGCGCTGCCGACGCACATGGGCATCTGGGACAAGTGGGTGCTCGGCTGGGCCGACCCGCTGACCATCCGTCCGGGCTCCAACCCGCGTGAGGTCAAGCTCGGGCAGACCTCGCGTACGCCGATCGACGCCGAGGACGGCATCAAGGTCGACCTGCCGGACAAGGTGACCGTGCTGGCCACCCCGCACAGCGGCACCAAGATGTGGCACAGCAACAACGACCAGAGCTGGGCCGACGTCAAGCTGAGCCGCTCGGTGGACGTGCCCAACGCCGCGGACTCCAAGTTCTGGATGTGGAACAACTACATCATCGAAGAGGACTGGGACTACGGCTTCCTCGAGCTGTCGACCGACGGCGGCACCACCTGGTCCGAGCAGAAGGTGTACGCCGAGGACGGCACGGTCGTCACGACGCCGGACAACTACGGCGACCCGAACGGCCGGATGAACGACTTCGGTGGCAAGAAGTACGGCCTGACCGGCAGCACCGACGGCTGGCGTCACGACTACGTCGACCTGTCGGCGTACGCGGGCCAGACCGTGCAGGTGCGACTGCGCCTGGCCACCGATGAGGCGTTCGAGGAGCGCAACTGGTTCGTCGACGACTTCTCGGTCACCGGCGGCGGCGCCACCGTATGGAGTGACGACGTCGAGGGCGGCGCCAACGGCTGGACGACCAGTGGCGGCACCTTCGTCGACACCACCGGCGCGGGCTGGAAGGTCTCCGGCGGCACCGAGGTGCACGCGCAGTACTACCTGGCCGAGTGGCGCAACTTCGACGGCTTCGACAAGGGCCTGAAGTACGCCTACGACACCATCTACTCGCGCGACGCGTGGAAGGTCGACCGGATCTCCTACAACGCGCCGGGCATGCTGGTGTGGTACCGGGACAGCGCGCTGGGCGACGTCAACCACGTCACCGGTCAGATGACCTCGCTGCCGAGCTACGGCGCCAAGGGCGGGCTGCTCATCGTCGACTCGCACAACGAGCCGTACCGGCGTACCGGCACGGCGGCCGAGAAGGACCCGTCGGTGACGGACAACCTGCCTAGCCGTCCGCAGTCGTCGAACGCGGCCTTCACGCTCCAGAAGACGTACCCCTTCACGGAGTGCCTGGAGGCGGCGGGCGAGCCGTACAGCGCGTACTGCACGAAGTTCAAGGCGCTGCCGCCGGTGAAGGGCTTCACCGACGCCAAGGGCTGGTACCCGGGCATCGAGATCCGCGACGGTGCCGCGTACGCCCGGGACAACGACGCCTCCGTCGTGATCCCGTCGCGTGGCAACGCGCCGTACACCACCCGGGTGACCAACCCGGACGGTAGCCCGGCGCCGGACTACTACGGCGTGACGCTGGGCGGCGGCGCGATCGTGCTCGGCACGGGCAACCCGGCCGACGCGGGCGTGCAGAACGGCGTCTCGTTGACGATCCGTAAGGCGGCGAAGGACAACTCGTCCGCCACGATCTACGTCACCCCGGCGACGAAGTGACGGTTTAACGGGTTCGGCAACTGATGGTGGGGCCGGTGGCGGGAGCGCCACCGGCCCCACTGTCGTTTCATCTGATCTTATTGATCGAAATACATCGTTGCGGACGTCGCCGCCCGGTCCGCCCTGACTCGAGCGCAGATGAAGCGCGGGGGTGTGACGGTGAAAAGCATTCCCAACAAAATCTTGCAACAAATCGACGCGTGCATCTTCCCACCCGTCGCAGCAGTGTCTATGTTCACCAATGGTCCCACTAGTGGGATCGATCTTTCACCGGCCCGTACCCCCGTTGGGTCGGTTCCCTCACACCGGAGGTACCACGTGCGCAAAGTCGCAGTGGGTCTGCTCGGGCTTTCACTGACGGCGACGGGGCTGGCGTTCGGACCGTCCGCCAGTGCCGCGCCGCAGCCGAAGTTGCCGACGGCCGCTCCGTCGGTCGCCGAGCCCGCCCTTGCCGACCACGACCTGCCGAACCCGCTGGAGGACAAGCGGCGAGCGCTGCGCCAGGAGGGCCTGAGCAAGGTCCTCACCGGCGAGGCGAAGGCACAGAAGGTCAACGGCAGCACGGTCGTCAAGGTCGGTAAGACCCAGGCCGACGGGGCCGCCGCCCGCACCACCGGGGCTGGCACGGCTCAGACCGAGGACCAGTACGTCGAACTCTCCCGCGAGCGGACCGACAAGATCTTCGTGATCCTTGCCGAGTTCGGCAACGAGCGGCACCCGGACTTCCCGGACAAGAGCATCGACCCCGACACCGCGGGGCCGACCAAGTTCGACGGGCCGCTGCACAACCAGATCCCGGCGCCCAACCGGGCCGTGGACAACTCCACCGTCTGGCAGCCGGACTACAACGCCGACCACTACCGGCAGCTCTACTTCGGCACCAACCCCGGTGACGAGTCGCTGAAGCAGTACTACGAGGCCCAGTCCTCGGGTCGCTACAGCGTCGAGGGCGAGGTCACCGACTGGGTCAAGGTCAAGTACAACGAGGCCCGGTACGGCCGCTCGGACGACCCGATCGCCGACGACGACACCGCCAACCCGGCCAACGACCCGGCGGTCTGCGACAGCAACGTCTGCGACAACACCTGGGACCTGGTCCGCGACGCGGCCAACCAGTGGGTCGCCGACCAGAAGGCCGCCGGCCGCACCGACGCGCAGATCGCCGCCGACGTCAAGTCGATGGACCAGTACGACCGGTACGACTACGACAACGACGCCGACTTCAACGAGCCGGACGGCTACATCGACCACTTCCAGATCGTCCACTCCGGCGGCGACCAGGCCGACGGTGACCCGATCCAGGGTGAGGACGCGATCTGGAGCCACCGCTGGTACGCCTACGCCTCGGACCAGGGCAGCACCGGCCCGGAGACCTTCCCGGGCGGCGGCACCGAGATCGGCAACACCGGCGTCTGGATCGGTGACTACACCATCCAGCCGGAGAACGGTGGCCGGAGCGTCTTCTACCACGAGTACGGCCACGACCTCGGTCTGCCGGACGACTACAACGTCATCAGCGGTGGCGACAACAACAACGAGCACTGGACCCTGATGGCCCAGAGCCGGCTCGGTGGCAAGAACGACGGCGGCATCGGCGAGCGCGGTGGCGACCTCGGCGCGTGGAACAAGTTCCAGCTCGGCTGGCTCGACTACGACACGCTCGGGCTGGGCGAGAAGCGCGATGTGGTTCTCGGCCCACAGGAGTACAACTCGCCGGAGGCGCAGGCCGCCGTCGTCGTACTCCCCGACCGTGACTACACCTTCTCGAACGGCGCGCCGTTCGAGGGCAGCAAGCAGTTCTTCACCGGCAACGAGGACAACATCAACAGCACGATGACCCGGACCCTCGACCTCACCGGGAAGTCGTCGGCTGCGTTGACCATGAAGGGCCGCTACAACATCGAAGCCAACTTCGACTACCTGTTCTTCGAGGCTTCGACCGACGGTGGCAAGACCTGGGCGACCCTGCCCGGCACCGTCAACGGCAACCCGCTGAAGGAGATCTCCCCCGGGCGCTTCGCTTTGGACGGCTCCAGCGGCGGCAAGTGGGTCGACGTCAACATCCCGATGAACTCCGCAGCGGGCAAGGTCGTGCAGTTCCGGCTGCGCTACCAGACCGACGGCGGCGTCTCCCGGGGCGGCTTCTACGGTGACGCGATCACCGTGACCGCCGACGGTCAGACGGTGTTCACCGACGGTGCCGAGAACGGTGCCAACGGCTGGACCTTCGGCGGCAGGTTCGAGATCGCCGGGGCCACCTACACCAAGGCGTTCGACAACTTCTACATCGCCGGCACCCGGTCGTACACCTCGTACGACAAGTACCTCAAGACCGGGCCGTACTACTTCGGCTACCAGAACACCCGCCCGGACTACGTGGACCACTACGCGTACCAGGAGGGTCTGCTGATCTCGTACTGGAACCTGCGGTGGTCGGACAACGACACGTTCGCCCACCCGGGTGAGGGTCGGAACATGATCATCGACGCACACCCGCGGCCGCTGTACAACCTGACCGGCGCCCCCTGGCGGGCCCGCGTCCAGGTCTACGACGCGCCGTTCAGCCTGAAGAAGGCGGACTCGTTCACGCTGCACATCAACAGCCAGGCCAACTACGTTCGTGGCCAGGCGGCGCAGCCGCTGTTCGACGACACCCAGCAGTACTGGTTCCCGGAGCTGCCGAACCACGGCGTCAAGCTGCCGGCCACCGGCCGGAAGATCCAGGTTCTGTCGCAGGACGGCATCAACACCACCGTCCGCTTCGGCTGATCCCTCGATCCGGCACCACCCGCACCACGGCGATGCCCGGGCAGGTCACCTGCCCGGGCATCGCCCGTTCCGGGGGAACCTTGGCCCGGTGGCGCGCGTCCGATCACCCGTGCGACCGCGCACCCCCACCACCTTGACCGGCGCCGGTCTGACCGTCCTGTTTGCGCTGGCCGGCTGCGCCGGAACGCGGAACGAAGGAGGCACCGTGTCCGCCGAACAGACCCCGTCCGGCACCCCGGCGACCAGCCCACCACCGGCCTCCGCCGCGCCGACCGGAAGCGGGGCCACGCCGTCGGCTCCCGCCGGCCGCCCGGCGCGCTCACGCGTCCCGCTGCCCACCCTGCGCCCGCCGACCGGACCACCGCGCAAGCCGACCGACGCCCGCCGGGCCAACGCCCTGGCCGGACGGATCAACCGGGGCGGCGACGGCCCCTGCTACGGCCTCGTCACCGACGACGGCCGGCAGTACGCGCTGCACGGCATCGGCAAGGGCACCTTCACGGTCGGCACGACCGTCCGGGTGACCATCGGCCCCGCCGACCCGGCCGCCGACTGTGGCCCGGGCATCCCGGCCACCATCGTCGACATCAGCCCGGTCGTCTGACCCCCGCAGGGTCACAGTCGGGCCGGCGAAACGGGCCACCTCCCGACGGGGTCCTAGGCTGTCAACCATGACCGACCAGCGCGGCGAAGCCGTCGACGAGTCCCGCGTCCTCACCGAGGGCCCGTGGACGCACCGTTTCGTCGGCGCCAACGGCAGCCGCTTCCACGTGGTCGAGGCCGGCACCGGCCCGATGGTGCTCTTCCTGCACGGCTTCCCCGAGCACTGGTGGGCCTGGCACCAGATGCTCCCCGCGGTCGCCGACGCCGGCTTCCGCGCGGTCGCCGTGGACCTGCGCGGCTACGGCGCCAGCGACAAGCCACCCCGGGGGTACGACGGCTACACACTCGCGGCCGACATCGCCGGCCTCATCCGGGCCCTCGGTGAGCGCTTGGCCACGCTCGTCGGCAGCGGCGTCGGCGGCATGGTTGCCTGGACGGTGGCGTCGTTCCACCCATCCCTGGTCCGTCGGCTGGTGGTCCTGGGCGCACCCCACCCGCTACGACTGCGCGCCGCGATCTTCGCCGACCCGCGCGGCCAGTTCGCCGCCTCCACCCCGGCGTTGAAGTTCCAGCTCCCCCGCTACGAACACGTGCTCACCAAGGACGGCGCGGCGGGCGTCGAGGAGATCCTGCGCCGCTGGGCCGGCCCGCGCTGGGCCGCCAGCGCGGACTTCGAGGCGTACGCCGAGCGGTGTCGGGAGGCGATGCGCATTCCGCAGGCCGCTTTCTGCGCGCTGGAAGGCTATCGCTGGGCCTTCCGTTCCGTGCTGCGGCTGCACGGCTACCGATTCGTGCGCCTCATGCAGAAGCCGCTGGTCACCCCGACCCTGCAACTGCACGGCGCGGCCGACGTCGCCGCCCTGCCACGGACCGCCCTCGGATCCGGCCGGTACGTCGTCGCCCCGTACGAGTGGCGTCTGCTGGACGGGGTGGGGCACTTCCCGCACCTGGAAGCCCCCGAGGTGGTGCTCGGCGAGATCCTGCGGTGGGCCAAGTCGTAACTGATTAGACCCGCTGTTCGCGTAGGTCGGTGACCTCGGCGGCCGGCGCCCAGCCCTGGTAGACGCCGAAGTCGAAGACCTCCAGCCGCATCGCCTCGGCCACCGGCCAACGACCACCCGTGTACTCGACGCGCAGCCACGCGTCGTGCTCGCCGAGCACGATGAACGGCTGGCTCTGCCAGGTGCAGGTGGTCCGCACGTACGCCAGATCCTCGATCTCGCTCGCCGGCAGCACCCGCACGTAGCGGCCCGCGCGGACCTCCTCGAAGCCCTCGCCCGGCTCGGGCTGGTACAGGCGGATGTCGTCGCCGTCCGGGCTGGCCTGGTACTCCCGGCCCTGCCAGCGGGCCACGTAACCGTCGCGCATCACTCCTCCGGAACCCGCCGCCAGGTGACCGCGTCCGTGTCGAGGACCGCGACCACCCGTTCGGTGCCGTCGCCACCGATTCGCCAGAGCTGCGCGCCGTGCGGCAGGCGGGCGCTGTCCACCTTGAACTCGGCCACCACGTCACTGCTCTCGCCCGGGGCGAAGCCGTTGCCCCGGAACGGCGGGCGCTCGATGACCCAGCCCTCCATGGCACGCATCGCCGCCTCGTTCTGCCCGCCGTACGGAATCCGGTAGAGGCTGGGCCGGTGCGCCGGCCAACGCAGCACGTAGATCTCCTCGGCGTCCCGCACGAACGGCGAACCGGGGTAGTTCAGGCCCAACGCGTCGTGCAGCTCGGCCGGCGTGGTCAGGTGGGCCAGCTCACCGGCCCGGTGCACGAAACCGGAGACCCGGTCGTACCCCCGCTCCAGGTAGTACGCGAGCTGGCTGGGCGCGATCGCCTTCTGCATCACCGTCGGGCGGGCCGGGTCGACCGCCGCCGGGGCGTACCGGGGACGCGCGGCGGGTTCCGCCTCGGCCGCCGGTTCCACCGGGTCGACCTCCAGGTCGTCGCCGAGGCCCACCTCGGCGGCCCAGTTGGCCAACGCGACGATCTGGTCACCGGGCAACTTCGCGCCGACCGGGGTGCCCGGGTTGACGGCGAACGACCAGTCCTCGTCGGGCCAGCGCCGGATCAGCTGGGCGAACTTCACCCGGACCGTGTCGACGGCGCCCTCGACGTGGTCGGCGAGGCGCTCCGGGGACGTGTAGACCACCACGTACGTCTCGCCGTCGAGGCGGGCGGTGCGCCAGACGAAGCCCGGGTCGCCGGGACGGCTGCCCCGCTTCGAGTCCGCCGCCGCCGGCAGCAGCACGCGGGCCAGCAGCAGAGTGGACAGGAACGTGTCCGTGCTCCCGGCCCCGGCCGCGCCGAGCAGATCCTCCTCGACGGTGTTCGCCGGCTGGAACTGCGGCGACGCCGGCTCGTCGACCGTCGGAGGCTCGACGGCGTCCGCGATCGTCGCCTCCGCGTCGGAGTCGGGGCGTACCGGCTCGGGTTCGTAACCCACCGGGGATCGGGACGACCGACCGGTGTCGCCGCCGGCACCGAAGCCAGCGTCGCCGGCCAAACGGGCATCGCCAAGGTCGGCGTCGGTAGCCGGGCCGGTACGGCCCAGGCCGGCGTCGGTAGCCGGGCCGGTGTTACCCAGGCCGGCGTCGGTGGCCGGGCCGGCGTTACCCAGGCCGGCGTCGGTGGCCGGGCCGGCGTTGGATGGCTCGAACAGGCTCGCTCCACCACCAGACGCGGCCCAGGCAGTGGGCTCCGGCACGGACGGGCCGGAGGCGAACGGGCCGGGCACGGCCGGGTCGGGCACGGCCGGGTCGGGCACGGCCGGGTCGGGCACGGCCGGGTCGGGCACGGCCGGGTCGGGCACGGCCGGGTCCGGCGCAAACGGGTCGGGCACGGCCGGGCTGAACGGTGGCGGGGCGGTGGTCGTCGGGCCGGGTCGCCGGGCGGTCTCGAAGAAGGGGCCGACCTCGGGCGGATCGAGGAGATCCCGGGACTCGATGATGGTGCCCTCGATGACGATGGGCGTGAAGCCGCGACGGGGGGCGGGCGGGCCGGAGACCGGCTCCGCGATCGCCGGCGGCAGATCCTCCACCGGTTCGTAGCGCCGCCGTTCACCGGGACGGCCACGCGGGATCGCCTGGGTCTCGTCCGCCGCGGGCGCCGGCTCCGAGAGGCGGGCCGGCGGCGGCCCGCCGTTGACCGGACCGGGCACCCGGAACGCGCGGGTGGGCTCCTCGGCCAACGGGTCGGGCCGTCGCGGCGGCAGCGGCTGCGTGGTCTCGTCGTCGGTCAGCGGCGCTCGTACCACCCGGGATGTGCCCAGGTCAGCCGCAGGCGGCCACGGCCCGCGGCTGGCGTCCGGCGTGGGCATCGGGAAGGCCTGGGTCGCGCTGTCGCCGCCGGGCGCGTCGGCGGGTCGGCGGCGCGGAAAGGGCTGACTGCCGCGCCCGAACCGCGACGGCGGCGCAGCCCGGTCGCCCGTCCGACCGTCGCCCGGGGGCAGGCCAGACTTACGACCGGACGTCGGTTCGAAGAAGGAACGCCGGCCGTCCTCGTTGGCGCCACCACCGACGGCTGGACCGTCACGCTCGCTGGCCGGCCGGGTCGCGGACGGTCGGCCGGCACGTGGAATCGGCTGGTCGACCGGGGCGGTGCGGGTGCGGTCGGCGGCCAACGGCACGTACCGCGAGGCGGCGGTGCGGCTCGGTCCCGGCCCGACGCCGGTGCCCGGCCGGACCGTGCGGGGCGGTTCGGTCGGCTGCGGTGGCCCGGCGGCGGGCATGTCCTCCACCCCGGAGCGGCGCGGCACATCACCCGGGCCGGGCGAGCGGGTGGGATGGCCCGTTGCGGGGGGCGGAGACACCGGCGGCGTGGCACCCCTCGGCCCGGGTCGTCCGGGCGGCGTCGCGTCGGGGACCGGCGGCGAGGGCGGTACGAACCCGGCGGCGGGCGGGGTCTCCCGACCGGTCGTACCCGCCCGGAACCGGGAGAGGGTCTCGGCCCGCTCCAGCCGGGCCCGGGCGCCCATGGCGCGGCCCGGCAGTCGGACGTCACCACGGGAGAGCTGCGACACGAACCAGGAGGGCAGGTACCCCTCGACGGGCAGCCCGGGGTTGACCGCGAGCCACCACTCGTGGTTTGGCCAGCCCAGCGCGAGGTCGGCGAACGGGACGCGCCGGTGGGTGCCCGCGTGCTCGCCGAGGCAGGCCCGCAGCGCGGTGCTGGAGGTGAAGGCCAGTACGTGCGTCCGGCCACCGGTCGTCCAGGTGCCCCAGCCGGCGGCCTGACCGGAGGATGCCGGTGCGGAGACGGGCAACAGCAGATCGGTACGGGACAGGAGGCGGAAGTAGAGCTCCTGGTCGTTGGCGCGCAGCGCGTCCCGCATCGCCACCTCGGCCTCCGTGGCCGGCTCCCATTCGGTCACGGCCACCTCTCCTCCCGAGAACAGGCCACAGGTATCGCGTACAACCTACAAGGTGGCATCAAGATCACAATGGCTGGCCGGCGACGGTGCGCCCCGGCGACGGCGAGGCGATAACATCCCGTTCCGGAGCCGACACGATACGGAGGCTGTCGATGTCCCGGTCGATTGCGCGCCCGGTCCTGGCCGGTCTGGCGGTCGCACTGCTGACCGGCGCGACAGGTCCGGCCGTCGCCGCCGGCGCGCGCCGATCGGCTCCGGTCTGCGCGACCCCACTGACGCCCGTTCGACCGGTCGAGGCCACACCGTGGCCCCAGCAGCGGTACGACCCCGCGCGGCTCGCGCCGCTGACCACCGGCGCGGGGGTGACGGTCGCGGTGGTCGACTCCGGCGTCGACCGGGCACACCCCCAACTGGCCGGTCGGGTGCTGCCCGGCGCCGACCTGCTCGAACCGGGTGGGGACGGCGGCCAGGACTGCGCCGGGCACGGCACCGGTGTGGCGAGCATCATCGCGGCGGCGCCGCGGCCCGACGTCGCCTTCCACGGCCTGGCGCCGGCCGCCCGGATCCTGCCGGTACGCGTGAGTGAGCAGCAGGTGGTGCAGGGCCGGGAATCGGGGCGCACGGTCAGCGCCGGCGAGTTCGCCCGCGCCATCCGCTGGGCCGTCGACCACGACGCCGACGTGGTGAACCTCTCCGTGGTGCTGTACGCCGACGACCCGCAGGTCCGTTCCGCCGTCCGGTACGCCGTCGAGCGGGACGTGGTGCTGGTGGCCGCCGTGGGCAACCTGCACGACAACGGTGACCCGCGCCCGTTCCCCGCCGCGTACGACGGGGTGCTCGGGGTGGGCGCGATCGGGGCGGACGGGGCGCGGGCCGCCTTCTCGCAGACCGGCGCGTACGTCGATCTGGTCGCCCCCGGCAGCGAGGTGCTCGTCGCCGCGCCCGCTCAGGGCCACCAGCGGGTGGAGGGCACCAGTTACGCCGCGCCGTTCGTGGCGGCCACCGCGGCGCTGCTGCGCGCGTACCGACCCGAGCTGACCGCCACCGAGGTGGTGGAGCGGATCGTCGCAACGGCTGATCCGGCGCCCGGCCCGGGACACGGCGGCGGGTACGGGGCCGGCGTGTTGAACCCCTACCGGGCGGTCACCGAGACCGGCGGCCGGCCGGGCGGACCCCGATCGGCCGCCGCGCTCGCCGATGACCGGACCGATCAGGCCGCGCTGGCCCGCCAGGCACGTCGCGCGACCGCCCGGGACCGGGCTCTGGTAGCCGGCGCGGTGATCGGCGTGACGGCGGTCGCCGTGGTGGTGCTGGCCCTCGTGCTGCCCCGGGGCGCGCGCCGACGTTGGAGACCGGCCGGGCCGGCCTGACCCGACCCGGTCGCCGCCGTGGCCCTCGCCCGACGGTGGCCGGGACGCCAACGCGGTCATGGTCAGCGCTCCCGGCCCACCGACGTCACTGGAACAGCCCGGTGTTCTTCTTCTCGGTGTCGAGGTAGTCGGCAGCGGAGTCGTCCACCGCCAACTTGA
Source organism: Micromonospora sp. NPDC051543 (assembly GCF_044454415.1). Taxonomy (NCBI): domain Bacteria; kingdom Bacillati; phylum Actinomycetota; class Actinomycetes; order Micromonosporales; family Micromonosporaceae; genus Micromonospora; species Micromonospora sp. NPDC051543. The sequence goes on from NZ_JBITDT010000005.1 coordinate 152,914, forward strand.
TGGCACGCAGCATCGCCTGCAGGTCCTGCGAGGCGGAGCGCCACCGCGCCTGGCGCTGCTCGTACGCCTGGCGGGCGTCACCGGACCAGGCCGACACCAGCGGCGCAGCGTCACGTTCGAGTTGGCCGAGCTGCGAGTCGAGCGTGTTCAGCGCCCGCTGAATGTCCGCGCCGGCCTGTTGCAGCGCGGCAAAGTTGACGACCAGCACACCGTTGTCCATCGGAATGCCCTCCCGGCAGGTCAGAGCGGCAGCTGGATGCCGCCGCGGTTGGTGCCGGCCACCCGGCTGGCCGCCTCGTCGTCCGAGACGTCGTACTGTCGGCCGGCGGTGCGAATGGCACCGGCGGTCTCCCGCAGCGCGCGGTGCAACGCCGCCTGATCGTCTGCCCACTGTCGCTTGACCTGCTCGAACGACCGCCCGCCGGCGCCGCGCCAGGCCTGCTGCAACACCTCCAACTCGGCCAGCAGGCCGGTCAGCATGGACTGCAACGACTGGTCCACCTGCTCGAACTTCGCGGCGGTCTGCTTCATCACCGCTGCTTCTGCCTGGGTCTGGGACACCCGGACGTCACCTCGTCTCCTCGGTCGTGCCTGGCTGTCAATGCGCCCGCGGTGGGAGCGCACCGCTCGCGTGGCCCGCTCGACGAGCACGGTCGGACACGGGTCAGCGATGAACTTCGTGGCTGACGGTAGCGGCCTGGTAGCGGTTCTGCTACCCCCCGGCTCTCCCCTGTGGACAACTACGACAGCCATCGGTCGCCTACGATGTGCGGCAGCGCCGTCGCGGCGCGTGACGGGCATCCGGGGCGGTCGGCCGCCGGGCACGTCCAGACCGGGTCGAGGAGGCGCGGTGCCGCCGATCACCACTTCAGGCGCGCAATCGGCGAGCGACGCCGGGTGGGGCCCGACCGCAGCTTCCCCGACAGCCGGGCCGGACATCCCCGCCGTCTCGTCGCTCGACGCCGCCCCGGGCGTCGGATCGACCACGATCGGCGGCAACACGCCGGGCACTCTCGGCGGCGCCGCTCCCGGAGGCGGCGTACCCGCTCGACGGCCCACCGCGCGGTGGACCGCCATCGGTCGGCTCGGTGCGGGGATGCGCGCGGGCCAACTGGTCACCGGGCAGGTCGCCGTGGCGGTCGTCCTCGCCGCCTCCGGCCAGGGCGCCCCGGTCATGATCGCCGCGCTGTTGGTGGCGACGCTTCTGGTGATGGCCGCCTGCGTCCGGTTCCGGGGCCGGTGGCTCTTCGAGTGGCTGGGCACCGCCGTCGGGCACGTGACCCGCCGTCGCAAACTGGGCGAGCGGGCCGGTGCGGCCGAACTGCTCGACCTGGTCGCGCCGGGAGCCGTCGTCGGCTCGACCGAGTTGTCCAGCGGGCCGGCGGCGGTGCTGGAGGACACCGGCGGCATGGTGGTGGTGCTGGAACTCGGCGACCCGGGCGACCTCCTCGGCGACGCGCCCCGGGCGATCCCCACGCCGTCCACGCTGCTGCCGACGCCGGGGCCGGACGTGCCACCGGTACGGATCCAACTGCTGCTCACCGGCACACCGGCGCCCGTACCGACGGCGGGTGGCACGGTCGGGACCTCGTACCGGCAGCTCACCGACGGCCGCCTCGTCGGGCGGGAGCGGGCGGTGCTGGCGGTCCGGGTGCTGCGGGCGGACGGCTGGACGCCGGAGGCGCTGCGCCGGGCGCTCGCCGGCACGACCCGCCGGATCATCCGTCGGCTCGGGCCGCTGACCGCCCGGCCGCTCGGCGTACCCGCAGCGCTGCGGGTCCTGGGCGAGCTGGCCCATCACGACGGTGAGCCGGTACTCCAGGCCTGGCCGTCGCTGCGCACCGGCGCTCTGGTCCAGGCGACGTTCCGGCTGGTCCGCTGGCCGCAGGCCGGTGCGGCGGCGGCACGGCCTCTGGTGCCCCGGCTGTTGACGCTGCCGGTGACCGCGACGACCGTGTCGCTCTGCGCGGGGCCGGACGCGGTGACCGAGCTGACCGTACGCCTGGCCGCCACGTCGACGGCCGAACTGACCGTGGCCGTCGACGCGTTGGGCCGCCTCGTCGACGGCGCGGGTGGGGAACTGCGGCGGCTCGACGGCGCGCACCTGGACGGCCTGGCCGGCACGCTGCCGCTGGCGCTCCTCTCGGCCGGGCGGCCCGAGGCGGCGCTGGACGACTGGGAGCTGACCCTGGGCGAGGCGGGGATGATGGTCGGCACCAACCGGCACGGTGGAGCGGTCACCGTACGGCTGTTCCGGCCGGAGGGCACGCGGGTGCTGTTGCTGGGCGGGGTGCGTACCGCGCAGCTCGTCGCGTTGCGTGCGATGGCCCTGGGGGCGCTGGTGGTGGTGCAGACGGCACGACCCCGCGCGTGGGAGCCGTTCGTACGGGGGGTGGGCGCGCCGGGCGGAACGATTCCGCTCATCCCGCCGGGCCGGCCGGTCGCCGAATCGGCCGGCGCCGCACTGCGACCGTTGCTGCTGGTCGTCGACGCCGGACCGGTGCCGGCCGAGACCGAACCCGGTCCGGCGTGGCGGGCCACCCTCGTGGTGCGCGACGAGCTGACACCGGCCGACGTGGACACGTTGAGCCGCGCCGACCTGGCGGTGCTCCAGCGGCTGCACCCGGCGGAGGCGACGCTGGCCGGCGCGGCGCTGGGCCTGGGCGCCTCGGCCGACTGGCTCACCCGCATCCGCGACGACATGGTGGCGGTGGTGAACCGCCGCGCGTTGCGCTGGGCGCTGCTCTCCCCGACCCCGATCGAGGCCCAGCTGATCGGCCGGCCGGCACGGGCCTGAGCGCGCCCGCGCTCAGGACTTGAGCGCGGTCGGTGGTCCTCGATGGTCAACTGCCGGGTTACGCGCGTGGATGGTCCGTGGCACGATCCCCGCCATGGGTTTTCTGAAAGGGTTGCTGATTCGGCTGGCCACCACGGCACTGGCCTTCTGGCTGGCCACGCTGCTCATTCCGGGCATCGACCTGGAATCGACCTCCGCCGTCCAGACGGTCACCACGCTGATCCTGGTGGCGGCGATCTTCGGCATCGTCAACGCGGTGCTCCAGCCGGTCATCAAGACCGTCGGCTGCGGCTTCTACCTGCTCACGCTCGGCCTCATCGCGCTGGTGGTGAACGGGCTGCTGTTCCTGCTCACCAGTTGGATCGCCGACCAGGCCGGGCTGCCGTTCTCGGTGGACGGGTTCTGGCCGGCCGCCGTTCTCGGCGCCCTGTTCGTGAGCATCGTGACGTGGATCCTCGGGGCCGTCCTCGACCGCGACTGACCAACCACCGTCCCGGACCGCCCGGCCCCGAGGGGCGGGGCGGTCCGATGACCAGAGTTCGGGAATTGGCCGGCCGGCGGCCCCCTCGGGTCGGTTAGCGTCGCCGACGTGTTCACCCTGACCCGGCCCGACGGCCACCTGCTCAGCACCGATCCCGCCCGGCTCGACCTGGACCGCGTGCACCACTGGCTGTCCACCGACGCGTACTGGGCGCTGGGACGCGACCGGGACAGCGTCGTGCGGGCCTTCGCCGGGTCGCTGCCGTTCGGCATCTACCGGACCGACGACGACAGCCAGGTCGCGGTGGCCCGCGTGGTCACCGACCGCGCCACCTTCGCCTGGCTCTGCGACGTGTACGTCGACCGGGCCGCGCGAGGGCTCGGCCTGGGCACCTGGCTGGTGGGCGCGGTCCGCGACCACCTGGACGAGCTGGGCGTACGACGGATCCTGCTGATCACCAACGACGCGCACGAGGTGTACGCGCGGGTGGGCTTCACCCCGTTGGACGTTCCCGGACGGTGGATGAACCTCGATCGGCGGCCGCCGGTGACCCCGATCACCGGAAAGGAACAAAAGGGAGGTTGACCCCTTACGGTGGAGGCGTGACGCCACTGCGCCTGGGATACCTCTACGGCATCGGCGCGTACCTGCTCTGGGGTTTCTTCCCGCTCTACTTCAAGTTGCTGCGGCCCACCGGCCCGTTGGAGATCCTGGCCCACCGGATCGTGTGGTCGGTGCTCTTCGTGGCCCTGCTGCTCGGCGCGCTGCGCAACGTCGGCTTCCTACGGGCGCTGCTGCGCCGACGCGCGGCGCTCGCCGGGATCGTCGCCGCGGCGGCGCTCATCGCCGTCAACTGGGGTACCTACATCTACGGCGTCAGCTCCGACCGGGTGGTGGAGACCGCGCTCGGCTACTTCATCAACCCGCTGGTGGTGGTGCTGCTCGGGGTGACGGTGCTGCGGGAGCAGCTGCGGGCCGCGCAGTGGGTGGCCCTGGGTATCGGTGGGTCGGCCGTCGCGGTGCTCGCCGTCGACTACGGCCGGCTGCCCTGGCTGGCGCTGACCCTGGCGTTCAGCTTCGCCGGCTACGGCCTGATCAAGAAGCGGCTCGGGCTGCCCGCCGCCGAAGGGCTGTTCGTCGAGTCCGCGGTGCTGGCGCTGCCCGCGCTGGGTTACCTGGCCTGGTTGTCGAGTCAGGGCGGGATGACCTTCGGGCACGTCTCGGCCGGGCACACCGCGCTGCTGGTGCTGGCCGGCGCGGCCACCGCGATCCCGCTGCTGCTCTTCGCCGGGGCCGCCAACCGGCTGCCGCTGACCGGCCTCGGCATGATCCAGTACCTGGCGCCGATCCTCCAGCTCGCCTGCGGTGTGCTGATCTTCCACGAGCCGATGCCGCAGGCCCGCCTCGCCGGCTTCGCGCTGGTCTGGCTCGCCCTGGTGGTGTTCACCGCCGACGCCATCCGCGCCGCACGCCAGTCCCGCAACACGTCCCGCGTCCCCACCCCGGTCCCAACCCCCTAACCCCACCCTCCCAGCCCAGCCAGGCCCCAGCCCAGCCCGGCCCAGCCCAGCCCGGCCCGGCCCGGCCCGGCCCAGCCCAGCCCAGCCCAACCCCGGCCCAGCCCGGCCCGGCCCAACCCAACCCGGCCCAACCCGGTCCGGCGCGGCGATCTTGCAGTTTCTGTTGCCGATTTGTCGGCATGGACCCGGTATGACGCAACAGAAAGTGCAAGATCGCGTGGGGAGGGGGCGCGGGGTCAGGGGGCGCGGGGTCAGGGGGCGTGGGGAGGGGGCTCGGGGTCAGGGGCGCGGGGCCGCGGGGTCAGGGGCGCCGGGTCAGGGGACTGCGTAGGTGAGCAGGGGGGTGCCGTCGGCTCTCTGGAGTTCCACGCTGACCAGCTCCGCGTCGGTGAAGCGGGTCATGCCGGTGAAGACCAGGTCGTCGCCGGGCGCGGCGAGCCAGGAGCCGATCTGTTCGCTCGCGCCGCTCGGCCCCTTCGCCACCAGCCGGAACGGGTAGGCCTTGCCGTAGCTCGTCCGCGCGTCGTACCCGCAGTGCATGGTGATCTCGGTGCCCCACTTGCTGCCGGTCAGACCGATGTCGGCGTGCACCGGACCGGCGAGTGCCACCGGCCGCATGGCGACCATCGACACCTGCGGGGCGGGGCGGGAAGTGCCCTGCGCCCCCGGGTCCGGCGGCGGGGCGACCGGTCGGGGCAGCACGGCGGCCGTTCCCACGCCGACCACCAGGGCCAACGCGGCGGCGGCCAGCGTCGTCAGGGCGTACCGGCGACGGGTCCTGGTCCGTTCGCGGCGCCGGCGCGCCCGGGCCTCCTCGAGCAGCGCGGGCGCCCGGGGCGCGGTCGGCGGTGGCAGGAACTGTTCCAGGCCCGCCGGGTCGAGGCGGCCGAGCAGTCCCGGTAGGACGGCGATCTCGGCGACGGCGTCCCGGCAGGAGGCGCAGCCGGCGAGGTGCCGCTCGTAGGCCGCCCGCTCGGCGGGGGCCAGGGCGCCCAGCACGTACGCGCCGTCGTCGTGCGCGAACTCGCACCGGGTCATCCCGTCACCCCCATTTCGGCCAGGACCAACCGTAGTGAGCGCAGCGCATAGTGGGTGCGTGACTTGACGGTGCCCGGCGGCACCCCCAGCCGCGACGCCGCCTCCGCCACCGACCGCCCCTGGTAGAAGCACTCCACCAGGACTTCACGGTGGGTCGGGCTGAGCCGGTTCAACGCCTCGGCGACGGTCCACGCCTCGACGGCACGCTCGGCCTCGTCGACGACCTCTGGCGGCTCGGGAATCTCGTCGGTGAACACCTCGCCGACCCGCGTGGAGCGTCGACGCCAGGCGTCGATGGCCAGGTTGCGGGCGGTGGTGAACAGCCAGGCCCGCACGGAGCCGCGTCGTGGGTCGAGGGACTCGGGATGCCGCCAGGCCCGCAGCAGCGTCTCCTGCACCAGGTCCTCGGCCCGCTGCCGGTCGCCGTTGACCAGCCGCAGGGCGTGTGCGTACAGCGCCTCCGCGTGCTCGTCGTGCAGCGCCCGCAGCAGTTGGGCGTCATGGTCGCTGATGGCGGTCTCCTCACTTCCGGCGCGTGTCCGGCGGTGCGTCCGCCCGGGAATACGTGTGGTGACGCCGAACGGTTCAGCCCGAGGTCAGACCACTGGCGGCCGGGCAGGTGTTCACGCCCGGTTCACATCGCGGCCGACGACCGCTCACCGCGTCCTCCTAGCGTCCGGCTGGTACGCCGCCTGTCGCGCCACCACACTCACCTGGAGGCCTCCCCCATGAGCGACCGTCCCCGGCTGCTCCCGCTGTTGACCGGCAAGCGCCACGGCGCCCGTGACGCCATGACCTGCCTCTACCGCTGCGGCAACGCCTGTGACCACCCCGTACCGAACACGTCCGACAACGCGTACTTCGGTGACGTGGTGGACGCGGAGGTCTCCCGGCGCGGCGTGGTCCGGGCCGGCGCGGTCGGCGCCCTGGTGCTCGGCTTCGGCGGCACGGCGGTCGGCGCGCTGGCCGGTGCGGCCCCCGCCAGCGCGGCCCCCACCAACCCGGACGTGCCGGAGAACTTCGGCTTCGGCCGTCCCACCACGGGTGTCGGCAGCGGCGCGCTGACCTTCAAGCCGATTCCGCCGAACAAGCTGGACACGCTGGTCGTGCCGAACGGCTACGACCACGCCGTGGTGATCAAGTGGGGTGATCCGGTGCTGCCGGGCGCGCCGGCGTTCGACCTGCACCACCAGAGCGCCGCCGCGCAGTCGAAGCAGTTCGGCTACAACAACGACTTCGTGGGCGTGCTGCCGCTGGACAAGCAGGGCCGGCGGGCGCTGCTCGTGGTCAACCACGAGTACACCAACGAGGACCTCATGTTCCCCGGGTTCCCCGGCCTGGACGGACTCTCCGTGGAGCAGCTGCGCACCGCGATGGCCGCGCACGGCATGTCCGTGGTCGAGCTGGAGCGGGTCGGCGGCACCGGGCAGTGGAAGCCCGTGGGCAACGGCCGCCGGCCGTACAACCGGCGGGTCACCGCGCTGAGCACCAAGTTCGACCTGACCGGCCCGGCTGCCGGCTCGGCCTGGCTGAAGACCGCCGCCGACCCCAAGGGTCGTACGGTCGTCGGCACGCTGAACAACTGCTCCGGTGGCGTCACCCCGTGGGGGACCGTGCTCTCCGGTGAGGAGAACTTCAACCAGTACTTCGTGGGCGCGGACGCCGCGCCGGCCGAGCTGAAGCCGAAGCTCGACCGGTACGGCATCAGCACCGCGAGCCGCTACCCCAGCGGCAGCCGCAAGTGGGAACGCGCCGACGAGCGTTTCGACCTGGCCAAGCACCCCAACGAGGCGCACCGGTTCGGCTGGGTCGTCGAGATCGACCCGTTCGACCCGGAGAGCCGTCCGCGTAAGCACACCGCGATGGGTCGCTTCAAGCACGAGGGCGCGAACGTCATCGTCGCCAGGGACGGCCACGTGGTCGCGTACATGGGCGACGACGAGCGGTTCGACTACCTGTACAAGTTCGTCTCGGACAAGAAGTTCCTCAAGGGCAACTCCTGGGCCGCCCGCAAGCACAACCTGACCCTGCTGGAGTCCGGCACGCTGTACGTGGCGAAGCTCGACCAGACCAGCGCCGCCGAGATCGACGGCTCCGGCACGCTCCCCACCGACGGAGCGTTCAACGGTCGGGGGCGCTGGATCAAGCTGGTCAGCGGCAACAGGTCGTTCGTCGACGGGATGACCGCCGCGGACGTGCTCACCTTCACCCGGCTCGCCGGTGACAAGGTCGGCGCGACCAAGATGGACCGCCCCGAGGACGTCGAGCCGAGCCTGCTGACCGGCAAGGTGTACGTCGCGCTGACCAACAACACCGACCGCGGCAAGGCCGGCAAGGCGGCGGCGGACGAGGCCAACCCGCGCAACGCCAACAAGCACGGGCAGATCCTGGAGCTGGTCGAGGACCGCAACGACAACACCTCGGAAGCGTTCGCCTGGTCGCTGCCGATCGTCTGCGGCGACCCGACCGACCCCTCGACCTTCTTCTCCGGGTATGACAAGACCCAGGTCTCTCCGATCTCCTGCCCGGACAACGTCGCCTTCGACGCCACCGGCAACCTGTGGATCTCCACCGACGGCAACGCGCTGGGCAGCAACGACGGCCTCTTCGCCACCGCGGTCGAGGGTCCGGAGAAGGGCCACCTCAAGCAGTTCCTGACCGTGCCGATCGGCGCGGAGACCTGCGGCCCGTTCATCACCGGCGACAACCGCTCGGTGTTCGTCGCGGTGCAGCACCCGGGTGAGATCACCGGCGCCTCGGTGGAGAACCCCGCCTCGAACTGGCCCGACGGCGACTACGCCAAGCCGGGCGTGGTCGTCACCTGGCGCCTCGACGGCGGCCCGGTGGGCAGCTGACGTTCCCCTGGCGGTTCGGCGCTGGACCGCCGCGAGAGGCCCTCTCCCGGCCCGGGAGAGGGCCTCTCGGCCTCGCTGCGGTCAGTGATCGGCGGCGATGCCGTCGGCGACCGTACGGGCGACGGTGAGCAGCTTCGCGCGTACGACCCGGGCGGAGGTCATCATCTCGCTCGCGGGCAGGGCGCAGGCCAGCACGACCCGACGTTCCATGTCCTTGTCGGGTGCCACGAGCACCGCCGCGCAGGCCACCCCCTGGCGGAACTGTCCCAACTCCAACTGCATCCCCCGGCGGTCACCGGCGGCCAGGTCGGCCTCGAACGTCTCGCTGGCGGTCAGCGTGGCACTGGTGAAGGGACGCATGCCGTACTCGCGGAGATAGCGGAAGCGCTGCTCGGCGGTCAGGGTGGCGAGCAGAGACTTGCCGAGAGCGGTCGCGTGGGCCCCCTCGTCGAAGCCGGGAACGAGATCCTCCAGGTACGGCGAACGGTGCCCCTCGGCCACCGCCGTGATGGCGACCTGACCGCCCACGAACCGACCGAGGAAGTGGCTGTAACCGGTGTCGACGGCCGCGCGTCGCAACGTCTCGCCGACCACCGGCGGCCCACGGAACGCGGTCACCAGCTCGCGGTAACGGTCGGCCACCTCGAGACCCACGATGTACGTGCCGTCCTCGCGACGGATCACGTAACCCTCGTACGCGAGGGTGCGGACGAGGTGGTAGGTGGTGGCCACGGTCAGCTCACACCGTCGGGCGATCTGCTTGACGGTCAGGCCCTTCGGGGCGCGACCGACCGACTCGAGCACCCGCAGTGCTCGGGACACGCTGCGGATCAGGTCCGAAGGTTCTGCCAAGGGGTCGCGCACAACCACCTCCGCCGCCGGGGACTTACACCATATGAAAAACAGGCCGCGTGCGAAATGCCTGTTCGGGTCGAGGATGCCAGATCACCATCCACTCCTCGTACACCAGTGGTCACCGGGAGTTGCCTGAGCGCGACTCGCGTAGGTTTGCCGCACGATGACCGACACCGTCCTCACCCCCGCGCGCGTCCGCACCCGCCCCATCCGGGCCAGCGCCGGTGCCGTGGCCACCACCGTGGCCTGCGTACTGCCCGTCTTCCTGCTCGGCGGCCTCGCCGTCCAGATGGGTACGGATCTGCGCTTCTCCCCCGCCGGGCTGGGCCTGGCCGTCTCCGTCTACTTCGGCGTGAGCGCGCTGGCCTCGGTGCCCTCCGGACGCCTCGTCGAGCGGTACGGGCCGGCGCTGGTGGCCCGCTGTGGCATCGTGCTGGCCTCCGGGTCGATGCTGGCCGTGGCGGCGCTCGCCCGCTCGTACGAGGCGCTGCTCGCCCTGCTGGCGCTCAGCGCCGCCGCGAACGCCCTCGGCCAGTTGGCCAGCAACGCGGCGCTCGCCGAGCACGTCCCGCCGAGGAGGCAGGGCCTGTCGTTCGGCGTCAAGCAGGCGGCGATCCCGGTCTCGACGCTCTTGGCCGGCGCGGCGGTGCCCACCATCGCGCTCACCGCCGGCTGGCGTTGGGCGTTCGTGGTGGCGGCAGTCGCGGCGCTGACCACGCTGCCGGCCGTACCCCGGGAGGTGTCCGGTCGTGCGCGTCGGGCCGACGGGACGCGCGGCGGCCGGGCCACGACGGCCCTGGTGGTCGTCGGCGCGGCGGCGACGTTGGCGTCGGCCGCGGCCAACGCGCTCGGCACCTTCCTGGTCGACTCGGCCGCCGCCCGGGGCCTCTCGCCGGGCCTCGCCGGCCTCACCCTGACCCTGGGTAGCGCGGTCTGCGTCGTCGCCCGGGTGGGCGCCGGCGGACTGGCCGACCGGCGGGCCAACGGTCACGTCGCGCTCATCGCCGCGATGCTGGTGATCGGGGCGGTCGGGCTGGGCCTGCTCGCGGTGGCCGGCCCGGTGCCGCTGGTGGCGGGCGTGGTGCTCGGGTTCGGCCTGGGCTGGGCGTGGCCCGGCCTCATGAACTTCGCCGTGGTGCGGCTGCATCCGCAGGCTCCGGCCGCCGCCACCTCGATCACCCAGACCGGGGTGTACGCGGGCGGCTGCCTCGGCCCACTGAGCCTCGGCCCGCTCGCCGCCCACCTGGGCTACCCGACGATGTGGGCCACGGCCTCGGTGTCGATGCTGCTGGCCGCCGCCCTGATGCTGACGGGCAGCCGCCTCCTCAAAACCCCCCACCCCTGACCCGTTGATCATGAAGTTGTTGCCCGATCAGACGGCGTGTCGGGGCAATAACTTCATGATCAACGGAGCTGGGGTGGGGCCCAGCCGGGAAGGAGGGAGAGGGTGGGTCAGCTTGTGCGGTCGGCTATGTAGTCGCAGAGCGACTCCAGAGCCTGGCGGGACGAGTTCGCCGGGAGCGGGGCCAGACAGGCGCGGGCGTCCTCGGCGTAGCTGCGCACGGTCTCCCGGGCACGCTTGAGCGCCGGGCTCTCCCGCAGCAGCCCCAGCGCCTCGGCGTGCAGGGCGTCGTCGGTCAACGGACCGGTCGCCAGGATCTCCCGCAGCCGCACCGAGGAGGCGTCGGAGTCGTCGGCCGCGCGCGCGTACAGCACCGGGAGCGTCGGGACTCCCTCGCGCAGGTCCGTGCCGGGCGTCTTGCCCGACTGCACCGACTCGGACGCGATGTCGAGCAGGTCGTCGGAGAGCTGGAAGGCGACACCGATCGTCTCGCCGTACCCGGCGAGCGCCTCGACGTACTCCGCCGGAGCGCCACTGAACATGCCGCCGAAGCGGGCCGACGTGGCGATCAGGGAGCCGGTCTTGTCGGCGATCACGTTCAGGTAGTGCGCGACCGGGTCGTCGCCGGCACGCGGCCCCACCGTCTCGGCGATCTGCCCGTGCACGAGCCGGGCGAAGGTGCGCGCCTGCAACCGGACGGCCTCCGGGCCCAGGTCCGCCGCGATGTCCGCGGCGCGGGCGAAGAGGTAGTCGCCGACCAGGATGGCGAGCGAGTTCGTCCAACGCGAGTTGGCGCTCGGTGCGCCCCGCCGCACGTCCGCCTCGTCCATCACGTCGTCGTGGTAGAGGGTGGCCAGGTGCGTGAGTTCCATCACCACGGCCGCCGGGACCACCTGCGTGCCCGTGGGATCGCCGAACTGGGCGCCGAGCGCCACCAGCAGCGGCCGGAACCGCTTGCCCCCGGCGTCGAGAAGGTGCCGGGCCGCCTCGGAGACGAACGGGTCGGCGCTGGCCACACTGGCACCCAGCTCGACCTCGACCGCTTCCAGCAGACCCAGCACGGATGCCTCGACGCGGGGATCGGCGAGATGAAGGCCGAGCGCGCCGAACTGACTCATGCTCGCCCGACCCCGGCGACCGCCGGAACCGGTGGCACCTGAACGCTCGCCAGCCGGAATCACCACACCATCAACCATGCCACACCCGTTCTACCTGCTCCGGCTCGGGGATACGCAGCGGGGGCCGGCACGCTGCCGCGCGCCGGCCCCCGGTGGTCGAGCCACGTCTCACCGCACGAATTCGGCGGCTCCGGTAGCCAGGTCGAGCAGCGGCGCCGGGGCGACCCCCAGCGCCAGGGTGGCCAGCACGCCGATCATCAGGGCGGCGGAGGTGAGCCCGCCCGGCACGGTCACGGTCGGGGTGGACTCGCCCGGCTCGGACAGCCACATCATCACCACGACCCGCAGGTACGGGAACGCGAGCACCATGCTGGTCAGCACGCCGGCGATCACCAGCCACGCCTGACCGCCCTCCAGGGCCGGCCCGAAGATGGCGAACTTGCTGGTGAATCCGCTGGTCAACGGAATACCGGCGAAGGCCAGCAGGATGAACGTGAACAGCGCGGCGAAGAACGGCGAGCGCCGGCCCAACCCCGCCCACCGGGACAGGTGGGTGGCCTCGCCGTCGGCGTCCCGGACCAGGGTCACCACGGCGAACGCGGCGAGCACCGAGAAGCCGTACGCGACCAGGTAGAACATCGTGCCGGACAGCCCGTCCTTGCTCGGGGACAGCACGCCCACCAGCAGGTAGCCGGCGTTCGCGATCGAGGAGTACGCGAGCAGCCGCTTGATGTCGGTCTGGGTGACCGCGAGCACCGCGCCGATCAGCATGGTCAGCACCGCCACCGCGCCGAGGACCGGGGTGAAGTCCCAGCCCCCGCCCTCGAACGCGACGTGGAAGACGCGCAGCAGGGCGCCGAACGCGGCGACCTTGGTGCAGGCCGCCATGAAGCCGGTGACCGGGGTCGGCGCGCCCTGGTAGACGTCCGGGGTCCAGACGTGGAACGGCGCCGCGGCGGCCTTGAAGAGCAGACCGATGGCGAGCAGCGCCATGCCGGCGAAGAGCAGCACCGGGCTGGCCGGAGACTCACTCACCGCCGCGTTGACGGTCGCGAAGTCGACACCGGCGGAACGGCCCGGAACACCGGCGGTGAAGCCGTAGATCAGGGCCACACCGAACAGGAAGAACGCCGAGGCGTACGCGCCGAGCAGGAAGTACTTCATCGCCGCTTCCTGGCTCAGCAGCCGCCGGCGGCGGGCCAGCGCGCAGAGCAGGTACAGCGGGAGGGAGAAGACTTCCAGCGCGATGAACATGGTCAGCAGGTCGTTCGCCGCCACGAAGATCAGCATGCCGCCGATGGCGAACGTGACGAGCGGGTACACCTCGGTGAGGCCGTTGCGGCCCTCGGCCTGCTTCCGGTCGTCGGCCGACTCCGCCGTCACGGCGGCCTGGGCGACGAACGCGCCGCCCCGCTCGACGGAGCGGTCGCCGATCAGGAGCAGCGCCATGGCCGCCAGCACCAGGATCGCGCCCTGGAGGAACAGCGTCGGCCCGTCCACCGCGATGGCCTGACCGGCCGTGATGAGCCGATCGTCGGCGTTGAGGACCACCATGGTCAGCGCGGCGAGCACGGCCAGCAGTGCCAGCGTCAGCTGCACCAGGTGCCGCGAGCGCCGGGGCACGAACGCCTCGACCAGCACGCCGAGCAGCGCGGTGCCCAGCATGATCAGGATCGGGGCGAGCGCCGCGTAGTCGAGCGACGGCAATTTCAACTCGGTCACTTTGCCGCCTCCTGAACGGTGCCCACCGACGGGGCAGGGTCGGTCTTGCCGATGTCGTCCATGGTCGCCTGGACGGCCGGGTTGATCACGTCGGTGACCGGCTTGGGATAGAACCCGAGCAGCACGATCAACGCGATCAGCGGGGCGATCACGACCTTCTCGCGCAGGTTGAGGTCCCGGCGCATCCCGTCGACCTCGGTCAGCGCCGGGTTGAGCGTGCCCTGCGTGGTGCGCTGCACCATCCAGAGCACGTACGCCGCCGCCAGGATGATGCCGAGCGTGGCGATGACCGCCACCGGCTTGTTCACCGTGAACGTGCCGATCAGCACCAGGAACTCGGAAATGAACGGCGCGGTCCCGGGCAGGGCGAGCGAGGCCAGACCGGCGAAGAACAGCACCCCGGCGAGCACGGGGACGAGCTTGCCGGCCCCACCGAAGTCGCTGATCAGCGCCGAGCCGCGCCGGCTGACCAGCATGCCCACCACGAGGAAGAGCAGGCCGGTGGCCAGGCCGTGGTTGAGCATGTAGAGCACCGCGCCGGTGCCGGCCTGGGTGGTGAACGCGAAGATGCCCACCCCGATGAAGCCGAAGTGCGCGATCGAGGTGTACGACACCAGCCGCTTCAGGTCGTTCTGACCGACCGCCAGCAGCGCGGCGTAGATGATGCCGATCACGCCCAGCGCCAGCGCCCAGGGTGCGAACCACTTCGACGCCTCGGGGAACAGCGGCAGGCAGTAGCGCAGGATGCCGAACGTGCCGACCTTGTCCAGCACGCCGACCAGCAGCGCCGCAGCACCCGCTGGGGCGGCACCACCGGCGTCCGGTAGCCAGGTGTGGAACGGGAAGAACGGGGCCTTGATGGCGAACGCGAGGAAGAAGCCGAGGAACAGCCACCGCTCGGTGCCGGTGCTGATGTCGACCTGCGACAGCGCCTGCCAGTCGAACGTCTTGCCGCCGACCACCCAGAGGCCGATCACCGCGGCCAGCATGAACAGACCGCCGACCAGCGAGTAGAGGAAGAACTTCACCGCCGCGTACTGCCGCTGGTGGCCGCCGTAGCTGCCGATCAGGAAGTACATCGGCACGAGCATGACCTCGAAGAACACGTAGAACAGGAAGACGTCGGCGGCGGCGAAGACGCCGATCATCGTGCTCTCGAGGATCAGCAGCAGCGCGAAGTAGACCGGGATGGACCGCTTGGACGATTCCGCGTCGTGCCAGGACGCCAGGATCACCAGCGGCACCAGGACCGCGATCAGCATCAGCATCACCAGCGCGATGCCGTCGGCGGCGAAGGTGAAGCTGACACCCCAGTTCGGAATCCAGGTGTACGACTCACGGAACTGGAACCGGTCACCGCCGGCCTTGAAGCTGACCCACATCACCACCGAGAGCACCAGCACCAGCAGCGACCAGACGAACGCCACCTGCTTGGCCAGCTCGGGCCGACGGCGCGGCAGGAAGGCCACCACCAGAGCGCCCACCAGTGGCGCCACGGTGAGCACCGAGAGGAACCTGAAGTTCGACATTATGCGGCCTTACCTCCGTCGTGGATGCGTGGTCCGCCGGCGGGGGCGGGCGCATTGAGGTCGATCACGCCAACCACCCCGCCTGCACCGCGAGGAACGCCGCCATCACCAGCAGCGCGCCGGCCAGGATCGAGGTGGCGTACGAGCGGACGAAGCCGGTCTGCATCCGCCGGAGTCGACCCGAACCACCGCCGACGGCGGCGGCGAGCCCGTTGACCAGACCGTCGATGCCCCGGTTGTCGAGGAAGACCAGCGCCCGGGTGAGGAAGATGCCCGGCTTCTCGAAGACCGCCTCGTTGACGGCGTCGGTGTAGAGGTTGCGTCGGGCGGCGGTGACGAGGATCCCGGCCGGCTGCGGCGCGGTGGCCGTACCGGCCCGGAACAGGAACCAGGCCAGGCCGGCGCCGAGCACGGTGACCAGCAGCGACAGCGTGGTGATCACGAGGTGCGAGAGGACCGGCTCGTGCTCCGCATGCTCGCCGCCCAGACCGGCGGTGGAGGTCAGCCAGTCCGGCACCGAGGTGGAGAGCAGGAAGCCGGCACCGACCGAGCCGATCGCCAGCAGGATCAGCGGGATGGTCATCAGCTTCGGCGACTCGTGCGGGTGCTCGATGTCCTCGGTCCACCGCTTCGGACCGTGGAAGGTGAGCACGAACAGCCGCGTCATGTAGAACGCGGTCAGCCCCGCACCGAGCAGCGCCGCACCGCCGTAGAGCCAGGCGGTCCAGTCCTCCCGCTCGAAGGCGGCAACGATGATCGGCTCCTTGGAGAAGAAGCCGGAGAACGGGAACATGCCGATGATGGCCAGCCAGCCCATCATGAACGTCAACCAGGTGACCTTCATGTACGACGACAGCCCACCGAAGCGGCGGATGTCCACCTGGTCCTTCATGCCGTGCATGACCGAGCCGGCGCCCAGGAACATGTTGGCCTTGAAGAAGCCGTGCGCCAGCAGGTGCACGATGGCCAGCGCGTACGCCCCACCGCCCAGGCCGACGCCGAGGAACATGTAGCCGATCTGGCTCACCGTCGACCAGGCAAGCACCCGCTTGATGTCGTCCTTGGCCGCGCCGATGATGCAGCCCATCAGCAGGGTGAGCGCGCCGACACTGACCACCACGAGCTGGAGCGTCGAGTTCGCGGAGAAGATCGGGTTGGAGCGGGCGATCAGGTAGACGCCGGCGGTGACCATGGTGGCGGCGTGGATGAGCGCCGACACCGGGGTGGGCCCCTCCATCGCGTCCGGCAGCCACGCCTGCAACGGGAACTGGCCCGACTTACCGGCCGCGCCGAGCAGCAGCAACAGGCCGAGGACCAGCACGGTGGTGCCGGTCAGCGAGCCGACGCCGTTGAAGACCTCGTCGTACTGGGTGGTGCCCAGGGTCGCGAACATGATGAAGATGCCGATGGCGAGGCCGGTGTCACCGACCCGGTTCATCAGGAACGCCTTCTTGCCGGCCGTGGCGGCGCTCGGCCGTCCGTACCAGAAGGAGATCAGCAGGTACGACGCCAGACCGACGCCCTCCCAGCCGAAGTAGAGCATCACGTAGTTGTTGCCGAGCACCAGCAGCAGCATGGCGGCGACGAACAGGTTGAAGTACGCGAAGAACCGGCGGCGACCCGCGTCGTGCGCCATGTACTCGACGGCGTACAGGTGGATCAGGAAGCCGACGCCGGTGATGAGGAGCACGAAGACGGCGGCCAGCGGGTCGAACAGCAGGCCGAAGTCGACCCGCAGGTCACCGACCGCGATGAAGTCCCACAGGCTCAGCTCGACCGACTTGTTCTCCAGGCCCCGCAGCTGGAAGAAGGACGCCAGCCCGAGCACGAACGCGGCACCGATGGCCGCGACGCCCAACCAGTGCCCCCAGCGGTCGGCCCGCCGACCGAGCAGCAGCAGGATGGCCGCGCTGACCAGCGGGATCGCCACCAGCAGCCAGACGCCCCCGAGCAGCCCCGTGGCCTGGGCGTATTCCACAGTCTCTTCCACCGGTGGACCCCTTTAGTACTTCAGCAGGTTGGCGTCGTCGACGCTCGCCGAGCGTCGCGTCCGGAAGATGGCCATGATGATCGCGAGGCCGACCACGACCTCGGCGGCGGCCACCACCATCACGAAGAACGCCATGATCTGGCCGTTGAGGTCACCGTTGATCCGGCTGAAGGTGACCAGCGTCAGGTTGGCCGCGTTGAGCATCAGCTCGACACACATGAACAGCACGAGCGCGTTGCGCCGGACGAGCACACCGGCGGCGCCGATGGTGAACAGCACCGCGGCCAGCACCAGGTAGTAATCAGGAGTCATGGCCGGGCCTGCCTTTCGTTCGCGACTGCGGGGCTCCGCTTCGCTGCACTCCTCGCGCTCACCGGGCCTGCCTTTCGTTCGCGACTGCGGGGCTCCGCTTCGCTGCACTCCTCGCGCTCACCGGTCGGTCCCCTTCAGAGTGGTCTCCTGCGCGGTCAGCTCACGCACCGGCAGGATGTCCGGCGTGCTCCGCTCGGTGAGCCGGCCGTCCGGCAGTCGCGCCGGGGTGGCCACCGAGGAGGAGGTCGCGAAGACGCCGGGGCCCGGCTTGGGGCCCGGGTAGTTGCCCGGCGCGAAGCGGGCCCGCATGGTCGACGGCTGGTCCATCTTGTCCTGCTTGCGCCGCTCGACGTGCGCGAGCACCATGGCGCCGACCGCCGCCGTGATCAGGAGCGCCGAGGTCAGCTCGAACGCGAAGACGTACTTCGTGAAGAGCAGCCGGGCGATGCCCTGCACGTTCCCCTCCGCGTTGGCCTCGTCCAGGCCGACGGCGGTGGAGCCCTCGACGGCCCGGTACAGGGCGCCGCCGACGAGGCCGGCGAAGCCCAGCCCCAGCACGATCGCGGCGACCCGCTGACCACGCAGGGTCTCGATCAGCGAGTCGGACGCGTCCCGACCGACGAGCATCAGCACGAAAAGGAAGAGCATCATGATCGCGCCGGTGTAGACGATGATCTGCACCATGCCGATGAAGGGCCCGGCCTGGAGCACGTAGAACACGCCCAGGCAGAGCATGGTCAGCACCAGCCAGAGCGCCGAGTGCACCGCGTTGCGGGCCGCCACCATCCCGATCGCGCCGATCAGCGCGAGCGGCGCGAGGATCCAGAAGGTGACCTGCTCGCCGCCGGACACCCCGCCCGCCGCGGCGAGCACCGTAGACGTGGTCATGCGTTCTCTCCCTTGCCGACCGCCGCACGCTGGGCGGCCTGCTCGGCGCCCGGGAACGTCACGCCGGGGTGCTCCTCGACCTGGTAGCGGCCGGGGCCCATCGGCGACGTCTCGGCTCCGGCGGAGGTGCCCGGGTTGTCCAGCGCGCCGACGTAGTAGTCCTTCTCGCTGTCACCCAGCCGCATCGGGTGCGGCGGCTGCTCCATGCCCTCCAACAGCGGGGCGAGCAACTGCTCCTTGGTGAAGATCAGGTCCTGTCGGTTGTCCCGGGCCAGCTCGTACTCGTTGCTCATGGTCAGCGAACGGGTCGGGCAGGCCTCGATGCACAGTCCGCAGAAGATGCACCGCGCGTAGTTGATCTGGTAGGTGCTGGCGTACCGCTCACCCGGCGAGAAGCGCTGCTCGTCGGTGTTGTCGCCGCCCTCGACGTAGATCGCGTCCGCCGGGCAGGCCCAGGCGCACAGCTCGCAGCCGATGCACTTCTCCAGGCCGTCCGGGTGCCGGTTGAGGATGTGCCGCCCGTGGTAGCGCGGCGCCGACACCGGCGGCTTGAACGGATAGTCGGTCGTGACGACCTTCCTGAACATGTGCGAGAAGGTGACACCGAATCCCTTGAACGTTCCGGTGATCGCGCCCACGTCACACCTCCCTGGAGTCCGAGCCGGCGACGATGTTGGCCGGCTCCCGCTCGGCGACCACGCGCGTGATACGCGGGCTCGGTGGTACCTGTAGATCCATCGGCGGCAGCGGGAAGCTCCCGTACGGCCGGCTGTCGACCTGCTCCTGCGTGGTCGGCTTCGGCTGCGGCTTCCGGCTCGGCCAGAAGAGCGTGGCGAGCAGCAGGATGCCGGCCGGGATGCTGACGGCGATGACCTTGCCGCGCGTGTCCCAGTCCTCGATCGAGCGCAGGCCCGACAGGACCAGGATCCAGACCAGGTTGATCGGCAGCAGCACCTTCCAGCCGAAGCGCATGAACTGGTCGTAGCGCAGTCGGGGCAGCGTGCCGCGCAGCCACACGAAGACGAAGACCAGAGCGATCACCTTGCCGAAGAACCAGAGCATCGGCCACCAACCGGAGTTGGCGCCCTCCCACAGCGTGATCGGCCAGGGTGCCCGCCAGCCGCCGAGGAACAGCGTGGTGGTGACCGCGGACATGGTCACCATCGCGACGTACTCGCTGAGCATGAAGAGCGCGAACTTCAGCGAGCTGTACTCGGTCATGAAGCCGGCGACCAGCTCGGACTCGGCCTCGGGCAGGTCGAACGGCGCCCGGTTGGTCTCACCCACCGTGGCGATGAAGAAGATGACGAAGCTGGGCAGCAGCAGGATCGCGTACCAGCCCGGGGCCGGGATCTCGGTGCCGAAGATGGTCAGCCGGGTGGCGTCACCCTGTGCGGCGACGATCCCGCTGGTGCTCATCGTGCCGGCGGTCATGAAGACCGCCACGATGGAGAGGCCCATCGCGACCTCGTACGAGATCATCTGGGCGCTCGACCGGAGACCGCCGAGCAGCGGGTACGTCGAGCCGGAGGCCCAACCGCCCAGCACGATGCCGTAGACGCCCATGGAGGAGCAGGCCAGCAGCAGGAGCACGGCCACCGGCACGTCGGTGACCTGCAACGGCGTGTGGTGGCCGAAGATGCTCACCATCGGGCCGAACGGCACCACCGACAGCGCGGTGACCGCGCAGATCACCGAGATCGTCGGTGCGAAGAAGTAGACGACCTTGTCGGCCGCCTTCGGGAGGATGTCCTCCTTGAAAGCCATCTTCAGGCCGTCGGCGAGGGTCTGCAGCAGGCCGAGCGGGCCGACCTGGTTCGGGCCGGGCCGCACCTGCATGTAACCGACCACGCGCCGTTCGAACCAGACACCGAGCAGGGTGGCCAGCAGACCGAACGCGAAGGCGAAGACAATCTTGCCGAGAACCAGCCACCACGGATCCCGACCGAAGTCGGCAAGCGTCGGGTCCTGAGCCAGGACGATCGAGTTCACTGGTTACCCCCAGAACTGAGGATGGTCTCGTCGGCCGCCACGCGCCCGGCCGGGATGGCCGTACCCGATGCGGGGACGGAGATCCGGACGACCGTGCCGGACGTCGCCCCGAGGCTGCGTCGCACGGTCGAACCGGGTGAGTTCGTGGGCAGCCAGACCACGCCGTCCGGCATTTCGGTGATCTCCGCCGGCAGGGTCAGCGCACCCCGGTCGGTGCCGACCGTGACCGCGTCACCGTCGGCGACACCGAGCGCCTCGGCGGTGGCCTTGCCCAGCCGGACCACCGGCAGGCGGGCGGTCCCGGCGAGGTTCTCGTCGCCCTCGGTCAGGGTGCCGTTGTCGACGAGCTGGTGCCAGGTCGACAGCACGGCCTCGCCGGCTCCCGGGTGCGGCACCGTGCCCGGCGACACCGACGGCGCGGACGGCCGGGTCGTGCGCGTGGCCGGCAGCGAACCCAGCTCGCGGCGGACACTCGGCACGTCGGCGGTGCCGAGGCGAACGTCGAGGAGCGCGGCCAGCGCGTCGAGGACCCGCCCGTCGGTCATCGCGGCGGTGTTCAGCACCGCCTCGAACGGACGCAGCCGGCCCTCCCAGTCGAGGAAGCTGCCGGCCTTCTCGACCACCGGGGCGACCGGCAGCACCACGTCGGCCCGCCGGGTCACCGCGCTGGCGCGCAGTTCCAGGCTGACCAGGAACGGCACCGCGTCCAGCGCGGCCTCGGCCAGCCGCGGGTCGGCCAGGTCGGCCGGGTCGACGCCGCCGACCACAAGCGCGCCGAGCTGCCCGTTGGCCGCCGCCGCCAGGATGCCGTCGGTGTCCCGACCGGCCTGGCTGGGGATCACCCCGGCCGGAATGTCCCACGCCTCACCCAGCTCGGCCCGCGCGGCCGGCTCGTTGACCAGCCGGCCCCCGGGGAGCAGGTTGGGCAGGCAGCCCGCGTCGACCGCGCCGCGGTCACCCGCGCGCCGCGGCACCCAGGCCAGCTTCGCACCGGTACGCCGGGCCACGTCCGCCGCGGCGGAGAGCCCGCCCGGCACACCGGCCAGCCGCTCACCCACGATGAGGATCGCGCCCGGCGCGCTGAGCGCCTCGGTGACCGTGGCGTGCTCGGCGAGCACGCTCGCCTCCTCGCCCGGCACGACCCGGGCCAGCTTGGCGCCGAGCTTCTCCAGGCCCCGGGTGGCGAACGGCGCCAGCGCGTACACCGTCAGGGTCTTCTTGAGGTACGCCTTGCGCAGCCGCAGGAAGAGGATCGGGCACTCCTCTTCCGGCTCCAGGCCCACCAGCACCACGGCCGGCGCGTTCTCCACGTCGGTGTAGGTGACGTCGGTGACCCCGGCGACCGAGCTGGCCAGGAAGTCGGCCTCCTCGCGGGAGACCGGCCGGGCCCGGAAGTCGATGTCGTTGGTGTTCAGCGCGACCCGGGCGAACTTCGCGTACGCGTAGGCGTCCTCGACGGTCAGCCGACCGCCGGTGAGCACCGCCGTGCCCTGGCCGCCCTCGCGGGCCGCGTGCAGCCCCTCGGCGGCCCGGGTCAGCGCCTCACTCCAGGACGCCTCCCGCAGCTCACCGGTGTGCTCGTCGCGGACCAACGGGTTGGTCAGGCGGTCGGCGGCCCGGGTGTACTGGAAACCCCACCGACCCTTGTCGCAGTTCCACTCCTCGTTCACGGCCGGCTCGTCACCGGCGAGCCGGCGCAGCACCTTGCCGCGCCGCCAGTCGGTGCGCTGCCCGCAGCCGGCCGAGCAGTGCTCGCAGACGCTCGGGCTGGACACCAGGTCGAACGGGCGGGCCCGGAACCGGTACTGCGCGCCGGTCAGCGCCCCCACCGGGCAGATCTGCACGGTGTTGCCGGAGAAGTAGGAGTTGAACGGCACATCGCCGTCGTCACCCTGCTCGCCGTACGCGTCGTCCCGGTAGATGTTGATTTCCTCGGCGGACGACCGGCCCATCAGGTCGATGAACTTGTCACCGGCGATCTCCTCGGAGAACCGGGTGCAGCGCTGGCAGAGCACGCAGCGCTCGCGGTCCAGCAGCACCTGGCTGCTGATCGCCATCGGCTTCTCGTACTCGCGCTTGTGCTCGTGGAAGCGCGAGTCGGTGCGGCCGGTGGACATCGCCTGGTTCTGCAGCGGGCACTCACCGCCCTTGTCGCACATCGGGCAGTCGAGCGGGTGGTTGAGGAGCAGCAGCTCCATCACCCCCTCCTGCGCCTTCTGGGCGACCGGGGAGGTGAGCTGGGTCCGGACGACCATGCCGTCGGCGACGGTCTGGGTGCAGGAGGCGACCGGCTTGCGCTGCCCCTCCACCTCGACCAGGCACTGTCGGCACGCGCCGGCCGGGGCCAGCAGCGGATGGTCGCAGAACCGGGGGATCTCGGTGCCCATCTGCTCGGCGACCCGGATCAGCAGCGCCCCCTTGGGGGCGGTGACCTCGACGCCGTCGATGGTGAGGGTGACGGTCTCGGTCTGCTTGGCTACGTCGGTCATCAGTGCGCCCCTACCAGGGTCTTCTCCGACAGCATGGGAGCTTTGCGACCCTCGATGTAGTCGAGGTAGTCCTGCTTGAAGTACTTCAGGGACGAGGTCACCGAGCTGGTAGCGCCGTCACCCAGGCCGCAGAACGAGCGGCCGAGGATGTTGTCGCAGGTGTCCAGGAGGGTGTCCAGGTCCTCGTGGGTGCCCTGGCCGGAGAGGATCCGCCGGTAGACCCGGACCATCCAGTAGTTGCCCTCCCGGCACGGGGTGCACTTGCCACACGACTCGTGGTGGTAGAACTCCAGCCACCGGTACGTCGCGTAGACCGGGCAGTCCTGGTCGGAGAAGATCTGCGTGGCCGTGGTGCCCAGGATCGAGCCGGCCGCCGCCACGCCCTCGAAGTCCAGCGGCACGTCCAGGTGCTCGGCGGCGAGCAGCGGGGTCGACGATCCACCCGGGGTCCAGAACCGCAGGTTGTGACCGGGCTGCATGCCGCCGGCAAGTTCCAGCAGCTCGCGCAGCGTGACACCCATCGAGCACTCGTACTGGCCCGGGTTGTTGATCCGCCCGGACAGCGAGTAGATCATCGGTCCGGAGGACTTCTCGGTGCCCATTGACTTCCACCAGTCGGCCCCACCGAGCACGATCGGCGGCACGCTGGCGATGGTGCCGACGTTGTTCACCACCGTCGGGCTGGCGTACAGGCCGTGGGTGGCCGGGAACGGCGGGCGCAGCCGGGGCTGCCCCCGGAACCCCTCCAGAGAGTCGAGCAGCGCCGTCTCCTCGCCGCAGATGTACGCCCCGGCGCCGGAGTGCACGACCAGCTCCAGGTCGAAGCCGCTGCGCAGGATGTTGCGACCCAGGTAGCCCTTGTCGTACGCCTCCTGGACGGCGTTGCGCAGCCGCCGGGCCGCGTGCACGGCCTCGCCCCGGATGTAGATGTAGGCGCGGCTGGCCCGGATCGCGTACGACGCGATGATCACGCCCTCGACCAGCGCGTGCGGATCGTGGGTCATCAGCGGGAGGTCCTTGCAGGTGCCCGGCTCGCCCTCGTCGGCGTTGACCACCAGGTAGTGCGGCTTGCCGTCACCCTGCGGGATGAAGCCCCACTTGAGACCGGTGGGGAAGCCGGCGCCGCCACGACCGCGCAGCCCGGAGTCCTTGATCAGCTGGATCAGGTCGTCCGGGTGGGCCTTGAGGGCCTTGCGCAGGGCGGCGTAGCCGTCGAGCTGCTCGTAGGTGCCGATCCGCCAGGCGTCCGGTGACAACCAGCGCTTGGTCAGCACCGGCGTCAGCTTGGCCAGCGTCTCTGGGCGGGGAGTGGTCACTTGTGGGCCCCCGTTTCGTTCGCGGCGGCGGGGTCCGTGCCATCCGCGTCCGCCGACGCTTCGGTGAGGTTGCGCTCCTGCGCGCCGGTCGAGTCACCGGCGGGCTTACCGTCGCCGGCCGGGGCGTTGGCCGCCGCGCCGGCAGCCTCGGCCGCCTGCGCGTCGCGCGGGGCCGGCGGCGAGGTCTCCGCCGGCGCCTTCGTGCCGGGCGCGTCCGGCACGGCCGTCTTCGCGTCGGGCTGCCGGGTCTCGGCGGTACGCACCTGCGGCGACTTGTCGTCCGGCGCCTTCACGTCCGGTGCGGTGCTGCCGGTGGCCGCCTCCGGCTCGACCCGCTCGGCGGTGCCGGCCGTACCCGTGGGGGTGGCCGCGCCGTCGCCGCTGGTGACCGGGGTGGCGGGGGCCGCCGCCGGAGTGGCCGCTCCGTCGCCGCCCTTGACCGGTGCCGTGGTGGCCTCGACGGGTGCCGGCTTGGCGGCCTCCGCCTTCGCCTTCGCCTCGGCGGCTGCCTTGTCGGCCTCGGCCTTGCTGCGGATCGGGGTGTTCGGGTCGAAGCCCGGCACCGAGACGCCGTGCTCCTGCGCCAAGCGCAGACCCCGCAGGGTCGGCTCGCCCGGCCCGCCGTCGCCGACCGCGCCGTCGCGCTCGTCGGCGAAACCGGCGAGCTGCACCGCCATCTCCTTCAGCGTGCACAGCCGCGCGCCGCGCGTCGGCATCGGCCGTCCGCCCGCCCGCAGCTCGTCGACCACACCGACCGCGGTGGACGGGTCCACGCCGTCGAAGAAGTCGTAGTTGACGGTCATCACCGGGCCGTAGTCGCAGGCCGCCAGGCACTCGGCGTGCTCCAACGTGATGGTGCCGTCGGCGGTCGTCTCGTCGTGCCCGACACCCAGGTGCTCGGAGAGGGTGTCGTAGACCTCCTGGCCGCCCAGCACGTTGCACATCGTGTTGGTGCAGACGCTGACCAGGAAGTCGCCGGTGGGCTTGCGCTTGTACATGGTGTAGAAGGTGGCGACCGCACCGACCTGGGCCTTGTTCAGCCCGAGCACCTCGGCGCAGAACGTCACGCCGGCCGGGGAGACGTACCCCTCCTCGGACTGGACCAGGTGCAGCAGCGGCAGCAGGGCCGAGCGGGACCGGTCCGCCGGGTAGCGGGCGATGATCTCGCGTGCCCGCTCCCGCGTCTCGTCAGTGAACGTCGTCGTCATCGGTCACAACCACCCATCACGGGATCCAGCGAGGCGCCGCCGGCGATCACGTCGGCGATCAGGCCACCCTCGGCCATCGCCGGGAGGGCCTGGAGGTTGACGAAGCTCGGCTCCCGGTAGTGCACCCGGTAGGGCCGGGTGCCACCGTCGGAGACGGCGTGTACGCCCAGCTCGCCGCGCGGCGACTCGATGCCGACGTACACCTGGCCGGGCGGGACCCGGAAGCCCTCGGTGACCAGCTTGAAGTGGTGGATCAGCGACTCCATCGACTGACCCATGATCTTCGCGACGTGCTCCAGCGAGTTGCCCATGCCGTCGACGCCGATGGCGAGCTGCGCGGGCCATGCGATCTTGCGGTCGGCGACCATCACCGGGCCCGGACGCAGCCGGTCCAGCGCCTGCTCGACCAGCTTCATCGACTCACGGATCTCGGCGAGCCGGACCTGGTAGCGGCCCCACACGTCGCCGTCGGGGTGGGTCGGCACGTCGAACTCGTACGTCTCGTAGCCGCAGTACGGCATCGTCTTGCGCAGGTCCCAGGCGAGCCCGGCCGAGCGCAGCACCGGACCGGTGATGCCGAGCGCCACGCAGCCGGTGACGTCCAGCACCGCGACGCCCTTCGTCCGCTCGGTCCAGATGGGCTGGCCGGAGAGCAGGTCCTCGTACTCCTTGAGCTTCTTCGGCATCATCTTCAGGAACTCGCGGATCTTGCGGATCGCGTCGTCCGGCACGTCCTGCGCCACACCGCCCGGTCGGACGTACGCGTGGTTCATCCGCAGGCCGGTGATGGTCTCGAAGATGTCGAGGATGTACTCCCGCTCGCGGAAGCCGTACAGCATGATCGAGATGGCGCCCAGCTCCATGCCGGTGGTGGCCAGCCAGACCAGGTGCGACGAGATCCGGTTGAGCTCCATCATCAGCACGCGGATGGTGGTGGCCCGCTCGGTGACGTCGTCGGTGATGCCGAGGAGCTTCTCCACGGCCAGCGCGTACGCCGTCTCGTTGAAGATCGGGGAGAGGTAGTCCATCCGCGTCACGAACGTCGAACCCTGGACCCAGTTGCGGTACTCGAGGTTCTTCTCGATGCCCGTGTGCAGGTAGCCGACGACCGAGCGGGCCTCGCGGACCGTCTCGCCCTCCAGTTCGAGGATCAGACGGAGCACCCCGTGGGTGGACGGGTGCTGCGGACCCATGTTGACCACGATGCGCTCGTCGTTGATCGGGTCGGTGCCCGAGACGACCGTGTCCCAGTCCCCACCCGTGACGGTGAAGACCCGGCCCTCGGTGGTCTCGCGTTCGGTCGCGTAGTTCGACGTGGTCACTGGTAGGACCTCCTCCGGTCCGGCGGCGGGATCTCGGCGCCCTTGTACTCGACGGGCACGCCACCGAGCGGGTAGTCCTTGCGCTGCGGGTGGCCCTCCCAGTCGTCCGGCATGAGGATCCGGGTCAGGTTGGGGTGGCCGTCGAAGACGATGCCGAACATGTCGTACGCCTCCCGCTCCTGCCAGTCGGCCGTCGGGTAGACGGCGGTGACGCTGGGCAGGTGCGGAGACTCGGCGGAGACGGCGGCCTCCAGCCGGATCCGACGCCGGTAGGTCATCGAGGTGAGCAGGTAGACCGCGTGCAGCCGGCGCTCGTCGGCGCCGAGGTAGTCCACCCCGGACACCGAGGAGCACAGCTCGAACCGCAGCGCCATGTCGTCGCGCAGCACCTGGCAGACCTCGGCGATCCGCTCGGGGCGGACGTGCAGGGTCAGCTCGCCCCGGTCGACGACCACCTTCTCGATCGCGTCGCCGAAGGCCGGGTACGCCTCCTCCAGCGCGTCGCGGACCTCGTCGAAGTACCCGCCGTACGGCCGGGCGGCCTCCTCGATCGGCTGGCGCGGGCGGACCAGGCCGCCGTAGCCGGACACGTCGCCGGTGCCCTGGTTGCCGAACATCCCGCGACCCGCCGGGCTGGCCGTCGGGTACTCGGCCGGGGCGGTCGCGCTGGCGCCGGGCGGCGTCACCGGCACCGGCACCCCGCCGTCGTTGGTCTTGTCCGTCGGAGACGTCATTTCGGGCCTGCCTGCGGGTGGAGATGGTTCTGGGCGTTCATCCAGTTCTCGATCCGCAACTGCTCCTCGCGCCCCTCGCGGACCGCCTGGGTCCACTCGGCACGCCGGGCCTTGTCGTTGCGGTAGGAGGACGGCATCGAGCCGTACGGCACGACCGGGACGTCGCCGCGCTCCTGGCGGGCCGCCAGCATCTTGCGACCGTTCGGGCCCAGCGGCTCGTACATGATCTTCTCGCGGAGCTTGAGGATCGCGTCGATGAGCATCTCCGGCCGGGGCGGGCAGCCGGGCAGGTACATGTCGACGGGTACGACGTGGTCGACGCCCTGCACGATGGCGTAGTTGTTGAACATGCCGCCGCTGCTGGCGCAGACGCCCATCGAGAGCACCCAGCGGGGCTCGGCCATCTGGTCGTAGATCTGGCGCAGCACCGGCGCCATCTTCTGGCTCACCCGGCCGGCCACGATCATGAGGTCGGCCTGCCGGGGCGAGGCCCGGAAGACCTCCATGCCCCAGCGGCCCATGTCGTAGTGCGGACCACCGGCGGCCATCATCTCGATGGCGCAGCAGGCCAGGCCGAAGGTCGCGCCCCACACGGACGACTTCCGGGACCAGTTGACCAGCTTCTCCACCGAGGTGAGCAGGACGCCGGCGGGGAGCTTCTCCTCGATGCCCATCTGACGTTCCTTCCTCAGTCCCAGTCCAGGCCGCCGCGACGCCACACGTAGGCGTACGCAACGAAGACCGCGACGATGAACAGGACCATCTCCACGAAGCCGAAGATCGGCAGAGCGTCGAACGAGACCGCCCAGGGGTAGAGGAAGATGATCTCGATGTCGAAGACGATGAAGAGCATCGCCGTCAGGTAGAACTTGATCGGGAACCGCCCACCGCCGACCGGCTGCGGGCTGGGCTCGATGCCGCACTCGTACGCCTCGAGTTTGGCCTTGTTGTAACGACGGGGACCGGCGAAGCGGGCGGCGCCGACGGAAAACAGCGAGAACGCCGCGGCGAGGGCGAACAGCCCGATGATCGGTGCGTAAGGCGAGAGCGACATCGTTTTCTCCTGCTCGTCCTTCCCTGCCGTCAGTGCTTGACGAAAATCACACTATTCACGTCCCTCGCGGTGGCTGCCGGCGGGGGTCGATCTTTGTCGGCGTCGAGGCTGTGACCAGCACCGATGCCGTCCCAACTAGACGGCTGGGGCCGCCTTTGTCATCGCATTGATGACCCGGTCCATCGCGTCCCCACCCCGGGGGTCGGTCAGGTTGGCCAGCAACTTGAGCACGAAACGCATCAGCGTCGGGTGCGGCATGCCGTGCTTGGTGGCGATCCGCATGATCTCCGGGCGGCCGATCAGTTTCACGAAGATGCCGCCGAGGCGGTAGTAGCCGCCGAGGCGGGCCTTCAGCTCGTTCGGGTACGCCATCAGCGCCCGCTCCCGCTCCGGCCCGGCCGGACGCGCGAGCGCCTGCACCGCCACCTCCGCGGCCAGTTCGCCGGACTCCATCGCGTACGCGATGCCCTCGCCGTTGAACGGGTTGACCATGCCGCCGGAGTCGCCGACCAGCAGGACGCCACGGGTGTAGTGCGGCACCCGGTTGAAGCCCATCGGCAGGGCTGCGCCGAGGATCGGGCCGTCCGCGTTGGTCTCGTCGGTCATCCCCCACTCGGCGGGGGTGTTGGCCAGCCAGTCGGTGAGCAGCCGGCGGTAGTTGGTCTTGCCGAACGCGGACGACGAGTTGAGCACGCCGAGACCGACGTTGACCCGCCCGTCGCCGAGCCCGAAGATCCAGCCGTACCCGGGCAGCAGGTTGTCGCCGCTGTCCTTGCTGCGCAACTCCAGCCACGACTCCAGGTAGTCGTCGTCGTGCTTGGCCGGCGAGTGGTAGTAGCGGCGGACGGCCACGCCGATCGGCCGGTCCTCCCGCTTGGCCAACCCGAGCGCGAGCGGGAACCGGCCGGAGACACCGTCGGCGGCCACGACCAGCGGGGCGTGGAAGGTGGCGGGCTCCTTGCCGGGCCCCACCTCCGCCTGCACGCCGGTCACCCGGCCGTCGTCGTCGAGCACCGGGCCCAGCACGTTGACGTTGGTCCGCAGTTTGGCGCCGGCCGCGACCGCGCGCTGGGCGAGCAGGTCGTCGAAGTCCAGCCGGGTACGGACCAGCCCGTAGTTCGGGAAGCTCGCCAGCTCCGGCCAGTCCAGTTCCAGGCGTACGCCGCCGCCGATGACCCGCAGACCCTTGTTGTGCAGCCAGCCGGCCTCGGGCGAGGTGTCCACGCCCATCCGGATGAGCTGGCGCACCGCACGCGGGGTCAGTCCGTCACCGCAGACCTTCTCCCGGGGGAACTCGGTCTTCTCCAACACCAGGACCCGTACGCCGTGCCGGGCCAGGTGGTACGCAGTTGCCGATCCACCGGGACCGGCGCCAACGACGATGACATCGGCGTCGTGTTCCACCGCGGTCATTCGCGCCTCCTCCCGCACGCTCGTGAAATGCTTCACAAGCCAGACGGGACGAGTGTATGACCGGCGTCATACCTGCGCAGGATCAGGGGTACCTAACTCGCCGATGTGACAGCCGACGACCGTCCACAGCAGTCGACTGTCAGGCCGGGCTGGGCGCGTCCAGGCCGGCGTCGACCCGGATCGTCTCCGGTAGATGCTCCCGTAGCGCGCCACCCGCAGCACGGTCCAGGGCGGCCAGCACCTCGGCGACCACCTGCCGGACGTCCGCCGGGTCCGCGCCGGCCAGCGCGCGCAACTGCGTGATGAGTTCGGCCGCGTCGTCGTCGGTGGCGGCCACCGGGCTCGCCGGGTCTGCTCCGGTCATGCGGACGAGCGTACGGCGCAAAGTGGACTAAAGTCGGATATTCCTGAAACGCGCAAGCGTCTCGCGTGCTACGCGCGGACGTCTCGCCGTACTACGCGCGGACGGCCCGGTGCAGCGCGACCACGCCGCCGGTCAGGTTGCGCCACGCCACCCGACCCCACCCCGCCGCGGCCACCCGCCCGGCCAGCGCCGCCTGGTCCGGCCACGCCCGGACCGACTCGGCCAGATAGACGTACGCGTCGGGGTTGCTCGACACCGCGCGGGCCACCACCGGCAGCGACCGCATCAGGTACGACAGGTACACCGTCCGGAAGACCGGATTGACCGGGGTGCTGAACTCGCACACCACCAGCCGGCCGCCCGGCCGGGTGACCCGGGCCAGCTCGCGCAGCGCCGCGTCGGTGTCGTTGACGTTCCGCAGGGCGAAGGAGATGGTCACCGCGTCGAAGCTCGCGTCGGCGAACGGCAGCCGCAGCGCGTCACCGGCCAGCAACGGCACCTCGGGACGCACCCGCTTGCCGACCTGGAGCATCCCCAGCGACAGGTCCGCCCCGACCGCGTACGCCCCGGACTGGGCCAGCTCACGGGTCGACACACCGGTGCCCGCTCCCACGTCCAGCACCCGCTCACCGGGTCGCAGCCCGAGAGCCGCGCGGGTGGCCCGCCGCCAGGAGCGGTCCTGCCCGAAGGCGAGCACGGTGTTGGTCAGGTCGTAGCGCTCGGCCACGCCGTCGAACATCGCGGCGACCTCGTGCGGTTGCTTGTCGAGACTGGCGCGCTGGCCCTGCGGGGTACGGCTCACCCCGTCCACTCTGCCAGCCCCGCGCGAGCCCTCGGCCGCTGGGTCCGCGTACCCCACGGTGGTCGGCGCGCCCACATGCGCGAGGGCGGGGTGGTCGCCCACCCCGCCCTCGCGTCGCGCCTGCGTGTCAGTCGGTCGACTTCTCGTCGCCGGGAGCGACCATGACGACCTTGCGGCGGCGGGAGAGCACCAGCAGCGCTCCGCCCGCGAGCAGGATCAGACCACCGATGCCGCCGATCAGGCCGGCCTGCACACCGGTGACCGGCAGCCCACCGCCACCGGAGCCACCGCCGCCCGTGGTCGGCGACGTGCTCGTGCCCGGCGTCGTCGTGCCGCCCGGAGTCGGAGTCGCGGTCGGCGTCGGCGTGACGGTCGGCGTCGGGGTCGGCTGCGCGCTCAGGTCGACGAACACGTCGAACTGCGCGGTGTTGTCCACCTCGTCGGTCTCGGTGAACGCCCGGCGCTGCGCGCCGGAAGCGTCCCGCGGCTCCTCCTCGGGGCTGCCCTGGGTGGCCTCGAGACCGGCGGCCCAGACGAACCCGGGCCGGAGCACCGACTCGGTGACGTCCTCGCCGATCTTCACCCGGACGTCGCCCGTGTAGAACTGCCCAGGCTTCAGCACGACGCCACTGTCCTCGCAGTAGGCGTTGGCGAACCCGCCCAGCGGCTGCTCGACGCAGCCCTCGGGCAGCTTGGCGAAGGTGACGCCGGCCGGCAGCGTGATCCCGTACGCCACGCCGGTCGCCTTCTTGCTGCCGTCGTTGTAGACCGCCCAGTCCAGCGGCGCGGTGTCGCCCCGCTTGACCGGCTTGAGGCCGGACTCGCCCGCCTCGTCGCCGTCCACCGTCACGTCGGCGTAGACGTCCTGCACCCAGGTCGTCAGGTCGTAACCCGGCTTGGCGACGGTGATGTCGTGCTCGACCGAGTCGCCGCCGAGATTGGCTGAGCTGATGGTGACCACCAGCGTGCCGGCCGCGCCACGACCACCGGTGGAGAAGACCGGGATGCCGAAGTCCTCGGTGGTGCCGGCGGGCAGATCGCCGAGCAGGCAGGTGAAGGTCGTGCCCTTGACGTCACAGCCGTCCGGCGCGAGGACGCCGACCTTGCGGTTCTTCAGGCCCTTCGTCTCCACGGTGACCCGGACGTCCTTGGCGTCGACAGTGCTTCGGGTGTTGTCGACCTGGAACTTGAACGGCTTGGCCTTGGCCGCCTTGACGCCCTGAGCCAGCTCGTAGCTGAGCGGCACCAGGGCCAGGTCGGCCTGGTCGGCGGCCTGCGCCGGGGCGGCGACGGTGGCCACGCCACCGGCCGCGAGCAGGGCCACGACGCCGGCACGAACCAGGGCCGAGCGGTGGAACGCTGTCATCAGTCCCCCGGGGGTAGGGAAGAAAATTAGGATCGGCTGCGCCGAACGAGCGGACGTTATCGGAGGTCGATCTCCCACGCCAGCGTGGCGGCCGGTTTTCAACCGTCCGGCCTGGACCCGGCACACGGATCGGGCGGGATGGTCACCCATCCCGCCCGTACCGCCGTGCGTTATGTGAACGACCCTCATGGGCCGATGGAGGACGCGCCTCAGCCAGACGGCCGCACGCTATCCGTCGGCGATCATCTCCACCAGACCCACACCGGGCTATGCGCCGGCGAGCCGACCGGGAGAACCCGTACCGCCGAGTGGACGCAGGCGGAAGCAGGATCCCCGGTCAGCCGAACGGCCGGCCGCGACGTACCTCAGTTGACCTCGACGAGCGGCAGGGACCGGCCCGCGCCGCCGCCCGGCAGCGCGATCGAGGAGAAGTGCGAGACCACCCGCTCGTCGGTCGGGTCGTCGGCCGGCGTGTGGTGCACCGCCAGCCGGTTGTAGAGGGTGTCGCGCTGGGCCGGGATCCGGTCGGCAGAGCGGATCATGCCGATCAGCTCGTGCAGGTTGGAGCGGTGCCGGGCGCCGGCGGAGGAGATCACGTTCTCCTCCAGCATGATCGACCCGAGGTCGTCCACGCCCATGTGCAGGGCGAGCTGCCCGACGTCCTTGCCGGTGGTCAGCCAGGACGCCTGTAGGTGCGGCACGGTCTCGAAGAAGAGCCGGGCCACCGCGACCAGTCGCAGGTACTCGAGCGTGGTCGCCTGCGTACGACCCTTGAGGTGGTTGTTCTCCGGCTGGTACGTCCACGGGATGAACGACCGGAACCCGCCCGTACGGTCCTGCACGTCGCGGATCATCCGCAGGTGCTCGATCCGCTCGGCGTGCGTCTCGCCGGTGCCCATCATCATGGTCGCGGTCGACTCGACACCCTGCCGGTGGGCCAGCTCCATGACCTCCAGCCAGCGCTCGCCCGACTCCTTGAGCGGGGCGATGGCCCTGCGCGGGCGCTCGGGCAGCATCTCCGCGCCGGCGCCGGCGATCGAGTCGAGGCCGGCGGCCTTGATACGGGCGATGGCCTCGTCCAGGCTGACGCCGGAGACCTTGGCCATGTGCAGGATCTCGCTCGGCCCGATCGAGTGGATGGCCAGCTGCGGGTACGCCTGCTTGACCGAGGAGAACAGCTCCTCGTAGTACTCGACGCCGTAGTCCGGGTGGTGCCCGCCCTGGAGCATCACCTGGGTCGCGCCCAGCTCGACCGCCTCGCCGCAGCGACGCAGGATCTCCTCCGTCGGGTGCGTCCACCCCTCGGCGTGCTTCGGCGCGCGGTAGAACGCGCAGAACTTGCACGCCGTCACGCAGACGTTCGTGTAGTTGATGTTGCGATCGATCAGGTAGGTGACGACGTTGTCCGGATAGCGCCGCCGGCGCACCGCGTCCGCCGCCTCGCCCAACGCGTGGAAGGGCGCCTCGGTGTACAGCAGCAGGGCTTCCTCGGGCGTGATCCGCCCGCCGTCCGCGCCACGCTGCAGGATGTCGTCGATCTCCCGGCTCACCGTCACAACCCCGAGCCTACGTCGGCCGCCCGGCGGCCGGCGCGCCCCTGGGTCGCCGGTGACGAGCGCCCCAGTACGACGCTCCGCCCGCCACGGCCGTCAGGCGTCGTAGTCGACCGTGAGCTTGTCGGTGGTCGGGCTGGACTGGCAGGTCAGCACATAGCCGGCGGCCACCTCGTCCGGCTCCAGGGCGTAGTTGCGGGCCATCGTGACCGACCCGTCGACGACCTTCGCCTTGCAGGTCGAGCAGACACCGCCCTTGCAGGCGTACGGCAGTTCGCCGCGCACCTTCAACGCGGCGTCCAGCACCCGCTGCTCCCGGCCCATCGTGAAGCTCGACGAGCGGCCGTCCAGGACGATGGTGACGTCGGTCCCGACGCCCGGCTGCTCGGTGGGACGCGCCACCGGCTCGGGCGGCGCGTCGACGTGGAACAGCTCGGTGTGCACGGCCGACTCCGGCAGACCCCGCGCGGCCAGCACCTCCCGGGCGTCGACCACCATGCCGTACGGCCCGCAGAGGAACCACTCCTCGATCAGTTCGTCCGGGACGATGGTGCCCAGCAGGCGCCCCAACCGTTCGGCGTCGATCCGTCCGGACAGCAACGGCGACTCGCCCTGCTCCCGGGACAGCACGTGCACGAGGTGCAGCCGGGACGGGAACCGGTCCTTCAGGTCGGCCAACTCCTCGGCGAACATCACGGTGTTCGCCGTGCGGTTCCCGTACACCAGGGTGAAGGTGCTGGCCGGTTCGACGGCCAGGGCCGTCGCGACCAGCCCGAGCACCGGCGTGACGCCGGAGCCGGCGACGACCGCGCCGTAGTGGCGGACCCGGTCCGGCGCGAACGCCGTGGTGAAGGCGCCCAGCGGGGGCAGTACGTCGACCGTGTCGCCGCCGCGCAACGCGCCGCACGCGAAGGCCGAGAAGGCGCCGCCGGGGACCTCCCGCACCCCGATCCGCAGCCGGCCGCGCCGGGCCAGGTCGTCGGGGGTGGAGCAGATGGAGTACGACCGGCGCACGTCCTCGCCGTCGTCGGTCACCCGCCGCACCGTCAGGTGCTGGCCCGCCTGGAACGCGAAGGTCTCCCGCAACTCCTCGGGTACGGCGAAGGTGACGGCCACGGAGTCGTCGGTGAGCCGGTCGACGGCCGCGACCGACAGTGGGTGGAAGGCCGGCCGACGACGGACCGGCCGGGTGATCGTGACTGTCACAGCGCCTTCAGGTGGTCGAAGGGTTCGGAGCAGGAGCGGCAGCGCCACAACGCCTTGCAGGCGGTCGAGCCGAACCGGCTGACCTGCTCGGTCTCCGGCGAGCCGCAGAGCGGGCAGCGGACCGCGAGGGTCAACGCCACCACGCCCGGGGCGGGCGCCGGGGCGGGCGGGGCGATCCCGGCGGACGCGAGCTTGGCCCGTCCGGTGTCGGAGATCCAGTCGGTGCTCCACGGTGGGCTGTAGACCGTTCGCACGTCGACGTCCGGGTGACCGGCCGCCGCCAGGGCACGGCGCACGTCGGCCCGGATCACGTCCATGGCGGGGCAGCCGGTGTAGGTCGGGGTGATGGTGACGACGACCCGACCGGTGCCCCGGTCCTCCTCGACCGCGCGGAGGATCCCCAGCTCGTCGATGGTGATCACCCGGATCTCCGGGTCCACCACGCTCGCCGCCGCCGTCCACGCGTCGGTCCGACTCCGCTGTGCGGTCGCTCCCGCGCTCACCACTGCGCCCCCGGGTGGGCGCGGTGCAGCACCTGCATCTCGGCCAGCAGGTAGGACAGGTGCTCGGTGTGCACGCCGGCCCGTCCGCCGGTCGGTGCCCAGCCGCGCTCGGGACGGGTGAGCGTCGCCTCGGCCAGCACCGGACCGACGACCTCGTCGAACGCCGGCCGCAGACCCGCCGGATCGACCGGCGCCGCCGGGTCCGCCGCGAAGAGCTCATGGGTGTACGGCCAGACGTGGTCCACGGCCTCCTGCATCCGGCGGTGCGACTCCTCGGTGCCGTCACCGAGCCGCTTCACCCACAGCGCGCCGTGGTCCAGGTGGTACGCGGACTCCTTGCGCGCCTTCGCGCCGATCGCGGACAGCCGCTCGTCCGCGCAGCCGGCGAGCGCGGTGTAGAGCGGCACCTGGTACGCCGCCAGGAAGAACAGCTTCGCCATGGTCACCGCGAAGTCGCCGTTGGGCAGCTCGACCAGGAGCACGTTGCGGAACTCGCGGTCGTCGCGCAGGTACGCGAGCGCGTCCTCGTCCCGACCCGCGGCTTCCAGCTCACCCGCGTACGACAGCAGCAGGCGGGCCGCGCCGAGCTGGTCGAGGGCGATGTTGGCGAGCGCGATGTCCTCTTCCATCTCCGGTGCGCGGGTCGCCCACTCGGCCAGGCGCTGCGCGGCGACCAGCGCGTCGTCGCCCAGGCCGAGAGTGAAGGCGAAGGGCCCCTTCACAGGTGTGCCACCCCGTCCGGTACCTCGTAGAACGTGGGGTGCCGGTAGACCTTGTCGGCGGCCGGGTCGAAGAAGGCGTCCTTCTCGTCCGGGCTGGACGCGGTGATCGCGCCCGCCGGCACCACCCAGATCGACACGCCCTCCTGGCGGCGGGTGTAGAGGTCACGGGCATTGCGCAGGGCCAGCTCGGCGTCCGGGGCGTGCAGGCTGCCGACGTGGGTGTGCGACAGGCCCCGCCGCGCCCGGACGAAGACCTCCCACAGAGGCGAGTGTTCGTTGCTCACGCGGCCACCTTCTCCCTCGTGTCGGCGCGCTTGGCGGCGTACGCCGCGGCGGCCTCGCGGACCCATGCGCCGTCGGCGTGGGCGGCCCGACGGTGCGCCATCCGCTCGCGGTTGCACGGACCGTCGCCCTTGATGACCCGCATCAGCTCGTCGTAGTCCGGCTGGCTGTAGTCGTACGCCTGCCGCTCCTCGTTCCAGCGCAGGTCGTCGTCGGGAATGCGGAGCCCGAGGACCTCGGCCTGCCCGACGCACATGTCGACGAAGCGTTGGCGCAGGTCGTCGTTCGAGAAGCGCTTGATCTTCCAGGCCATCGACTGGGCGGAGTGGGTGGAGTCGCCGTCCGGCGGACCGAACATGGCCAGCGACGGATACCACCAGCGGTCGACCGCGTCCTGGGCCATGGCCTTCTGCGCCGGGGTGCCGTGCGCGAGGGTGTGCAGGATCTCGTACCCCTGGCGCTGGTGGAACGACTCCTCCTTGCAGACCCGGATCATGGCCCGGGCGTACGGCCCGTAGGAGCAGCGGCACAGGGGCACCTGGTTGACGATCGCCGCACCATCCACCAGCCAACCGATCGCGCCCACGTCGGCCCAGGTCAGGGTGGGGTAGTTGAAGATCGAGCTGTACTTCTGCCGGCCGTCGAGCAGCAACCGGACCAGTTCGTCGCGGCTGATGCCGAGGGTCTCGGCGGCGGCGTAGAGGTAGAGGCCGTGGCCCGCCTCGTCCTGGACCTTGGCCAGCAGGATCGCCTTGCGCTTCAGCGAGGGCGCCCGACTGATCCAGTTGCCCTCGGGCTGCATGCCGATGATCTCGGAGTGGGCGTGCTGCGCGATCTGCCGGATCAGCGTCCGCCGGTACGCCTCGGGCATCCAGTCGCGCGGCTCGATCTTCTGCTCCGCGTCGACCACCTCGGTGAAGTAGGCCGCCAGATCCTCGTCCGGTGCCGGGCCGCCGCGCCGTTGACGAGCGGCGGCGGCGCGCAGCTCGGCCTCGGCCGCTTCGACCTCGCCGAGCAGGCCCGCGCCGGGCGCGTCCGGTGCGTCGCCGGGTGCGGAGAAGTCGTTGCCATACATGAGGACAAGTGTTACAGCTTGCGCCCGAATGCACTAGGGGGTGTAACAGGAATCCCGAGTGACATTCCGTCACCGATAGGCAGATCTTCGCTACCCACCGCGACATCGGCGTTTATGACGTGGCTCACGGAAAGATGGTCAAACCTCCCATAAGCCGCAAAGTTTCGGGATTTCCTCCCGATTTCGCACGTTGCCTGGTGTCGACCTCTGGCGATCGGCCCGTCCGGACGTAGACTTCTGCCGGTCACACGATCGGCTGCCCCCACGCCGGCTCCACAGAGGCCACCTCCCCCGGCCTCGGCGCACGCACCGGTCGCCCCGGACAACGAAGCCGGTCCCCCCGGCCCTGACATCTGGAGCTCACCCAACTCATGCGATCTCGCGTGACCATGGTGTTCGCCGTCGTGGCGGTGATTCTCGGTGGCGTCCTACTGGTCCCCACCGCGTACGCCCGACTGTCCAGCGACGCCGGCGAAGGCGGCAGTGGTGGCGGCACCACCACCAGCAGCGTCGCCGCGCCCGCGCCGGCCCCGCCACCACCTCCCACGCTGGCCGCGGGCCGCGTGTCGGTGGCGTTCAAGGGCGAATTCTTCTCGTGGGCGTTGCTCGACCGGAAGACCGGCAAGATCTCCGGATCGTCGAACATGAGCGCGACCAGCTCCACCGAATCGATGATCAAGGCGTGGATCGTCTCCGACTTCCTTCGCCAGCTCAAGGACCGGGAGCCGGACCCCTCGCTGAAACAGGCGGCCAGCCTCGCCATCATCGACAGCAACGACGCCGCGGCCAACAAGATCCACGCCGCCGCGGGGGGGTCGTACAAGCCGTCGAAGAGCAGCATCCCCGACCCGGTGATCCAGCGAGCGATCAAGATCTGCGGCCTGACCGACACCAAGCGCGGCAACGTCGAGCCCTACACCGGCTACTGGAGCTTCACCCGGATGTCCCCGCGCGACGCGGCCCGGCTCGGTGACTGCATCGCCGACGGCAAGGCTGCCGGCCCCAAGTGGACCAAGTGGGTGCTGGACCAGATGAGCAAGGTCCGCGGCACCACCGACAACCAGAAGGCCAGCTCCGGTGGCGGCCGTTGGGGGATCATCGACGGCCTGCCCAAGTCGATCACCGCGCAGGGGCCGGTCAGCATGAAGAACGGCTGGACTCCGCTCGCCTACGACGGAAACTGGCACGTCAACTGCCTCGCGGTCAACGGAAAGTGGAGTCTCGCGGTGATGCTGCGCTACTCGATCAAGCTAGGGCTGAGCTACGGCGCGAAGGTCTGCGCCAGCGTCGCCACCCAACTGGTCACCCCGCAGCCCGGCGCCGCGCTCAAGGTGCCGCAGCAGCCGGTCGGGAAGCTCTGATGGCCGGGAACCGGCGTGCCGATCGACGTGGTGGAGGCGAGACGTCGCCGCTGCGCCTGATCGCCGTCGCGGTCATCCTCATCGGGCTGGTGCTGGTCTCGCTACGCCTGCTGCCCGGGTCGCCGTTCGAGTCGGCCGCCGCCGCCAAGTGGGGTGACTCCGAGGCGACGACCAGCGACCGGTCCACCAACGCGGCCACCGACCGCAGTGCCCGCCAGCCGGCCCCGCCGAGCCCCAGCCCCAGCCCTTCGCTGACGCCGCTGCCGTTCCAGGCCAAGAACCTCGACCTCGACATCGAGGGCTGGTACTCCTGGAGCGTCCTCGACCGCCGGACCGGGAAGATCATCGGTTCGAAGAACATGGGTGAGACCAGCACCACCGCCTCGCTGATCAAGTCCTGGATCGTCGCCGACTACCTGCGCCGCGCCGCCGAGGCCGGCCAGACACCGAGCGACGCGAAGCTCGCCGACGCCACCCGCATCATCCGGGACAGCGACAACACGCGGGCCGAGCAGTTCTACAACTCGGTCGGCCGGGACGCCTCGATCCGGCGGCTGCTCTCCATGTGCAAGCTGACCGACAGCAGCGTCGCCCCGGACAAGGGTTGGTCCCGTACCGCGCTCTCCCCCCGCGACACCGCGCGACTGGGCAACTGCATCGCCACCGGCACCGCCGCCGGGCCGAAGTGGACCAAGTGGCTGCTCAACGAGATGAAGCTGGTCCGGGGCGCGGGAGACTTCGGTATCCGCAAGGCGTTCCCGCCCGCGCAGCAGAAGCAGATCGCCATCAAGAACGGGTGGATCGACCGGACCGCCGAGCAGGAGATGCACATCAACTGCCTGGCCATCGGCGACACCTGGACGATGGGCGTGATGGTCCGCTACCCGATCAACATGGGCTACGAGTACGGCATGAAGAACTGCCAGAAGATCACCGAGGCGCTGCTGCGCCCCGGCACCTGACGGCGGCTGTCCTTCCGCATCCGAGCACCGCTCTGTCCTGCAGAGCGGTGCTCGGTCTATTTCGCGGCCCTCAGCGGCTTCGCGGCGCGGCGGCTACGCGGCACGGCGGCTACGCGGCCCGGCGACTTCGCGGCACGGCGCGGCTTCGCGGCACGGCGACTTCGCGGCGCGGTGGCTGGTCAGCCGGCGAAGAACTCCGGGCCGTCGGCGGGCAGCGCCGGGACCTCGCCGAGCGTGGCGACCCGCCGGGCGAACTCCCGCAGCCCGGCGACCTGCCGCTCGCCGAGCGAGAAGTCCAGGGCCCGGAAGTACGTGGCCAGCGTCGCCGCGTCGAACGCCTCCCAGCGCGCCGCCGCCTCGGCGACCTGGTCCAGCTCGGAGAGGCAGAGGTCACGCGAGCGCAGGAACGCCTCGTGCACCTCCTTGACCAGGCCCGGGTGCGCGGCCGCGAAGTCGCGGCGGACCGCCCAGACGGCGAAAACCATCGGCAGCCCGCTCCAGTCCCGCCACGCCTGCCCCAGGTCGGTCACGGTGAGGCCCCGCAACGGCGCCTCGTAGTACGCCCGCAGCGCCACGTCCCCGATCAGGACCCCGGCGTCGGCCTCCAGCAGCATCTGGGTCAGGTCGGGAGGGCAGCGGAAGTACTCGGGCCGCACCTCGTACCGCTCGGTGAGCAGCAACTGCGCCAGCATCACCCCGGTCCGCGACGTCGAGCCGAGCGCCACGCGGGCGCCGTCCAGCTCGGCGAGGGGCCGCGTGGAGACCATGTTGACCGAGAGCACCGGCCCGTCGCTGCCGACCGCCAGGTCCGGCAGGAGGAGCAGCTCGTCGGTGTGCTTCAGGTACTCCATCAGCGTGATCGGACCGATGTCGAGGTCGCCGGCCACCAGCGCCGCGCTCAGCCGGTCCGGGGAGTCCTTGTGCAGGTCTACGTCGAGCAGGCTGCCCGAGCGCATCAGGCCCCAGTAGATCGGCAGGCAGTTCAGGAACTGGATGTGCCCGACCCGCGGGCGTGCGACGCGCTCAACCATGACCCGACCGTATCCCCGGCCTCGGGATCCAGCCCGGCGGGCCGGCCCGGAGTGGCCAACCCCGCACCCGACCCACCCGATCGCGGACGCTCCGACGACGTCACCGCCGGCCACCCACGTTCGGTGGGCTGCGCGTTAACCCGCCCTGCGGGTCTCGGCCAGCCACGTCACTGACGAGCCGGCGGGCCGCCCGCGCGACGACCGGCACGAAGAGCAGCACCACCAGGAGCCCGGTCACGCCCACCCCCGCGATCAGTGGTCGAGGTGGGATTCGTGTGAGCAGGGCGCCACCGATCAGGTACCCACCCATTGAGCCACCCTGCACGGCCGCGCCGTACGTGGCGTACGCCCGGGCGCGCATCCCCTCGGGCACCCGCCGAGCGGTGAGGAGGTTGGCGAAGACGTTCCCCGCGCCGTTCGCCGCGCCGCCCACCAGCCAAAGTGGCACCAGCAGGGCCGCAGCGGGCACCCTCGCGGCAAGCAGCACCATCAGACTGCACCCGGCCAGCGTGATCAGCACTCCGCGGACCAGCGCAGCGTCGTCCGCGATCCGGCGTACGAGCTGCGCCGCTAGCCAGCCGCCCGGCAACATCCCGGCCATCCAGGCGGCCCCGACGAGGCCGTACGTGGTGGCCGACCCACGCAGGGTCTCCCGGATGAAGAACACCTCGATCACGTTGATGCCACCGATCGCCGCGATCACCACGGCGGTACTGACCACCATGACGACCATCAGCGGGTCCCGGCGGAGCCGCCAGCCCTGCGCCGTACCGGCCGGCGCGACCGGGCTACCGGCGTTCTGCTCGGCGCGGCTGGACTGCTCGGCCCGGCCGGGTTGCCCGGTGCTGTCGGGCTGGTCGCTGGCGGGTCGCCGACCACCGCGCCGAGTTCGCAGCGCGAAGCCCGCGACCACGAGCGCGAGGTAGGTCGCGGCGTCGATCAGCAGTGGTACGCGGGTGCCGAACTGCCCTACCAGCAGGCCGGCCAGCACCGGACCACCGAGCGCGCCGAGGGAGACGGCGGTCTGGCTGATCGCGCTCGCCCGCGGCAGGTCGGCGGGGCGGACCATCG
Organism: Micromonospora sp. NPDC051543; assembly: GCF_044454415.1. Lineage (NCBI taxonomy): Bacteria > Bacillati > Actinomycetota > Actinomycetes > Micromonosporales > Micromonosporaceae > Micromonospora > Micromonospora sp. NPDC051543. The sequence continues at coordinate 195,187 of NZ_JBITDT010000005.1, forward strand.
CCGGGAGCAGCGCCGCCAGGCAGGGCTGGGTGACCGCGAGACCACAGGCGAGCAGCGCCACGAGGGCCACGACGAGGACTGGGTCGTCGGCGACGGCGAGCAGCAGGCAGATCGCGGTCTGCGCCAGCCCGATCGTCACCAGCAGGGTGCGGCTGTCCACACGATCGGCAAGCCGTCCGGCGAGCGGGGCCAGCACCACCAGGGGAAGGGTGGCCGCGAGCAGCAGCCCCGAGACGGCGAGCCCGCCGGCACCGGCCCCCTGCAGGGCCAGCGCGAGCGCGGTGGCGGCGAGGAAGTCCCCGCAGATCGTGGTGCCGCGAGCCGCGGCGACGATCCAGACGTCCGGCCAACGCGACGCGTCACTTGTGAAGGACATATTTCGAAAATAATCCTTCACAAGTGTTCGACACAACCCCGTCTATGCCAGCGGCACCGTCCGGTACTGCACCGCTACGGAACGTGCGCCCGCCGGCGCGTCGGTACGACGTCGAGGGTGGTACGGCCGCAGCAGCGCCAGGACCGCCTCATTCAGGGCGGCCAACTCTTCCGCGGTGAGCAGCAGCAGCGTGTCGTTGGACAGCGCCACGTCGTACCACTCGGCAGGCTCATCCCCCGCCCGCCGCAACCAGTCCCGGGCCCGTTCCATGCCACGAGCGGCGTGCGCCTCCACCAGCGCCCGCTCAGCCGCACGCCCCTCGGGACCGGCCTCGCGGCCCGCGTCGACCCACAAACTGACGCCCGGCGTACGCCACACCCGCTCCCGCGCGTCCCCCCGGCTGGGCGCCTGCTCGACCAGGCCGAACTTCGCCAGCGCCCGAAGGTGGTAGCTGGTAGCGCTCGGCGACAACCCCGCGATTTCGGCGCATTCGGTGGCGGTGCCGCCGCCCTCGCGGCTGCTCAGGTACTCGATGATCGCGATCCGGGCCGGATGCGCCAACGCCCGCATCACCTGCGGATCGCTGATCGTCATCCGACGCGACTCGGGACTGGCCTCGGTCATGCCCCCATGATCCCGGCCACCCGCCCGACCCGCCATCAACCCCGCGCGCCACTGCCCGGCGGCACGCACCGTCGAGCCGGTGGAAGCGCTGTCGGCACCCCCGGCATCCGCCGCACCACAGCGCGCCCGGGTCGGCGCCACACCGACTGCCGCCGCGCGTACACCAACGCACGAGCACGCCGAACCGCCGCGTCCGCCGCACAGGGTGAGGCCGTGCCGCCACGTGTCACGGGGCATGTAGGGCGTCATGACCGCGCGACGCAGGACCGCGTGGCGGAGGTGCGGCGCCGCCGAAAAAGCTGACCCCAGGGCGGTCCTTCGGGACGAAAATTGTCGTACACCTGTTCTAGTGTTGGTCCATGTTGAGGGCGTTGGCGCAGGCGGGCGGCGGTGTCGACGCCTGCGCCGACACCGCGCCATGGGCCCTTCCCGACGACGAACTGCTCGCGGCGCTGGACGCTTCGCACGCCCTGGCGCAGCGCCTGGCAACCATCCAGCTCGCTCTCGTGCGCGAGCTCGACGGCCGTGGTCTCGCGGTCGCCCAGGGCGCATCGTCGACCGCCGTCTGGTTACGGGAGCGGCTGCGGCTGTCCGGGCGGTCGGCCCGCCAGTTGGTCCAGCTCGCCGCCACCATCGACGCGGCCCCGCCGACGGTCCGCACCGCCCTGCTCGACGGCAGCCTCACCGTGGAGCAGGGCAAGGTGGTGGCGGAGACGATCGCGGCCCTTCCCGTCGAGGCCGGCCCGGAGGTGGCGGAGAAGGCCACCGAGTTGCTGATCGCCTGGGCCGACCGCTTCGATCCGACCACCCTGAGTCGCCTCGGCGAACGCGTCCTCGCGCACGTCGCGCCCGACCTGGCCGACGAGGCCGAGCTGGCGGCCCTCGACCGGGCCGCCGAGCGGGCCGAGGCTCGCCGGCACGTCACCCTCTCGGAGCCGAAGGACGGGCAGGTACGCCTCACCGGCAACCTCGACACCGAGACCGCGAGCCTGCTGCGGGAGGCCATCGATCCGCTCTGCGCTCCGGCCGGTGAGCACGACGACCGCAGCCCGGGCCAACGCAGAGCCGACGCACTCGGCGAGATCTGCCGGCTGGCACTGCGCACCGGCCATCTGCCCGACAACGGTGGAGACCGTTCGCAACTGGTCGTCACCATGGCGCTCGACGCGCTGGTCAACGAGGTCGGCCCGGGCACCCTGGACACCGGAGTGCGTCTCACGCCGGGCGCGGTCCGCCGCCTGGCCTGCGATGCCGCCGTGCTGCCGGCAGTCTTGAACGGCAACAGCCAGATCCTGGACGTCGGGCGTCAGCGCCGGCTCTTCACCGGTCCGCTGCGGCGCGCGCTGGTGCTACGCGACGGCGGCTGCGCCTTTCCCGGCTGCGACCGGCCATCCCGTTGGTGCGACGGCCACCATGTGCGCCACTGGGCCGACGGCGGCGCCACGACCCTGGGCAACGCGGTCCTGCTCTGCGGGCATCATCACCGGCTCCTGCACCAGGGCGACTGGGTCGTCCGCATCGCGTCGGACAGCCAGCCCGAATTCCTCCCGCCCGCCTGGGTGGACCCGCTGCGCGCCCCACGCCGCAACCTCTACCACCGGCGCTGCTGAACACGAGCGGTTCATCCCGCCACACGTCACGCACCCACAGCACGATGTGCTCGTCCTTCGTGAGCACGTCTTCGGGGGACGCCACGACAAGGCAACGCTCCCGCTCGCAGCTCGGCCCGGCAGGCGGCTCGCTGTCGCGCGGGCTCGGGCGTAGCTATCGCACAAGTCCACGACGCGCCGACTCGTCCGGGTGGTTGGCTCGGTAATTCTGTGGAAGGGGTGGCGAGAAAGGCGTAGCGTTGCAGCCCGCTTGACGGCCGAGGTGAGCTGCACCGGAACGGACGTCGTCGCGCCGGGAGGTCGGCCATCCGCCCCCGGAAACGCGAGCGAGCAGCAGATGTGAACGATGGGACGTCAGCATGCCCGCACCTGACCTCGACACGGATCTAGACACGGATCTCGCGGCCGAACGCACTCACCTCGCCACCTCGCGCGCGGCACTGCGCCGGATGCGGGAGCGGGCCGAAGCCCTCTTCTCCACCGGTGACCAGGTCGCCGGCGACTCCTACGCGGCGGAGACCCTCGGCCGCACACTCGCCCGCCGCGTCGCCGAACTGGCCGACGACCCCACCACTCCGCTGTTCTTCGGCCGCCTCGAATTCGGCGGACAAGCACTAAACGAGGACACCGCAACCGGCCTGCCGGAGGCAACCAGCAACAGCCCGACCACCAGCAACCCGGCCGGCGGCAGCAGCGTCGCAAGCAGGAGCGCCGGCAGCCCAGGCGACGGCAGCAGCGGCAGCGGCAGCGGCAGCGGCAGCGAGCATGCTGGGCGGCGGTACCACGTCGGGCGGCGGCATGTCACCGATGAGCTTGGCGAGCCGCTGGTGCTGGATTGGCGGGCGCCGGTCTCCCGCTCGTTCTACCGGGCCAGCGCTCGCGACCCGCAGGGTGTCGCGGTGCGGCGGCGGTTCGGGTTCAGCAACGGGGTGTTGACCAGCTTCGAGGACGAGCGGCTGGACCGGGGCGAGGAGCTGGGTACGGCCAGCCGGATCCTCACGGCCGAGATCGAGCGACCGCGCGTGGGACCGATGCGCGACATCGTCGCCACCATCCAGCCGGAGCAGGACGAGCTGGTCCGGGCCGACCTGGCCGATTCGATCTGTGTGCAGGGGGCGCCGGGCACCGGGAAGACGGCCGTCGGCCTGCATCGGGCCGCGTACCTGCTCTACCTGCACCGGGAGCGGTTGCGTCGGGCGGGCGTGCTGATCGTGGGGCCGAACCGGGCGTTCCTGTCGTACATCGCGGCGGTACTGCCGGCCCTCGGCGAGGTCGAGGTCGAGCAGGCCACCGTGGAGGAGCTGATTTCGCGGGTTCCGGTGCGGGCGGTGGAGACGCCCGCCGCCGCCGCGCTGAAGCACGACGCGCGGATGGCGACCGTGCTGCGCAGGGCGGTGCAGGCCCACATCGGTACGGCAACCGACTCGATCACCGTCTCCGACGGCTCGTTCCGGTGGCGGATCGGGCTGGAGCCGCTGCACCGGATCGTCGAGGAGACCCGACGGGAGGGGCTGCCGTACGGCACCGGTCGGGAGCGGGTCCGGGCGCGGGTGGTCAGTCTGCTGCAACGGCAGGCCGAGGCGCGGCGGGCCGAGTCGCCCGGCGACGCGTGGCTGCGCCGGATGGGCCGGTGCCGGCCGGTGGTGGACTTCCTGGACGCGGTCTGGCCGGCGCTCACCCCGGAAGGGCTGGTGCACGGCCTGCTCGCCGACCCGGCCCGTCTCGCCGCCGCCGCGGACGGGCTGCTCAACGATGCCGAGCAGGAGCTGCTGGTCTGGGCGAAACCGGCGCGTACCCCGAAGGCCACCCGCTGGACCGCGGCGGACGCCGTGCTCGTCGACGAGGCGGCCGGGCTGTTGGAGCGACCGTCCGGGTTCGGGCACGTGGTGCTGGACGAGGCGCAGGACCTGTCCCCCATGCAGTGCCGGGCCATCGCCCGCCGCAGTGAGCACGGGTCGATCACGCTCCTCGGTGACCTCGCGCAGGGCACCGCGCCGTGGGCGGCGACCGACTGGCGGGAGTCCCTGGCACACCTCGGCAAGCCGGACGCCGTGGTGGTCCCGCTGACGGTCGGCTTCCGGGTGCCCGCCGCCGTGGTGGCCTTCGCCAACCTGCTGTTGCCGGCGCTCGCGGTGGACGTACCCCCGGCGGAGTCGCTGCGTCACGACGGCGGCCTGGACGTGCGTACCGTGGCCGACCTGACCGCCGCCACGGTGGCCGAGGTGCGCGCGGCGCTCGCGCACGACGGGTCGGTCGGCGTGATCGCCGCGGACGACGCGGTCGACGGGCTGCGCGCGGCGCTGGCCGCCGTCGGCGTCGCCAGCGCGACCGCCGACGACGTCACGGCCGCCCAGCGGGTCACCGTGGTGCCCGCGACGTTGGTCAAGGGCCTGGAGTACGACCACGTGGTGGTGGTCGAGCCGGCCGCGATCGTCGCGGCCGAGCCGCGCGGGCTGCACCGGCTGTACGTGGTGCTCACCCGCGCGGTGTCCCGGTTGTCGGTGCTGCACAGCGAGCCGCTGCCCGCGCCGTTGCTGACCGCACCGCAGGCCACCACGCTGGCGCCGGTGCCGCTCTAGGTCGCCTCTCGCAGAAGCCCCGGCGTCGGGCGCATCCTGGGGCACGGCCGATGCCTGTCGCACGTGCCCCAACGTCGAACGCGTCCTCGGGGCACGGCCGACGGGCCAGCGCGCGGCGTCTCTGTCGGCAACCGGGCAGTCGCGCGGGGCACACAGGTTCGACTTTGCATCGTAAAGTAGTTTGCATGGGGCCCGAAGACGATGACCTTCCACCCTCCGACGCCGCCGCCGCTCTCCGGCTGATCGACGACCAGCGGGCGACCACCGTTCGCCACCTACAGCCCGACGCGCGGCTGCTCTACTGGCCGTGGGGGGTGGCCTGGTTGATCGGTTTCGGGCTGTTCTTCCTGCGCTTCTCCCCGGGTGGTCGGGTGCTGGTCGCCCTGCCCGACTGGCTGCCCCTGACGGTGCTCTTCGCCCTGCTGATCGTCGCCGGGGTGATCCAGGCGGTGGCGGGCGCGCGGGCGTACGGGCAGGTGTCCGGCGACTCGGCGGTGCGTGGCCGTTGGTACGGGTGCGCCTGGGCGCTGGGCTCGGTGAGCGTGTACGCGGCGGTCGGCCGGGTGTCCGAGCACCTGCCGCACGACCTGGCCGGTCTGCTCTGGTCGGCCGCTGCGGTGGGGCTGACCGGCGCGCTGCACATGGCCGGCGGCGCGATCTGGCTGGACCGGGACCTGTTCCGCCTCGGCGTGTGGATCAGCGTCATCAACGTGGTTGGCGCGATCGCCGGGCCTGGTTGGCACGCGCTGGTCATCTCGGTGGCCGGCGGCGTCGGAATCCTGGCCGCCGGGGCGATCGCCCGGCTGCGCCAGCGAGGGCGTTCGTGACCGACCTCGATCCGGTCATCCACGCCCAGGCACGGCTGCGGGTGGTCGCCGCGCTCTCCGCGCTCGGCGACGGCGACCGAATCACGTTTCCCCGGCTCCAGGAACTGCTCGCGATGACCGCCGGCAACCTCTCCGTGCACCTCCGCAAACTGGAGGACGCCGGCTACGTCGAGATCAGCAAGACCCACCGTGGACGTACGCCGGCCACCCTGATCCGGCTCAGCCGGCGCGGTCGGCTGGCGTTCGAGGAGTACACCGAAGCGATCCGCAGCCTGCTCGATCCCTCCCCTCTGGACTCCACAGCGTCGAAGGAGCAGTCATGACCCTCGCCCGCGCCGACCAGGTCAGCCGCCGGTACGGCGACGTCCTCGCCCTCGACCGCGTCGACCTGGAGGTCCGGGCCGGCGAACTGGTCGGCCTGCTCGGCCCGAACGGCGCCGGCAAGAGCACCCTGATGAACCTGCTGGTCGGTCTGCGCAGGCCCACCTCCGGGCGGGTCGAGTTGAACGGCCGCGACCCGCGCGACCCGGAGGCGCGGCGGCAGATCGGCGTCACCCCGCAGGAGACCGGTCTCCCGGGCACGCTGCGGGTAGGTGAGGTCGTCGACTTCGTCTCCGCCCACTACCCCGACCCGGTGCCCCGCGGCGAACTGCTCGACCGTTTCGGGCTGGGCGACCTCACCCGGCGGCAGACCGGCGGACTGTCCGGCGGCCAGCGTCGCCGGCTGGCCGTGGCGCTGGCCTTCGTCGGCCGACCCCGACTCGTCCTGCTCGACGAGCCGACCACGGGCCTGGACGTCACCGCCCGGCACACCCTGTGGGACGCGATCCGCGCGTTCCACGACGACGGTGGGACGGTGCTGTTGAGCAGCCACTACCTGGAGGAGGTGGAGGCGCTCGCCCGCCGCGTGGTGGTGATCGGGCAGGGCCGGGTGCTCGCCGACGACACCGTGGACGCCGTACGCGGCATCGTCGGCGTACGGCGGGTCAGCCTGGTCACCGACGAGCTGCCCGACCTGCCCGGCGTCGTCCGCGCCGAACGGATCGACGGACGCCTGCACCTGCTCACCACTGACGCCGACGAGCTGGTCCGGGCGCTGGTCCGCTCCCAGGTCGCCTTCACCGACCTGGAGGTCCGGCCCACGTCGTTGGAGGAGGCGTTCCTCGCCCTCACCGGCGGGACCGACACGGCCCTCACCGGTGGGACGGACACGCCGGCTCAGGCCTCACCCGCTGCCGCCGACAGCGGCCAACCCACCGCCGTCTGAGGAGGCGCACCGTGCAGCTCGCCCTGGTCCACGCCCGCTACCAGCTTCTGGAGACCATCCGGATTCCGGTCGCCGTCTTCGGCAGCGCCTTCTTTCCCGCCGCCGCCATGATCTTCTTCGTGGTGCCGTTCACCGGCGACGATCCGGTCGGCGCCACCTTCGCCACCGCGTCGATGATCACCTTCTCGGTGATGAGCGCCAACATCTTCCAGTACGGCGTCGGCGTCGCCGAGGACCGCGACCAGCCGTGGAGCCCGTACACCCGGACCCTGCCGGCCGGGCCGGCGCCCCGGTTCGCGGGCCGCGTGCTGGCCGGCCTCGCGTTGACCTACCTGTCGCTGATCCCGGTCGTGGTGATCGGCGCGACGCTCACCCCAGCCCGGGTCACCGCGACGGCGTTCCTGCTGACCGCCGTCATCGTGGCCGTCATCTCGGTGCCGTTCACGCTGATGGGTCTCTCCATCGGCTACTCGCTGCCCAGCAAGGCGGCGATCGTGGTGGCGCAGGTCGTGTTCCTGCCGCTCGCGTTCGGCGGCGGACTGCTCTCCGCACCGGGCGACGCGCCCGGCTTCATCGAGACGATCGCGCCGTTCCTGCCCACCCGGGGCGCGGCCGAACTGATGTGGTGGGCGGTCGGCGACTATCCCGTCCAGCCACTCGCGATGATCATGCTCGGTGTCTGGATCGTGCTCCTCGCCTCGCTCGCCGCCTGGGCGTACCGGCGGGACGAGGGTCGCCGGTTCAGCTGACGATTCGTCCGTTTCCGCCCCGTGCCCCAGCGGGACGGTGCCAGGATTCCCGCAGGAGGCCCGCCCGTGGCCGCCGGCCGAGAGGGGTCTTGACGTGAGCACCGTCCCGCCGGGCACGCCGTGCTGGGCCGACCTGGCCACCCCGGACCTGACCGACGCGCGGCGCTTCTACCCCGAACTGTTCGGCTGGACCGGACGGGTGACACCGGAGCCCGAGGCGGGCGGCTACACCGTCTTCCTGCTCGACGGCAGGCCGGTGGCCGGCGTCGGGCCGCCCGCCATCGAGGACCAGGTGCCGATCTGGTCGACGTACATCGCCACCGACGACGCGGCGCTGGCCGCCGGCCGGGTCGAACGGGCCGGCGGGCAGGTCGTCGTACCGCCGTTCGAGGTCTTCGACCGGGGCTGGATGGCCGTGTTCTCCGACCCGGCGGGCGCGACGTTCAGCGTCTGGCAGCCGCTGACGATGCCCGGGGCCGAGGTGTTCAACGTGCCCGGCGCGATGAGCTGGAACGAGCTGGTCACGCCCGACCCGGAGGGCGCGAAGGTCTTCTACGAGCTGGTGTTCGGCTGGCAGCCGGACGAACAACCGGTCGGCGACATGACGTACACGGGGTGGCGGCTCGGGGCGCGGATCGTCGCCGGGATGATGCCGCCGCTCGGGGACGGCTACCCGGCCGACCTGCCCGCATACTGGACGGTGTACTTCGCGGTGACCGACGCGGACGCCGCCGCCGCGCGCGCCGCCGAACTGGGCGGGACCATCCTGGTGCCACCGCGGGACATCCCGACCGGCCGGTTCGCCGCCCTGCGCGACCCCCAGGGCGCCCTCTTCTCGGTCATCGACCTGGGCTGACCCCTCGGCGAGCCGCCACGCCCCAAGATCGCTCCGATCTTGCACTTTCGGTTGTCGACATCAGCGGGAATGCCCCTTGTGTCACGACAGAAAGTGCAAGATCGCGGGGGAAGGCGGGTCAGGCACCAGGGCGGACGGGGACCACCAGGGGGCCGTTGGTGCCGGGGAGCACCCGGACGCTCGCCCGGTAGTGGGTGGCGAGGAGGTGTTCGGTCAGCACCTCGTGCGGCGTGCCGGTCGCCACCACCCGACCCTCGGCGAGCATGACCATCCGGTCGGCGTACTCGCCCGCGAGGGAGAGGTCGTGCATGGTGGCGAGCACCGTCAGGCCGTGTGCCCGGCGCAACTGGTCGACCAGTTCCAGGACCTCCTGCTGATGGCCGATGTCCAACGCGCTGGTCGGCTCGTCGAGTAGCAGCAGCGTCGCGCCCTGGGCGAGCGCCCGGGCCAGGAAGACCCGCTGTCGCTCGCCCCCGGACAGGGTGGCCAACTCGCGGCGGTGGAAGCCGCCGAGGTCCAGGCGGTCCAGCACGTCGTGGACGGCGGTCACGTCGGCGGCCGACTCCCGACCGAGCGGCGGGATGTACGGGGTGCGCCCGAGCAGCACGTAGTCCAGGACGGACATGCCGGGCGGTACGACCGGGGACTGCGTCACCGTCGCCACCACCCGGGCCCGTTCGCGGCGGCGCAGCGCGCCGCTCGGTGTACCGAAGAGGGAGATGGCGTCCGGCGCGGGCAGCAGGCCGCCGACGGCACGCAACAGGGTCGACTTGCCGGCGCCGTTCGGGCCGATCACGGTGACCCACTCGCCGACGGCGACGGTGAGGTCGACGCCGGTCAGGATCGGCGTGCCGTCCAGGCTGACGTGCAGCTCGCGGACCTCGACGGCCGGCGCACCCGCGCTCACGTGAGCACCCGGCGGGCGGTCCGCAGCACGAGGACGAAGAACGGGCCGCCGAGCAGGGCGGTGACCACGCCGATGGGTACCTCGGCCGGGGCGGCGGCGGTACGGGCGACCACGTCGGTCAGGGCCAGGAACGCAGCGCCGAACAGCAGCGACAGCGGCAGGATCACCCGGTAGCTCGACCCGGCGAGCAGCCGGACGGTGTGCGGCACGATGATGCCGACGAAGCCGATGAGGCCGGTCGCCGAGACCGCCGCGGCGGTGCCCAGGGACGCGGCGGCGATCAGCAGGTAGCGGGAGCGCTGCGGGTGCAGGCCGAGGCTCGTCGCCTCGTCGTCGCCGAGCGCGAGGACGTCCAGCTCGCGGCGGTGCAGCAGCACCACGACCGTGGTCACGGCGGCGTACGGCAGCACCAGCAGCACGTCGTGCCAGCCCGCCGTGGCCAGCCGTCCCAGCAGCCAGGAGTAGACCGGCTGGATGCTGTCCGCGTGGCGCTGGAGCAGGTACGTCTGCCCGGCGGAGAGGAACGCCGAGACCGCGACCCCGGCCAGGATCAGCATCGCCGGTGACCGGCTCCGCCCGCCGGCCGCGCCGAGCAGGTAGGTCATCGTCACGGCGAGCAGCGAACCGACGAACGCGGCCAGCGGGATGGTCAACGGCAGCCCGGAGATCGCGCCCTGCCGACCGACGCCGCCGAGGGCGATCACCGCGGTGACCGCGAGGCCCGCGCCGGCGGCCACCCCGAGCAGGTACGGGTCGGCCAACGGGTTGCGGAAGACGCCCTGGTAGCAGCCACCGGCGAGGGCGAGCAGCCCGCCGACGAGCAGGCCCAGCACGACCCGTGGCAGCCGCAGCTCGGTGACGATGGCGATTTCCCGCTCGTTCAGTCCACTGTCGAGGTGCACACCGGGGATCAGGTTGAGCAGCTCGGCGGCGACGCTGCCCGGTGGCAGGCTGACCGGTCCGAGCGACACCCCGGCGACGAGCGCGACGAGCACCGCGAGGACACCGATGACCAGCCAGCGCGCACGCAGCCCGGCGGGCCGGGACGCGCGAGGCGTACCGGCCGGCCGGGTGGCGGGTGCTCCAGAGGTCATCTGCGACGTTCTGGTCACGGACGGACCACGGTCACGCGGGCACCTTGGCGACCGCGTCGATGATCGTCCGGAGCAGGTCGACGACGCGCGGACCCCAGCGGGACGCGATGTCGTCGTCCAACGTCACGACCTGGTTGTTCTTGACGGCGGTGAGCCCGGCCCAGCCGCTGCGGGCCTTGACCGAGTCGCCGTTCTGCTGGCAGCACTTGGAGTCGGCCAGGAAGACGAAGTCCGGGTCGGCCTTGACGATGACCTCCTGCGACAGCTGCGGGTAGCCGCCGTTCTTGCCGTCGGCGTCGGCCGGGTCGGCGATGTTGGTCAGGCCGACGAGGCTGTAGATCGAGCCGATGAAGGTCTTGCTGGTCGCGCTGTACAGCTCCGGGCCCAGCTCGTGGTAGTAGGTGAGCTTGTCGGTGCGCTGCGGCAGGTCCTTGACCAGCTTGGCGATGTCGTCCTTCATCCGCTTGGCGACGTCGGCGGCCTGGTCGGCGTGCCCGGTCAGGGAGCCCAGGTCGGTGATCTGCTGGTAAGAGTCGTCGAGCGTGGTCGCCGCCGGGGTCAGGTACACCGGGATCTTCAACTTGCCGAGCTGGTCGACGATCTTGTTGGTGTCGTTGGAGAGCACCACCAGGTCGGGGTTCTTGCCGGCGATCGCCTCGGCGTTCGGCTGGAAGCCGGACAGGTCGCTCTTGGGCGCCTCAGCCGGGTAGTTGGACTGGTCGTCGACGGCGCTCACCTGCGAGCCGGCGCCGATGGCGAAGAGCATCTCGGTGGCGCTGGGCGAGAGCGACACGATCTTCTCGGGACGCTTGTCGAGCGTGAGCGTGCCGACCGTCACCGGGTAGCTGGCGGCCGCGGTGCCGGCGGCCGGCTTGTCGTCGGTCTTCTCCGCGCACGCGCCGAGGGCGAGCGCGGCGACCGCGAGGGTCGCGGCGAAGAGCCGAGGGGTACGTCTGAACATGGGGCCTCCTGTCGGTCGAGGAGTGTGGTGCTTCGCCGACAGGACTTCGGTACGCCCGCCCACGAGGCGCCCTTCCTCGAGAGCGCGTGTCGCGACCCCTCCGCAGGCGACCTGGCTCGTCCCCGCCGTCGGGCGGGGCATCACAGTTGCGGGACAGCGCCGGTTTCACACCGGCTTCGCTGCGGATTGGTCGCTAAGACGGTAGCGCACCGCCGGGACGTGCCGGATCGATCAACGACCGATCGACGTACGACGATCAGGAGTGGGGCCTTTGCCCCGGAATGGGAGGCTCGGGAGTGGGTGGTGGGGCCCCGCAGGGGCGGTACGGGGCCCCACCCGATCAGGAGGCCGTGATGGTGACGTTGTCCACAGCCGCCTCCACCAGGCTCGCGCCGGACGCGTCCGCCGCCTCGACGAGGATGCGGACGGACTGCCCGGCGTACGGGCTCAGGTTGAGGTTCGCCACCGCCCAGCTCCCGTTACGGTTGCTGGCCGCGCCGGCCTGGGTGAGCAGGGCGGTGGTGCCGCCGCTGTGCACCACGCTCACCCGCAGGTAGTCGGCCGAGGACGCGTTCGAGCCGTGCGCCAGGTACCAGGCCAGCGAGAGCGTCAACGTGCCGGACGACGGCAACGTCACCGCCGGGGACCGGGCGCTCGTCACACCGCCGTCGACGTCGTAGTCACCGGCCGCCGAACCGGCGAGCCGGCCGGTGACCAGGTCGTTCGAGCCGGCGTACGGGGCGAGCTGCTTCGCCCCGGACGAGGTGGTCGCCTGGGCGGCGCCCACCTCGAACGCCCCGAGCGTCGCGGTGTCGGTGCCGGACGGGTTGATCGTCCAGCCGGTGGCCGTCTCGAAGGTGTCCGACCAGACCGTGGTGCCCCCACCGCCGCCGCAGTACTGCGACTGCTTGCCGATGGCCCGGTACGGGCAGTCGGCGTACTCGCTGAGCATGAGTACCGCCTCGCGGTTACGGGTGGTCTGCGCGGGGATCACCTCGTCGGGCGGGTAGAAGCCGCCACCGCTGGCGGAGCCCGGGTACATCTCGAAGGTGTACGCCCAGATGCCGTGGGTGGCCCACATCCAGTCGATGCTGGTGCCGTCGGCGATGTAGAGATCGCTGGACTGCTCCGGCGTGTAGCTGTTGGTGGCCGCCATCTGCTGACCGATGGTGGCGAAGGTGTTGTACTGGTCCGCGCTCATCCCGGACGGGTTGTTCGCCGTGGTGTAGCCGAAGGGCCAGAGCACCAGCTGCGAGTACGTGTGGAAGTCGATGTTGGCCTTGATCTGCTGGACGCCACCGACGACGCGGCTGTTGACGAAGTTGCGCAGCGCCTGCGTCTCCGGCGCGGAGAACGCCGACGGCCCCCGGTACGTCTCCGACGAGGTGGTGCCGGACGAGCCACCGCAGCAGCCCCACTGGTAGGACCAGTTGCGGTTCAGGTCGGTGCCGACGTTCGACGAGCCGCTGTTGGGCTGGCGGTTCTTGCGCCAGGACCGGTACGACCCGGTGGCGATGTCGTACTCGCTGCCGTCCGGGTTGACCGTCGGCACGATCCAGATCTCCCGGCTGTTGACGAGGTTGGTGATCCGGGAGTCGCTGCCGTAGCTGTCGGTGAAGAGGTTGAGCAGGTAGATCGCCATCTCGACGGTCAGGTGCTCGCGGGCGTGCTGCTGGGCGTTGAACAGGATCTCCGGTTCACTCTCGTCGGTGCCGACGTTGTCGGAGATCTTCACGGCCATCAGGTCGCGGCCCTCGTACGACGTACCAATGCTGATCTTGCGGGCGATGGCCGGGTGGTCGGCGACGGCCTGGTTCACGACGGCGGTCAGTTCCGCGTAGTCGTGGTAGTTGGAGTCGGCGGGCGGGAACGCCAGCGTGCCCACCTCGCCCGCGCCGCGTTCGGTGCTCGGTGGCGGAGCGAGCGGTTCCAGCCGGTAGCCGAGCTTGCCGATGGCGGCGGCCTCGGCGGCGGTGGCCGAGACGTGCAGGACGCCGTGCTCGGAGTAGTCGATGGCGGCCCCGGTGCGGGCCACCGCGTTGCGGTCGGCGAGGGTCCGGGGCCCGAGTACCCGGTAGCCGGCGGCGGCGGCCGACTCGGTGGTCCGATCCGGCGCCGGTTGGGCGGCGACCGGTCCGGCGGCGACGGTGACGATTCCCAGTCCGGTGACGACGGCGAGCACCAGGACGCGGCGGAGAGAGTGAGGTGGGCGGAGGGCCATGGACTACCTCCTAGAAGGGCGGAAGATCCCGCTCGGTGATGCACACTTCACCATCAGTCACATGGTCATCTCAATATCGATCGCCGCGAAATCCATCCCAGGTTGACCATCGCTGCGGCAATGATTTTCTACCGCTGAACATCTGGCGAAACTTCCCTCCAAGCGGAAAACTGACCAGCGACGATGCCCCCACTCGACACCGCGGAGCACCCATGGCCCCCTCCCGCCTGCACGCGGCCGCCCTCGCCGGCGTCAGCGCGCTCACCCTGCTCGCCACCGCGGCCCCCGCCGCGGCGGCCCGGCCACCCGCACCCGCCCACGACGAGCAGATCACCTTCCAGGACTGGTCCGGGCCCGCCGACTGGCACCGGGGCAGCCAGGCCGGCACCCGCGTCGTGCCCGGCCCGCGCGCCGGCGTCACCCTGGCCCGCCCGACCGGCACCACCGAGTACGCCGACCCGCACACCGGCACCACCCGCACCTGGGAGTACGGCACCTGGACCTCACCCGTGACCCGGATCGGGTTCGACGCCACCGAACTGATCGCCTCCTGGAACGCGGAGACCCCCGCCGGCACCTGGATCCAGGTGGAGATGCAGGGCGGCTACACCAGCGGCGACCAGACCCCCTGGTACGTCCTGGGCCGCTGGGCCTCCGGCGACACCGACATCAGGCGGACCAGCGTCGACGGGCAGGGCGATCCCTGGTCGACGGTCTGGACCGACACCTTCAGCATCGACGACGCCGACGCCGGGGTGCTGCTGCGGTCGTACCAGCTGCGGCTGACTCTCTACCGGACGCCGGGGCAGACCGCCGCCCCGGTGGTACGGATGCTCGGCGCGATGAGCTCCGCCGTGCCGGACCGGTTCACCGTGCCGCCGAGCGCCGGGCACATCGCCTGGGGCGTCGAGCTGCCGGTGCCCCGCTACTCGCAGAACGTCCACAAGGGGCACTACCCCGAGTACGACGGCGGTGGTGAGGCCTGGTGCTCGCCCACCTCCACGGAGATGGTCGTCGAGTACTGGGGGCGCAAGCCGTCGGCCGCCGACACGTCCTGGGTGGACCCGACCTACCCCGACCCGACCGTCAACCACGCCGCCCGGATGACCTTCGACTACGCGTACGACGGCGCGGGCAACTGGCCGTTCAACACCGCGTACGCGGCCAGCTTCCCCGGCCTGGAGGGTCGGGTCACCCGGCTGCACTCCCTGGACGAGCTGGAGCGTTTCATCGCCGCCGGCATCCCCGTCGTGACCAGCCAGTCCTTCCTCGCCAGTGAGCTGGACGGGGCGAACTACGGCACCTCGGGGCACCTCTTCGTGGTGGTCGGCTTCACCGCCGACGGCGACGTGATCGTCAACGACCCGGCCTCGTCCAGCAACGACGTCGTCCGCAACGTCTACAAGCGCACCCAGTTCGAGCAGATCTGGCTGCGTACCAAGCGCACCAACGCCAGCGGCGGAGTCTCCGGCGGCTCCGGCGGCGTCGCCTACCTCATCAAGCCCGAGTCCAAGCCCTGGCCCAAGGTCCCCGGCTCCACCAACTGGTAAAACCCGTCCATCCGGCCCGACTGAGCGCGGTTGATCAAGAGGTTTGCGTCACTGGATGCCACTCTGGTGACGCAAACCTCTTGATCACGCTTCTCAGGTGCGGTCGGCTGGGTCGGGGAGGGTCTCGGTTGGGGCGCGGCGGCGGCGGATCTTCCAGGCGAGGAAGAGCACCCAGGCGACGGCGGCCACCACACCGGCGAGGGTCAGGGCGGTGACTAGCAGCCAGGTGGAACCGCCGGCGGCGGCGAAGACGCCCTTGCGCGCGCCGGTGTCCAGTGCGGGGGCCGTCTCGCCCGTCGACAGGGTGTCCGGGGCGTCGTAGAGGATCACGTCCGCCCGCTTGGCACCTTCGTCGGCCACGAAGTCGCCGTGCCAGGTGCAGCTACGGCGGGAGCACTCCTTAGAGACGGCCGTGAAGGTGCCCGCGGTGCCACCACCGCCCTTGGCCTGCCAGGCCGGTCCGAGGTCACCAGCGCCCAGCACCAGACCGATGCCGGCGATGACAGGCAGGCCGATCCAGACGAACAGCTTGGCCCGCCAGTCGTTGATCTTGTTGAAGATTTCCACGGCGGGAGACACTAACGGCAAGCAGCCGCTCCCGCCGCCCCGTTTTGACGGGTCCCGCGCGGCGCGCGTCCGCAGGCCCTACGGCTGCCGCCGCTCACCCTCGTCGGACTGCTCGTCCTCGCCGGCCAGGGCGGAGCGGAGACGCTCCTTCTCCGCCTTGCGACGGGCCGTGGCCTCGGCCATCTCGTGAGCCATCTCGTCGCGCCAGCCGCGCAGCAGGAAGAAGGAGAGCGCGGCGGAGAACGCCAGCGCCAGGATCAGCTTCAGGAAGATGTCCACGTCGACCAGCCAGAGGGCCGCCAGTACGGCGACGAACAGCCCGATCCGGCCCAGCGTGTACTTGAGCGCCGCGCTCACCTCATGCACTCCTTCTCCGCGCCCGGTGGGCGGGTCATTCAGCCCGTCCGGCGGGCCAGCCAACGGACGCCGGGAAACCAGATCGTCGCGTACGCCACGGTGAACGCCGCCGCCGCCAACGCGCCGGACAGCAGCGGCGCCAACCCCGCGCCCAGCCCGGCGACCAGCAGCCCCACGAACACCGCGACCGCCGCCGCGACGAGCGCCGCCACCACCCGGGCGGCCCCGAACCCCCAGGCGCGGAAATCGTCCCAGAACAGCCAGGCCGGCAGGATCACCGCGAGCCAGCCGTTGGTGTGCCCGAAGTCGGCGGCGCCGAACGAGGCGAACGCCCACTCGAACAGCACGAGCGCCAGCACACCGATGACCAGGCCGGCCAGGCACACCCCGAGCAGGTCGCCCAGCGTACGGACTCGTCCCTCGGCGTCCCGTCGGGGAAAGCCGCCCTGCTGCTCGGCGCTGCGCTGCTCGGTCATCGACTGCGAGGGTACGTGGTGTCTCAGGCCCAGACCTGCTGCGGCTCGGCGCGGCGCTCGGCCAGCGACGGCGCCCTGTCGTACTCCCGGACGACGTTGTAGCGGGTGTCCCGCTCGACCGGCTGGAAGCCGGCGTCCCAGATCAGGTGCAGCAGGTCGTCGCGGTGCATGGTGTTCGGGGTGCCGTACGAGTCGGCGTCGTGGGTGATCTTGTATTCGACCACCGAGCCGTCCAGGTCGTCCACGCCGAAGTTCAGCGAGAGCTGGGCCACCGACAGGCCGTGCATCACCCAGAAGTTCTTCAGGTGCGGCACGTTGTCGAACAGCAGCCGGGACACGGCGAACGTCTTCAGCGACTCGGCCGGCGAAGCCATCGTCGTCCGCGCCTGGATCCGGTTACGGATCTTGCCGTCCGCCGAGTCGACGAAGTCGTGCTGGTAGCGCAGCGGGATGAAGACCGCGAAACCGCCGGTCTCGTCCTGCAACTCCCGCAGGCGCAGCACGTGGTCGACGCGGTGCCGGGGCTCCTCGATGTGGCCGTACAGCATGGTCGCCGGGGTCTTCATGCCCTTCGAGTGGGCCAGGGCGTGGATGCGCGACCAGTCCTCCCAGTGGCACTCGTGGTCGACGATGTGCTGGCGGACCTCCCAGTCGAAGATCTCCGCACCGCCACCGGTCAGCGACTCCAGGCCGGCGTCCATCAGCTCGTCGAGAATCTCGTCGGCGCTCAGGCCGCTGATCTTCTCGAACCACTGCACCTCGGTCGCGGTGAAGCACTTGAGCTTGACGTTCGGCAGCGCCGCCTTCAGCTCGCGCAGCACCTTCGGGTAGTAGCGCCACGGCAGCGTCGGGTGCAGGCCGTTGACGATGTGCAGCTCGGTGAGCCGCTCATCCTCCATCTCCTTGGCCTTGCGGACCGCCTCGTCGATGCGCATCGTGTACGCGTCCTTCTCGCCCGGCTTGCGCTGGAACGAGCAGTACGCGCAGGACGCCGAGCAGACGTTCGTCAGGTTGAGGTGCCGGTTGACGTTGAACATCACCCGTTCACCGTTCAACTCGGTGCGCCGGTGGTGCGCGAGCCGCCCCAACCAGGTCAGGTCGTCGCTCTCGTAGAGGGCGACGCCGTCCTCCCGGGTCAGCCGCTCACCGGCGTACACCTTCGCTTCGAGCTCACGCTTGAGTCCGGCGTCCATGGCACGTCCCTTCCACCTGCGGTCTTTCCCGAGGGTACGTCGGGGTCCGGGCGGACCGGGCGGCACGGTCGGCCGGAGCGATCCGGTTCACCGGACTCTCAGCCTCTCGTAACCTGCCGACGCATCGACATCGCTGCCGCTGTGCGGTAAGACAAGGTGGGGCGGAACTCACACACTGGTACCGTCCCGACGGTCGCGCCCACCGAGCGCGACGACGAGCACCGGACGGGGAGCGGAATGGTCGACAGCGGGCGCGGGCGACGGCAGCGACGACGGAGCCCGGTGATCTCGCCGGTGCTGCGGCCGAAGCTCTGGGCCGCCCTGCTCGGCGCGATCGCCGCCGCCGTGCTGGCCACCCCCGCGTACGCCGAGCCCACCATGCCCTCGACCGTGCCGGACACCGGCTCGCGTCCGCCGGCCATCGGCGCCCCGCAGGTGCCCGGCAGCCCGCCCGTCGGCGGCATCCCGGCTCCCCCGGTCAACCTCGGCAACGGCCCGCTGGCCGCCCAGATCGCCGCCGCCGAGAGCCAGGTCGGCCTGCTCGGCGACCAGCTACTGCTGACCCGGCAGAAACGTACCGACGCGCAGGCACAGCTCGTCGCGGCCGGCAAGGTGCTGGCGACCACGCAGGACGCCCTCCTCCGCGCCCAGCAGGCAGCCGACTCCGCAGCCTCGGATGCGGTCAAGGCGGCCGCCGCCCTGCCGCCGGGTGACTTCGTCGACGACATCCAGGGGCTGAGCCGGCTCCAGCGCATCAACCGCGGCGAGAAGGTCGAGGGCGCCACCACCGCCGTAACCGGCGAGTTGGCGCGGGCCCGGGCCAGCGAGCAGGACGCCTACCAGAAACACGCCGCGGCCAAGGCGGCCGTCGACGCCGCCGAGGCGGAGTTCGCCACCGGCGAGAACGCCCTGCGCACCGCCGAGACCAGCCTGCTCAAGCTCCGCAAGGACAACGCCGCGCAGCTGATCCTGCTCGAACGACAGCAGGAGGCCGCCGAGCAGCAGTTCGGATCCGGGTACGTCGCCGGCCAGAGCACCAGCGGCATGTCCGCGCACCCGCGGGCGCTGGCCGCCGTCCGGTACGCGCTCGCCCAGCTCGGTGACCCGTACAAGTGGTCCGAGGAGGGGCCGGACCAGTTCGACTGTTCGGGGCTGATGTGGGCCGCGTACCGCTCGCCGGGCGCCGACTACTTCGACCTGCCCCGGGTCTCCCGCGACCAGTACGCCGCCACCCGGGCCCGCACCGTACGGCCCACCGAGGCGCTCCCCGGCGACCTGATGTTCTTCGCCTCCGGCAGCAGCTACACCACGATCCACCACGTCACCATGTACATCGGCAACGGCAAGATGGTGCAGGCGCCCACGACCGGCGACGTGGTCAAGGTCTCGACGGTCAACTGGTCCCGGCTCTACGCCGTCACCCGGGTGATCGGGGCGGTGCCGACCCCGAGCGTGCCCCTTCCGCCCGTGGTGCCGCCCGCCACCACCAAGCCGACGCCGCCCGCGAAGCCGACGCCCACCCCCAAGCCGACGCCCACCGGCAAGCCGACCACCAAGCCGACGCCCACGCCGACCGGATCGGGGACGCCGAAGCCCACCGGCACGCCGACCGGTACGCCGAAGCCGACCGACAGCGGCTCGCCGACCCCGACGGACAGCCCGACCAACACGCCGACGACGCTGCCGCCGCCCCCCACCACCGCGCCGGCCAGCTCATCGGCCTCCGCCGCCAGCACGCCGTCCACCAGCCGGAGCGGGACGACCAGCGACAGCCCGAGCGCGGGACGCTGATCCGCCACCCGGGGCTCCGGCTGTCCGCCCGGGACGATCTGTGGCACGGTGACAACCAGGCACACCCGGTCCGATGTCGCGGGCCGGGTGCGAGCGTGGCGCGGAGGGCGGAGATGGCCGAGCAGAGTGATCCGGCGGAGAGTGTCGACGTCGGCCGGGCCGCGAGGCTGACGACCGCAGATCCGGCGACCGCAGACCAGGCGACCGCTGATCCGACGACCGACACCGGCTCGCCGGGCGGTGCTCCCAGCGCCACGCTGAGCAGCGCCGACCGGGACGCCGCGCCCACCGACGCCGCGGCGCGGGACGGGAACGCCACGCTCGACGGCGAGACCGGCGACGGGGTCGCGGAGCCCGGCGGAAAGGCCGTCGGCACGTACGACGCGACTGCCGGGGACGACGCCGCAGGCGACCCCCTCGACGACGTCGCCACGCACGGCGGCGGGGCGGAGGGCGAGCCGTCGGAGAATGCCGCCGCCGAGCCGGCCGCCGCCCCGGTGCGGGCGCGAGCCAGCGTCGCGACAGCCCACCCCCGCCCCGATGATCTTCCGGTGAGCGCTCCCGCCACCGCGACCACCTACCGGGCGGCCGGCTCGGCCAGCACACTGCCCGCACAGCGGGACAGCTCGCCCGCACCGGCATCGGCCGACGCCTCGACCGCCCCGGCGCGCGCCAGCGCGACGGCGTCGGTGACCGCCAGCGCCACCACGCCGACCAGCGCCACCGCCACGGGCCAGACGCCGCCGCAGGCCACCGCCACGGGCCCAACGCCAGCGCCCGCCCCCGCCACCGGCCGGACGCCGGCACAGGCCACCGCCACCGCCACCGGCCCGACGCCGACGCCGACGCAGGCCACCGGCCCGACGCCGGCGCGGGCCAGCGCCACGGTCCCCGGCAGCAGCCGCGTCGCGGCCGGCGGCGAGGCCGCGCCGGAGCCCCGGGCGAGCACGTCCGCCGTCTACCGGTCGGGACCGGTGAATCCCGAACCGCCCGAGCCGGCGCAACCTCCGGAGCCGGCGCAGCCACCCGCGCGTCCGGCCCCGGAACCGACACCGCCCGGGCCGGGCGAGCCGGAGCCCGCACCGAGCCCGGGGCCGTACCCGCCCGGTCCGACACCGACGCCGGGCCCCTTCCCCACGCCCCGACCCGACCCGGTGCCGCCGGTTCCGGGACCGCCCGTGCCACCACCCTCGCCGGTTCCGCCGGTACCGGGGCCGCCGACGCCACCCGTCCCCGGGCCGCCGATGCCGCCGCCCGGCCCGCCGGTGCCCGCGCCACCGCTGCCGCCCGGGCCGATGCCGGCGCCACCGTTTCCGCCGCCACCGGCGACGATCGGCACGCCAGGCGCACCCACCATGGGGTCGGTCTCCGCGCCGCCGGCCACCTTCCCCGGATGGACCGCCGCGCCGCCCGCCCCGGCCAGCGCCTGGGCCGGGGCACCCGTATCGGCCCCGCCGGTGGTTCCCGCGCCCGCGCTGCCGACGTGGCCGCCGTCCACCACCACCCCCCTGACCGGCGGTACGGACCACCGGACGACCACCCCGCACGGCGGGCCCGAGCGGCGAAGCACGACGGCCGGTGGTCGTACCGGAACCCGTGCCGGCGGCGCCGACCAGGCGGGCACCGTCTACGCCAGCGGCGACGGGCCGGGTTTCACCACGATCGCCCTACCGGCGAACGCGGCGGTGGAGAATTCCGGCTCGCTGACCGGGCACATCCTCGCCCAGGGCTGGTCGGACACTCCGGCCGAACGCTCCCGGAACACCCGCGTGGTGATCGTCCTGATCGCCGCGTTGGGGCTCCTGATCGGGATCAGCGTGCTGGTGGTCCTGCTCGCCAACAACGCCCTGGACGGCCTGATGGGCGGCATGCTGAACGGCTGATCGACAGCACGGCTGGGAGGGTGAGTCCGCCCACTACGGTCGGTCATCCGGCTGGCGACTCCGCCGAATCGCCGTACACTGGTCAGGATCACTGACCTGGCGCGCCCGATGTGCGCCCATGGGCGATCTTGCGGGCGATCCGGCGGCACAGCCGCGGCAGGCCATCGCGAAGATGCGCCCCGCTTGAAGGGCATTTTTTGACCACCTCTGCTGACCCCAGCATCGTTCCGTCCGTTTTCGATTCCGCCCCGGCGGCGGTCGACGCCCCCGTGACGTCTGACGCCCCCGAGACGCCCGACGCCGTTCCGGCCGAGACCGCCGAGTCGATCGACTTCGCCGGTCTGGGCCTGCCCGAGCCGCTGGTTCGCGCTCTGGCACGACAGGGCATCACCGCCCCCTTCCCGATCCAGCAGGCCACCGTCCCCGACGCCCTCGCCGGCCGGGACGTGCTCGGCCGTGGGCAGACCGGGTCGGGTAAGACCCTCGCCTTCGGCCTCCCGCTGCTGGCCCGGGTCGCCGCCGGGCGTCCGGCGCGTCCCCTGCGGCCGCGCGCCCTGGTCCTGGTACCGACCCGCGAGTTGGCCATGCAGGTCAACGACGCGCTCCTGCCGTTGGGCAAGGCGCTCAACGTGTTCCTGAAGACCGCCGTCGGCGGTGTTCCGTACGACCGCCAGATCGACGCGCTCCGCCGTGGTGTGGAGATCATCGTGGCGACCCCGGGGCGGCTCGGCGACCTGATCGAGCGGGGTGTCTGCCAGCTCGACGATGTCGAGGTGACGGTGCTCGACGAGGCCGACCAGATGGCCGACATGGGCTTCCTTCCCGAGGTGACCGAGCTGCTGGCGAAGACGCCGGCCGGCGGTCAGCGCCTGCTCTTCTCCGCCACCCTGGACGGCGACGTCGACGCGCTGGTCAAGCGCTTCATGAACGACCCGGTGACCCACTCCACCGCGCCGTCCACCGCCTCGGTCTCCACCATGGACCACCACGTGCTGCTGATCCCGCCGCACGACAAGTTCCCGGTGGCCGCCTCGATCGCGGCACGGGACGGGCGGACCATGGTGTTCGCGCGTACGCAGATGGGCGTCGACCGGCTGGTCGAGCAGCTGGCCGCGGTCGGCGTGCGGGCCGGTGGTCTGCACGGCGGCAAGACCCAGCGGATGCGGACCAAGACCCTCGCCGAGTTCCGCGAGGGTCGGATGAACGTCCTGGTCGCCACCGACGTGGCGGCCCGGGGCATCCACGTCGACGGGGTCACGCTGGTGCTGCACGTCGACCCGCCGAAGGACCCGAAGGACTACCTGCACCGCGCCGGTCGTACCGCCCGGGCGGGCGAGTCCGGCGCGGTCGCCACGCTGGTGCTGCCCAAGCAGCGTCGTACCACCCTCGCGATGATGGAGAAGGCCGGCGTCGCGCCGGCCGAGACCCGCGTCCGGGTCGGTGACCCGGTGTTGGCGGAGCTGATCGGCGCCCGCGAGCCCAGCGGCGTTCCGGTTCGCGTCGAGGCGGAGCCGCGCGGCTTCGGTGACCGCTCCGGCGGTGGACGACGCTTCGACGACCGCTCCGGCGGCCCGCGCCGGTTCGGCGACCGCCCGCAGGGCGAGCGCCGCTACAGCGACCGGCCCACCGGCGAACGCCGCTACGGCGACCGGCCCCAGGGCGACCGGCAGTACAGCGACCGGCAGTACGGCGACCGCCCGCAGGGCGAGCGTCGCTACGGCGACCGGCCCACCGGCGAGCGCCGCTACGGCGACCGCCCGCAGGGCGACCGGCAGTACGGCGACCGTCCCCAGGGCGAGCGCCGCTACAGCGACCGGCCCACCGGCGAACGCCGCTACGGCGACCGGGACAGTCGTGGCTACGGCGACCGCCCGCAGACCGACCGGGGTGACCGCCCGGCCGGCGAGCGCCGCTTCGGCGACCGTCCCCAGGGCGACCGGCAGTACAGCGACCGCCCGCAGGGCGACCGGCAGTACGGCGACCGTCCCCAGGGCGAGCGGCGCTACGGCGACCGGCCCACCGGCGAGCGCCGCTTCGGCGACCGCCCGCAGGGTGACCGGCAGTACGGTGACCGGCCGACCGGCGAGCGGCGCTACGGCGACCGCCCGCAGGCCGACCGGGGTGACCGGAGTGAGCGGCGCTTCGCGGACCGCGACAGCCGGGGTGGCTACCGCTCCGAGGGCCGTGGTCGGGATGACCGGCCGCGTGACGATCGGCGGGGTTTCGGCGGGCGGCCGCCGGCGCGTACCCACTGATCTTCTGATTTAAGCCGAACGCCGTCGCGGAGCTTGCGCTCCGCGGCGGCGTTCGCGCATGCGCTGCCGACGGCGTCCGGGTCGCGTAACGTCCGGCTCATGGCGACCATGACCAAGTCGATCTTCTGGTCCCGGACGGACACCGCCGGCAGCGAACATGCCCTGCTCGACGACGGCGAGGCGTTGTCGGCGCGCGGCACCGTGCTCGCCGTCGATCCGATTCCGTTCACCGCCCGCTACCGACTGACGACCGCGCCCGACGGGAGCACCGCCCGGGTCGAGGTCGAGGCCGAGGGGTCGGGTTGGCTTCGGCGCGTGACCCTGGAGCGGGCCACGTCCCGGTGGCGGGTGACCACCGCCGAGCAGGGCGACCTGGACGCCGCGCTGGTCGGGGCCGGACACCCGCGAGCCGGCCTGCCCGGCACCGACGACCCGGATCGCCTCGCCGACGCCCTCGACGTCGATCTGAGTGGCTCGCCGCTGTTCAACGCCCTTCCGGTACGCCGGCTCGGGCTGACCGGCGGACCGGCCGACATGCCGCGTCGGATCACGGTCGCGTGGGTGCTGCTGCCGGGCCTGGAGGTGGTGGCGGCCGAGCAGATCTACACCGGGCTCGGTCCGGGCCGGGTACGGTTCGCCAGCGGCACCTTCACGGCCGACATCGACCTGGACGCCGACGGGTACGTGGTGCGCTATCCCGGCCTGGCCGAACGGATCGACCCCCGCTGAAGGCGCACCCCGCTCAGGCGGGCCAGTCCCCGCTGCTCAGGAAGCGTTCGACGGTCGCGGCGTGCGGCGTCAGGTCGAGGCCCTGGGCGGCGACCCAGTCGTCGGAGTAGTACGTGTCGGCGTACCGGTCACCGGCGTCGCAGATCAGGCTGACCACCGAGCCGGTCCGCCCCTCGGCCAGCATGCCGGCGATGAGGCTGAACGCGCCCCACAGGTTGGTGCCGGTGGAGCCGCCCACCCGACGACCGAGCACCGTCGAGCCGGCGCGCATGGCGGCCAGCGAGGCCGCGTCCGGCACCTGGACCATCCGGTCCACGACCGACGGCAGGAAGGACGCCTCGACGGTGGGCCGGCCGATCCCCTCGATGCGGGAGCCCTTGCCGGTGCGTACGGACCAGTCGGCGGCCACCCAGGCGGGGTAGAAGGCGGAGTTCTCCGGGTCCACGACACAGAGCTTGGTGGCCAGGCGGCGGTAGCGGGCGTACCGGCCGATGGTGGCGCTGGTGCCGCCGGTGCCGGCGCCGACCACGATCCAGGCCGGGATGGGGTGTCGTTCCAGTTCCAACTGCGCGTAGATCGACTCGGCGATGTTGTTGTTGCCTCGCCAGTCGGTGGCCCGCTCGGCGTACGTGAACTGGTCCATGAAGTGGCCGCCGGAGTCCTCGGCCAGCCAGCGGGCCTCGACCACCACGCTCGCCGGGTCGTCCACCAGGTGGCACCGGCCGCCCTGGAACTCGATCTGCGCGATCTTCTCGGGCGAGGTGGAGGCGGGCATCACGGCGATGAACGGCAGGCCGAGCATGCGGGCGAAGTACGCCTCGGAGACCGCCGTGGAGCCCGAGGACGCCTCGACGATCGTGGTCTGCGGCCCGATCCAGCCGTTGCACAGGCCGTAGAGGAACAGCGAGCGGGCCAGCCGGTGCTTCAGCGAGCCGGTCGGGTGGGACGACTCGTCCTTGAGGTAGAGGTCGATCCCCCACGCCCGGGGCAGCGGGAAGGGCAGCAGGTGGGTGTCGGCCGAGCGGTTGGCGTCGGCCTCGACGGCGGCGATCGCCTCGGTCACCCAGCTACGGCTGGCCTCGTCGCACCGGTCGAGATGAGTCACGCCGGAAACCTAGCAACCAGCTCAGGTGGGCTGCTGACCGACCGCCTGGGGGCGGTTCTCCCACTTGGTGGAGAGGGCGATGGCGGTGCGCGTGGAGGCGACCCCGGGGGTCCGGTTGAGCCGCACGATGAGCTGCTCCAGCTCGGCGATCGTGCCGACCCGGGCCTTGAGCAGGAACGACTCGACGCCCGCCATGAAGTAGCAGGACTCGATCTCGGGCAGCACCCGCAGCGACTCCAGCATGTCGTCGGAGTCCGCGCCGGAGTCCTCGACGATGCCGATCAGCGCGGTGACACCCAGCCCGATCGCCTCGGGCGCCACGTCCGCGCGGTAGCCCAGCACCACGCCGCTGCTCTCCAGCTTGCCGACGCGTTCGTGCACGGCCGGGGCGGAGAGGCCCACCTGCCGGGCCAGCTCGGCGTACGACAGGCGGGCGTTGCCGCGCAGCAGGTCGACGAGGCTCAGGTCGATGGCGT
The DNA here is from genome assembly GCF_044454415.1 of Micromonospora sp. NPDC051543. Taxonomy (NCBI): domain Bacteria; kingdom Bacillati; phylum Actinomycetota; class Actinomycetes; order Micromonosporales; family Micromonosporaceae; genus Micromonospora; species Micromonospora sp. NPDC051543. Next base: position 221,640 of record NZ_JBITDT010000005.1, read on the forward strand.
CCACGGAGAGTGACCTTAACGCGTTGGGCGTAACGCGAGGCCTTCGGCATCCGTTGGTCAGAACAGTGAGTAACTGTTCATAAACTGACGGTCTAGGTAGGGGTTGCACCAGTACCATTTACTAACTTCCCAGTCAGTGCATTTTTCGCGTTTGGCGGACAGGCCAGGTCCCTGGTGCTGTAATTGCCATACGTCCCTCATGACGGCTCTGGGCTCGCACCAGCCGGGGGCAGTGTGTTCAGCCAGGGGCTTCGTCGACGCGAGGAGGGGGCTGTGGACACTGGAGATCGCCTGCTGACACCGGGTGAGGTCGCCGCGCTGTTTCGGGTAGACCCGAAGACTGTGACGAGATGGGCGGCGGCCGGCCGGATAGGAAGCATCCGGACTCCAGGCGGGCATCGCCGGTTTCGGGAATCCGAGGTGCGAGCCCTGCTTGAGGGGGAGGGCATGCTGGACGAGGTGGACGAGGTCGGAAAGCCACGCAACGTGGGTCCGGCCGCCTCCACCGGGCCGGGTCCGGCCAACGCCGGCATGTACTGAACTGGTGCGGACAATGTCAGGCGGACCGGACACCCGTCCGGTCCGCACACCACTGGAACCCAGTTGACGGTTCAGCTCCGGGCCGCGCCGAGTTGGCCGGACCACCGGCGGAACAGGGTGTGTGGCACGCCGAGCGCGTCCAGCACCTTGCCGGCCACGAAGTCGACCAGTTGCTGGGCGCTGGCCGCCGCGCCCGCGCCGTAGAAGCCGGGGCTGGCCGGCAGCACGACCGCGCCGGCGTCGTGCAACGCGATCAGGTGCTCCAGGTGGCTACGGGTCACCGGGGTCTCCCGGGGCACCACCACGACCGGTCGGCGCTCCTTCAGGTTGACCTCTGCGGCCCGCTGCAGCAGGTCCTTGGAGAGCCCGATCGCGATGCCGGCGCAGGCCGCGGTGCTGGCGGGTACGACGGCCATTCCGCGTACCCGGTAGGAACCGCTGCTGGGTCCGGCGGCCAGGTCGCCGGCCGGCCAGTGGCGTACGTCCGTTCCGGTCAGGTCCCGGCCCAGCCAGGCCGCGAGGTCCTCGGCCCAGTGCGCGTCGCGGAACGGGCGCCCGGTCTCGTCCAGCAGGGTGAGCCGTGCCGCCCGGGACACGATGAGGTCCACCGGCTCGCCCGCGTCGAGCAGCCCGCCGACGACGGCCGCCGCGTACGGCGTACCGGAGGCACCGGAGACACCGACCACCCATGGTTCCCGCATGCCCCCAGCCTGCCTGGTCGACGCCGCGCGCCGCTGGGCACCCCACGATCCGCCGCGCCGCAGCCGTCCGACTTGTCCGGCCGGGTAGGTGGTCGTCCCGGCGACCTGCGATGCTGCCGATGGCGATTCGCACCGGGAGCAGTTCGCACGGGAGGCATCGGTGACGACCGGCGAGGTCCTCTGGGCGCTGCGCGCCGAGTGCCCGATCCCACCCCGACTCTCGCCGCACGCCGACCGGGTCCAGCAGTGGCTCGTCGGCATCCTGCCTGAGCTGGGCCTGCCGCTGGACAACGACGCGCTGCACCGGCTGGCCCGGGGCGGCTTCGCCCGGTACGCGGGGCGGCTCTACCCGGATGCCAGCGAGGCCGACCTGCGGGTGCTGACGGCCCTCTTCACCTGGTTCTTCCTCGTCGACGACGCCTGCGACGGCCCGCACCGGCTCAGCCCGGTGCAGATCCGGGCGCTGCGCGACGGGACGTTGGCGCTGCTGCACGATGGTCCGCGCCTCCGGCATGGTGGGTTGACCGGGCCGCTGCGGCGACTGCTGGTGCTGGCCTGGCGGGAACCGCGCAGGCGGATGCCGTCCCGGTGGCGGCTGCGCTTCGCCGACGCGGTGGGCCGGCACCTCGACGGCACCTGGCGGGAGGCGGCCAACAAGGAGGCCGCCGTCCGACTCGGCGTGGACGAGTACGTCGAGCTGCGGCGGGCCACCTCGGCGGCGGAGGTGTCGTATCCGCTGGTGGAGTTCGTCGGCGGCCGGCCCCTGCCCGATCCGGTCTACCACCATCCGCTGCTGCGCGAGATCGCCCGTACCGGCAACGACCTGCTCTCCTGGTACAACGACCTGGCCTCGCTGGAGAAGGACCGGGCCACCTCGGGCGGGCACAACCTGGTCCTGGCGACACAGGCCGAGTGGGGCGTGTCGTCGGACGAGGCGGTACGGCGGGTGGCCGAGCGCTGGCGCGAGTCGATGCGGCGGTTCGTGGCGCTCCGCGCCGCCGTGCCGTCGTTCGGGCCGGCGTTGGACGAGGCCGTCACCGACCATCTCGACGGGGTCGCGTACGCCGTGCGCGGCACCATCGACTGGACCCTGGAGAGCGGCCGCTACCCGACGGCCGCTAGACGCTAGGGCCGCAGGTCGAGGCGGATCACCAGGTCGAGCAGGGCGAAGACGAACAGCGCGATGCCGACGAACCCGTTGGCGGTGAAGAACGCCCGGTTGACCTTGCTGAGGTCGGTCGGGCTGACCACCAGGTGCTGGTAGGCGAACGCCACCGCGGTCAGCGCCAGGCCGACCCACCACAGCCAACCGAACCCGATCAGCGCCCCGAACCACACGAACAGCCCGAAGGTCACCACGTGCGCGAGCGTGGAGGCGTGCAGCGCGAAGCGGCGACCATACCGGGCGGGCACGCTGTGCACGCCGATCCGCTGGTCGATCTCGGAGTCCTGGCAGGCGTAGATCAGGTCGAAGCCGCCGATCCAGAGCCCGACCGCCGCGCCGAGCACCCAGGCCGGCCCGGAGCCGTCCAGGGTGCCGGTGACCGCGAGCCAGGCCCCGACCGGGCCGACCGCCTGGGCGATGGCGAGGATGGCGTGCGGCCAGTTGGTGAACCGCTTGCCGTACGGGTAGACGACCAGCGGCACCACGGCGAGCGGCGCGAGCACCAGGCAGAGCGGGTTGAGCAGCGCGGCGGCGGCGAGGAACACCACGAGCGCGACGGCCGCGCCGGTCCAGGCCGTCCGCACGCTCACCGCCCCGGTGACCAGTTCCCGTCCAGCGGTACGCGGGTTCCGCGCGTCGATCCGGCGGTCGAGGATGCGGTTGGCGGCCATCGCGAACGTCCGCGCCCCGACCATCGCCACGGTGATCAGCAGCAGGTCGAGCCAGCGAACCCGCCCCCCGGAGACCTGCATGGCGGTCAGCGCGGACAGGTACGCGAACGGAAGCGCGAACACCGAGTGCTCGATCGCGACAAGATCCAGGAAGGCGCGCACCCTCCCCCGCGATCTTGCACTTTCTGCTGGGACAGATGGGGAGGAAGGGCGCGAATCGTCGACAGAAAGTGCAAGATCGCGAGGGGTGTCGGGGGTCGTCATCAGATCCCGTACTCCTTCCAGCGCTTGTCGACCAGGGCGGTGACCTCGGGGGCCATGGTCATCTCCTCCGGCCAGCCACGGGTGTAGCCCTCTGCCGGCAGCTTGCGGGTCGCGTCCACGCCCACCTTGCCACCCCAGAACTGCTGGTACGACGAGTGGTCGAGGTGGTCCACCGGGCCCTCGGTGAGCAGCAGGTCCCGCGCGTAGTCGACGTTGCCGAAGGCGCGGAAGGCCACCTCGTTGTAGTCGTGCACGTCGCAGTCCTCGTCGACGATCACGATGAGCTTGGTGAGCGACATGAGGTGCGCACCCCAGATCGCGTTCATGACCTTCTGCGCGTGCTTCGGGTAGCGCTTGCGGATCGACACGATCGCGCAGTTGTGGAACACCCCGGCGGCCGGCAGGTCGTAGTCGACGATGTCCGGGATCAGCAGCTTGAGCAGCGGCTGGAAGATCCGCTCGGTGGCCTTGCCGAGGCCGTGGTCCTCCTGCGGCGGCTTCGAGGTGACGATCGAGTGGTAGACCGGATTCCGCTGCATGGTCATGGCCTCGATGTGCAGCACCGGGAACGGCTCGACCGGCGTATAGAAGCCGGTGTGGTCGCCGAACGGCCCCTCGGGCAGCCGCTCGCCGGGCTCCAGGTAGCCCTCCAGCACGATCTGGGCGTGCGCCGGCACCTGCAACGGCACGGTGAGGCAGTCGACCATCTCCACCCGCTCGCCGCGCAGGAACCCCGCGAACAGGTACTCGTCGATGTCGCTGGGCAGCGGCGCGCTGGCCGCGTACGAGACGACGGGGTCGCAGCCGATCGCGACCGCGACCGGCAGGCGCTGCCCGAGTCGTTCGGCGACCGCGTGGTGGGCGGTGGAGTCCTTGTGGATCTGCCAGTGCATGCCGAGGGTGTTGCGGCCGTGCTGCTGAAGCCGGTAGAGGCCCAGGTTGCGCTTGCCGGTCTCCGGGTGCTTGGTGTGCGTCAGCCCGTAGTTGTGGAAGATCCCGCCGTCGCCGGGCCACACCTGCAACCCCGGCAGCCGGTCCAGGTCGACGTCATCGCCCCGGTAGACGATCTCCTGGCAGGGCGCGGTCTTGACCTTGCGCGGGGGCACCGACTTGAGCTGCATGACCTTGCCCAGGCCCTCGCGGATGCCGGACCAGCCGACCGGCAGCTCCGGCTTGATCAGCGCGCCGATCCGCGCGCCGACCTCGTCCAGCGAGTCGACGCCGAGGGCCATCGCCATCCGCTTCTCGGTGCCGAAGAGGTTGATCGCCACCGGCATCTCACCACGGGTGGGGTGCTCGAACAGCAGGGCCGGCCCGCCGGCGCGCACCGTGCGGGTGACCACCTCGCTGATCTCCAGGGTCGGGTCGACGGGGACGTCGACGCGACGCAGCTCCCCCGCGCGCTCCAGCGCCGCGAGGAAGTCCTTGAGGTCGGTGTACGGGAAGCCACGAGCCATGTCGCCCAGTCTCCCGCACCGGGTGCGGCACGGCCCACGCCGGGTGCTGTGACACCCGCGACGGCGCATCCCACTCGGCGAGCCCCGACGAGGCCCGGCGTTGATCCACTCGGGTTCCCGGAAGTCGGGGTGTCCGGCGGCCTGGAACGGCCCGACTTCCTGAAGACCGAGTCGATCAACGTTCGAGCGCCGCGTCCGCAGGCATGTGCAGCGCGCGTAGGCATGGCCGTGGGTCGAGCGGGTAGCCGGGCAGCCAGCGGGCGGGACGGCGGTCGGAGGCGGCGAATGGGTGGCGATCGGGTTCCGGCGGGGTTCACCGAGCAACGGGCACGGGTCGGTCGGATGACCATGAACTATGTCCGTGGTGGCAGCGGCCCACCGCTGGTGCTGCTGCACGGGTACCCGCAGTGTTGGTACATGTGGCGGCAGCTGCTGCCCGAGTTGGGGCGATCCTTCGAGGTGGTCGCGCCCGACCTGCGCGGTTTCGGGGACAGCGACGCCCCGGCCGACGGGTACGACAAGAAGACCGTCGCCGCCGACCTGCACGGCCTGCTCGACCAACTCGGCCTGGTCGGTGACCTGCGAGTGGTCGGGCACGACCTGGGGACGATGGTGGCGTACGCGTACGCGGCTGCCCATCCGGAGCGGGTGAGCCGGCTGGCGCTCACCGAGGCGCCGATTCCCGACGAGAGCATCTACACGTTCCCCGCGCTCACCGCGGCCGGGCCGGCGGTGTGGAACTTCGGCTTCTTCACGCTCGACAACGGGCTGCCGGAGGAGCTGGTCCGTGGGCGGGAGTCGCTCTGGGTGGACCGGTTCACCGACGCCCTGATGGTGCACAAGGGCAGCATCGCCGCGCCGGACATCGAGGAGTTCGCCAGCCACCTGCGCGACCCGGCGCACCTGCGGGCGAGCTTCGCCCACTTCCGGGCGTTCGATCGGGACATCGCCGACAACGCGACGTACCGGACCACGAAGCTCACCATGCCGGTGCTGGCCGTCGGCGCGTCGGCCAGCCTCGGCGGTCAGGTCGCCGAGCAGGTACGCCGGTACGCCGACACCGTTCGCGGCGAGGTGATCGACGACTGCGGGCACTGGCTGTACGAGGAGCGCCCGGACGCGATGCTCGCCCTGCTGCGCGACTTCCTCGGGGCGGCCTGAGCGGGAGCCCCCGGGGTCAGGGGGTGCGGGTCAGCTCGACGAAGGCCCGCCACGCGGCCGGGCTGAAGGTCAGCACGCCGCCGTCGCGGTCCTTCGAATCGCGGACGTGCACCCGGCCGGGCAGGTTGTCGGCGACCTCGACGCAGGCGCCGCTGTTGTTGCCGCTGCGGGTGGACTTGCGCCACTGAGCTCCGGTCAGATCCATGGCTTCACGATCTCCTCGAGCAGGTCGATGGACTGCTGCCGGGGCAGCGCGTCGCTGCGCAGACTCTCCCACCTTCCGAGCAGGGTCGCCACCTCGTTGTTCTCGTCGACGGCGGTGCCGCCGGTCTGGTTGTCGAGGAAGCCGAGCCAGCTGCCGTCGGCGGTGCGGCCGAGGATGAACGGCCCGAACATGCCGGCGTGCAGCCCGACCGCCTGCGGCAGCACGTGCACCCGGATGTGGGGGCGGCGGGCGCACGCCACCAGGTGCCGGAGCTGGCCGGCCAGCACCCCGGCGTTGCCCTCCGCGAAGCGTCGCAGGGCGGCCTCGTCAATCACGGCGGTGAGCTGCGGCGGGTGCTCCCGGTCGAGGATCGTCTGCCGTTCCAGCCGGGCGGCCACCAACTCCTCCACCCGCTCGGCGGTGAGCCCCAGGTCGAGCCGGAACACCGCACGGGCGTAGTCGGCGGTCTGCAACAGGCCGGGAACCATCGTCGCTTCGAAGCACCGCAACTGGGTGGCCACCCGCTCGACCTCCAACCAGGGGCGGAACCACACCGGCTCGGCGTGCCGGCGACCCAGCTCGCGTAGCGAGACCAGCAGGCCGCCGGTGTCGAGCACCTCGTCGGCCCGGGTCAGGTAGGTCAGGTTGGGCACCGTCGAGCCCACCTCGACCGAGGACACCATGGACGGTGAGTAGTGCGCCCGTTTGCCGTACTCCTCCTGGCTGAGCCCGGCCGCGAGCCGGGACCGCCGGAGCTGGTCTCTGATCATTTCCGCTGTGGACAGTGTCGTGGTCACCGCGCCTCACCTTCCGCTGCCGAACAGGGCCACACCGGCCCTTCTGGCGCAAGGTAGCGAAACCACGACCCTGAGTCAGCCCTCTACCGGCATGTTGCGGTAACGCGGTTCGGTCAGGCGGTCGGTGTCCAGGCGTGGACCGCCAACGGCGGGTCGAGCGGCGCGCGGGTGAGCCGATTGGCGAAGGCCGACATGGTGTACGCCCCCACGCCCAGCACCACGTCCAGCGCCTGCCGGGGCTGGTAGCCGGCGGCCAGGAAGGCCTCCAGCTCCTCGTCGGGCACCGCGCCGTGGTGCTTGAGCACGGCAAGCGTGAACTGGCGCAGCGCCTCCAGTCGGTGCTCGGGCAGCTCCGTGCCGGCACGCAGCGCGGTGATCAGCGCGGCGCTCGCGCCGATCTCAGTGATCTTGCCGGTGTGCAGGGCCACGCAGAAGTGGCATTCGTGGGAGGTGGAGACGGTCAGGATGACCACCTCCCGCTCCACGGGCGCGAGGCTGGTCTGTTCGAATCCCGCGCTGGCAACCAGGAAGCCGCTGAGCAGCTGTGGCGACTCGGCAATCAGGGCCACCGCGCTGGGAAGCCAGCCGAACCGGCCGCGTACTCCCTCGATGGCCCGGCGGGCGGCGGCGGGCGCGGTCTCGGCGGTGTGGGCGGTGAAGACGGTCATGGGTGCCTGCCTTAAGATAGTCAACGTGGTTGACGAAATAGTAAACGTGGTTGTCGAACATGGCAACCCCTGAGCCCGCCCGGCCCGGCTTCCAGCTCCCGCTGCTGCTGCTGGCCGGCTTCCGCACGCTGATCGACGACCTGCACGCCGAGCTGGCCCGCGAGGGGCATCCCGACCTGCGCCCGCTGCACGGGTTCGTGCTTCAGGCCGTGGGCATCGACGGCACCACCGCCAGCGAGCTGGGGCAACGACTGGGCATCTCCAAGCAGGCCGCCGGCAAGACCGTCGACCGGCTCGTCGCCGTCGGCTATCTGGAACGGGTCGACGATCCCGCCGACGCCCGCCGGCGACTGGTCCGGATGACACCGCGCGGCGTCGACGGGCTCCGTCGCTCGGCCGAGATCTTCGATCGGCTACGGGGCCAGTGGGCCGCGACGCTGGGCGAGGAGCGCGTGGCCGCGATCGAGGACGACCTGCGCACGATGGCCGCCGCCAACTGGTTCCGCCTCGACATGCCGGGCTGGTTCGGCGGCTGACCGAGATCGACAACCGGTGATCACGCCAGGACCGATCGACTGATCGGAAACTGTCACAGGTGATCTCTAGGATCAGGGGTGCCGGTCGGGCTGACGTGACGCCGACCGGTCCCCCTCACCAAGGAGATCGATGAGATCTGTGCGTGTTTCACGGGGCAGGGTCCTACGCGTTCTCACCGCGCTGGTCGTGGGTGGCGCGACGGTCGGTGTGGCCGCCACGCCGGCCCTGGCGCAGGACGATCCCGGCTGGGTCGAGGCCTGGCTCTACGACGCCACCGTCGGCGGCCCGGGCGCTCCCGCTCGGACGCTTCCGCTGACCCTGACCAGCACGGGCGCGGCCCAACCCCGGGTGACCGTCGACCTGAGCGGCCTGTCCGGCGTGGCCATGGCCACCTTCCCCGCCTCCTGCGTCACCGAGGGCACCTCGGTGACCTGCCCGATGCCGGCCGACGCCGTCGAGCAGTACGGCAGCGTCACCGGCACCGTGCCAGTCGTCTTCCGGACCGCGCCCGGGGCGGCCGACGGGGCGACCGGCACCCTGACCTACACGGCGCTCGGCGAGCAGACCGAGCCGTCCACCCAGCAGGCGACGATCACCGTTCGGTCCGGGCCCGACCTGCTCGACATGGTCGACGAGCAGGTCGACGGCGTCGACGTGGGTGACACTCACGCCGTCCCGGTGGCCGTGGTCAACGGCGGCGACCAGCCGGCCGTCGACCTGCGGCTCACCATGCGCTTCCCGGTGGGCCTCGTCCCGGCCAGCTACCGCAACTGCCGGTACGGCACCGACCAGGTGCTCGCCACCGTGGTCGTCTGCACCGTGCGGGGCACATTCGCGCCCGGCCAGCGGCACGAGCTGCGCGGCGGGCTCGCCACCACGGTCGGCCCGGCCACTCTCGGCGACAAGCGGATCTTCCAGATCGTGGAGCCGCTGGCAACCGCCGGGCCTCTCCCCAGCGGTGTGCGGCTCACGCACCGCGAGAGCGATCAGGCACTGCGGCTCCGGCCGGTCGGAAAGCCGCTCGGCGTGATCCCCGTCGAGGCGGACGGCAACGGCGGGCAGACCTACCTGCCTGCGGTGCACGGCGCCTTCGACATCGTCGCCCAGGGCGCCGCCATCACCGGTGCGGTCGGCGACACCATCCAGGTCACCGTGGGCATCCGTAACGAGGGGCCGGGCGTGCCGGACGGCACGATCTCCGGCGACACGGTCGGCGCGTTCTACTTCACCCCGCCCGCCGGCGTCAGCGTGGTCGGCAGTCCGCGCTGCTCGCAGGTCGGCAGTGAGGAGGAGGAGAACGGCGACGACGCCCCGAAGACCTGGTACTGCGACGGACAGAGGGCCGTGTTCACCGCCGGGACCAGCAACACGGTCACCTTCGACCTGCGCATCGACAGCCTCTCCGGAACGCCCGGCGAGGTCCAGCCGCACGGCCGCTACCCGCGGGTGGACGACAACCCGGCCAACGACATCGCCCCGGTCAGCGTGAGCTGACCAGGGCACCGAAAGACGGCGGGCCGGTCACGGAGGAATCCGTGGCCGGCCCGCGCTGCGTTGTCAGGTCAGTTCAGCCCGCCGTACGAGTGCAGGCCGGTGAAGAAGATGTTCACGCCGAACAGGTTCATCAGCATGGTGAGGAAGCCGAGCACGGCGATCCAGGTGGCCACGTTGCGCTTCACGCTGGGCGTGGCCCGCGCGTGCAGGTAGCCGGCGTAGACCACCCAGGAGATGAACGCCCAGGTCTCCTTCGGGTCCCAGCCCCACGGCCGACCCCAGGCCGCCTCGGCCCAGATCGCGCCCGCGATCACCGCGAACGTGAAGATCGGGAAGGCGAACGCGTGCAGCGCGAACGTCAGCCGCTCCAGGCTCACCGCGGCGGGCAGCCGCTTCGCCAGGGTGTACGGGAAGCTGCGCTTGCCCTGCTCGTACCCGTTGCGCATGAGGAAGCCGACGGCCGGCACCGCGCCGAGCAGGAAGATGCCGGACGCGAACACGATGGTCGAGACGTGGATGACGAACCAGTACGAGTTCAGCGCCGGCACCAGCGGCACGATCGGCACGTAGAGGACCAGCTCGGCGGTGGCCACCAACAGCACCATGACGAGGGTGAGGAACAGGCCGAGCTTGCGCAGCGACGGCCGCTTCCAGAGCACCACCAGCCAGGCCGCGACCCCGATGAACGTCACCGTGAGCACGAACTCGTACATGTTGCCCCACGGCATGCGGTCCGCCGCGAGACCGCGGGTGACAAGCGCCGCGAGGTGCAGTACGGCGGCGAGAGCGGTGGCCGCCACGGCGACCAGCCCGGCGATCCGCGCCCGGTTGGCCGAGCCGTCGGCAGTCGGCGGGACCGACGCGGGCGGCTCCGGGATGACGCCGCCGGCACCGCCGACCCCCGCCCCCACCAGCTCGCGGGTGGGCGACGCCACGGCGGCCCGGGTACGCGCGTTGCCCAACGCGTACTCGACGGCGTGGCTGATCATCGCGATCAGATACGTCAGGATCGCGAAGGTCACCAGATTGTCGGAGAGCGCGGACATCACTCGGTCCCTTCTCGCACACCGGCCGGGCCACCGGATTCGGTGTCGGCACCGGCCCGCTCAGCCGCCCGTTCGTCACCGTTCACGGCGGCGACCAACTGGGCGAACTCGTCGGCGAACCCTGGATAGTCGGTGCGCGGCAACCCACCGGCCTCCATCAAGCTACTACCGCCTGTCGGAGATCCATCAGCGGGGTCGGCCGGCAGCGCCCGGAACCACACCCGGCGACGCCGCCCGAACAGCGAGCCCATCAGCCCGACCAGCAGCACACCGCAGCTCACCAGCAGTGGTGTCGAGCCGGGGTCGTGCCGGACGGAGAGCGTCACGTACCGCTCGGTGCCCAGGAACTCGACGGTGGTGCCGTCGTCAAGCGTCCACTTCTCGCCCTTGCGGAGCAGCTTGCTGCCGAGTTCCTTGACCTTGCCGTTGCGCACCTGCCGCTGGTCGAGCTGGTAGACCGAGCCGGGGATACCGGCGTCCATGCCGAGGTTGCCCCGGTAGGCGACCAGGTTCAGCGCCGGGTTGCGCTCGGTGGGGTACTCGGAGCGGACGAACGGCGGCTGCTGCGGCGCGGTGGGCAGGTAGATGCCGGTGAACGCCATCTGCTCACCCGGCACCCGCTTGCCGGTCGCCGGGTCGACGTTCGCGTCCGGGAAGGCGGCCAGCCCCTCGCTGGTCAGGCCCATGTCACCGGTGGTCAGGAACGGCTCGTCACTGACCTGGCTGTTGCCGTACCGGTCGGTGTAGCGGATCACCGGGGCGTACCCGTGGCCGAGTAGGTAGACGCTCGCGTCGGCGAGGCGCAGCGGCGAGTTGACCGAGAAGTCCGCGCTGCGGGTCGGCTCGTCGGGGCCGTCCACGGTCACCCGGGCGTTGAAGAACTCCGGCTGGCCGGACGGCAGGAACCGGGCCTGGAAATCGTCCAGCCGCAGGCAGAAGCGGGGCAGGTCGGCGCTGTCCACGCGGGGGCCGAGCTTGGCCTCGGCGTACTGCTGGCGGGTGTTGCAGAACGCGTTGTCCGCGCCCGCCACCAGCAGGCGGTTGCCGCTCCACCCGTACCACGAGCCGAGCGCGACGCCGATCAGCACCGCGATGAGCGAGGTGTGGAACAGCAGGTTGCCGGTCTCCTTGAGGTAGCCCTTCTCGGCGGAGACCTCGTTCCCGCGTACCTCGACGCGCCAACGGCGCTTGCGCAGCACCTCGGCGACGGCGTCCACGCCGCCGGCCGGGGCGGGCAGCGTGGTGTGCTGCGGCAGCCGGGCCATCCGCCTGGGCGCGACCGGTGGCCGGGACCGCAGCGCCCGGAAGTGGTCGCGCAGGCGGGGCGTTATGCAGCCGATCAGCGACGTGAACAGCAGCAGGTAGATGGCGGAGAACCAGACCGAGCCGAAGACCGCGAACGCACCGATCCGGTCGAGCCGGGGTGCCCAGTCGGGGTGGTCGACGAAGTACTGGTTGACCTTCTCCGGGCTGATCCCGCGCTGCGGCAGCACCGAGCCGGGAATCGCGGCGATCGCCAGCAGGAAGAGCAGGATCAGGGCCGTACGCATGCTGGTGAGCTGCCGCCACGAGTTGCGCAGCAGGGCCAGCAGCCGGCTGGGCCGGCGGCGCGGCGCCGGGGCCTCGGCCTCCGGGCGCTCGTCGACGACCGTCATATGCTCACCTCGCCCACCCCGACGGTGGTCTGCAACCAGATCACGAAGCTCTGCCATCCGCCGGTGACCAGCGCCAGGCCGATCAGGATGAGCAGGGCGCCGCCGACCCGGGTGACCCAGCGGCTGTTGCGCCGGATGGCGCGGAAGACCCCGAGCAGGCGCTGGAAGCCCAGCCCGAAGACGACGAACGGTATCCCCAACCCGAGGCAGTACGCCACGGCGAGCACCACGGCCCGGTCACTCTGCCCACTGGTGGCCGCCATGCCCATCACCGCGCCGAGCGTCGGCCCGGTGCACGGCACCCAACTGAGCGCGAAGACCGCGCCGAAGACCGGTGCGCCGAGCAGGCCGGCCGACGGCAGCCGGGAGATCCGGAACTCGCGTTGCAGCGCCGGGATCATCCCCAGGTAGCCCAGGCCGAGCACGATGATCAGCACGCCGACGACGATCTCCAACTGCCGCTCGTAGTCGAAGAAGACCCGACCGATGCCGGCGAACAGGATCGCGGTGGCCACGAAGACCACGGTGAAGCCCGCGATGAAGAGCAGCGTCCCGGCGAGCACCCGCCCCTTGACCGCCGCCGCCGGTGCGGTCCGCTCGCGGACCGCGACCCCGCCGCCCGCCTCGGCACCGTCGGGCGTCGGGTCCGTCGCCGGCCGCCGACCTTCGAGGTCCGCCCCGGCCAGCCCGGTGACGTACGACAGGTAGCCCGGCACCAGCGGCAGCACGCACGGGGACAGGAAGCTGACCAGGCCGGCGAGCGCCGCCGCACCGATGGCGAGCACCAGCGGCCCGCTCTGGGCCAGCTCCTTGAACGTCTCACCCATCAGTTCGACGCCGGCTTCTCGGCCGCGATCTCGTCCACGATCGGCCGCAGCTCGTCCTGGGTCACCGCACGGCGGATCACCGAGGCGACCCGTCCCTCCCGGTCGAGCACCACCGTCGCGGGGACGGTGTTCGGCGGGATGTCCAGGCCGAGCGCCAACCGGCTGGCCGGGTCGAAGAGGCTCGGATAGGTGACCCGGCCCTCTTCGAACGCCTTGGCCTTGTCCCGCGAATCCTGCACGTTGATGCCGAGGAAGGTCACGCCGGAGCCCTTGGTGGCCTGGTAGACGGCTTCCAGGTCGTCCGCCTCGGCCCGGCAGGGCGCACACCAGGAGCCCCAGAAGTTGACCACCACGACCTGGCCCCGGGCCTGGGTGACGTCATAGTTGCCGCCGAGGAGCAGTTCCCCGGCAAGCTTCGGAGGAGCCGAGCGCTGGTCCGGCGCACATTCGATGATGCCGTCGGAGGCGGTCGAGCAGGTCTTCTCCTGCCCCTTCGCCGACGTACAGCCGGCCAGCGCCACCGTGGCGACGGCGGCGAGCAGACCGGCGGTCCACCTCCGGGCGGTCATCAGGCCCCCTTGGCCGTCCGGGCTGTCGCGGAGAGAGCGACGAGGTGCGCGGCCGGCTCGCTGTAGCCGATGCCCTCCACCTTCGCGCCGTCGAAGTGGAACGAGGTCAGGCTCGCCAGCCCGCACTGGCGCTTGCGCGGGTCGTGCCAGAGCCGCTTGCGCTCGACGTGGCGGCGCAGCGTCCAGATCGGGAGCTGGTGCGACACCAGCACCGCCTCGCGTCCCTCGGCGGCGACCCGGGCGGCGTGCACGGCCGCGAACATCCGCTCGGCGATCACCCGGTACGCCTCACCCCAGGACGGCGTCACCGGGTCGCGCAGCACCCACCAGTTGCGCGGGTCGCGGAACGACCCGTCGCCCGGGGAGACCTTCTTGCCCTCGAACCAGTTGGCGCTCTCGATCAGCCGCTCGTCCACCCCGACCGGCAGCCCGAACTGGGCGGCGATCGGCTCGGCGGTCTGCTGGGCGCGCTCCAACGGGCTGGCCACCACGTGCACGATCTCCCGCTCGGCGAGACCCTGCGCGGCGGCCTTGGCCATCTGCACGCCCAGCTCGGAGAGGCGGAAACCGGGCAGCCGCCCGTACAGGATCTGGTCGGGGTTGTGCACCTCGCCGTGCCGGAGCACGTGGACCACCGTCTTCGCCACTCTTTGTTACCCCCCGTGACCAGCGGCTGCCGCCGCGTTCGCCGCCGTCGGCAACGCGGCGGCGATGTGCTCCAGAGCGGCGTCGTCGATCGCCGCCGACACGAACCACGACTCGAACGCGCTCGGCGGCAGGTAGACGCCGGAGGCGAGCATCGAGTGGAAGAACGCCTTGAACGCCGGCACCTGCTGGGTGCGCGCGCTGTCGTAGTCGACCACGTCGGCGTCCGTGAAAAAGATCGAGAACATGCTGCCCGCGTACGACAAACGGTGCGGGACCCCGGCGGCGGCCAGCGCGTCGGACGCCAGCTTGCCCACGACGGCGGCCGTGTCGTCGAGCCTGCGGTAGAGCGCGTCGTCGGCGAGCCGCAGGGTCGTCAGACCGGCGGCGCAGGCCAGCGGGTTACCGGAGAGCGTCCCGGCCTGGTAGACCGGGCCGGCCGGCGCGAGACGCGCCATGATGTCCGCGCGCCCGCCGAACGCCGCGGCGGGCAGGCCACCACCCATGACCTTGCCGTACGTCCACAGGTCCGCGTCGGAGGCGTCGAGGCCGTGCCACCCGGCGCGGGAGACCCGGAACCCGGTCATCACCTCGTCCACGACGAGCAGGGCGCCGTGCGCGTGGGCGATCCGGGCAAGCTGCTGGTTGAAGCCGTCACGGGGGGCCACCACGCCCATGTTGCCGGCGGCAGCCTCGGTGATCACGGCGGCGATGTGCGGGCCCTCGGCGGCGAAAGCCTCCTCGACGGCCCGGATGTCGTTGTACGGCAGCACGATCGTCTCGCTGGCCGCCGCGCCCGTGACGCCGGGCGAGTCGGGCAGGCCGAGGGTCGCCACACCGGAACCGGCCGCGGCGAGCAGCGCGTCGACGTGACCGTGGTAGCAGCCCGCGAACTTGACGATCTTGGAGCGGCCGGTGAAGCCACGGGCCAGCCGGATCGCCGACATGGTCGCCTCGGTGCCGGAGTTGACCAGGCGGACCTGCTCCACCGGCGTCCGGTCGACGATCTCGGCGGCCAGCTCCACCTCGCCCGGGGTGGGCGTGCCGAAGCTGGTGCCCCGGGCGGCGGCCGTCTGCACGGCGTCCACCACCTCCGGGTGGGCGTGCCCGAGGATCAGCGGACCCCACGAGCACACCAGGTCGACGTAGCGGCGACCGTCGGCGTCGTACAGCCACGGGCCCTCACCACGGACCATGAAGCGCGGGGTGCCGCCGACGGCCTGGAAGGCGCGCACGGGGGAGTTGACCCCGCCGGGCACGATGGCGCGGGCGCGGTCGAACAGGGCCTCGGAGGCCGGCGCGTCGGCCGGGTAGCGGCCAGATCCGGCGGAAACGATGTCGGTCACGATGCCGCCATTGTGTCAGCGCCGGACGGTCAACCAGCAGCCACCCCGGGCCAGGGTTACCGGGCTCACCCAGCTCCGGTGCTCGATCGGGCCGGCTGGTCGCCTCGACAGGCCGGGTCGGCTGGATCGCGCTAGGCTGACCGAGTGGATCGTGCCGAACTGTCCATCACGCTACACCGGACGGGTGACGAAGCAGTGCTTCGCCTGGCCGGTGAGATCGACATGCTCACGGCCGCCCAGCTCAGCACCGTGGTCAACGAGGTGCTGGCTGATCCGCCTCCGCGGATCGTGCTCGACCTCGGCGGCGTGACCTTCTGCGACTCGCAGGGCCTGGGCACGCTCGTGGTGCTCAGCCGCAAGGCCAGCCACGCGCAGAGCCTGCTGATGCTCACCCACGTCGGTGACTTCCTGATCCGCGTCCTGGACATCACCGGCCTGCGCAGCGCCCTGATGATCCGCAACGACCAACCCACCGGCTGACCCCACCCCCCGGACCCCCACCCCCCGGCCCCCCTCGACCACCCTGTTGATCAAGAGGTTTGCGTCAGAAATCGTGCTTTCCGTGACGCAAACCTCTTGATCAACGCGCGCTTCAGGGGGTGGGGATGTCTCGGGAGTGGAAGGCGCGCAGGGCCAGGGTTAACAGGGTGGCTGCTGCTGCGCTTAGGGCCAGCAGGGGGAGCGGGGTCCAGTTGTCGTTCAGGACCTGGGGGGTGTGGGTGAACGGGGAGATGTCCAGGACCCACTGGCTCAGCTCCAGGATCGCGCCGATCTGACCCAGCAGCAGGCAGCCGGCGAGCACCGCCCAGGCCGCCCACGAGAACCGGGGCAGCCACCCCACCAGCAGCGCCGCCAGCCCCGCGAGGACCCACGCCGCCGGAACCTGGGCCAGCCCCACGCCGAGCAGCCGGGGCACCTCGCCGCCGACGTCACCGACGCTGAGGCCGTACGACAGTCCCGTCGCCGCCCCCGTCACGGCCAGCACCACCACCGGGCCGAGCAACGCGAAGACCAGGTGCGCCGCCAGCCAGCGGACCCTGCTCACCGCCGTGGCGAGCAGCGGTTCGGCCCGCCCGGCCGTCTCCTCCGCCCGCGCCCGCAGCGCGGCCTGGATGCCGTACCCGGCGGCGGCCAGCGCGGTCAGGCTCAACGTGCTGCCGAGGTACGCCTCGGCCAACGTCGACGACCCACCCAGCCGGGCCAGCAGCTCGGCGACCTGCTCGTTGCCCTGCACCGCGTCGCCGGCCGCGTCCGCCGCGCCACCCAGCACCAGACCGAGCAGCCCGAAGCCGACCGCCCAGCCGAGCAACTGGCCTCGGTGCAGCCGCCACGCCAGGCCGAACGGTCCGGCCAGCGCGCCGCCCGCAGTGGCCGGACCGAGCCGGGGCGGCAGCACGCCGGCACCCACGTCCCGGCGCACCGAGACGGGGTACGCGACGAGCGCCACCGCCACACTGAACAGCACCGGTAGCAGCAGCACCCACCAGCGCTCGCCGGCGAAGGCCCGCCCCCGGGGCGCCCAGCCGAGCGGGGAGATCCAGCTCAACCATTCGGCACGTCCGCCGCTGCCACCGGAACCTCCGGCGTCGCCGCCGAGGCGCAGCGCGAACGCCAACCCGAGCACGCCCAGCCCGATGCCGCGCGCCCCGCCGGCGCTCTGGGTGAGCTGCGCGGCAAGGCCGCCGACCGTGGCGAAGGCGATGCCGGTCAGGGCCACGCCGGCGCCGAAGAGCAGCGATCCGGCCCCGGGTAGACCCGCCGCGACCAGGCCGCCGGCGATGAGCAGGCCGAGCAGCAGATTCGCGGCGTACGTGACCAACAGCGCCGCGGTCAGCCCGGCGTACCGGCCGAGGACCGATGCGCCCAGCAACTCCCGCCGGCCGGCCTCCTCCTCGGTGCGGGTGTGCCGTACCACCGTCAGCACGCTCGCCAGGGCGGCGACCAGGGCGAACAGCCCGGCCCGCTGGACGGTGAGCGCGCCGGTGCTGTCGCCGTACACCGGCCCGAGCAGCGCGACGATCGACGGGTTGCTCGCCGTGCTGGCCAGGTAGGCGGCCCGCTCGGCGGCGGTCGGATAGAGGCCGTTGTACGCGCCGGCGTAGCTGGCCGGCAGCACGGCCAGCGGAAGGATCCAGATGGGCAGCACGATCCGGTCCCGCCGCAGGATCAGGCGCACCAGGTGTCGGGTGCCGGTGAACGCGCTCGTCGAGCTGCCTTGCGATCGCGGCTGCGGGGCTCGCAAACCCGGCTCACTCCTCGCGCTCACGAACGCACCTGCTCGCCCTGGTAGTGCCGCAGGAACAGCTCCTCCAGCGTCGGCGGTTGGCTGACCAGGCTGCGTACGCCGATCTCGGTGAGTCGACGGAGCGCGCTGTCCAGCGCGGCGTCCTCCACGTCGAAGCGCACCCGCTGCCCGTCCACCCGCAGGTCGTGTACGCCGGTGAGCTGACCCAGCCCGTCCACCGGACCGGTCAGCTCGGCCTCGATCGAGGTGCGCCGCAGGTGCCGCAGTTCGCTCAGGGTGCCGGTCTCCACGTCCCGCCCGTTGCGGATGATCGTCACCCGGTCGCAGAGCGCCTCCACCTCGGCCAGGATGTGGCTGGAGAGCAGCACGGTCCGACCGTCGGCCTTCGCCCGGCGTACCCAGCGCTGGAAGACCTCCTCCATGAGGGGGTCCAGGCCGGACGTCGGCTCGTCCAGGATGAGGAGTTCGGCGTCCGACGCGAGGGCGGCCACCAGGCCGACCTTCTGCCGGTTGCCCTTGGAGTACGTCCGGCCCTTCTTGCGGGGATCCAGCTCGAAGGAGTCGAGCAGTTCGGCTCGGCGGGCCGGGTCGAGCCCGCCGCGCATCCGACCGAGCAGGTCGATGACCTCGCCGCCGGAGAGGTTGGGCCAGAGCGTCACGTCGCCCGGCACGTACGCCAGCCGGCGGTGCAGGGCCACCGCGTCGCGCCACGGATCGCCCCCGAGCAGGCGGACGACCCCCGCGTCCGTCCGCAGCAGACCGAGGAGGGCCCGAATGGCCGTCGACTTGCCGGCGCCGTTCGGCCCGAGGAAGCCGTGCACCTCGCCCGCGCGGACGCTCAGGTCCAGACCGTCGAGCGCCCGGACGCGGCCGAAGGTCTTGACCAGGCCGGACACTTCAATCGGAGTTTCCATGCATCGGAAGCTACACTCGTTTCACAAAGTTGTGAAGACAGTGTGAGCGGGGCACCATCGGTGCCCACGAACCACGCGGGAGGGGCAGAGATGGCAGCGGCCGACGGCCACGACCCGGTGCACCTCTTCGTCGAACGGATGGCCCTCACGTTCGCCGAGGTCGGCTTCCCCCGGATGGCCGCCCGGGTGCTGTTCACGGTGATGAGCGCGGACGATCCGCTGACGGCCGCCGAGATCGGCGAACGGCTCGGAGTCAGCGCGGCGGCGGTCAGCGGCGCGGTCCGTTACCTCACCCAGTTCGGCGTCCTGATCCGCGAACCGGTCCCCCGGTCCCGGCGGGACCGCTATCGCATGCCGGACAACCCCTGGTACGAGGCGACCATCACCAAGACCGTGCTCTACAAGACATTCATCGACGCGTCTGAAAGCGGTGTGGTCGCCCTCGGCGGTCCGGACACGCCGGCCGGTGAGCGGGTGGCCGAGATGCGCGACTTCTTCATCTTCGTCCAGGAAGAGATCGACTCACTGGGCGAACGCTGGCGCGTCCGCCGGGCACAGACCGGCCACCTGCGCCCGGGCGAGTCAGGCTGAGCTGCCCCAGCGGGCCTGCTCCAACAGCTCCACCGCACGGTCCCGGGCCCCGGAATCGTCGGAACGAAGGAGGGTGGTGGCCTCGTCCACCGCGTCGGTGAGCCGCCGCCACTGCGCGTCGCGATCCCGCACCAGGTCCGACTGGGCGGCCAACTGCCGGGTCTTCACCCACAGCTCGACGAAGACCGACACCTTGGCCCGCAGCACCCACGGATCGAACGGCTTGGTCAGGTAGTCCACGGCACCCACCTGGTAGCCCCGCAGCGCGAGCTGGGCGTCCCGGTCGGCGGCGGTGAGAAAGATGATCGGCACGTGCCGGGTGCGCTCCCGGCGCTTGATGTGACTGGCCGTCTCGAAGCCGTCCATGTCCGGCATCTGCGCGTCCAACAGGATCACCGCGAAGTCGTCCACCAGCAACTGCTTGAGTGCCGCCTCGCCGCTCTCCACGGCCACCGACTGGACCGGCAGGCCCTGGAGGATCGCCTCCAGGGCCATCAGGTTCTCCCGGCGGTCGTCCACGAGCAGCGCCTTGGCCATCTGGGTCACGAAGTCTCCTCGGTGCGGCTGCCGCTGATCCAGGACGACATCAGCTCGATCAGGTCGTCGAGGTCGACCGGCTTGGTGATGTAGTCGCTTCCTCCGGCCGCGAGCGCCGACTCGCGGTCGCCCGGCATCGCCTTCGCCGTCAGGAAGACGACGGGGAGGTCGGCGAACCGGTGGTTACGCCGGATCTGACGGGTCGTCTCGTACCCGTCCTGGTCGGGCATCATCGCGTCCATCAGCACGATGTCCACCTCCGGATGCTCGGCCAGCAGGCGGACGCCGTCCGCCCCGTTGTCCGAGTACAGCACGGTCATGCCGTGCAGCTCCAACGCGCTGGTCAGAGCGAAGACGTTGCGCACGTCGTCGTCCACGATCAGCACCGTGGCCCCGTCCAGCTGCCGGGTGGCCGGCGCCTCCGGCCGCTCCGGCAACAGCTCCAGCGGCGGCATGAGCAGCGACGACGGCAGCCCGGCGCGCTGTGGCGACGGCGACTGCGGCGCGACGACCGCGTCCGGGGCGAGGACCTGGGGTACGAACAACGTGAACGTCGAGCCCTGCCCGGGCGCTGACGAGACGGTGATCGTGCCACCGATCAGTCGCGCCAGGTCCCGGCTGATCGACAGACCCAGACCGGTGCCGCCGTAGCGGCGGCTGGTCGTGCCGTCCGCCTGCTGGAACGCCTCGAAGATGATCGACAGCTTGTCGTCGGAGATGCCGATCCCGGTGTCGATCACGGTGAAGGCGATCACCTGCTGGGCGTTCGTCAGCGCGGGCACGTCGAACACCGCGTTCGGCGCGGCCGGAGCGATCCGCAACGTCACCGCACCGTTGTCGGTGAACTTCACCGCGTTGGAGAGCAGGTTGCGCAGGATCTGCTGCAACCGCTGCGCGTCGGTCACCAGTGCCGGCGGCAGATCCTTGCTGACGCGTACCTGGAAGTCGAGATTCTTCTCCTCGGCCTGCGGCGCGAACGCCTGCTCGACGAAGCCGCGCAGCTCGGTGAACCGAATCTCGGTGGGCTCGACGTCCATCCGGCCCGCCTCGATCTTGGACAGATCGAGGATGTCGTCGATCAGCCGCAGCAGGTCGGAGCCGGAGCCGTGGATCGTCCGGGCGAACTCGATCTGCTTCGGGCTGAGGTTCTGCTCCGAGTTCTCCGCGAGCAGGCGGGCCAGCAGCAGCAACGAGTTCAGCGGCGTACGCAGCTCGTGGCTCATGTTGGCCAGGAACTCCGACTTGTACGCCGACGCCCGGGTGAGCTGCTGCGCCTTCTCCTCCAGACCGAGGCGGGCCAGCTCGATCTCCCGGTTCTTGGTCTCGATGTTGCCCTTCTGCTCGGAGAGCAGGGTGGCCTTCTCCTCCAGCTCGGCGTTGGTGCGCTGCAACTCCGCCGACTGCTCCTGCATCTCGTGCGCCAGCCGCTGCGACTGGGCCAGCAGCTCCTCCGTACGCCGGTTGGCCTGGATGGTGTTGACCGCGATGCCGATGGTGAGCACCAGCCGCTCCAGGAACGACAGGTGCAGCTCGGAGAAGGCGGACACGCTGGCGAACTCGATCACCCCGAGCAACTCCCCCTCGAACAGCACGGGGAGCACCACCAGGTCGGTCGGGGGTGTCTCGGCCAGACCGGAGCGCAGCGTGAGGCGGCTGTTCGGTGGGGCGCTGACCCGGATCGTCCGGCGCGAGAGGGCGGTCTGCCCGACCAGCCCCTCACCCGGCCCGAAGGTCACGTCGTGCCCCCGCGCCACATAGCCGTACGACGAGGTCAACCGCAGCCGCATGCTGCCGTCGGTGTCGTCGGCCAGGAAGAACGCGCCAAGTTGCGCGTCGACCAGCGGCGTCACCTCGGTCATGATCATGCGGCAGACCTCGCCGAGGTCGCGCTGACCCTGCAACAGGCCGCCGATGCGGGCCAGGTTGGAGTCCAGCCAGCCCTGCTCGGCGTTCTTCTTGGTCGTCTCCCGGAGGGTGACGATCATCTGGTTGATGTTGTCCTTCAGCTCGGCGACCTCGCCCTGCGCCTTCACGGCGATCCGCTGGGTCAGGTCGCCCCGGGTAACCGAGGTGGACACCTGGGCGATGGCCCGTAGCTGGGTGGTCAACGTGGAGGCGAGCTGGTTGACGTTCTCGGTGAGGTCGCGCCAGGTGCCAGACACGCCCTTGACCTGCGCCTGACCGCCCAACTTGCCCTCGATGCCGACCTCGCGGGCCACCCGCGTGACCTCGTCGGCGAACGACGAGAGCTGGTCGACCATCGTGTTGACGGTGGACTTCAGCTCCAGGATCTCGCCCTGGGCGTCCACGGTGATCTTCTGGGACAGGTCGCCCTTCGCCACGGCCGTGGTCACCGAGGCGATGTTGCGGACCTGGCTGGTCAGGTTCGACGCCATCGAGTTCACGTTGTCCGTCAGGTCCCGCCAGGTGCCGGACACGCCCTTGACCTGCGCCTGACCACCGAGCTTGCCCTCGGTGCCCACCTCACGGGCCACCCGGGTCACCTCGTCCGCGAACGACGACAGCTGGTCCACCATCGTGTTGACCGTCGACTTCAGCTCCAGGATCTCGCCCCGCGCGTCCACGGTGATCTTCTGCGACAGGTCGCCCTTCGCCACCGCCGTCGAGACCTGGGCGATGTTGCGGACCTGGGCCGTCAGGTTCGACGCCATCGAGTTCACGTTGTCGGTCAGGTCGCGCCAGGTGCCGGCGACCCCACGCACCTGGGCCTGACCGCCGAGCTTGCCCTCGGTGCCCACCTCGCGGGCCACCCGGGTCACCTCGTCAGCGAACGACGACAGCTGGTCCACCATCGTGTTGACCGTCGACTTCAGCTCCAGGATCTCGCCCCGCGCGTCCACCGTGATCTTCTGGCTCAGGTCGCCCTTCGCCACCGCCGTGGTCACCGAGGCGATGTTGCGGACCTGGCTGGTCAGGTTCGACGCCATCGAGTTCACGTTGTCCGTCAGGTCCCGCCACGTACCGCTGACGCCCTTGACCTGCGCCTGACCGCCCAGGTTGCCCTCGGTGCCCACCTCACGGGCCACCCGGGTCACCTCGTCGGCGAACGACGAGAGCTGGTCGACCATCGTGTTGACGGTGTTCTTCAGCTCCAGGATCTCGCCCTGCGCGTCGACGGTGATCTTCTGGCTCAGGTCGCCCTTCGCCACGGCCGTGGAGACCTGGGAGATGTTGCGGACCTGGCTGGTCAGGTTGCCGGCCAACTGGTTGACGTTCTCGGTGAGGTCACGCCAGGTGCCCGAGACGCCGCGTACCTGAGCCTGACCGCCCAACTTGCCCTCGATGCCCACCTCGCGGGCCACCCGCGTGACCTCGTCGGCGAACGACGACAACTGGTCCACCATCGTGTTGACGGTGTCCTTCAGCTCCAGGATCTCGCCCTGCGCCGCCACCGTGATCTTCTGCGACAGGTCACCCCGCGCCACCGCCGTGGAGACCTGGGCGATGTTGCGGACCTGGGCCGTCAGGTTCGACGCCATCGAGTTGACGCTGTCGGTCAGGTCCTTCCAGGTGCCCGCGACGTTCGGCACCTCGGCCTGGCCGCCCAACTTGCCCTCGGTGCCCACCTCGCGGGCCACCCGGGTCACCTGCTCGGCGAAGAGCCGCAGCGTGTCCGTGAGGTAGTTCATCGTGGCGGCCAGCTCGGCCACCTCACCACGGGCGCTGACCGTGATCTTCTGCGACAGGTCGCCCTTGGCCACCGCCGTCGCCACCTGCGAGATCGACCGCACCTGGCCCGTCAGGTTCGACGCCATGGTGTTCACCGAGTCGGTGAGGTCCTTCCACGTGCCGGCGACACCGCGAACGTCGGCCTGGCCGCCCAGCTTGCCCTCGGTGCCCACCTCACGGGCCACCCGGGTCACCTCGTTGGAGAACGACGAGAGCTGGTCGACCATCGTGTTCACGGTGCGCCCGATACGCAGGTACTCACCGCGCAGCGGCCGACCGTCGATCTCCAACGCCATGTGCTGGGACAGGTCGCCGTCGGCGACCGCCACGATGACGCGGGCGATCTCGGTCGTCGGCCGGCCCAGGTCGTCGATCAGCGAGTTGATCGCCCGCTGCCCCTCCGCCCAGGAGCCATCCAGCCCCTCGTCATCGAGCCGCTCGGTGAGCCGGCCGTCCCGACCGACGATCCGGCTGATCCGCCGCAGGTCCAGGTACTGACGCTCCTGGAGCGAGACCACCTCGTTGAAGGCGTCCGCCACCTCACCCGCCGCGCCGGCGCGGCGGGGCAGCCGGACCTTCAGATCACCGCGACGAACCCGTCGCAGCGCCTCGGTCAGCTCACCGAGAAGCGCATCGTGGTCGGGCGCGGACGGATCCGCGTACGACTGCTTCGCCGTGGTCATGATGCCTCGCTCACCTGGGGGGGGTCCGTGCCCGTACAGACACACCGGCACCCCATATTGTGCCCGCGTCGGCCGTAGTGCCAGGGTGCGCGACCCGCCGATCGAACCCGGCGGCCCCCGGGATCCTCGCGGCGGTACCCAACCCGACACAGAAGTCGCCGAGTGGCGCTCGTCACATGGGTGACGCCGCGCCGCCCCCGCCGATCACGGATCGGCTTGGCACCTGGCCGGGGGACGGTAGAGGATACGGGGGTGTCAGCCGAGGCGGGGCCCGCGACGGCCGGGGCCCGGAACGGGGCCGTCCGGCGTGTCCGTCTGCCCGCCGACCGCCGTACGCCCGCCGCCGCCCGCGCGGTCGTCCGCTCCGTCCTCACCGAGGCGCACCTCGACGACCTGGTCAACGAGGCGCTGCTGCTCACCACCGAGCTGACCACCAATGCCGTCGAGCACGCCGGCACCGAACTGGACATCGAGGTCGTGGCGGACGGTGTCGGGCTCTCCGTGACCGTCTCCGACTTCGCGCCCAGCTCGGGCAACGACGAGCTGAGCGTCGGCGTCCGCAACGACACGACCGAGATCGACGAGGTCTCCGAGCGAGGTCGCGGACTGCTGCTCGTCGACCACTTCGCCAGCCGCTGGGGCACCACGTACCTGCCGACCGGCAAGGGCGTCTGGTTCCGCCTGGACCGGCCCGGCACCGAGCCGGGCGCCGGCGCCAGCGCCGGCGGTACGTCGGTGGTCGTCGGCCCCGGGGCCGGCGACGGCTCGGCGCCGAGCGCGGGCGCGATGAGCGAACTCATGCAGACCGCCCCCGACATGTACGCGGACGACCCGCTGCCCGACTTCGCCGCCAGCCTGCTCAGCCGGGTCGCCGAGATGGTCGGCGCGGCCGGTGGGGCCGTCCGCCTGGACCGGGGCGACGGGCAGGGCCGACAGTTGTTGGCACGCTTCGGCCGGCAGCCCCGCCCCGACAGCGAGTTGCTCCGGGTGCCGCTGACCGTGCACCGCCCGTACGCCGGGGAGTTGGAGCTGGACGCCGCGCCATCGGCGTACGCCCGCCCGTTGGCGGTGCTCACCGCGGAGCGGCTGTCGCTGCACCTGGAGAACGACCGGCTGCGCCGGGCGGACGTCCGCCGGCAGGCGTGGCTGACGTTCCTCGCCGAGGCGAGCGAGCTGCTGGCCCAGTCGCTGGACGTCGAGCTGACCATGGCGTTGATTCCGCAGTTGGTGGTGCCCCGCCTCGGCCAGTGGTGCGCCGTGCACACCACCGACGAGTGGGGCCGGCTGCGGCTGGCCGCGACCAGCCACGCCGACGAGTCGGTGCTGCCACAACTGCACCGGGTGCTGGCGGAGACCGGCCCGGATTCCATCCAGGCCCGGCTGCGGGAGGCGTCCCGGAGTGCGGCGCAGATCCCGCTCGGCGGCCCGATGGAGGGCTTCGCGGTTCCGCTGATCGCCCGCGGCCAGCGACTCGGCACTCTCGCGGTGGGCCGGCACCAACGGCACCGGCACGACCCGGACGAGGTGGCCGTCCTGGAGGACGTGGCCCGGCGGGCCGCGCTGGCGATCGAGAACGCCCGGATCCACGCCGAGCGCCGACGGGTGGCGCAGACGCTCCAGAAATCCCTGCTGCCGCCCGTGCTGCCGGTCGTGGAGGGCATCGGCTTCGCCGCCGAGTACGTGCCCACCGGCGACGACGCCGAGGTCGGTGGCGACTTCTACGACGTGGTGCCGCTGCCCGACGGGCGCTGGCTCGTGGTGATCGGCGACGTGTCGGGCAAGGGCGTCCAGGCGGCGGCGGTCACCGGGCTCGTCCGGGACGTGATCCGGGTGCTGGTGGGTGACGGCAAGCCGTTGCCGGAGGCGCTGGCCCGGCTCAACGAGACGCTCGTCGAGCGGGGCGGCGGCCGGTACTGCACGTTGGCCCTGGCCGCGGTCGGGCCGGGCGACGGCGACCACCTCGACGTGTCGCTGCACCTGGCCGGGCACGACCGGCCGGTGCTGCTGGCCGGCGCGGGTGGTGCCCGGTTCGTCGGTGTCGGGGGCACGGCGCTGGGTCTGCTCGACACCATCACCTCACCGACGACGGAGATCACGCTCACCCCCGGCGACTCGCTGATCTTCTATACCGACGGGGTCACCGAGCGGCGGCACGGTCGGGAGCTGTTCGGCACCGACCGGCTGCGCGACGCGGCCGCGCCGCTGGCCGGCTACTCCGCCGACGTGGTCGCCGCGCGCCTGCGCGCCGCCGCCATCAACTTCTCGGTCGAGCCACCCCGGGACGACATCGCCGTCCTGGTGCTCCGCAACGACGCGGTCTGACCGGCGCAGGCTCAGCGGGCCGGCGTAGCGCCACGCGTGGGCTCGACGGCCGCACCGGGGCGGCCTCACAGGCCGCCGGGGAGGCGGCCGGGGGCGAGGCGTCGCTCCGGGTCGAGGTGCTCTTTCGCGGCGCGGAGCTGGACCAGGCCGGCCAACTCGCCCCACAGGTCGACGGCCTGTCGGACGGCGGCCGGGGCGGAGACGACCACGCAGCGACCCTGCCGGGCCAGCAGCACCCCGCGGACGGCGGCCAGGATGGACGCGACCCGGTCGGGTGGCACCGCGCCGGGCAGGGCCGCGTGCACCACGCCCAGACCGGCCGAGCCCCGCACCGGCACGGGAGCGCCGGCCGCGTCACGCAGCGCGTACACGGCGGCGTGCAGATCGCTGATCGGCACCTCCAGCCGTAGTGCGGTGTCGCCGGGCGCGAAGGGGTAACGACGCCACCACGGCGGTGCCGAGTGGGTCACGGTCGCCTCGCCGTGCAGCAGGCCGACCAGCCGTTCGGCGCGTTCGTTCACCTCGGCCGGGCCGCCTTCGAGCAGCACGACGAGGCTGCCCGCCCGGGACGGTGCCCCGGACCGGCCGGACATCGACGGGTGGCGCTCGCGGGCGGTGGCGGACGGATGGCCCGGCGGGTACACGCTGCGCGGCCGGGGCAGGCCACCGGGCAGGTCCAGCTCGATGGCCGCCGGGTCGAGGCGGGCGGCGAGGATCGACCGGATCAGCTCGTGGACCTCCAGCGGGGTCCACACCGGCCGGGACACCCACAGCCGGCTGGCGGGCACCGGCTGCACCCGCAGGCTCGCCGAGACCAGCACGCCGAGCGCGCCCTGCGAACCACACAGCAGCCGGGCCAGGTCGAGCCCCGGGGCACCGCCGCCGGCGCTGACCAGCTCACCGTCGGCGGCCAGATAGCGGACGCCGACGAGCTGGTCGCACGGCCTGCCGTGACGGTGCCGCAGTGGACCGGCCTCCCCGGCGGCGAGTACCCCGCCGAGGGTCGCGCCGGGCGAGGGGGTGTCCATCGCGAGCCGCTGCCCGGTGCGTTCCAGGGTCGCCTGCACCGCCCGCAGTGGAGTGCCCGCGCCCACCTCGACCACCGGGGCGCCCACCGGCTCGTGGCCGATGCCGGCCAGCCGACCCGTGTCGAGCAGGATGTCGACCTGCGTCGGGGTGGCACCCCAGTCGATCTTCGTGCCGGCGCCCCGGGGAACCACCGCCAGATCGTGGACGGCGGCCAGCCGCAGCACCTCGGCCGCGGCGTGCGGACCGCCGGGCACCGCAACCCAGCGGGCGGGCCGCCCGGCCACCTCGTCGGCCGGGCCGGCGAGTCGGGCGAACGGCGGACCGCAGATCGCGGTCAATCGCCGGGTGATCTCGAGGGCTCCGGACCGGCCGAGGGAACTCGCTGCTGCCGCCATGCCGGCCATCGTACATGTGTTCGAAAGACCGGGTGGGGATGTTCGGGATGCCGCTGGTCCGGCACGGAGGGTGAGTCGGCCGGTAACGTGGCCGCCGTGACCACCGAGACTGCCCCGCCCGCGGCGAAGCGGGTGCCCACCGAGCGCACCCACCACGGCGACACCGTCGTCGACGAGTACGCCTGGCTCGCCGCCAAGGACGACCCGGAGACGATCGCCTACCTGACCGCCGAGAACGCGTACACCGAGGAGCGCACCGCGCACCTGGCCGCCCTGCGCGCGGAGCTGTTCGAGGAGACCCGCCAGCGGACCCGCGAGACGGACCTGTCGGTGCCCACCCGCAAGGGCGGGTACTGGTACTACACCCGCACGATCGAGGGCCAGCAGTACGGGGTGCACTGCCGGCGTGCGGTCCGCGACGGCGAGTCCGAGCCGCCGGTCAGCGCGGACGGCGCCCCGCTCGACGGCGAGGAGGTGCTGCTCGACGGCAACCTGCTGGCCGAGGGGCACGACTTCTTCTCGCTGGGCGCGTTCGACGTCAGCCCGGACGGGCGCTGGCTGGCGTACTCGACGGACTTCTCCGGCGACGAGCGCTTCGCGCTGCGCGTGAAGGACCTGAACACCGGCGAGCTGCTGCCCGACGAGGTGCCCGACACGTTCTACGGCACCGCCTGGTCGGCTGACGCGTCGGCGCTGTTCTACGTGACGGTCGACGACGCCTGGCGGCCGAACCGGGTCTGGCGGCACACCATCGGCTCCGCCGCGTCCGACGACGTGGTGGTGCACCAGGAGGACGACGAGCGGTTCTGGGTGGGCGTCGAGCTGACCCGGTCGGAGAAGTTCATCCTCATCGACATCCACAGCAAGATCACCAGCGAGGTTCTGGTGATCCCGGCCGGCAACCCGACCGGCGCGCCGGCCGTCATCGCGCCACGGCGACAAGGCGTCGAGTACGCGGTGGAGCACCACGGCCACCGCTTCCTGATCCTGCACAACGACGGCGCGGAGGACTTCGCGCTGGCGTTCACCTCGGCGGACACCCCGGGCGACTGGGTGCCGCTGATCGAGCACACCCCGGGCACCCGCCTGGAGGCGGTCGACGCGTTCGCGAACCACCTGGTGGTGTCGCTGCGCACCGACGGCCTCACCGGCCTGCGGGTGCTGCCGATCGGCAGCGACGACGGGTACGACATCGACTTCCCCGAGCCGCTCTACAGCGTGGGCCTGGACGCCAACCCGGAGTACCGCACCGGGCAGGTCCGGCTGCGCTACTCCTCGCTGGTCACGCCCGACTCGGTGTACGACTACGACCTGGTCACCCGGCAGATGGTGCTGCGCAAGCAGAAGCCGGTGCTGCCCGGGCCGGACGGCCGACCGTACGACCCGGCCGAGTACGAGCAGCACCGCGACTGGGCGCTCGCCGACGACGGCACCCGGGTACCGATCTCGCTGGTCTGCCGGGTCGGCACACCCCGGGACGGCTCGGCGCCCTGCGAGCTGTACGGCTACGGCTCGTACGAGGCCAGCATGGACCCGTGGTTCTCGGTGGCCCGACTGTCCCTGCTGGACCGGGGCGTGGTCTTCGCCGTGGCGCACACCCGGGGCGGCGGCGAGCTGGGCCGGCGCTGGTACGACCAGGGCAAGATGCTGGCCAAGAAGAACACCTTCACCGACTTCGTGGCCTGCGCCCGGCACCTGGTCAAGGCCGGTTGGACGGCCAGCGACCGGCTGGTGGCCCGGGGCGCGTCGGCCGGCGGCCTGCTGATGGGTGCGGTCGCCAACCTCGCCCCGGACGCCTTCACGGGGATCGTGGCGCAGGTGCCGTTCGTGGACGCGCTCACCTCGATCCTCGATCCGTCGCTGCCGCTGACCGTCACCGAGTGGGAGGAGTGGGGCAACCCGCTCGAGGACCCCGAGGTGTACGCGTACATGAAGTCGTACACGCCGTACGAGAACGTCACGGCGGTGGACTACCCGGCGATCCTCGCGGTGACCAGCCTCAACGACACTCGGGTGCTCTACTCCGAGCCGGCGAAGTGGATCGCGCGGCTGCGGGCGACCGCACCGCAGGGCGACTACCTGCTCAAGACCGAGATGGGTGCCGGGCACGGCGGCCCGAGCGGTCGTTACGACGCCTGGCGCGAGGAGGCGTTCATCAACGCCTGGATCCTGGACCGCCTGGGCCGCGCCTGAGTGGTCCGGCCTGGCCGTGCCGGCGGTCCGCCGCCGGCACGGCCGCTCAGGCCGTCCGCAACTCGTCCACCGCCGTGCTCACCCGCAGGAAGAGCAGGCCGACACCGACCGTCACCAGGACCGCCGCCAGGGCGCCGGCGCCGAGCCACGCCAGGTGCTCCAGGGGTACGGCGACAGTCCGCTCTGTTGCAGCGGTCTGCACGAGGTGGGTGTACTGGTCGCGGGTGGCCGGGTCGTCGCAGAGTGCCGCCGTGGCGTCGCACACCGTCGTCGACGATGCGCTCGTGGTGATGCTGGGGAAGAGTCCCCTGCCGAGCAGCGCTCCGACGGTGAGCGCCAGCAGGATCGCCGGCACCGCGGGGGTGAGCGCCTGCCAGGCCACCGATCCGCTGAGCGTCGCGCGGGGCACGCCGGCGGCGACCAGCGCCGCGTACGCGCGTCGGCGGGCCACGATTCCCTCGACCAGCGCGACGATCAGACCGCCCGCCGCGATCAGCACCGCGACGGCCACCGCGGCGTCGACCAGGTCCATTGTCGACAGGTAGAACGGGTTGGCGCCGCCGTCGTCCACCCCGGCGAGGCGGTTCTGCTCCCGTTCCAGCGCGTCCTGGGCGACGAAGTAGGCGCGCTGGGCCGCCGCCCCGGCACCGAAGATCATGGCGGCCAGCAGCGCCGCGAAGGTCCGACTGCCCGCCCACGGGTCGGCCATCAGCCGGCCCGCCGCGAGGAGCGCCGCCGCGCCGCGGGCATGTCGGCGCAGCAGACGCCCGCAGGTGTACGAGATCCAGCCGACGCCGAGGACCACGCCGATCATCGCGGTGAGACCGCCCGTCAGGAAGATCAGCGGCAGCAGCCAGCCCGACTCCGTGTCGTCGAACCCGTACGCGATCGATCGGGCGGCGACGAAGGCGGCCAGACCCAGGCCGATCAGCAGTCCCGCCCAGGGGCGTGGCCCCCGCTGGTGTGCGGCTTTGCGACTGACGCCCAGCGGGGTGGTCGTGACCGTACGCAGCATCAGGGCAGTGGCCAGCGCCGCGACCACCGGCAGGCCCAGCACCACCGCAGCCAGCGCGCCGGTCGACGGCAGCACGTCGGTGGGCAGCGCCAGCCGGCCCCGGTCGTCGGGCCGGTGCAGCAGGTCGCGGCCGAGCAGGTAGACACCCAGCCCGGCGAGGGTGCCGAGCAGGCTGGCCAGGCCGGTCTCCAGCACCGCCAGTCGGGTGACCTGACCGGGGGTCGCGCCGGCCAACCGGAGCGCGGCGAGTCGCCGGTCCCGGGCGGGAGCGCCGAGCCGGGCGCACTGGCCGGCAAGTGCCAGCACCGGCACGGTCAGCATCAGCAGCGCGAACGCGGTCCCGCCGCGCAGTCCCGGTTCACGCAGCAGCGCGTTGCGGTACTGCTCGGACTCCGCCCAGGCGTCGCCGGCCGGCTTCTGGATCGCGAGCACGGTGAGCGCCGCCAGTCCGGCCAGCGTCGCCAGCAGGGCACTGAGCGCGGTCAGCACGACGCGCGCCGTGTCGGTCCGGTTGCCGGCCAGCGCGAGCCGCAGCAGCGTCGCCGGCCTCACCGTGCGCCGCCCGCCAACGGCACGTCCAGCCCCAGGCCGGTGTGGTCGATCAGGCCGTCGCGCAGCACGATCTCCCGATCGGCGTACGCGGCGATCCGCGGCTCGTGGGTGACCAGCACGACGGAGGTACGTTGCTCACGTGCGAGCCGGACCAGTTGGGTGAGCACCTGCTCGCCGGTGAGCGTGTCGAGCGCGCCGGTCGGCTCGTCGGCGAAGAGCACCCGCGGCTCGGTGACCAGAGCCCGCGCCGTCGCACACCGCTGCTGCTGACCGCCGGACATCTCGCCGGGTCGCAGATCGGCCACGTCGGCCACCCCGAACCGCTCCAGCCAGGTGAGGGCGGCCGTCCGCGCCTCTCGCCGCCCCGTGCCGGCGAGGAGCAGGGGCAGCGCCACGTTCTCGGCCGCCGTCAGCTCGGCCACCAACTGCCCGAACTGGAACAGCACCCCGAACTCGGTACGCCGTAGCCGGGACCGGGCAGCCTCCGACCAGGTGTCGAGCCGGTGGCCACGCCAGGTGACCTCGCCCGCGTCGGGCCGGAGGATCCCGGCCAGGCAGTGCAGCAGGGTCGACTTGCCGCAGCCACTCGGTCCGGTGACGGCGACGATCTCGCCCTCGGCCACGTCGAGCGTCACACCTCGCAGGGCGGGCGTCGGGCCGTACGCCCGAACCACGCCGCGAGCCTGGAGTTGCGTCACGCGTGCACCTCCCGGTGCCAGTCGGCGACCCGGCCCAGCGTGGTGTGCAGCCACCGCAGGTCGGCGTCGAGATGGGCGATCGCGAAGTCGGCCGCGACCACGTCGTTGAGGGTGGCGGCTGGGTCGGTCTTGACCGCCGTCAGCTCCCGCAGCCGCGCGGTGTGCGCGGCGCGCTGGGCGACCAGGTACGACCGTGCCCGGTCGACGTCGGCGACCAGCAGCGCCACGACGACCTTGGCGAAGAGCGTGCTGGCCACGTACGGCATAGGCGACTCCACCGTGGACAGCCACCGGTCCAGGGTGGAGCGACCTTCGTCGGTCAGCGCGTACGCCGTGCGGTCCGGCCCGGAGGCCCGGTCCTGACCGGCGGTGGCGACGAGCCCGTCCCGTTCGAGGCGACCGAGGGTCGCGTAGACCTGCCCGAAGGCCAACGGCCGAGCCCGGGGCAGCCGCTGGTCATGCGCACGCTTGAGCTCGTACCCGTGCCGACTCCCCCCAGCCAGCAACCCAAGCAGAACATGCGGCGTAGACACCCATCCCACTATTCACCCAGCGAATACCCCGGGTCAACACCCCCCCCCCCCCCCCCCCCCCCCCCCCCCCCACCCCCCCCCCGGAGAGATTTGTGGGGCCCCGGCACGGGGGGAGTTTTGTCGAAA
>NZ_JBITDT010000005.1:254920-441928 GCF_044454415.1 Micromonospora sp. NPDC051543
AGAACCCCCCGCAAAACCCGGGTCAACACCCCCCCCCCCCCCCCCCCACACCCCACTCACCCGCGTGATCAAGAGGTTCGCGTCATCGACAGGGCGAAATTTGACGCAAACCTCTTGATCACCGGAGCAGAGAGGGGGCCGGGGGGCCGGGGGGGCCGGGGGGGCGTATTCAGCGGCGGCGGAGGGCCACTACGGCTACGTCGTCCTGGATCTTGTCGGGGGCGAGTTCGACCAGGAGGCGAGCGCAGAAATCGTCCAGGTTGTCGTCCACTGTGGCCGACACCGCGGCCAGCGCGGCCAGCCCGTCGTCGATGGTGGCGTCCCGGCGCTCGATCAGCCCGTCGGTGTAGAACACCAGCGTGGCACCGGTCGGCAGGACGAACTCCAGGTCGGCCGG
This sequence comes from Micromonospora sp. NPDC051543, assembly GCF_044454415.1. NCBI lineage: Bacteria > Bacillati > Actinomycetota > Actinomycetes > Micromonosporales > Micromonosporaceae > Micromonospora > Micromonospora sp. NPDC051543. The sequence continues at coordinate 255,318 of NZ_JBITDT010000005.1, forward strand.
TCGGGGCGCGCGGACGCCGAGCAGGGGCGCCGAGTGCTGCACGAACTCGACCTTGCCGTCGCGGTGCAGCAGCGGCGGCAGGTGGCCGGCGCTGGCCAGCCGGACCCGGCCGCTCGGCGGGTGCAGCAGCAGGACGCAGAGCGTGGCCAGTTCGTTCGGCAGCAGGGTACGCATCAGCTCGTTGACCCGGTGCAGGATCTCGCCGGGCTGGTGCCCCTCGACGGCGTACGCCCGCACCGCGTGCCGCAGCTCGGCCATCACGGTGGCCGCGTGCAGCGAGTGGCCGGCCACGTCCCCGATCGCCAGCAGGAGATGCCCGTCGAGCATCACCAGTTCGTAGAAGTCGCCGCCCACCTCCGTCTGGGCGCTCGCGGGCTCGTAGCGCACCGCGAAGTCCAGTCCGACGACCGTGGGCAGGCTGCGCGGGAGCAGGCTGCGTTGGAGGGTGACGGCGATCCGGTGCTCCTCGTCGAAGGAGCGCTGGGCCTCGACGGCCGCCGCCACGGCCTGGGCGAGCTGCACGAGCACCGGCGTCCGGGCGGTCTGGGTGGCGGTGGGTACGACCACGTAGAGCGGCGCGCGGTCCTCCCTCAGCCGGGCCGCGGCCACGGTCACCGTGTCGTCCGGGGGCCAGGTGATCAGCCCCCAGTTCTGCGGAGAGTCGACCCGCACGGTGGCGCCGGTGGGCACTCCGGTGTCGTCGACGATCCACGGGACGACGGCGGCTTCGGCGCCGGGGCCGGCGCAGACACCGGCGATGCAGTCACCGTCGAACGTCTCGGCGATCACCGCGGCGGGGCTCTTGAAGATCTGCGCGGCCCCCGCCGCGGCGACCTCGAGAAGCCGCCCGAACGTCGACGCGGCGTGCACCGCGACGGTGGTGTCGGCGAGGCCGAGCAGCCGCTCGGCGAGCAGTTCGGCACGCTGCCGGGCCTGGTAGTAGCGCAGCACCGCCCGGGTGGTGGCGATCAGCTCCTCCGGCTCGATCGGCTCGGCCAGGTACGCGTCCGCCCCCCGGGTCAGGCCCTGGGCGCGGTCGGCGACGTCCACGGCGTGCGCGGAGACGTGGATCACCGGCATCGCCGGGTGGGCCTCCTTGATCCGCTCGCACACCTCGTAGCCGCTCAGGTCGGGCAGCCGGACGTCCAGCACCACGAGGTCGATTCGCTCCGTCTCGACCCGGGCCAGCGCCTCGGTGCCGTTCTCCGACTCGAGCACGGTGTACCCGGCCCGGCTGAGCCAGCTGACCAGCAGGTAACGCTTGGTATTGCTGTCATCGACCACCAGGACGGTCGTCGGTACGGCGTCCACCGTCACGCTCCGCCGGTGGGCAGTGAGACGGTGAAGGTGCTGCCCCGGCCGGGCTCACTGGCCAGCTCCAACGTGCCACCGAGCAGGGTCACCAGCCGCCGGGCGTACGGCAGGCCGAGGCCGGTGCCGCCGACCCGGGTCGCGCCGGGCACCTGGTAGAACTCCTCGAAGATCCGATCGTGCAGCTCGGGGGGAATGCCCGGGCCGGTGTCGGTGACCTCGAAGCGCCACCGGTCGTCGCGGCGTCGGACGCGCAGCCGCACCTCGCCGCGCTCGGTGAACTTCAGCGCGTTGTGCAGCAGATTGCGCAGCACCTGGCCGAGCAGCACCTCGTCGGTGCGCAGCACGGCCGGCGCGGCCGGCTCCTCCACCGTCAGCTCCACCCCGGGCCGGGTGGCCAGTGCCCGCATGGTGCCGCGCAGTTGACCGAAGACCGACCGCAGGTCCACGTCCGCCCAGTCCGGCTCGATCCGGCCCGACTCGGCCTTGGCGAGGTCCAGCAGTTCGTTGACCAGACCGAGCAGATCCTCCGCCGAGGAACGGATGAGACCGACCTGACGGACCTGCTCGGTGGTGAGCGGGTCGGACGAGGAGTCCGCGAGCAGGCGTCCCAGCCCGATGATCGCGGTCACCGGGGCGCGCAGCTCGTGGCTCACGTTCGCCAGGAACCGGCTCTTCGACTCACTCGCGGCACGCAGTTGGGCCGACTTCTCGTCCAGCTCGGCGTAGAGGGCGACGACTCCCCGGTTGGTCTCCTCCAGCTCCTCGGTGAGCTGGTTGTAGAGCGCCACCACGCCACGGTTGGTCTCGGCCAGCTCCTCGTTGAGCACGGCCAGCTCGTCGCGCTGGCTGCGCACCTCGTCGAGCGCCGCGATGAGCTGGCCGTTCTGCACGGTCAGTTCGTCCAGCGCGCTGCCCGGCGCGGTGCGGCCGAGTTCGGAACGGAACTCGGCCAGCCGCTCCGGGGTCGGGATCGGCGCGCTCGCCGGGACTCTGCGGGACATCCTTACGACCGTAACCCCCTCGGCGGTCGTCACGCTCAGGGTGTCGACCAGGCGGGACACCGCACCGGACTGCGGCTCGTACCGGCCGTCGGGCAGTGGCCCCACGGGCGCCAGGTCGGCGCGCAGGTGGAAGCGGCCGTCGGGCCGCCCCTCGATGTGGAAGGTGACGTCCGCGCCGCCGGTCAGCCGCAGCAGGTCCCGGGCGACCTCACTGAGCGCGGTGGCGATCCGCACCTGGTCCTGGTGTTCGAGGCCCACCACGGCGGCCACCTCGCGGCCCCGCTGGCGGATGACGAAGATGTCCTGTTCGACGCGGAGCGCCATCTGCAGCAGCGGCGCGGTGGCCGGCAGGGTCGGGTCGGCGCTCATGCCCAGGACCTCGCCACCAGGACACAGGCGTCGTCGCGCCGCGTTCCGGCGTCGCGCAGCAGGGTTGCCGCCAGCACCAGCGGGGACCGTTCGACGAGGCCCGGGTAGTCGGCCAACCGCCAGCGGTCAACGACGCCGTCGCTGTGCATGACGAGCCGGGAGCCGGGCCCGAACGGGTAGTCGTAGCCGCGTACCGTCGGCCGCTGGTGGCCGGCGATGCCGGGCAGCGACACGAGCCCGCGGCGTTGGCCCTCATCGTCGACGATCACGCCGGAGATGTTGCCGAGACCCGCGTAGTGCAGCACGCCGGACGCCAGTTCGGCGACCGCGAGCGCCGCGCCACGGGTGTGCGACATGCTGCGGTGCAGGTGGCTCACTATCGCTGCGGGCGGGCCGGCCGGAGCGTTACGGAACGCGGCGAGCGCGGCCTCGGTGGCGGCGGCGGCCAGCGGGCCGTGCCCCAGACCGTCGCTGACGAGCACCTGGTGCCGGCCGTCGACGAGCCGGACGGCGTACCCGTCACCGCTGACCGTCTCGCCGGGTATCGGCCGGGTGAGGCCACCGGCCCAGGACGGTGTCGCCGGTTCGGCCGGCCAGACCTGGACGGCGAAGACGGTCCCCTTGCCGGGCAGGGAGTAGCCGTCGAACCAGCTCGCCTGCCGGACGATGGCGCCGAGGCCGATGCCGAGCGTGCCGGTGGTGGAGTGCCCGTCCCGGGAGGAGACGGTGAGGTCGGCCATGCCGGGCCCGGAGTCGATGGCGACCATCTCCACGCCGGCCTGCCCGGCGCGACGGACCGGCCGCAGCAGCAGAGCACCGTTGTCGGCGTGCTTGACGAGGTTGCTGGTCAGTTCGGCGGCCACGATGGCCAGGTCCGCGATGCGGGCCGCACCCATCTCGATCTGTTCGCCGAGGCGTTCCGCGGCGCGTCGTACGGCGCTGGCCGCGCTGCTGGCCTCCACCCGGAACCAGATGCCGCTGTCGGTGATCGCGTCCCCGTTCACCGGGCCCACTTGGTGACCGTGATCCGGGTGCCGGTCTCCGCCGATGTCTCGATCTCGAACTCGTCGACCAGACGGCGGGACCCGCTGAGGCCGAGGCCGAGGCCACCGCCGGTGGTGTACCCGTCGGTCAGGGCCAGGTCGAGGTCGGCGATGCCGGGGCCGGAGTCGGCGAAGACGATCTGGAGGCCCTTGCGTCGGCCGTTGTCCACGGTCGCCACCTCGACGGTGCCGCCGCCGCCGTACACCAGGGTGTTGCGGGCCAGTTCGCTCGCGGCCGTGACCACCTTGGTCTGGTCGACCAGCGACAGCTTGACGGCGACCGCCACCGACCGGACCAGTTGCCGGACGCGGACCACGTCCTCGTCGCTGCGGACCGACTGCGCCTGCGGGTGGCCCAGTTCGATGCCCGTGGTCACGGCGTGGCCGTCTCGGCGTCCGGATCGTCGTCGAGCTGGTGGTCGAGCTCGTCGGCGTTGGCCGCCGCGATCAGCTCCATGCCGCGCTCGACGTTCAGCGCGGTACGGATGCCGTTCAGCGACAGCCCCAGTTCGACAAGTGTGATGGCGACGGCCGGGCGCATGCCGACCACCACCGTCTCGGCGTCGAGGACCTTCGAGATCGACGCGATGGTGGAGAGCATCCGGCCGACGAACGAGTCGACGATGTCCAGCGCGGTGATGTCGATGATGACGCCGTGGCAGCCGGTGGCCACGATCCGTTCGGCGAGATCGTCCTGGAGCTGGACCGCCGTCTGGTCGGACATGTCGAGCTGGATGGAGACGAGCAGGATGTCACCGATCTTGAGGATCGGTACGCGTTCCATCAGGCGTCCCTGCGGGACTGGCGGCGGGCGGTCTCGAGCCCGGTGAGCCGCAGCACGTGGCGCAGTGCGTCGGCGAGGCTGGCCTTGGTGGCGATGTCGCCGAACTCGATGCCGAGCGCCACGATGGTCTGCGCGATCTGCGGCCGGATGCCGGAGATGATGCAGTCGGCGCCCATCAGCCGGGCGGCCACCACGGTCTTCAGGATGTGCTGGGCGACCTGGGTGTCCACGGCGGGGACCCCGGTGATGTCGATGATCGCGTACGGGGAGCCGGTGTCGACCAGGGTCTGCAGCAGCCGCTCCATGACCACCTGGGCCCGGGCGGAGTCCAGGGTGCCGACCAGCGGGACGGCGACCACGCCCTCCCACAGCTTGACCACCGGGGTGGAGAGTTCGAGCAACTGCTCGGCCTGGTCGGCGATGAGGCTCTCGCGGGTGCGCACGAAGCTCTCGAAGGTGAACAGGCCCAGCTCGTCGACCAGCTTGGAGTAGGCGACGAAGTCGTGCAGCGCGTCGGCGGTGCCGGACTCCTGGAGCAGTTCGGCCAGCACGTCCTTGACCGCGAATACGCTGATCGTCGTCTCGGTGGCGGAGAAGCCCTGCCGGGCCCTGCCCCGGGACAACTCGGAGAGCGTGGCGCGCAGTTCGCCCGCGCTCTCGGCGGACAGATCGAAGCTGCCCTTCTCGGCGACGCCGACGATGGCCTGGTACAGGTCGTCGACCTGCCGGCGCAGCTCGGCGTGGCTCAGCCGGCCCCGCAGCGAGCCGGCGACGATGTCGGTCCACCGCTGTGTGATCTGCTCGGCGTGGCCGCCCAGCAGCGCGGCGAGTCGACCACTTTCTTCGGCGTTCAACGCCATCGCGAAAACCCCCCTCGACCTGGACCGGCCGGACTCTATCACCGGGGCCTGCACAACTAGTTGCTCCGTAGCAATGGAATGACGGGGACCACCGGATGGCGGCTCCCGTTCTGCGTGCGACCCCGGTCGTGGGATACCGTTCCCCCGATAACAGGAGGTCTGGCGAATGTCCCTGACGGTGCACACGGAACAACGCGGCGACGTGGTCGTCGTGTCGGTCGCGGGCGAGCTGGACATGGCAACCGCACCGCAGTTGCAGGACCAGATCACCGACCTGCTCGACAAGGGCCGCAGCCGGCTGGTGTTCGATCTGGCGGACGTCTCGTTCTGCGACTCGACCGGTCTGTCGGTGTTCGTTCGCGCCAAGAACAGCTGTGACGAGGCCGGCGGTGTGGTGCGGTTGGCCGCTCCGCAGCGTGGCGTGCTGCGCATCCTCGAGGTGAGCGGGCTCGTCGAGGTGCTGCACACCTATCCGACGGTGGACGAGGCCGTCGCCGGCGAACCGACTCCGGCGTCCTCCTAACCGCTGTTTCGACCTACTCGTCCTCGACGTAGCGGGGACGGGCGATTGCCATGCCCGCCGCCGTCTGCACGGCGAGCGCGGCCAGCAGGAATCCGATCGGCGCCGTCCAGCCACCGGTGATCTCGTAGAGGATGCCGACCGACAGCGGGCCGAGGGCGGCGATCACGTACCCGGTGCTCTGCGCGAAGGCCGAGAGCGCGACGGTCCCGTCGGCGGTACGCGCGCGCAGACCGATCGTCGTGAGGATCAGCGGGAACGCGCCCTGGCCGAGCGCCAGCAGGGCCACCCAGAGCAACGCGGCCCCGTGTGGTGCCAGCGCCAGCCCCAGGTAGGCCAGCGCCGACGCGCCGGTCAGGCCGAACACCAGCGGGCGCAGGGTGGCGAGCCGGCCGGCGAGGGTGGGCATCAACAGCGCGATCGGCACGCCGAGCGCGGTCACCCCGGCGAGCAGCAGCCCGGCCGACTCGGGCCGGTAGCCGGCGTCGCGGAACAGTTGGGCCAGCCAACCCATGATGGCGTACCCGCTGAGCGACTGCGCCCCGAAGTAGATCGCCATGGCCCAACCCAGCCGGGTCCGCGCCGGCCGGACCCGCGCGGCGACGGCCGCCGTCGGGGTCGCGCGCCGCGCGCCCCGGCGGGTCCGCAGCGCCAGCGGCACCCACGGGAGTACGGCCACCGCGGCCAGCCCGGCCCAGACGCCCAGCCCGGCCCGCCAGGACCCGAAGGCGTGCGCGATCGGCACGGCGGTGGCCGCGGCCACCGTCGTGCCCAGGGTCAACGCCATCGTGTACGCCCCGGTGACGAGCCCGGTCCGGTGGCCGAAGTGCTGCTTGACGAGCATGGGCAGCAGGATGTTGGCGACCGCGATGCCGGCCAGTGCCAACGCGCTGGTGAGCACGAAGATCCAGGCCGAGTCGGTGGCGGCCCGGAGCACCTGGCCGACGGCCAGGACGATCATGGCGACCACCAGTACCCGGGCCGGCGCGACCCGGCGGACCAGCCACGGGGTGAGCGCGCCGAGGCCGGCGAACGCGATGGTCGGCAGGGTGGTGACCAGCCCGGCCATGACGCCGGAGAGCCCCAACCCGGCGCGGATCTCATCGAGCAGGGCGCCGAGGCTGGTGACCGCCATGCGCAGGTTCAGCGCGACCAGCAGCATCCCGACCAGCACCAGCGCGCCACCGGTCACCGGGTGCGTCCGCCGGGTCGCGGGTTCGCGCGTCGGGTGGGTGTCGACGACGGGTGTGGGCAGGGCCGGAGCGGCGGCGGCTGGCGGGGTCATGACCTCTAACCTACAATCATGGGATGAATTCTGGGCCGGTGATGTAACCAGTGCCACCGTCGGTCGATTCCCCCGCCGCGCAGCCAGCCGTGCCTCCCCGGGGCCACCGTGTCCGCCAGACCATCGAGCAGCTCCGGGCCCGGATCCTCGGCGGCGAGTGGCCGGTGGGCGGCCGCATCCCCACCGAGCCACAGTTGGTCGCCGCGCTGGGCGTCGGGCGCAACACGGTCCGCGAGGCCGTCCGCGCCCTCGTGCACGCCGGGGTGCTGGAGTGCCGGCAGGGCTCGGGCACCTACGTGGTGTCCACCGACGAACTGGCCCCGGTGGTGGCCCGTCGACTGGGCGACGACCGGATGACCGAGGTCATCGAGGTACGCCGTGCCTTCGAGGTGGAGGCGGCCCGACTCGCCGCGCTGAGGCGTACACCGCAGGACCTGGCGGCGCTGGACGGCGCGCTCGCCGACCGCGAGGCGGCCTGGCGCGGCGGCCGGGTCGACGCGTTCGTGGAGGCCGACGCGGCGCTGCACGTCGCGGTGGTCGCCGCCGCGCACAACGCGATGCTCGCCGAGCTGTACGCCTCCTTCGGCGCCGCCCTGCGCAGCACCGTCGCCCAGGCGATGGGGGGCGCGCTCACGCCCGAGCGCTACGTCGACCACACCCGGCTGGTCGAGGCGATCCGGGCCGGCGACGCGGGCCGGGCGGCGATCGAGGCCGGTGCTTTTCTGGAGCCGGCCGACGGGGCATAGGTTGTCCGCGACGGAAAACCGGACACCTCGGGAGTACGGATGCTCAAGGGCTTCAAAGATTTCATCATGCGCGGCAACGTCGTCGATCTGGCGGTCGGTGTCGTCATCGGCGCCGCGTTCACGGGCGTGGTCACCCAGCTGACCAAGTCGTTCCTCGAACCGCTGGTCCGGGTGATGATCGTGCTGATCACCGGGAACAAGAACGGCCTCAGCGGCTCGACCCCCAAGTTCCGGGAGATCCCGTTCGACTGGGTGGCGTTCGTCAACGCGGCCATCACCTTCCTGCTCACCGCTGCTGCGCTCTACTTCCTGGTCGTCTACCCGATGAACCGGCTGGCCGAGCGGCGCAAGCGGGGCGAGGAGCCGCCGCCGGCCGCCCCCAGCGAGGAGGTCAAGCTGCTCACCGAGATCCGGGACGCCCTGGTCTCCGCCGGTCACACGACCCCGGGCCAGCAGCGTGGGGCACTGGACGACGTGCTGGGCCGCCGGACGGAACCGCCGACGCAGCGCTGACCCACCCGGATGCACATCGGCCCCTGCGGGATTCCCGCAGGGGCCGCATCTTCTCGTACGTGTGTTCGATAGAGTCCGGCCATGGAGCAGCGGAAGCACTGGTGGAACGGGAAGTGGGGGCGGCTGGCCCGGCGGGACGTCTTCCTCCGGGTGGACGCCGATCGGTGGCACGTCGAGCAGCGGGCCGGCGGCGCCGAGGGCATTTCCCGGTTCTACGAGTACGGCAGCGCGGACGAGGCCGAGGAGACGGTCCGGGCGCTGCTCGACGGCACGGACACCTGGCGGGAGCTGTCCCCGCGCCCGCCGGGCGGCTGGACCCTCCCGAACGGCTGAGCGCGCGCCCTGGGAGGCGGCGTTTAGCGGCGGGCCGCCTCGGGAACCGCTGAGAGATGGACCAGCAGGACGAGCAGCAGGCGACCATCTCGCGGATCACCACCGGGATGCCGGTGATCGACGTCGCCGGCACCGAGATCGGCACCGTGGACCTCGTCCAGCGGGGCGACCCGAACGCGGTGACCGTGCAGACGCCGACCGCCGACCCGGGCAGCAGCCTGGACGAGCTGATCGAGGCGACGGCGGTCGAGGAGCCGGACGTGCCGGCCGACCTGGCGGCACGTCTGCTGCACTCCGGCTATCTGAAGGTCGCCACCGAGTCGGCCGACGGGGCCGTGTACGTCCCGGCCGACCGGATCGGCTCGGTGGCCGACGGGCGGGTCCTCCTCGCCGTGGGCGTGGCCGACCTTCCCCGCGAGGAGTAACCCCGTCGCCCTGATCGACTCGGCTTCATGCAAACAGCGGCATCACCGCACCCCGGACAGCCCGCCTTTCGAGAACCCGAGTGGATCAAGCGGGGAGCCGCCGTGCTGGCTCGGTCGAACTCTCCGACGAGGGCGGGACGGGCGCGGGCGGGACGGGCGCGGGCGTTCGGCGGCGGAAGAGCAGCAGCATGAGGCAGCCGGCGATCAGCCCCCAGAACGCGCCTCCCACGCCGACCAGCGTCACTCCCGAGGCGGTCACCACGAAGGTGACCACCGCCGCTTCCCGGCCCGCCGGGTCGGTCACCGCCGCCGCGAGCGCGGTGGCGAGCGCGCCCAGCAGGGCCAACCCCGCGACGGCCTCGATGAGGATCGGCGGCGCGACCGCGACCAGGGCCGTGGCGACGCCCGCGCCCAGCCCGAGCAGGGCGAGCCCGACGCCGGCGGTGACCGAGGCGACCCAGCGACGCTCCGGGTCCGGGTGCGCGTCGGGGCCGGCGGCCAGCGCGGCGGTGATCGCCGCGAGGTTCACGGCGTGTCCGCCGGCGGGGGCGGCCAGCAGGCTGGCGAGCCCGGTGGCGCGCAGGGCGGCGCCGAACGGCGGACGGTAGCCGTAGCCGACCAGCACCGCCATGCCCGGTACGTTCTGCGCCGCCATCGTGACCAGGAACAGCGGAAGGGCCAACCCGACCAGCGCGGACACGTTCCAGGCCGGCACGGTCAGGGTGACCGACGGGATCAGCGCGGTGCGGCCGCTCAGCCCGGCCGGCGGTGCGGTCAGCGCGAGCGCCACCACGGCCACCAGCAACGCCCCGGGCACCGCCCAGCGGCGGGCGAACCGGTGCAGCAGCAGCCAGCCGGCCACCACCGGACCGGCCACCAGGGGCAGCTCGACGAGCGCCCGGACCGGTGCGGTGCACAGTGGCAGCAGCACTCCGGCGAGCATCGCGCCGGCCACCGGCTTGGGGATCGCGGCCACCGCCCGGCTCAGCGGCGGGAAGAGACCGGCCGCGACGATCAGCAGCCCGGAGACGAGGAACGCGCCCACCGCGACCGGCCAGCCTCCGGGCGGCGGCCCGGTCGCCACCAGCAGCGCCGCGCCCGGCGTCGACCAGGCGACGCTCATCGGGATGCGGTGCCGCAAACCCAGCCAGACGGCGGCGAGCCCGCCCGGCACGCAGAGGGCGAGCAGGCCGGAGGCGGCCTGCGCGTCCGACGCGCCGACGGCCCGGAGCCCGGCCAGGACGACGGTGAACGAGCTGGCGAAGCCGACCAGCGCGGTCACCACGCCGGCCAGCACCGGTTGCGCGCGTCCACCCATGTCACCACCCCCGCAGCGTTCCGTTTACGGAACGACAGTGTGTAGCACCATAGTCGGATGCCGCAGCCACCACCAGCGGGCCGTCCCGGCCTCGAACTGGACGCCGTCGTCGTCGGTCGGCGCGTACGCGCCCTGCGCGAGGAGCGGGGGATCTCGCTGTCCACACTGGCCCGGCTCGCCGGCATCGGGAAGGCGACCCTCTCCGGCCTGGAACACGGCACCCGCAACCCGACCCTGGAGACGCTCTGGGCGGTGACGGCGCAGCTCGGCGTACCGTTCACCGCCCTACTGGCCGACCCGACGCCCGGGCCCGTCATGCACGGCGCCGCCGTCACCGCCACCCTGCTGGAGGTGTTCACCGACACCGACGCGACCTACGAGCTGTACCGGATGCGCGTCGCACCGGGCGTCGTGCAGACGTCCCCCGCCCACCAACCGGGCGTCACCGAACACATCACCGTCTTCGGCGGAGTGCTGCGGGCCGGCCCGGCCGACGCGCCACTGACCGCCCCGGCCGGCGGTCACCTCCGCTGGGTCTCCGACGTGCCCCACACGTACGCGGCGGTGGGCGACGAGGAGGTCGCCGCGAGCCTGCTGCTCCGCTACCCGCGCCGCTGAGACCGATTCAGTCCACCGGGGCGGGGACCGGCATCCGCCGGCGTACCGCCCAGAGCGCCACCTCGGTCCGCGACGCCGAGCCGGTCTTGCGCAGCAGGTTCGACACGTGCACGGTGACCGTCCGCACCGAGATGCCGAGCGCCTTCGCGACCTGCTTGTTCGACATACCGCTGACCAGGCAGCCCAGCACCTCGACCTCCCGGGCGGTCAACTCCACGTCGACCGCCTCGACCGGGCCGAGCGGCGTACGCGGTCCGGGCAACCGTCGCAGCAACGCGTCCGGCCCCTGGCCGGCGTACGCGGCCAGCAGCTCGGTCAACGCGTACGGATTGCCGCCGGTGTGTCGCCAGACCGAGGTGACCAGCCGGTCCGACGGCGGCGCACCCTCGTACACCTGGGCCAGCACCTCGGCGACCTCGGCCGGGCGCAGCGGACCCAGATGCTGGCGGACGACACCGCGTACCCCGCAGAGGCGGGCCAACGCGCGGCGGGTGAGGTCCGGGGCCACCGCGTCGGCGGCCGGCCGGCTGGCGACGATCAGCAGCGCCGGCAGCTCGGCCACGGTGGCCAGCTCACCGACCAGGTTGACGCTGGCCGGGTCGAGCGCGTGCAGGTCGTCCACGACCAGCACCGCCGGGCCGGCGCCGACCAGCAACTGGACGGTACGGACGGCGAGGCGCAGCAGGGTGCCGGGCGCGTACCGCTCGCGCGGCGCGGTGGGCTGCTGGGCGAGCCACGCCAGCGCGTCCGGCGGCAGGGCGAGCGAGCCGGTGTCGCGGCCGGTGAGCACCGCCGCCAACCAGTCGTACGGGGCCGGACCGTGCACCCGGGCGGCGCCCGAGAGCACCACCGACGGACGTGGCGTGAGAGCGTCCACCGCGGCGGCGACCAGCAGACTCTTGCCCACGCCGGCCGCGCCGGTGAGCACCGCGACGGTCGGCGCGCGCCGCTCGGCGGCGGCCACGGACGACCACGCCCGGTCGAGCTCGGCGAGCTCGCCGGCGCGTCCGACCATGGACACCGGCATCATTTCTCAACCCTACGCAGTAGTGCGTAGAGACGAAGGCGGGGTGTTCTTGGCAAGCTGACACCATGACGCTGATCCTCCGCTCGGCCATCCTCAACGACATCGGCCTGGTCCGCACCAACAACGAGGACTCGGCCCTCGCCGGTGACCGCCTGATCGCCGTCGCCGACGGCATGGGTGGCCTGCCCGCGGGTGAGGTGGCGAGCGAGATCGTGATCCGGATCCTGGACGAGCTGACGCCCCCCACCGAACCGGACGCGGCCGCGGACGCCCTTCGTGCCGTGGTCAGCACCGCCAACCAGCGCATCCACGCCGCGATCACCGTGGACCCGGCGCGCGAGGGGATGGGCACCACGCTCACCGCCGCGCTGCTGGCCGGCGAGACGCTGGTGCTGGCCCAGGTCGGTGACTCCCGCTGCTACCTGCTGCGCGACGGGGAGCTGACCCAGCTCACCCGGGACGACACGTTCGTGCAGGCGCTCGTCGACCAGGGCACCCTCTCCCCGGACCAGGCCCGGCACCACCCGCAGCGCTCCCTGGTGACCCGGGCCGTGCAGGGCGCGGACACCCCGCCGGCGGTCGGTGTGCTCACCGTGGTCCCCGGCGACCGGCTGCTCCTGTGCAGCGACGGGCTCTCCGACTACGTCGAGGAGAATGACATCGCGGCGGCGCTGGGCATGTACTCCGACCGCCAGCAGTGCGGCGAGCAGTTGGTGAAGCTGGCCCACCATGCCGGCGCTCCGGACAATGTGACGGTCGTCGTCTCGGACGTCACCCCCCGCTGACCGATCCGGCCAATCCGGTTGCTCCGCTCATCTCAACGGGTTGAGATGAGCGGATGACCATCCGCCGGGTGACCGCCGACGACCGTCTCACCACCAGCTTCCCGCTGGCCGCGTACGCGTTCGAGTCGTCACCGCTGGGCGCCGCCCGGGTCGAGCAGTTCCGTGACTACCTGCCCTACAACGAGGGCAACACGACGCTCACCGTCGAGGAGGACGGCGTCACGCTGGCCGCCACCTCGGCCATCCCCATGCGGCAGAACCTGCGCGGGGTGGTCCTGCCGATGGCCGGCGTCGCCAGTGTGGCCGCCCATCCGCTGGCCCGTCGGCAGGGGCACGTACGGACGCTGCTGCACCAACTGCTCGACGAGATGCGCGACGAGGGGCACCCGCTCAGCGCGCTCTACCCGTTCCGGCCCAGCTTCTACGCCCGGTTCGGTTTTGTGGGCCTGCCCAAGCCGCGCACGGTCACCTTCACCCCGGCCGACCTCGGGCCGCTGCTGCGCGCCGAACTCCCCGGTGAGGTGGGCTGGGAGCGGATCGGGGTGGGCTACCCGGCGTGGCGCGCGTTCACCGAGCGCTGTCTGCGGGACCGGCACGGCTTCTCGCTCTTCCCGGACTACCGGGCGGTCGGGCTGCGGGACCGCGACGAGCACTGGCTGCTCACCGCCCGGGTGGACGGCGAGGTCACGGGCGCGGTCACCTACCGGATCGACGAGTACGGCGGCACGCTGCACGGCAACGAACTGCTCGCCACCGACCCGCTCGCCCGGATGCTGCTGTTGCAGTTCCTCGCCCGGCACGTCGACCAGGTCGGACGGGTCAGCGTGCAGGTGCCGCCGGACGAGCTGCCCGAGCTGTGGCTCACCGACCTGGACGTGCACGTCGAGGTACGGGCGGGCCGGCCCGGAGCGTCCGCGCCGATGGGCCGGCTCCTGTCGCTGGACGCGCTGCGCGGGCTGCCCGCCGGGCCGGGTCGGGTCCGCGTCGAGCTGACCGGCGACCGGTGGCTGGCCGGCACCCACCTGCTGGACGGCACGACCGGCATCCTGGAGATCGTTGCCGGTGACAGCGGCCCGGCGGCGACGGCGACGCTCACCGCGGCCGGGCTCTCCGCCCTGGCGTACGGGGTGCTGGATCCGTCCGAGCTGCCGTTGCGAGGGCTGGGCGAAGTGCCGGTCGACGCCGCCGCCGAACTGCGTGGCATCTTCCCGCGCGCGGTGCCGTACCTCTTCGCCGACTTCTGAGCACGGTTTGCCGCACCCACCACCCGGGGTACGGTCCCGGGAATGCCGGAGTGGTTGCAGGCGGGCGGATGGGGACTGCTGGCCGGGTCGGCGCTGCTGATCGGGGCGGCGGTCGGCTGGTTCGCGCGGGTGCCCCAGCGGCTCATCGCGTCGGTCATGGCGTTCGGCGCGGGCGTGCTGCTCTCCGCCGTCTCGTACGAGCTGATCGAGGTCGCGCACGACCAGGGCGGCATGCTGCCCACCGTGCTCGGCGCGGCCGGCGGCACGTGCGCGTACACCCTCGCCAACGTGGGCCTCGCCCGGCGCGGCGCGCGGAACCGCAAGCGCTCGGGCGGCCAGCAGCCCTCCGAGGGCGAGCAACCCGGCTCCGGGTCGGCAATCGCCGTCGGGGCGCTGCTGGACGGCGTACCCGAATCGGTCGTGATCGGCGCGAGCCTGCTGGCCGGCGGCGCGGTCAGCCTGGTCACGGTCGTGGCGGTGTTCCTCAGCAACATCCCGGAGGGGCTGTCCAGCGCGGCCGGCATGCGCCAGTCCGGCCGGACCCGCCGGTACGTGTTCCTGCTGTGGACCGGGATCGCGCTGATCAGCGGGCTCGCCGCGCTGGTCGGCAACACGCTGCTGGGTGGCGCGCCACCGGAGGTGCTGGCCGCCATCACGGCGTTGGCCGCCGGGGCGATCCTCGCCATGATCACCGACACGATGGTCCCGGAGGCGTTCGAGAACGCCCACCTGCTGGTCGGTCTCATCACGGTCGCCGGCTTCCTGACCGCGTTCGCCCTCTCCCACGCCTGATCGCGGGTCGAGCCTTAGGGCGTTGAATCGGCACGGCGGATTCGGCGGTGCGGCGTCACGGCTCCTAGAGTCACGGGGTGCGCATGACGTCGCTTGCCGCCCTGCTCGTCCTCGGTGTCGCCACCGCGACCCTGCCCGCGTGCGCGTCCGGCGAGCCAACGCCGACCGGCACGCCGTCCGCCTCGCCGCAGGCCGTGGCGACCGGCGACCAGGACGTCGTGCCGGCGGGACGCGACGGTCTCGGTGGTCCGGGGGCCAGCGCCAGCCCGAAGCCGGCCGCGAAGGTCGCCCCGGCCGGCAATCCGAACGGCCACGCGAGCGTGCCCACCGAGGCCCGTGCCGTGGACACCTCGAAGCCGACCCGGACCATCGGCACCGGCACCCCGGCGAGCTGCACCTCCGCTGCCGTGGTGAAGGCCGTCGCCGCCGGTGGCATCATCACGTTCAACTGTGGACCCGGCCCGGTGACGATCAAGATGGCCGCGACCGCGAAGGTCCGCAACGCCAACGGGCCGAAGGTCGTGCTGGACGGCGGCGGCAAGGTCACGCTCAGCGGCCAGGGACAGCGCCGCATCCTCTACATGAACACCTGCGACGAGGCCCAGGGCTGGACCACCTCGCACTGCCAGAACCAGGACCACCCGCAGCTCACCGTGCAGAACCTGACCTTCGCCGACGGCAACTCCACGGGCGACAAGGCCGAGGGTGGCGGCGGGGGCGCGATCTTCGTCCGCGGTGGGCGGCTCAAGATCGTCAACTCACGCTTCGTCGGGAACCGCTGCGACCGTACCGGCCCGGACCTGGGCGGCGCGGCCGTGCGGGTGCTGAGCCAGTACGAGAACAAGCCGGTGTACGTCGTGAGCAGCACCTTCGACGGCGGCTCCTGCGCGAACGGAGGGGCGCTGAGCAGCATCGGCGTGTCGTGGACGGTGCTGAACAGCCTGCTGCGGAACAACGAGGCCATCGGCAACGGCGCCAACCCGGCCAAGTCGGGGACGCCCGGCGGTGGCAGCGGCGGCGCGATCTACTGCGACGGCAACGAGTTCGCCGTCCGCATCGCCGGCACGATCATCGAGAACAACAGGGCCAACGAGGGTGGCGGCGCGATCTTCTTCGTCAGCAACAACCGCACCGGCACCATGAAGATCGAAAGCTCGACGCTGCGCCGCAACCCCAGCGGCAAGTTCGAGACCCCCGGCCACCCCGGCATCTTCTTCCTGGGCGCGGCGTTGAGCTGACCGCGCGGGCCGTCCCCGCTCTGGCGCGGTGATCAAGAGGTTTGCGTCAGATTCCGCCCGTCAGGTGACGCTAACCTCTTGATCGACGAGGCGGGCCGAGGCCGTCAGTAGGGGTTGCCCTGGCCTGGGGGGTTGCCCGACAGGAGACCGGTGGGGCGGCCGGGCTGGTGCGGGGCCGCCGACAGGGGCGGGCTCGGGGTGTGTTCGCCACCGGCCATGCCGGCGAACAGCTCCTTGAGCGCGGTCAGCGCGTCGATCTTGGGAGTCCAGCCCAACTCGGTCTCCGCCCGCTCGCTGGACATCAGCGGCGCGTTCAGGCCCAGCTCCACCCAGCCCGCGTCGACCGGTTGCAGCCGCGCCCGCCAGGTCAGCGCCGCCGCCACCCGCAGCACCGGCGCCGCGACCGGCACCGTCCAACCATGGAAGTGCCGAGCCACCAGCTCCGGAGTCAGCACCGGGTCTGCGGCGACATTGAAAGCGCCGCGCGCATCACCCAGAACAGCCCGGGCGTACGCGTCAGCCACATCGTCCGCATGGACCGCCTGCATCCGCAGCCGCCGGTTCGTGGGTACGAGAGGAATCCGGCCGAAGCGCAGCAGTCGTACCGGCGCGAAGGGGCCGAGAAAGTACCGGGTGATCTCCACGCCGGCGTCCCTCTGGAAGATCAACCCGGGTCGCAGCCGCACCACCCGCAGGGCCGGATGCTCCCGCTCCAACCCGTTCAGCAGCGCCTCGACCTCGGCCTTGTGCTCGCTGTACGACGAGCCGGACACCCCGGTGGCCGGCCACCGCTCGCTGATCGGGTGGTCCTTCGGCCCGGGCGCGTACGTGCCGACGGACGACGCGTACACCAGCGCCGGCACCCCGGCCCGTGCCACCGCCTCGAACACCGCCCGGCTGCCGTCGACGTTCGTCCGCCGCAGGATCCGTTGATCGTGGCTGGGTTGGATCTGCCAGGCCAGGTGCACCACCGCGTCCACACCCGCGAAGATCTCGGCCAACTGGGCCGGAGCGCCCGGCGCGCCGATGTCACAGGAGTGCCATTCCACCTGGTCGTACGGCGTGCCGGCATCCGGGCCGGGCAGCCGCCGGGCCACCCCGACCAGCTCCACACCGCGCTCCCGGCGCAGCCGCCGCAGCACCGCCGTACCGACGTTGCCGCTCGCCCCCACCACCACGATCCGCATGTCCGACCCCGTACCCGCCCAGGACCAGCTCAACCACCGTGCGTCCCGGCGCGGGCGGCTTGATCAACTCGCCTTCCCGGAAATCGGGGCATCCCGGCCACTCGGATGCCCCGCCTTCCCGGAGGGCGAGTCGATCAAGCCGCCGACCGCGCGGGTAAGAGTCTGTCAAGTCGGTCTGACTAGCGTCGCTTCGGCTGCGGCCGGACGAGAGGGGCTGGCAGGGACGACGTTGAGGAGAATCCGCGTGTTGCACCAGTTCCACCCGTCGTGCGCTGACCGCCTCCGGTTCCATGGATCGCTCATCGCGATCGCGGTGACGGTGCTCGCCGCCGGGGCGCTGGCCGCCTGTTCGGCCGATGACGGCCCGAAGAGCAGCATCGACGCCTTCGTGGCCGGCTGGCGCAAGGGCGACCTGGCGGCGGTCGAGTTCGTCGACGCCACGGGCGCGGAGGTTTCGGCGGCCGAGGTGACCCGACAGCTCAAGGAACTGTCCGGCGATCTGGCCGCGACCCCGCCCGCGGTCGTCCTGCGGAGTGAGCCGAAAGTCGACGCCGGCACGGCGACCGGCACCATCACGGTGGACTGGACGCTGCCCGGTGACACCCACTGGACGTACGACCGGCAGGTACGGCTGAACCGGGACGACGACTCCACGTGGCGGGTGATCTGGGAGCCGCAACTGGTGCAGGAGAAGCTCGTCAAGGGCGACCGGTTGGGGCTGCGTCGGGACGCCGCCCGCCGGGGCGGGATCCTGGATGCGGCCGGCAGGCCGATGGTGGAGCCCCGGCCGGTGGTGCGCGTCGGTGTGCAACCGAACCAGGTGCCCGACGTGGACAGCCTGGTCGAGGAGCTGGACGCCGCGTTCCGGGCGATCCGTCCGGCGCTGTCACCCGCCGTCGACGTCGCCGATCTGCCCGACCGGCTCGTGAAGGCCGAACCGGACGCATTCGTCGAGGTGGTGACGCTTCGCGACGATGCGTACCGGCAGATCAAGACCCGTCTCCAGGCCCTGCCGGGCACCAGGTTCGACGCCGAGAAGCTGGACCTCGCGCCGACCCGGGAATTCGCCCGTGCGCTGCTCGGCTCGGTGGACGCGGCGCAGGCCGACGACCTGGCCGCCCACCCCGACAAGTACGCCGTCGGTGACCTGATCGGCCAAGGCGGTCTCCAGGAGCGTTACGACGACCGGCTGCGCGGCAGGTCCGGATTCACCGTGCTCGTCGAGCGATCGGGCCAGGACGGCGAAGGTGCACCGACGGGCGCCGAGCTGTTCCACCGGGATCCAGAGCCGGGGCAGGCGGTCAAGACCAGTCTCGACGTTCGTACGCAGAACGCGGCGGACGCGGCGCTACGTGCAGAGCAACGCCGGTCCGCCGTGGTGGCGGTGCGGGTCAGTGATGGCGCGGTGCTCGCCGCCGCCAACGGACCGGGTGCCGCCGGGGAGAACCTGGCCTTCACCGCGCAGGTTCCACCGGGTTCGACGTTCAAGATGGTCAGCGCGGTCGGGCTGCTCGATCGGGGCGCCGTGACACCGGACGCCGTGGTCGACTGCCTGCAGACCCTGAAGGTCCAGGGCCGGTCGTTCAAGAACTCCGAGGGCTTCGCGCTCGGCCGGGTGCCCTTCCGCACCGACTTCGCCAAGTCCTGCAACACCGCCTTCGCATCGCTGGCTCCGGAGCTGGGTGGCGAGGGGTTGGCTCTCGCCGGCCGATCGCTGGGGTTGGAAGGACAGTGGGACCTCGGCGTCGACGTGTTCACCGGCAAGGTCTCGGCGAACGGTTCGCCGGTCGAACGGGCCGCTGCCATCTTCGGGCAGGGCAAGACCGTGGTCAGCCCGCTGGCCATGGCCGCCGCCACGGCCGCCGTCGCTCGGGGGCGGTTCGAGCAGCCGAAGCTGGTGCTGGACCCCGCGCCGGCCGCACCGGCCGCCGCCGCCGGGCTCAAACCGAGTTCGGTCAAGGCGGTCCGGGCGATGATGCGCGAGGTGGTCACCGCCGGCACCGCCACCGCGCTCAAGGACGTACCGGGCCAGCCGGTGCAGGGCAAGACCGGCACCGCCGAGTACGACAACGACCCCGCCCACACCCACTCCTGGTTCATCGGCTGGCAGGGCGACGTGGCATTCGCTGTCTTCGTGGAGGGTGGCGGATCCAGCACCGAGTCCGCCGTCCCGATCGCGGAACGGTTCCTTCGCGCCCTGCCCCGCTGAGAACGCGTCGGGCTCCACCCGGAATGGACTCCATGGACGCTTCGCCACCGGTCGACACCCTCAACGAGGAGGAGTCGACCACCCGCCGAGATCCCCCGGAGGGCCTCACCCGTGCCCGTCGCGGTCACGTCGGCCGCTTCGTACTCGTGCTGGCGCTCGTCCTTGTGGTGGCCGTCCTGACGTTGTACGGGTGGCCGCTGCGCAGCGACGAGCTCCAACGCGCGGTACCGGAGACCCTCAGCTTCGCCGCGGCGAGCGAGCGGGCCACGCGGACCGTCTCGGCGGACGCCGCCGATCCTGAGGTACGCCCGGACTGCCGGAGCCAGTTTCTCTCCCACGGGAGTACGAGCGCGAAGGCTGTTCTTCTGCTGCACGGCTACACCGGCTGCCCCACGCAGTACCGGGCTCTGGCAAAGCTGTTCTTCGACCGGGGCTACAACGTCTGGGTGCCACGAGCGCCACGACACGGTTTCACCGACCGGTCGGCCAATGCGAAGCTCGACGCCGTCGAGCTGGTCGACTATGCGAACGACGCGTTGAACGTCGCCGCAGGTCTGGGCGACTCCGTCGGCGTGGTGGGCGTCTCCGGTGGCGCCGTCCTGGCCACCTGGCTTGTCGGCCACCGTCCCGATGCGGTACATCGTGCTGTCCTGCTGTCTCCCTTGTACAAGCCCGGTTCCGCCCAGGTTCCCGGCCCGGCCGTCAAGCCCCTCGTCGTCCTCGTCGGGTCGCACCTCGTCCCGGCCCGGGCCAATTCCGACGGCGTCTCGATCGCGGGGCTGTCGCAGTACCTGCGCGTCGTCGGCAACTTCGCGACCGACCCGAGGAGTCCGCACCTACGCGAGCTGGCGGTCGTCACGTCGGAGAACGACGAATTCATCGACCGGCAGGCCGCCGTCGACATTCCGAGAGACATCGCCGAACGGAACGACACGGCGTTCTCGGCGCACGAATTGCCGCGCGAACTCGGCGTTGGGCACGACATCGTCGACCCCAACGGATTGCGGGCCAGCACCGACGACGTCAACCGGTACTACCTCGATCTCTACGAGGGGGTCGAGCGGCCTGACGGCCGGAAGTCGTTGTCAAGACCGCTGACGTAGCGTGCGGTTCCCGCGATCTTCATGCACTGAGGAGCACCGCCGTGCCCGTGAGCAGTAAGCCGTATACCCACGAGATGGTGATCATCCACCGGGTCTTCCGCCGGGAAGCCACCGTCCTCGAAAGGCTGGTCGCCTCGGCCGGGGTCGGTGACGTCGCCCGGGCGGCGCAGCTCACTGCCGCCATTCGCGAGTACGTCGGCGGTCTGCACCATCATCATCACCTTGAGGACGAGTTGATCTGGCCGTTGTTGCGCGAACGCGCCGGTCTGCACACCGACCTGGTGACGCGGATGGAGAAGCAGCACGGCCAACTCGACACCTCGCTGCAGGCCATCGACGCATTGCTCCCGCAGTGGGAGGGTCAGGCCAGCGCTGAGGTGCGCGACGACGTGGCGGCGAGCCTCGCCAGCCACCGCGCGGTCCTCGTCGAACACCTCGACGAGGAGGAGGAGCAGATAATTCCGCTGATTGCGGAACACCTGAGCGTCGACGAGTGGAATCTCGTCGGTCGTCGTGGCCTGGAGGCCGTGCCCCGGAACAAGGTGATGCACGCGCTGGGCGCGATCCTCGAGGACGCCACGCCGGACGAGCGGCGCTACTTCCTCGCCAAGGTGCCCGCGATCGGTCGAGTGATGTGGCGGCTGGTTGGCGAGCGCCAGTACCGACAGCGCATGTCCCGGCTGCGTGAGCGGAGCGGAAAGTGGTAGACGTGGTGCCCTGGCCGGATCATGTGCAGGAGGTGTTCGCCGGAGACCTGGTCACGGCACTCGCCTACACGACTCCGGCGGGCGGGGCGGTCGCCATTCCGGTGACGCCGGTCGGTTCGGTCGACCGGTCCACCAGTTCGATCGGGATCACCACCTCGCTCGCGTTCAGCCGCAAACTGCGGCAGATCGTGCGGGATCCGCGGGTGGCCATGGCCTATCACACGCGCCAGCACGGGTTCGCCAGAGCCTCCGAGTACGTCCTGGCCCAGGGCACCGCCAGGGTGTCGTTGCAGCCGGACCTCGACCGCCTCGCCGGCATGGCCGACCGGGCCGCCCAGATGGCTAGCCGGCCGCACTGAGCCCCGGAGAATGGGGCCTCGGCTCACGGCTACCGCCCCCGGTCCGGCACCGGGGTTCACCCACTCCCCCGCTGACGGCGGTCGTCATGATCAGGGTGCGCCGCCGCCGACCGTGAGCCTTGAACTGACGCTCGGGCCGTCTCGGACGTTCAACCCCGGACTGGACAGGAGGCATGTCCAACAGACGAGGTAACCTGAGCGCACGGGCCGCTAGCTCAATGGCAGAGCTGTGGACTTTTAATCCATAGGTTCAGGGTTCGAGTCCCTGGCGGCCCACCCTTCACCCCTTCTAATCTGCGAAAACGCCGGGCGAAGATCATCGGGCACAACCAGGGCACTAACTAGATCCGATCTTGGCCGGTCAAGGGGTCCCGCCACTCGCCGGCTGCGCCAACCGGCGACTTCACGCCAGTCCGCCCACAGCTTCGACCAGTAGGTGTCGGTCGGCGGCGGACGGCATGGTGGCAGCGTCGTCAGCGGTGCTCGCCGAAGACCGCCGCGGCCACCTGATAGCTGTCGAAGGCCCGGGCCGCCCCGGCGTACGCCTCCAGGTGGATGAAGAGTTCGACGATCTCCTCCTTGGTCACGCCGGACGTCAGCGCGATGCGCAACTGGCCCCGCAGCGGCTCGTGGGTGCCCAGCGCCGCCGCGACGGCCACCGAGATCAGGCAGCGGCTCCGCAGGTCCAGGCCCGGTCGCGGCCACGAGTCGCCGAAGGTGTGCTCGGTCGCCAGCCGCCGGAAGTCCTGACCGACCGCGGGTTCCCCTTCGGCCAGCGGAAGGTTCAACGGTTGGCCGAGGAGGCGCTCCGCAGTGTCGAGGGCCTGCTGGTGTCGGGGATCGTCGGGCATGCGTTGCCACCTCCGCACGTGTCAGCCGATCGGCTGCCGTTCGGTTCCAGCATCGCGCCTACCCCCGGCGTTCGATCGGCCAATCCGGAAACCGGTGGTCGGCATGGCATCGGATGGGCGTCCCGGTCGCTACCGCCCTCGACCCTGAGAGGATCGAGGAGCCTAGGGGCGGCAGGTTGGCCGCCGACGTAACGAGATGAATTGGCTGCCTGGGGTCGCGATGCCGGCCCTAACGGCGCTTGCACCAAGGCCGCCGGCCGGGCGCTCTGGTGGTAGTCGGCGTCAGCAGGGACTCAGCGGCTGACTTGCTGATGACCAGGCTGATCTCGTAGATGGCGCTGTTGACGAGAACGCCTTCACAGTCGGGGTCGGTCGCGGCCATCTGGAGGAGAACCTCGCCCGACACGCCCGCGTTGAACCGGGGACCAAAGTTGCGTAGTGCCGCTTCGGGATCGGCGTATGCCAGCAAGCGTGTCCGTCCGTCGCCGTGAGTGGTGCTGCCCGCGCCAAGGTTGCCGTCGGCGAACTGCACTTGCGCGCCATGGGCGTCCACCCCGGTAGCCACAATGCCGACGGTGGAGGACCGGAAAAGCCTGAGAAAGCGCTCATAGCTCTCTGGGGTCTTGGCTTCCGCGTGCTCCGACATGACATCGGACAGCGGGGTTTCACTCACGCAGCGGACGATAGCCTGCTCGCTGGTTATAGACCAAGGCAGGCTGTTGAGCGGCAACAAGTCCCGCTTCAACGTCTGAAGTCGGCAAGGGTGTTCTACCTGCGCGCAGGGAGCCGCAGTGGGACCGCGACTGTGCCCCGCTGGCTCGTTCCCTTCTGCTCGCCCCGGAGCTGTGCGGGCCGACTGCCGAAGAACCCACTCCCGCGCGGGTCAGCGGCGACGTACCGCAGCCGGTCCGGGACTTTTTTGGATGTCCAGGTAAGGCGCACGATGTCATCATGGCGAGATGGCGACCCCACAGAACGGATCATGAGCCGTAGGCCCCCCCGCGATCTACGAGTGCCTCGGTACACCAAGCACGCCGACGCCTCCCCCCGTGTTCCCGATGGGATCTCGGCCAAGGTGCTGCGGCAGATCAC
This sequence comes from Micromonospora sp. NPDC051543, assembly GCF_044454415.1. Lineage (NCBI taxonomy): Bacteria > Bacillati > Actinomycetota > Actinomycetes > Micromonosporales > Micromonosporaceae > Micromonospora > Micromonospora sp. NPDC051543. Next base: position 279,041 of record NZ_JBITDT010000005.1, read on the forward strand.
CGAAGCCGCGCAGGCAGGGCGCTGTCAGGACGTGGAGTCGATGGCGTCAGCGATTGCCACCTTGAAGCGGTTTCTCCGGCGATCCGGCGCGGTGTTGACCCTCGATCAGGATGCCGACTGCCCCTGCTGTGACCCGCGTACGGCGATCGACACCCTGCACAGGATCGCCATGGCGGTCCCTCCGACCGGCAGGCGCGAGATCCAGGCGATCGTGGATCCCCTTGCCGAGCGGTACCGCGCCCGCACCCTGCACGATCCAAGCTCGCCACAGGACAGCCCGTGGTGGTGGCGACGCATCGCCGATCGCTGAGTGATCGCGACACCACTGCGGCGCGGGTCGGCGCTTCCGTCACTCCCGTCGGGCGGCGCCGCGCATCGCGTACGCCACAAGACCTGTCACCGCCAGGACGGCCGCGACCACCGCGGCCGGACGGCTGGTGTGGGGTTGGCCGGGCCAGGTGGCGAGCGTGCCCCACGTGCTCGACTGGGGAAACATGGCGGCGGCTACCGCCCAGCCCACGGGGAGGAACCAGGCGCGGGCCGCGCCTGCGACCGTCGCGCAGAGCGCGGTCAGGCCCAGCAGGCCGGCGGCGTCGCGGACCAGCAGCGCGGTGGGGCCGAACCGAGCGCCGGTGGGGTGGGTGGCGAGCAGCACGACGAGTACGAGCGCCAGCGCGGCCAGCAGGTGCACGGCTCGCCGCCACGGCCAGCGCAGTGCGGCCGCACGTTCCAGGTCCTCGTCGGGGGCGGCCAGTGTGGTCGACAGGGCGGCCACCATCAGCGTGACCGTCAGGACGACGAGCAGGAGGATGACGTCGCGCTCGGTGGACAGCGTCAGCCACAGCGCCCAGATCAGGGCGGCGGCGCTGACGGACGCGGCCAGTGCCAGGGGTACGCGTCGTGCGCGTAGGTGCAGGATCACCGCGACAGCAGTCCGGTGGGATCCTGGCAGGCCAGGATCGCGTCGCGTACCGCCGTCACGCGGGAGAGCGCCTCCGGCGCGGGCAGCTTCTGAAGGTCCCGCCACAGGGTGACCGCCTCGGCGTTGAGCTGCGGATCCTCCTCGATCATCTCGGGGATGACGCCGACGTCGGAGACCGGCTCGCGGCCGAGCAGATGGTAGGCGGCGGCCCGTTCGACGGCGGCGTTGCGCTCGCAGTCCGGGCCGCCGTATCCGGTGCCCAGGCCGAACACCATCTCGGGGACCACGGCGTCGGGGTGGGCCAGGCCGCCGTGGTCGTCGATCCGGACATCGATCGTGACGGTGTCGGCGTCCCGGACGGGCACGTCCCCGATGAGGTAGGCCCGCGTGTCCTCGTGGGCCTGGGTGGGGGCGTTCGGCATCTTGGCGAGGGCGGCCAGGCCCTGGCGGGCGAGCGGGGTCAGCGATTCCAACACGTTCGCGTTGACCCGGGTGACGCAGATCTTCGGCGCGTCGTCGGTGCAGACGAGTTGGCGGGCCACGGGGTCGATCGGTGCGACGAGGGTTGCCTCGTCGCGGGGGACGATCGCCGCCGCGACGCCGAAGCCGAGCAGCACCGGCAGGACGGCGGCCACCGACGTGCGGGGACCTTGCGCGACCAGCAGGAGTACGCCGGTCAGCGCGAGCCCGGCCATGAAGATGGCGAGAACGGCGGTGACCCGCGGGTCGATGGTCTGGAACGGGTAGAACGGGGTGCTGCCGTACGCGGGAGACAGGATCGCGCCCATCCAGTCCGGCCGCATGATCACGGTGAAGAAGACCAGCAGCACACCGGCCACGGCGAGTACGGGCGCGGTCACCAGAGCGGGTAGCAGCCGCCCGATGCCCAGGCCGAGCCAGGCCGCCGCGACCAGCGAGAACGCCCCGACCAGCGTGATGGCGACGACGTCCGGTGGGAAGTACGCGGCGGTGGACGCGATCCGCACGCCGCCCGCGCCGACCACCAGCAGGAAGGCGAGCCCGAGCGCGGCTCCCATCGCGACGAGGACCGGGAGCATCCGACGGGCGCGGGACCGGGGTGTGGTGGCGAACAGTTCCCCGACCTTGGCCCGGTGTTCGCGCCGGCCCTGCCACGCCCCGGCGGCGAGAGCGATCGGCCAGAGCAGGAGCAGGTACTCCTTGACGGTAAGCGTGAGGGACATCCATCCCTCCGACCAACGGCCCGGGGCGAGGTAGAGGGCGGCGATGCCGACCGCCAACACGAGGAGCGCGGCGCCGGCAGCGGCGGAGCGCCGGAGTTCGATCCGCAGGACGCTCATCGGCCGGCCTCCTCGTGGCGGCGGAGCAGCGCCGAGTAGCCGCGTTCGGCGGGGCTGTCGCCCGGGTGGCGCTCGTCGCCCTCGGCGGCCAGCGCGGCCGGCGTGCCCTGCCACACCAACCGTCCCTCGTTGATCAGCACCACCTCGGTGCAGGCGGCGACCACGTCCTCCACGAGGTGGGTGGAGACCAGCACGCAGGCGTCCGTACCCAGGTCGCGCAGCAGCTCGCGCAGGTCGAGACGCTGCTCGGGGTCGAGGCCGACGGTCGGCTCGTCCAGCAGCAGCACCCGCGGATCGTTGACGATGGCCTGGGCGACGCCGGCCCGGCGCAGCATCCCGCCGGAGAGTGTGCGGAGCCGGGCGTCGGCCTTGGCGCTGAGCCCGACGCGGTCGATCGCGCGCTGCGTGGCCGCCGGGATGTCGGGCTTCGGCATCTCCTTCAACCAGGCCAGGTACGACACGAACTCCCGCACCGTGAACCGCGGGTAGTAGCCGAAGTGCTGCGGCAGGTAGCCCAGCGAACGCCGGGCCTGGCGCAGGTCGGCGCGACCGTCCACCGAACTGCCGAGCAGGGTGAGCCGGCCGCCGGACGGCTTGAGCACGGTGGCCAGGGCACGCATCAGCGTCGTCTTGCCCGCGCCGTTGCGCCCCAGCAGGCCGTGCACGCCGGTGGTCAGGCTCAGGTCGAGCCCGTCGACGGCCAGGTGTCGGCCGGCCCGCACCTTCAGCGCCTCGGCGTGAACGGCCCAGGGGTGGATGGTGGTGGCCGTCTCGGCCAGGCTCACCGCTCGCATGGTGGTTCCCTTCAGTACGAGGTGAGGCGCCGGAAACTGTCGGCGCGCAGGAGGGTCAGGGCGGCCAGTACGACCGTGACGATGGCCCACCCGCCGATGGCTGCCGGTTCCAGGAGCACCGGCAACTCGGCGGTGGCGAGGCTGGGTGCGACCACGGCGGCGGCCCAGGCGGCCATCAACCCGATCGCGGCGCGGCGGACGCCGACGAGGGAGCCGAGCAGCAGCGTGGCGGCGGTGAAGGCCAGGCACGGCAGCAGCATCAGCGCGGGGTTCACCCGGCTGGCCCCGTAGGCGGCGAGCACGGCGAGCACCGGGATGACGAGGACGAGCACCCCGGCGGTACGGCGTAGGAGCATCGTCAGACCGGCCGAGGGGGTGCCGACGACCAGTTCCCAGGCCGGGTCGCCGCGTCTGCTCCAGGCCGCCGCGACCCCGGGCAGCGGCGCGAGGGGCGCGAGCAGCAGCACGATCGACGGCAGCTCGGACAGGAAGTACGTGAGCAGGGCCGCGGTGCCGAGCACGCCGGCGGTCATGGCGACCCAGGGCAGCAGCGCCGCCACGAACCAGCGCTGCCGCAGTGGCGTACGGAGGAAGGCGCTTGATCGTGGGGTGGGACCGGCGGCGATCGCGTGGTCGACGACTGCCGCGACCTGGGCGACCAGGGCCCGCGACTCGGCCGTGGTGCTGCCGGCGAGGCGGGCGCGGCAGTCGGCGCAGCTCTCCAGGTGCACCTCGATCGACCAGACGGTCGCCTCGTCGAGGCCGGCGTCGCCGTCGGCGTAGCGGTCGATGTCGTTAAGGGTGGGATGCGTGGTCACGACAGGGCCTCCCGCAGGACGATCCGGGCGCGGCGGATCCGGGACTTGACGGTGTTCTCGGGTACGCCCAGCAGCACGGACGTTTCGCGGACGGTGAAGCCATCCAGGACGGTGGCGCGCAGCACCGCGCGGACCTCGGGCGGCAGCACGGCGAGGGCCTGTTCGAGTTCCTGCCCGACCCGGCCGGCGAGGGCCTCGTCCTCGGCGGCGGGCACCACCGTCTCGACCGGATGCACCTGCGGCACCCGGGCCTGCCGGGAACGACGCCGGAACGCGTCCACCAGGCGATGCGCGGCGATGGTCCACAGCCAGCCGACGGCACTGCCGCTGACCTGGTCGCCGGTGAAGCTGCCGGCTGCCCGCCATACCGCGAGGTAGGTCTCCTGGAGGACGTCGGCGACCACGTCCGGGTCCGCGCACCGGCGTCGCAGGCGCACCTCCAACCAGGGCGCGGTACGCCGGTACAGCTCGTCGAAGGCCCGTCGGTCACCGCGGGCCACCCGGCGGACGAGTTCCTGCTCGTCCGCCGCGTCCAGGCTTCGTCTCACGCCAGGTAAGACGACCTCCCTTGCGCAATCGGGTGCCTCGCGACTGTGACCGTCGTCACTCCTGCGGGCCGGCCCTCCGGGCAGAGCCGGAGGCTATCGAGCGTCGATTTGTGCGCGGGCATTCATCAGTGCGAACCCGAGGAGATTCTGGCCGCGCCACTGGGCCGGATCCTCGGCGCGCGGGTCCGTGGCCGCCAGTCCGATGCCCCAGACGCGGTCCATGGGGCTGGCTTCCACCAAGATCCGGTTGGCCGTGCCAGACAGGTACCGCCCGAGGTCGGGGTGCTGATTGAACTTCGCCACGTTGCCGGCGACGACCAGACCGAAGCCGTGCTCGTCCCAGCTGGCCTGATCGAATCCGCGTACCTGCCGGCCCAGGGCCTTGACCGCGCCCGGATGTGAAGCCGTCAACATCTGCGCGGCGATCGCCTCGTCACCGAACAGGCGGGCCTTGCCGACCATCATGTAGTGCTCAGCGGTCAGATAACGGTCGCCGTCCACGGTGAATGGCGCCGGCCACCACTGGCTCAGGCACCCGGGACCGATGCTGCCGTCGGCCTGCGGCCGGTGACCCCAGAAGAACAGGTACTTGGGACGCCCGCCCTCAGCGACATGGGCGCGCAGGCTGGTCAGGTCGCAGGGCAACGGATCCGTCGTGGTCACGTCGAGCAGGGTGCCAGACCTGTGCGACATCGAGCGTCGGGTGACCTGGCCCGGCGCAGGCGGCCTGCACCTGCTCGGCATCCGAACCCCCGAACGGATGTGAGCGAGACCGGCGCGGTCGGAAACCCCGCCATCCATGCTGGCGATCCCAGAATCACGAGCAGCGTAGGTAGATTGGACCGAAGTAAGATGCAATCTAGCTTCGGAGGGGTCGAACCGGCTGCCTCACATGGCAGGACGGGCCGTTCGATCGGCGTCACCTCGACGAACTACGCGGCCACGCCCCCGCGATCCCGGGCTTCGAACCCGGGGCAGCGGTCTGGTCGTCGTCAGCCGATCCGGCACCGCCCTCCCAAGCGAGGCCGTGGGCTACGGGCGTTGCCAACGCCGCTCGGAGCCTGGCGCGGACGGCTCACGTGGCTATCCTCTTCAGGTGCTGGTCCGTGTGGAGATCGTTGACGCGGGTCCGGCATTTCGAAGGGACTAGCGACATGGCCCGTGTGGTACCGGCAGTTATCCGCGCACTCGACGTCCTCGAACTGTTCCTGGACTGCCCCCAACTGTCGGCCCGCCAGGTGATGGAGCGGCTCGACCTGCCGCGCACGACCGTCCACGAGCTGCTCGTGACGCTCGAAGCTCGCTCGTACCTGATCTCCGTGCCGGGTCAACCGGTGCAGTATCGGCTCGGGATGCCGCTGTTCCAGCTGGGCGCGGCGTTCGCGGGTCGGCTCGATCTGGTGCGCGAGGCGCAGGGTGTCGCGAGGGACGTGGCCGCCGCCTGCGACGAGGCGGTTCACGTAGCGGTGCTGGACGGCGCCGATGTCGTCTACCTCGTCAAGTTCGACAGCATCCACCCCGTTCGGATGGTGTCCGGAGTCGGGTTGCGGCTGCCCGCCCACTGCACGGCGGTCGGCAAGGTGCTGCTGTCGGCCCTCGATCCGGAGGACCTGGACGCGGTCCTGTTGAAGGATCCCCTGCCGGGCATGACGCCGGACAGCATCACCGACCCGGACCTGCTGCGGGATCATCTCGACCAGGTCCGGGCGGACGGCGTCGCGGTCGACGTCGGCGAGTCGGACAGCGCGATGCGCTGCGTCGCGGCGGCGATCCGGGATCACTCCGGCGCCGTCATCGCCGCGATGAGCCTGTCCGCGCCGATCATCCGCTGGACGCCGCAGGTGCAGGTGGAGTGGACCGGGCTGGTTCGCGAGGGCGCGGCAGCGCTGTCGGCGCGCATGGGCTACCGGGCCCAGTCCCGGTAGCAAACCTCCCGCTTTTGGTTCGAAACAGCATCGAAACATTGACATCGCTAACCGGGCTGCTCTAGCGTCGCACCACTCGATGCGGTATATCGAACCTAGTTCGAAATCTCGAACGGCGGTGGGCTCGTGACACGACCGAACCGGAACGTCAGCGTCACTGTCTCGGCCCTGTCGCCGACCGCCTCGACCACCTCGCGCCATCCGAGGTGCGGCACCCGACAGATCTCGGGTGGCTCGGACGGAGCATGCGTGAGCGGACGTCCCGCGGCGGCCGGCTGGCCTGCTCGCCGTGACGGCGACCGACGAGCGAACTGATCTCGACAGGCGACTCTCCCCGGTCGCCACCACAGAAGCCCAACTGGAAACACGACGATCGCGGCGTTCGCCGGGTACGCCATCGGCGTGCAGCCGTGCGCGGCGAGATGAAGGAGGCGGGTGTCCATGGAGGACAAATCGGGTTGGTCTCGACGCGGCGTGCTGGGGATGGGGGTGGGAGTGCTCGGCGCGGCGGGTCTGGCCGCGTGTGGGGGCACCTCCGAATCGCCGACCAAGGTGCAGGCCGAGGTTCCACAGGAGCTGATCGACGCCGCCGCGTCGATGAAGGGCTCCTCGATAGGGATGTTGTCGCAGAAGCTGTACTCGACGGCGGCGAACGACGCCCTCGACAGCTCGATCAAGAAGTTCGCCGACACCACCGGCACCAAGATCGAGAACAGCCTGGTCCAGGCCGACGCGGGTGACGTGGTCGCCAAGATCGATGCCGAGGTCAAGGGCGGGGTGGCACGTGACCTGGCATTCATGACCGACTCCCGGTTCGTCGCGCAGTTCCAGGCGCTGGGCGACCTGGAAGACGTCACCGACGTCGTCCAGGCGCTGACCGCCAAGTACGGCGAGCCGTGCGCGGAGGCCAAGAACTTCTGCGTCTTCGACGGCAAGTGGTTCGCGATCCCGTACCACTTCATCGGGATCGGTTCGTTCCTGCGCAAGGACTGGATGCAGGACAAGGGCATCACGCCCAAGGACATCTACAGCTGGGAGGAGCTGCGGGACGTCTGCCTCGAGATCTCCGATCCGGGCAAGCGCCGGTTCGGCTGGGGCATGACGATCAACCGGTCCGGTGACGCCAACGGCATGATCGAGGCGCTGATCAACGCGTACGGCGGGTCGATCGCCTCCAACGACGGCAGGAAGGTCACGTTCGAATCACCGGAGACGGTGCAGGCGGTGACCTTCCTGGGCGACATCTACACGAACGCCAAGTACAAGCCGATGCTGCCGCCGGGGATCGCGAGCTGGACCGACACCAGCAACAACGAGAACTGGCTCGCCGGCATCCTCGGTTACACCCGCAACCAGTTCAGCGTCTACGCGGACTCGCGGACCAAGAAGAACCCGGTGCACGCCAACACCCACGTGTTCTCCGACTGCATCGGACCGGCCACCAACAATCCGCTGCTGCTCGGCCAGTCGCAGGGCTTCGTCATCTTCAAGGGCGCCAAGAACCCCGCGCTCGCCAAGCTCCTGGCGCAGTACCTGGTCAGCGCGCCCGCGCTGCTCGGAGTGGCGAAGGAGGCACCCGGTCTGGTGATGCCCGCTTGGGAGAAGGTCTGGGACGCGGACCCGTTCTTCACCAGCGGCGACCCGGCGTTCCCCATGCTGCGCAAGATCACCCAGTTGCAGCTGCCGTTGAACACGAAGAACGGCCTGACCTTCCCGCAGAAGGCCAGCGCCGGCCAGCAGGCCGTCGGCTCGGCCTACGTCCTCACCGACATGATGCAACAGGTCGTGCAGGGCACCGCGCCCGCGCAGGCCGTGAAGACGGCCCACACGAAGATGGTGCAGATCTTCAACCAGCAGGGGCTGCCGCAGTGAGGACGCTCCGTCCCGCGCGGGTCCCGGCGGCGAGGGTCTCCTCGCCGCCGGGATCCGGCTCCCTCACGGCGACCCAGCGCCGGCTGGGTCGTGACTGGCGAATGGCGGCGCTGTTCCTGACGCCGATGGCCGTGCTGGTCGGCGGCCTCGTGCTCGTACCGATCGCCCGGTCGATCGTCACCAGCACCACCGAACGGCACGGGCAGGAGTCCGTGTTCGTCGGCCTGGACAACTACCTGCACCTCATCGGCGACGACCAGTTCCACACGGGCGTGGTGAACTCGTTCGTCTTCACCGCGTACGCCGAGATCTTCAAGGTCGTGCTCGGGCTGGCCGCGGCCCTGCTGCTGCACCACCGACGCCGAGGGCGGGCGGTGCTGGCGGGGTTGCTCCTGGTGCCGTGGGTGGTGCCGACCGTGGTGACGGCGTTCAGCTGGCGCGCGCTGCTCGACCCGATCTTCGGCAGCGTCAACAACCTGCTCACCGCCACCGGAATCGGGCCGCTGCTGGTCGATCTGCACCTGGTGGACAGCTGGCCGGCGGGCTGGCTGTCCGATCCGTCGCTGGCGATGCCATCGGTGATCATGGTGAACGTCTGGAAGGGGGTGCCCTTCTTCACCGTGTGCTTCCTCGCCGGCCTGAAGGCCATCCCGGCCGACCTGTACGAGGCGGCGACCATCGACGGCGTCTCGGCGTGGCAGCGGTTCGCCAGCGTGACGCTGCCCGGCCTGCGCCACGTGATCACCGTGACGGTGACCCTGTCGTCGATCTGGACGTTCAACAACTTCGACCTCGTCTGGCTGCTCACCCAGGGTGGCCCGGGCGACGTGACCGCGCCGTACGTGCTCGTCGCGTACTCGAAGGCGATCCTGCAGTTGCAGTACGGCGCGGGAGCAGCGGTCACGCTCGTCATGCTGCCGGTCATCGGCGGCCTGGTGTTCTTCCTGGTCCGGCTGTTGCGCCAGGATTCGGGGGCGAAACTGCCCCGGGCACGACGCACGGCGCTGCAAGTCGGTACGCGGGTGCGCAAGGCCCTGCCGTGGGTGATCACGGCGGTGGTCACCGGCCTGCTGATCTGGGCGTCGCCGGAGATCTTCTGGAAGGCGGCGGTCGTCCTCGGGGTGATCCTGCTGATCGCGGCGGCGGTCGGTCGGGTGGTGTCGACCCTCCAGTCGCGCGGCGGTCGCCGGGCATCGTCGACGGTGTCGGGCTTGGGCTCCTGGGTCGCGCTCGCCGGCCTGCTCTTCTTCGTGCTCGGTCCGCTGTACTGGATCGGCGTCACGGCGTTCAAGTCCGAGGGCCAGGTCGTCATGCGTACGGACGACCTGTGGCCGACGCCGTGGACCACGGAGCAGTTCACGGCGCTCTTCGCCAACCAGCCGTTCGGTCGCTGGTACCTCAACACTCTCCTGGTGTCCGCGGCGTCCACGGCGGTGGCGCTGGTCTGCGCCGCTCTCGCGGGTTACGCGCTGGCCCGGCTGCGGTTCCGTGGCGCGCAGGGGTTCACCGTCACCGTGCTGCTCACCTACGTGATGCCGGGCGCGCTGCTGTTCATCCCGCTCTACCAGATGCTCATCGGCGTGCGACTCACCGACTCGTTGTGGTCGCTGGTGGTGACGTACCCGACGTTCACGCTCCCGTTCGCCACGTGGCTGCTGGTCGGCTACTTCTCCTCGATCCCCGTGGAGCTGGAGGAGGCCGCGCTCGTCGACGGCTGCACCCGCCTACAGGCGTTCGGCCGGGTGGTGTTGCCGCTGGCCAAGCCCGGACTGCTGGCGGTCGCGCTCTTCACCCTGACCAACGCCTGGAACGAGTTCCTCTTCGCCTTCGTGTTCATCACCAAGGACGAGTACAAGACGTTGCCGGTGGGGATGCAGTCGATGATCGCCGGAGACGTCGTACCGCAGGGACAACTCGCCGCGGCCTCGCTGCTCGTCAGCATCCCCGTGGTGATCATGTACGCGCTCGGGCAGCGCTTCCTGACCGAAGGGCTCACCGCCGGAGCGGTGAAGGGCTGATCGGCGGCCGGTGGTGGAGCTTCGCGCTCCGCCACGGCCGTCTCCCACCACGGGTCCAGCGACCAAACCCTTGGTGTACGAGGTTGCGGAAGTCCCCTGTCCCACCCTCACCGTCGTGGATCTGCACCTGGTGGTGTGCCGTGCCCTGTGCGCCGTCACCGGTGTGCCGTGCTGGGCATGCGGTGTGTGTCGGGGAATCGAACCCCCGCGCCTGCCCTCGGCGCGCCAGGAGGGAGCCGGATTGCCCGCCGGCTCGCGGGTTCGTGCACGCCTCCACGTCGGCTACCTGCTCCGCAAACTCCTCAATCCAGCAGCTCGACCTCCCAGTTCGTCCGCTGGATCAGCGTGTCCACCTCGCGTAGTTGCCGGGCGAGGTCGTCGGCCTGCCGGCGCAGCTCGGCCACCGGCAACGCCGGGACCATCTTCAGCTCCGACCGAAGCTGCCGGTACCCGCGCTGACCTTCACCGGCGGCCGCGTCCGCTGCGGAGGTGACCACGCTGTGCCGCAGACGGAGTACGTCGCGACGCGCGAGCGCGTCGGTGAGCGTCCCCACCCCGTCGACGGTGGTGGCGGCGTTGGTGCGGTTGATCTGCCGGATCAGTGACTCCAACTCACCGAGCACCTCGCCCGCTTCGGCGAGGAGAACCGAGGCGTCCTCGGCGGGAGTCTCACCCTCCTGGAAACGGGCGCTGGCGGTGATGCGGGAGCGGAGTTGTTCGGCGCGACGCGCCGCGTCCGCGCGCAGCGCCAGGGCTTCGGCGAGCTTCATGGCTACGAGTATGGGCAGTGTTGATCAGAACCGCGCTCCAATTTCAGGCGGAACAACAGGGTGGGCGGGAGCACCTCGCCGCCGAGTCGCTGCGGCTGCGGGCCGCCCTCACCCGACGCGACCTGGCGTCCGGCTCGCCGTCGTGACCTGCGGAGATCAGGTGTACGCGAGCAGGAAGTCGACGGTGCCCGTACCGCCGGGCTGGCCCTGCGGGGTCTGGAGTGCGGGCTCGCTGTTGACGACGTAGAACCCGCCGTTGCCGACCAGGCGAGGGGTGACCGCCATCGCCTGGTGGGCCATGTTCGCCCCGGTCGGGCGTACGACGAAGTCGCGCAGCAGCGTGAACAGGTTGTCGTTCAGATTCGACACGTGCAGCACGCGGTAGGAGCGGGGGGCCGGGGCGCCCCCGCTCGTCAGGCCCCAGATCGGGACGATCTGGTTCCGCCAGTTCGCCGGGTTGTTGCTGATCACGTTGTCGTACGAGTTGAGCTGGGTCTGGATTCCACTGTGGATGCCGGCCAGGTGGATGTGCAGTTGGTCCTGCTGGCGGGCGTCGGCGGAGTTGATCCCGAGCCCGATGTTCGGGTAGACCACGTGCGAGGGCTGCCCGGGCTGCGCGTTGATCCAGGCGTCCAACCAGTAGTTCGGTGCGGCGGCGGTGGCGATGAACGGGCACTCGATGCCCTGCACGCGGCAGGTCGGCACGAGCAGATAGTTGTGGGTGTTCGACGGCGCGCCGTTGAGCACCACGTAGGTGGACGTGGTGCGCAGGCAGTTGGTCGGCGGTGAGGTCCGCGTACCCAGGCAGACCTGGACCCGGTCCCAGAGGTCGAACCGGCCGCCGGTGTCGGTGGGATAGCCGCACAGGGCCGACGGTGTCGGGCAGGCGCTGCCGCCCGGGTTCGGCGGTGGCGGGGGTTGGGGTGAGCCGCCACCACCATCGGCCATTCCACCGTCCGCCCCGGCCAGGGTGAGAAGCCCTCCCGCGCTGGCGGCCCCGGACAGCTTGACGAACTGACGTCGGGCCATCTGATCGATCCGTCTGCTGCCGCTCATCGCCACTCTCCACCCAGGACGGTCCGAGGACGCTGCCCGACCCGAAATCCCTGGTCAGGGGTCGGACGAGAAGGTCGGAACGTGCCGAGAATAGGACAAAGTCTCACACCTCAGCGGAGCGCTGGCGGCGGAGTCCCCTGATCGTGTCCCGACGAGCTCTGCTCACCGCGCGAGCGGTTTCTCGAACCAGTGGTGGGCGTAGCGCTCGGTGTTGTACGGCGGGATCTCCCGGTAACCGGCCGAGCGGTACAGGGCGATCGCCTCGGTGAGGTTGCGGTTGGTGTCGAGCGTGAGGTCCCCCAGCAGGTGCTGGGCCGTCTGGCTGAGAGCGAGCACGAACGCCAGATCGAAGAAGAGTTCCAGGAACGAGGCGCTGAGCGAGGCGTCGCTTCCCCGTAGCAGCCGTTCGGGCCTGCTCGCCATCTGTTCGTCGTACCACCCGGGACCGGCCGCCAGAGGCAGAACGCGTGGGCGGCCGTCGCCGACCCCCGCCTCACCAACGGAGCGCCCGAGGCGACGACCCGCCCGCCCCTCCTGTCGTTGATCCGGCTGCACCCCTGGTCAGCGCCGACCACGGTGGGGGCACCCACGCACGAGGAGGGACGCCGATGACCAGTCAACGGGAGACCGTACGGGTCGAGAACGACCTGTTCCGCGCCGTGTACGACTCGCCCGCGTCACTGCCCGGCCGACACCGGTGGACCACCCCGGAGTCGGACGTGCGCCGTCTGGAGAAGCTGCTCGGAATGCCGACGCGCACCATCGGCGCCCCGCTCTGGGTCAGCGGCGACGAGCCGGACTGCCCGAAGTGCGGCCGGCGGATCACCTGGTACGACATCGTCTCCTCGGCGGTCACCGGGCTGCACGACAAGGGCATGATCGCCGAGGTCATCCTCGGCGACCACAAGTACGTCAACACCGAGGTCCCGGACGCCATCGCGGGGGTGCACTGCGCCGACTGCCACACCGCCATCGAGGGCCTGCGCAGCTTCAAGTGCCACAACTGGGCGTACGCCTTCGAGGCGCTGGAGGCCGTCCGGGAGCGGATGGCCGGCGGTCCCGGCCCGACCCAGCGGGTGGCCGAGGGACCCGCGTCGACCTGAGCCCCAGCCAGCCGACCACGCGCTGGACCGACCTGCCCCCACGTTCGCGTTTCCAAGATTTCTCCAAGATGAACGCGGTATGAACGTGTGGAGAGGTGATTCATGGCCGACAGCGGCACTACGGACGTCCCAGAGATCAGCGCGGAGTGGTACCACGACATCGTCGATGCCGCCGCCGGCACCCCGCACCCGGTGCAGTGGTTCGTCGGGCACGCCACCGAGGGGGTGATCCTGCTCCTCGGCGCGCTCCTGGTGGTTGCCGCGCTGCGCCGCCTGGCCGGTGGCCCGCACGACCGGGCACTCGCCCTGGTCGCGCCGCTGCCGACTCTCCTGGCGTACGCGGGCAGCGAATTCCTCAAGACGGTGGTGGACGAGGACCGGCCGTGCCGGACGGTGGGCCGGGCGATCATCGCCGGGACGTGTCCACCGACCGGCGACTACTCCTTCCCGAGCAACCACGCGACGCTCGCCGGCGCGCTGGCGGTCACCACCCTGCTGCTCTCCCGGCGGCTCGGGTTGATCGCGTTGCCGTTGGCCGTGCTGGCCGCGTTCTCCCGGGTCTTCGTGGGCGTGCACTACCCGCACGACGTGGCCGCGGGGCTGCTGCTCGGCGCCCTGGTCGCCCTGGTCGCCACCCCGCTGCTGGCCCGACCGACCGCCGAGGCGCTGCGTCGCCGTACCGACGCCCGCCGGCCGGTGCCCGACCTGGCCGGCCGACCCCGCCCGTAGGCCCCTCAGGCGGCCAGGAGCGCGCCCGCCGTGCCGAGGAGCAGGAACGGGCCGAACGGCAGGTGGGTGGTCCAGCGGACCCGTCGGGCCACCAGCAGCCCCAGGCTCACCAGTGCGGACAGCCCGAAGGTGAGCAGCAGCCCGAGCACGAGGACGGGCCAGCCGTACCAGCCGAGCAGCGCGCCCACGCCGAGCGCCAACTTGGCGTCGCCCAGCCCGAAGCCCCGGCGACCGAGCAGCAACGTGCTGGCGGCGAAGAGCAGCGCCAGACCCGTACCGGCGGCGACGGCCCGCACCCAGGGACCAGCCCCGGCGCCGGCCAGCGCCGCCACGCCGAGCAGCAGCCAGGTTCCGCCGGCGGCGGGCAGGGTGAGCCGGTCGGGTAGCCGGTGCACGGCCAGGTCGACGAGGACCGCCGGTAGCGTCCAGCCCAGCCACCAGGCCACGGCCGGCAACGCTCCGAGCGGTGGGCCGACCAGCACGAGCACCGCCACGGCGGCCAGTGCCGCCACCTCGATCGTGCCGGGCGGCGGCCCGACCCGCGCGCGACACCGACCGCACCGGCCCGCCGGACCGAGCGCGGGCCATGGCGTGCGCAGGCTGATCACGGCCCCGCAGTCGTCGCACCCGGTCCGGCTGGGGGCGTCCGAGGGTACGGCGTGACGCACGACGGCCAGCCGCAACAGCGGGGTGACGAGCAGGGTTGCCAGCACGGGTGCGAGCCGGAGACGACGGGCACCCGCCACCGGCCCCACCTCGGTGACCGCAGGACCGCCGGAGGCCGACGGTTGGTCGGTCGGTTCGGCCGTCAGCGCCACGTCGACCCCGCCGAACGTCGCACGACCACTCCGAAAGGTGAACACGGATCGTGACTGAACGTTCGCTCGGGTGTAGCGGATGGCGCGGAAAGCGACGTCTCCCACCGACGACTTCCGCCCCGGAGCACGCCCCACGACGTGCGGTCGCCGCGGACCCACGGCACGGGCGGCGGGCCGACTTGCGGGCGCGATGTCCCACTTTCGTAAGGGGCGCAGGGGTCAGGACGGATCGACCCGCGCCAGCGAGGCCGGGCCAGCGGCGACCCCTCGACCGACAGCCATCCGGAGCGCGGCACGCACACGTGCCACCACCACCCATCATCACTCAGAGTGTTCGGTTGAATTGCCTCTGTTGCATCGGCGATCGTGAGCTTATGCTCGCCCCTTGAGTGTGACGCAAGCCTCACATCGATGACCGGACAGCACAGGACCTTGCATTTGTAGAAGATCCGCAACGGTGAATGCAGAAGCGCCAATGAACGGCCGGATGAAGTGATCCGGGCGCGCTTTCGCATGCTCGACACCGGCGCTTCGTCGCCGCGTCGGGCTGTCACGAGGAGGGTTCGGCGGTGGTCGGACGGCAGTTCAGGCGAGCGACAACCTGCCTGCTGGCGATCGTGGCGACGGTGGCGGTCACCGCCTGCGGCAGCGGGCAGGAGGCGGTCGAGCGCCCGACGTCGGGGCGTGCCGACGGGGTACGGGCGGATTCGGATGTCGATCGCGGGGCTGCCGAAAAGGCCGCGCTCGAGGCGTACTCCGGATATCTCACGGCCTCGCGCACGGCGAGTCGGCGCGGCGATCCGCACGCGCCGGAACTGTCCAGATTTCTCGCCGATCCACTGTTGACCCGGGTGCAATTGTCCATTCGCGATGCTAAGGAGCACGGCGCGATGCGCACCGGGACCTTGAGATCCGATCCCACCGTGATCGCCGTCGACCTCGACTCGGACCCGGCCACCGTGGAGATCCAGGACTGCCTGGACGCGACCGGCTACCGGCTCGTTTATACCAAGGACCAACGGGTGGTGCCGGGCAGCGGTGGCGGCAAGCACCTGGCGACGGCCACCGCCACCCGCTATCCCGATGGTCGGTGGCTGATCAGCTCCGGCGTCGCGCACCAGGACCAGCCGTGCTGAGCCGCCGGATCCTCGCCGGGGTCGGCCTGGCGATGCTGATGGTGATGGTCGCCGCGACCCCGCCGGCCTCCGCCGCCCGCCGCGCGGGCCCGGGGGTGGAGTGCCCGCCCGGCCAACCGGACTGCAACGTCTGGGACGACGAACCCGGTCACCCCGGCGACCCGGGGGGCGGCGGGGACAACGGCGGCGGAGACTCCGGCGGCGGGGGTGGCGGCGTCTGCCAGTGGGGCGGCCGGACCATCCCCTGCTACGACGACGTGCTGGGTTGGTTCAACAACGGCGACGGCTGCTACTACAAGCTCGCCGTGCCGCAGAAGCCGGCGGAAGAGGGCCAGCAGTGGTACGTCCAGACCTGCAACGGCGGCGACCTCGGCGCGCAGGACACCGTGCTGCGTAACGGGCCGCCGCCCGGCTTCGGCGCTCCGCCGGACCCGGAGGAGCTGGCCCGCCGGGCTCTCGCGTCGATCAAGCTGCTGCCGGCGCGGCTGAAGGTCGCCCCCCGCAAGGACATCGGCCCCGGCCTGGTCGGCCTGCCGGTCTGGATGTGGGCGACCCCGAGCGCCAGCTACTTCGGGCCGCTGAACGCCTCCGCCACCGACCGTGGGCTGACCGTCTCGATCGAGGCGAAGGTCGACCGGATCGTCTGGAACATGGGCAACGGCGACACGGTCACCTGCACCAAACCCGGCACCCCGTACGACCCGAAGGGCAAGCGCGCCGGCAGTACCTCGCCGGACTGCGGCTACCACCACGGCTACCCGAAGGCGGGCACCTACCGGGTGGGTGCCACCACGTACTGGACGGTCCGCTGGTGGACCGACAACGGCGTGGAGGGCGACCCGATCGCGCAGACCCGGACCAGCGGCACCGTGCCGGTGCAGATCAGGGAGCTTCAGGTGGTGACCAGGTGAGTGACCCGGTTCTGCGAGCACCCCAGCCACGAATGGAGATCGAACGGTGAGTCTGGCGACGCGTAACGCGACCGGACCGGTGGACGCGCCGGTCAGCCCGCCCAAGGTGGTCCGGCAGCGCCGCGTCCGTCCAGGCCTGCTGGGTCTCGCCGTCCTCCTGATCGCCCTCGGTGGGCTGGGGGCCGCGTTCGCGGTCACCTCGGTCCGGGCCACCGGCAGCTACCTCGCGGTGGCCCGACCGGTGGAGGTGGGCCGGGAGGTCACCGCCGCCGACCTGATCACCGTGCAGGTCGCCGGCGGCCAGGGGCTACGCCCCGTGCCGGCGGGCCGGCTGGACGAGGTGGTCGGCAAGCGGGCGGCCGTGGCGCTGGTGCCGGGCACCCTGCTCACCCTCGGGCAGGTGACCGACGACCCGCTGCTCGGCCCGGGGCAGCAGCAGATCGCGCTCGGCCTGAAGACCGCCCAGGTGCCCGCCCGCGCGCTGCACCCCGGCGACAAGGTGCTGCTGGTCAGCACCCCGGACGACGACGCCACCGGGGCGGCCGCCACGGCGGGCACCCGGTTCACGGCCACCGTCATCGACATGGTCAGCCCGACGGACGACGAGAAGGTGCTGTACCTGGCGCTCCTCATCCGGGACGTACCCGCCGTGGTGGCTCTCGCCGCCCAGGAGCGGGTCGCCGTCGTGCTGATCGAGGCGGCCTGACCATGGCGATCATCGCGTTGGTGTCCGCGAAGGGCTCGCCCGGCGTGACCACCTCGGCGTTGGCCTGCGCCCTGACCTGGCACCGCCGGCTGGTCCTCGCCGAGTGCGACCCGGCGGGCGGGTCGATCCTCGCCGGCTATCTGGGCGGCCAGTTGGACGGTCCGCGCGGCATCGGGGAGCTGGCCGTCGGCGAGCTGCGCGACGGCAACCTGGAGACCGCGTTCTGGTCCCAGTTGGTCGACCTGGACGCGCCGCGCCGGGAACGGCTGCTGCTGCCCGGCCTGGTCGATCC
Source organism: Micromonospora sp. NPDC051543 (assembly GCF_044454415.1). Taxonomy (NCBI): domain Bacteria; kingdom Bacillati; phylum Actinomycetota; class Actinomycetes; order Micromonosporales; family Micromonosporaceae; genus Micromonospora; species Micromonospora sp. NPDC051543. The sequence goes on from NZ_JBITDT010000005.1 coordinate 296,778, forward strand.
GACGCAGGCCGGCAGCGTCAGCCCGCTCTGGCAGCGCTTCGCCGACTACTTCAACGCCCTGGACCGGGGCACCCCCGGCTACGACGTGCTCGTCGACTGCGGCCGACTGCACGTGAACGCTCCACCGTGGCCACTGCTGCGGGCCGCCTCGGTGGTGCTGCTGGTGACCCGGGCGAACCTACCCGACCTGTCCGGCACGCGGGCGGTGGTCACCACGATCGAGCGGGACTTCGCCGAACACCGGGTACCGCCGGGCACCCTGCGGCTGCTGCTGATCGGCGACGGGCACGGGCGCGCCGAGATCAGTCGAGGACTGAAGCTGCCGGTGATCGCCCGGCTGCCGCACGACCCGCGTACCGCAGGGGTGCTCGGCCTCGGGGGGACCGTGCGGTCCGGACGGCCGCTGCTGCGCGCGGCGACCGCGCTTGAGGTGCCGGTCGGGGCGTTGCTGGAACGCCGACGGGCACGGCTGGCCTGGCCGGTACAGCAGGGGGTGCCGGATGCGGTTTGAACCCGTCTCGGCCGACCCCCGCCAGCAGCCGCCGGGCGCGACGTCCACCGCGCCACCGCTGAACCCCGCGAACGGCCGGCACCACCACGTGACGCCGATGCCGCAGCCGACGCCCACGGCCACGCCGCCGCCCGAGACGGCCCCTCGACCCCGGATGGACTTCCAGGTGGTCCGGGAGCTGCGCCGGGAACTCACCGAACGCCTCACCCTGTGGCAGCGCGGCCGGGAGTTCACCGTCGACGAGGAGGACACCGAGCGGGCGCGGCTGGCCGTCCAGGTGGTCGCCGAGTACGCCGACGCGGTCCGCCGGGCCGGCACTCCGATGGCCGCCGGCGAGGAGCGTCTGCTGCTCGACCAGGTGACCGCCGAGCTGGTCGGGCTCGGCCGGCTCCAGACCCTGCTGGTCGACGACACCATCGAGGAGGTGCACATCCTCGGCTGCGACCAGGTGCGCATCACCCGACACGGCGGCGGGGTGGACTGGGGCGAGCCGATCGCCGACAGCGACGCCGAACTGGTGGAGATCCTCCAGGCGGCGGCACGGCGGGCCGGCGCGACCGAGCGGTCCCTGTCCACCGTGAAGCCCACGCTCGACCTGCAACTGCCCGACGGCAGCCGGTTGGCGGCGGTGTTCCTGGTCAGCCACCGCCCGTACGCGGTGATCCGCAAGCACAACACCCTGGACGTGAGCCTCGACGACGTGGCCGGTAGCCGGGGCGACCTGGACGAGATGATCGACCCGCTGCTGCGCGACTTCCTGCGCGCCGCCATGCGCGCCGGGTTGAACATCATGGTCGCCGGGCTGGCCGGTGCCGGAAAGACCACAATCATCCGGGCCTTGATGAACGAGATCCCGCCCGACGAGCCGTACGTGCTGCTGGAGGAGAGCCGGGAACTGCTGCCGGCGCGCCGCCGCGAACGGCACCGGGCGGTGATGAGCTTCGAGGCGCGGGAGGGGCACGGCGAGCGCGGCTTCGACGGCCGTCCGGCGGGCGAGGTGACGATCGCCGACCTGATCCCGCTGTCGCTGCGGATGGGCGTCCTGCGGATCATCGTGGGCGAGGTGCGGTCCCGCGAGATCGTGCCGATGCTCCAGGCGATGACCACCAGCCGGGGGTCGATGTGCACGATCCACGCCCGCACGGCCGCCGGCGTCGGCGAGCGGATCGTCGAGCTGGCGTTGGCGCACGGCCGCGAGATGACCGTCGACCAGGCGCGTCGGATGGCCGGCAACGCCCTCGACCTGATCGTCTACGTCACCGTCGAGGACGAGAGCGCGATCGGCGGACGTAAGCACCGGTTCGTCTCGCACGTGGAGGAGGTGATCGGGGCCGGCGAGGCCGGACGGATCACCACCACCACCGTCTTCGGTCCCGGTCCGGACGGCCGCGCGGTCCCCCGACACCTGCCGGAACGGGTCCGCGACCAGTTGCTCCGCGTGGGGTACGACTCCCGACTGCTGACCCGGTGGATCGAGGCCGGTACGGGCGCGTGGCGGCGACCCCGACAGACCCGACTGGCCCGGCGGTGACCTGATGGGGAACAGCCTGGAGTTGATCGCGGTGGTCTCCGGGGCCGCCTGCGTGGCGGGACTCCTGCTGGCGGTGGTCGCGCTGGTCGGCACCCGCCGACCCCCGGGCCCCGGCCCGGGAGCGGGGCCCGGCCTGAGTCGCCTCTGGCGGGGCTCCGGCGCCACGCCCGCCGAGCGGCGGTCCTACCAGGCGCTGCTGCTCGCCGCGGTGGTCGCCGGGGCGTTGGCGTTCCTGCTGACCGGGCTACCGGTGGTGGGTCTGCTCGTGGCGGTGGCGGTACCCGGTACGCCGTGGCTGTTCGCGGTGGGCAAGGCCGAGCAGCGGGCGATCGCCCGGATCGAGGCCGTCGGCGAGTGGACCCGCCGGCTCAAGGACGTGTCCGGTACGGGCCAGGGCCTCCAACAGGCGATCATCAGCACGATCGGCAGCGTGCCACCCGGTATCGAGGACGAGGTACGACTGCTCGCCGCCCGGTTGCAGGCCGGCTGGCTGGCCCGCTCCGCGCTGCTGGCGTTCGCCGACGAGATCGGCGACCCGGTCTGCGACCAGGTGGTGGCGGCCCTGATCCTGCACCTCACCGACCGGGGCGAGCGGTTGGGCGACGTACTCGGCTCGATCGCCGGCGCGGCGTCCGCCGAGGTGGCGACCCGCCGGGAGATCGAGGCCAAGCGCACCCAGCCCCGGTTCGCGGTCCGCTTCCTGACCGGGATGACGCTGGCGACGCTGGCGTACGGGCTGGTCAACACCGAGTACATCGAGCCGTACGGCACCCCGACCGGTCAGGTGGTGATGGCCGCGCTCGGCATCGCCTTCATCGGCCTGCTGGCCTGGGTCCGCTCGATGAGTCAGCCGCAGCGACCGGCCCGGTTCCTGCCGGCGCCCGACCCACAGGAGGTCGTCGCGTGAGCGCGAGCGCCACGGTGCCGGCACGAGGCCCACGATGATCGTCAACTGGCTCCTCGGCGTCGCCGTCACCGGCGGGGCGGCGATCGGGTTGGGCCTGTTCCTGGTGATCCGCGAGCTGGTGCCGGCCACTCCCGCGCTCGGTCCGGCGCTGCGCCGCCTGCACCAGCCGCCGGGTACCGGCCGGGTGGCCACTCCCGCCTCCCGGCGGTTGGACTGGCTGACCGGGCTGTCCCGCTGGCTGCGACCGCCACACCGGCAGCTCGCCCTGATCGGCCAGACCCCTGAGCAGTACGCGCTGTCGGTGCTGCTGTCCGCGCTGATCGGACTGGCCACGCCGACCCTGCTCGGGGTGGCGCTGTTCGTCCTCGGCATCTCGCTGCCGCTGGTCGTACCGGTGCTCGGGGGCCTCGGAATGGCTTTCGTCGCCGGTCTGCTGGCGCACCGGTCGGTCCTGACCAAGGCGGACGCCGCCCGCGACGAGTTCCGCCAGGCCGTGTGCACGTACCTGGATCTGGTGGCGTTGCAGCTCTCCGCCGCGCACGGGCCGGTGCAGTCGTTGGAGCGGGCCGCGGCCGTCTGCGACGGCTGGGTGTTCGATCGCCTTCAGGAGGCGCTGCGGATCGCCCAGATGCAGATGCACGCCCCCTGGGACGAGCTGCGCGACCTCGCCGACAAGATCGGGATCCCGGAGTTGGGCGACGTCGGCGCGATCATGCGCTCCTCCGGCAGCGAGGGCGCGCAGGTGCACGAGACCCTGCGCAGCCGGGCCGACTCGCTGCGCGACCAGATCCGCACCGACAACCTGGCCCGCGCCGAGGGCGTGACCAGCAAGCTCGACATCCCGGGCGCGCTACTCGTCTTCGTGCTGCTCGGTTTCGTCGTCTACCCGTTCATCGCCCGTGTCTGATCCGACCCCCGAAAAGGAGTACGCCATGTCCATCCTCACCTACCTGCACGTCGTGGTGACGACGCGCTTCGCCGAGCTACGCCGGGACGGCGAGCGGGGCGACAGCCCGGTACCGACTGCGGTGATCATCTTCGGCCTGGTCTTCGTGGCCACCGTCGTCACCGGCCTGGCGCTCGGCAAGGCCAACGACTGGATGAAGGCCATCCCGGGCCACGCGAACCCGAAGTAACCGACATGCGTCGAGTCACGGACCCGAGGTGGCGCCGGGCGGTTTCCACCGCTCGGCGTCGTCTCGTGACCGGCGACCGGGAGCGGGGCGCGAACCCGGTGGAACTGGCCGTGGTGATGCCGCTGATCCTGGTGCTCCTGTTCGCATCACTCCAGGTGGCGGCCGTCTTCCTGGCTCGTGCCACGGCGTTGAACGCCGCCCAGAGCGGGGTCAACGCCGAACGGCGGTACAACGCGTCCAACGGCGCCGGGGTAGCCAGCGCCAAGCAGTTCCTGTCCACCAGCGGCAGCTGGCTGCTGGGCTGGGACAAGGCCGGCGGTCCGAGCTGTGTGACCAGCGAGATCGACGTGACCTGCACGGTTTCCGGCCGGTCCCTGTCGGTCGTACCCGGCGTGGACTTCGAGATCGGTCAGACCGCGCACGGGCCGGTGGAGCGGGTGACCGCGCCGTGAGCCGGACCACCGAGCGTGGCTCGGTCTCCATCGAGGTGGCGGTGCTCGCGCCCGCGTTCATCGCGCTGATGGTGCTGGCGGGCGTTGCCGGACGCAGCGCGGTGGCCGCAGAGGCCCTCGACGCCGCGGCGCACGACGCGGCCCGCGCCGCGTCGATCTCCCGCAACCCGACCGACGCCAAGGAACAGGCCCGCAAGGCGGCCCAGGAGCAGTTGGACTGGCACGGACTGAATTGCGGAGCCGCTCCGACTCTGACGTTCGGCGGCAGGGTCGGCAACGAGAACACCGGATTCGACAACGCCTACCGCAGCGCCCTCGGCCAGAACGCGACGGTCACCGTCACGGTCGAGTGCAAGGTGTCGTTCCGCGACCTACGGCTCAACGCCGTACCGGGCATGCCCACCGAGAACAAGATCGCGGCCAGCTTCACGTCGCCACTGGACCGTTACCGGAGCCGAGGATGAACCTCCGTACGCTCTCCGGCGACCACGGCCGGGTCAGCATCTTCCTGGCCGTGGCGATGATCGGCGTACTGGCCATTGTGGGACTCTCGTTCGACGGCGCGGGCCAGCTCCGCACGCTGCAACGCGCCGACAACCTGGCCGCTGAGGCGGCCCGCGCGGGCGGGCAGGCCATCGACCGGGCCACCGCGATCGAGGGTGGGCCGACGCGGATCGACCAGCCGCAGGCCCGCGTAGCGGTCGCCGAATACCTCGCCGCCGTCGGCTCCACCACCAGCCACACCGTGAGCTTCCCGCAGATCGCCGGGGAGGTCGTCGTCCGGGTACGTCTCACGATCACCTACCGCCGCTCGATGCTCGGCCTGTTCGGCTTCGCCGACCAGGTCACCATCACCGGCGAGGCGACCGCGCGGGCCATCGCCACAGCCCCAGCCCCGCCCCCATAGGAAGGAAGGCAGCCATGTCCGCATCGGGTCGGTCCGTCGTACGGCGGACGGGACGTGTCCTCACCGGCCTCGGCGCGCTTGTCGTGCTCTGCGCCCTGGTGGCGGGCGCGCCGGTCGCGCTGCTCGCCTTCGCCGGCAATCCCCTGCCCGACCATCTGCCCACCCTCGCCGAGGTGGGCACCACCCTGACCAGCCGGGACGACGGGCAACTCTTCCTGCGGGCCCTGGCGCTGGCCGGTTGGTTCGGCTGGGCCACGTTCACCTTCTCCGTCCTGGTCGAGTTGGGCGCCCAGACCCTGCGCCGGCCGGCGCCGAAGCTGCCCGGGATGAGCCGCCAGCAGAAGGCCGCTGCCGCGCTGGTCGGTTCGGTCGCCCTGATCCTCGCGGCCAGCCCGGCCGCCGCCAGCGCCGCCGCGGTCTACGCCGGCCCGACGTACGCCCAGCCGGCCGCGTCGGCCACCACCACGCGGCTCACCGAGAGCACCCCGCTGGGCCTGGCCGCGACCGGGCCCCGCGACGCCCTGGGGAGCGGGCCGCTCGGACTTGTCGCGCCGGGCGGGCCGAGCCCCGGAGACCAGGCTGCGCCGGTGTACCGCGTTGCCCGGGGCGACTACCTCGGCGAGGTGGCCGAGCGGTACCTCGACGAGTTCGACGACTACCGGCAACTCGCCAAGCTGAACCGGCTGGACGACCCGGACCGGATTCGTCCCGGGCAACTGCTCCGGCTCCCGGCGGAGGCCACCGACCAGGGCGCACGCTCGCACGCCACCGGCAAACTCGTCGGTCGCCCCGCCGCGCCCACACCGCCCGCGCCGCGACCGACGCCGGAGCAGTCGGTGCCGGAGCGCGCGGAACAGGCACCACCCAGCGGTACGGAGTCGACGGGTCAGGCGCCCACGATGACCGTCGGCGCGGCCCGGGCCGGAGCCACCGACCGGGTGAACCGACCGCTGGCCGTCTCCGCCGTCCTGGCCGTGGCGAGCATCGTCGGCGCCCAGATCGGCGCGGTCCTCGGTCTCCGTCGTCGACCGGCCACCGCCGGCGCCGCGCCCCGGCTGACCGCGGCCGCCCGTACCCCGCGACGCCGGTCGACCGGGGTCGGCGGCAGCTCCACCACCGGGGGCCGAGCGGGCAGTGGCGCCGCCTGGGCCGCCCGTCGTGCGGCGGCGACCACCGAGACGCCTGCCCCGCCCACTGGCCCGCCGACCGGCACGCCGCTGGCCCTGCCCGGTCGTAGTGCCGGAGCGGTCGGCGAATGGGACGACGACGGCATCCAGGGCGGTCGGCACCGGCGGGGTTGAGCCGGCACCCGCACGCGTAGGTCGCAGCCCCGCTCGCCGAGTTCCGCACGAACGACGCCCGGGAGCGGACACCCCACACGGACTGATGCCACATAGTCATCAAGATGACTATGTGGCATCAGTGCGTCGAGGGCGGCCGGTGGTCCTCGTCGGCCCGTAGCACGCTTGTCAGGGGAGACGGGTCTGGAGCACGCCGTCCTGGATGCGGGTGGGCAGGATCTGCTGGTCGTTGCCGGAGGGTCCCTGCACGACCTCGCCGCCGTTGAGGCGGAACGCGCTGCCGTGCCAGGGGCAGACCACACACGCATGGCCGTCGATCTCCTGGACCTCGCCCTCGCCCAGCGGCCCGCTCTGGTGCGGGCACCGCTCCAGCATCACCGTGACCTCGTCGCCATGGCGGTAGAGGATCACCGAGATGTCGTCGTCCACCTCCCGGGTGATCAGCGTGCGCTGCGGGAGGGTGGCCATGTCCGCCAGCGAGTGCCACCCGTCGCTCATCCGGTGCAGCTCGGACACGCTCTGGTTGACCTGGGCGCCCTGCTTGTACGCCAGGTGCCCACCGATGTACGCGCCGAGGCTGACGGCGGAGAGTCCGAGGAACCCGAGCGCCTTGCCGACGCCACTCCGCCCGGAGAGCCGCGCCGCCAGTGAACCGGCGTAGAGGCCGACCCCGACGGTGTCCGCGGCCGCGTGCACGAGGCCGACCCGGCGCTGATCCCGGGAGAGCGCCGCCCAGTCGTTCAAGCCGGCGACCGCCGCCGGCAGGGCGCTGACCGTCCCTAGACCGACCAGCACGGTCGCCGGTCGGCGCTGCCCTGGCATCAGGTCCAGCACGGCGGCACTGATCCACGCCCCGACCGGCACCTGCACCATGGCCGGGTGCAGCGGGTGCCCCAGCGTCACGCCGTGCAGCAGGTCCCGCAGTCGCCGCGGTCGCAGCGTCCCCAGGACAGCCTTCTGCAACCGGTCACCCGCGCGGTCCAGCCGGGAGTCCTGCTCAACTTTCGTCAATAGCGCTCGCACGAGTACCGACTTCCCGGCGATCCCCCTCCCAAACCGGTCGCCGACGACAAACCTGCCACGCGCCGCTCTCCCGCCGATCTTGCAGTTTCTGCTGCGACAAAACAGCCTCTAAGAGGTAAATCGACAACCCAAAGTGCAAGATCGACGAGATTGTGGGGGCGCGGGGCAGGCGGCATGCTGGCGGGATGGGTGTGCGGGTGGAGCGTCGTGGGGCTGTTACTACGGTGATTCTGGATCGGCCGGAGGCTCGGAACGCTGTCGACGGGGCTACCGCTCGGGCGTTGGCGGATGCCTTCCGCGCCTTCGAGGCTGATCCGGGCGCGTCAGTCGCCGTGCTCTGGGGTGCGGGCGGCACGTTCTGCGCCGGGGCCGACCTGAAGGCCGTCGGCACGCCGAGGGGTAACCGGGTGGAGCCGGAGGGGGACGGCCCGATGGGTCCCACCCGGATGGTGCTGAGCAAGCCGGTGATCGCGGCCATCTCGGGGTACGCGGTCGCTGGCGGCCTGGAACTGGCGCTCTGGTGTGACCTGCGGGTCGCCGAATCAGACGCCACGCTCGGGGTGTTCTGCCGCCGCTGGGGAGTACCGCTGATCGACGGCGGGACGGTCCGGCTGCCTCGGCTGATCGGGGAGAGCCGCGCGATGGACCTGATCCTCACCGGGCGTGCGGTGCCGGCCGACGAGGCGTACGCCATGGGGTTGGTCAACCGGGTGGTGCCGCCGGGCCGGGCGCGGGCGGCGGCCGAGGAACTGGCGGCGGCGATCGCCCGGCATCCGCAGACCTGCCTGCGCAATGACCGGGCGGCCCTGCTGGCCGGTACCGGGCAGCCCGAGGCGGAGGCGCTGGCGACCGAACTGGCGTACGGGATGGATTCGCTGGCCACTGACGCGCTGGCCGGCGCGGCCCGGTTCGCCGCGGGCGAGGGCCGGCACGGCACGACGCCGCCGGGAGGGTGGGACCTCCCGACGGCGTCGGCTACCGGGTGAATCAGTTGCGGTTGATGGTGAAGGTCGTCGTGGGGTTCTGGATGTCCACCGCGTTGTTGCTCAGGCGCAGGTTGGTGAAGGTGACCGACCCGACGGCGGGACCCTGCCCGGCCTCCGGCATGGGGTTGGCCCAGATGCCGAAGCCGGACTTGGCGTCGTAGGCGTCACCGCTCTTGCGGGCGCCGCTGATGGAGATGTTGGTGAAGACCGTGTCGGTGATCGGGTTCTGCGGCTGCCCACCGACGTAGTTGGTCTGGAACATGATGCCGCTGTAGGTCGGATCGACGATGTCCACGTCGCTGACGCGGATGCCCTGGAACACCTTCGAGGCGGAGAACACCCAGATCGCCGGGAAGGTCTGCCCGCCCCAGAAGTGCCCACCGGCCCGGACGATCGAGATGTTCTCGAACTTCGTGGGCGGGCTCGCGCCGAAGCCGTTCATCGGATAGCCGAAGTCGAGCGAGCTGATGGTGATGCCGGAGTAGACGAGCGTGTCCGCGATGTAGATGTTGCGGAACGTGTTGCCGTAGCCGCCGTAGACGGCCACCCCGGCGGCCCGCCAGGTCAGCGTCGACGTCAGGTTCTCGTAGATGTTGTCCTTCATGTCGGCGCCGCCCGCGTCGATCGCCGAGAACAGCGCGAAGCTGTCGTCGCCGGTGGCCCGGGCGTCGTTGTTGCTGACCAGGTTGTTGGTGCTGCCGTTGGTCATGTTGACACCGTCGGCGAACAGGTTGCGGATCCGCGAGTTCTTGATCGTCATGTAGTCGGTGTTGGCGCCCCAGTAGAGGCACACCTGGTGCTCGGCCCAGATGTTGTCGATCACGATGTTCGACACGTTGGAGAAGTCGAACACCTTGCCCGGGCCGTCGATGCGCGAGGTGTAGTTGCCGAAGTACGCGAAGTTCTTGAACGACGAGCCGGCCGCCGAGTTCTCGGCCCGGAAGCCGATGTCGGTGTTCTCCTGGCCGGACGGCGCGTTGAACCGGGTGTACCAGGGGCCCGCGCCGGTCACCTGGACCGCCTTGCCGTACACCTGGAACTTGGACGAGGTGGAGTAGTTGCCGGCGGGCAGGTACACCCCGATCAGGTTGCCGGTGGTGTCCATTCGGACCCGGTCCAGGGCGTTCTGCACGTCCTGGTGGGTGAAGCCGGTCGGCGTGGCGTAGCGCGCCGAGTCCGGGTTGGCGATCGGCGACACCTGCTCGGTGTTGATGAAGTCGATCGCGTAGTTGGTCGTGTTGGCCGCGTCCTTCTGCAGACGGATCTTGCTGCCGGCCGGCACGGTCGAGTTGAGCATGACGTTGGCTTCGTCGTAGATGTGCCGCGGTCCGCCCGCGCTCGGCGAGTTGCCCGGGCTGGTCTCGTTGCCGTACAGCCAGGCGTAGCGGGACGTCAGGTCGATGGCCTTGTGGAACGTGCCGTTGACGTAGACGTTGAGCGTCGAGTTGATGCCCCCGCCGCCCGCCGCGTCCGGGATGGAGAAGCGGGTGACCAGCGTGTTGGTGCTGGCCCGGGTGGTGAACTCGACGTAGGCGCCGGTCGAGTTCAGGGTCACCGCACGCCGGCCGGACGCCTCACCGGCGACGTCGCCGACGGTCCGGTTCGGGCCGACGACGTTCGCGCCGCCGCCGACCACGCCGTCCTCGGCCTCGTACATGTCGTACGGCATGTTGGCGCCACGCCCGACGAAGAGCGGCTGGTCGCTGGTGTTGTTGGTCTGCTTGACCGGCAGCTCGTTGGCGTCGGCGGCGAGCACGACCCGGACGGTGTACTTGCCGTTCGCGGCCGTCCAGGTGCCCAGGTTGACCGGGCCGACGGTGGCCCCGGCGTTGATGACACCGGAGTACGAGCCGGTCAGGGTACGGACCACGGTGCCGGAGTCGTTGAGGACAGTCAGCGTGATGCCGTGCGAACCGGACGCGGACGCCACGCTGCCGGCGTTGCGGATCGACACGGAGAACGTGACGGTGTTGCCGGCCGACGGGTTACCCGGCGACCAGGCGACCGAGGAGGCGACCAGGTCACTGGTGGCGACCGGGCTGACGACCAGCGGGCTGGGGTTGGAGTAGCTGTTGTTGGTGTCGTCCTGCTCGACGACGGTGTTCGACTCGTCGACCTTCGCGCTGAGCGGGTAGCTGCCCGCGTCGCGGGTGCCGATGCTCGCGCTGACCGTGGTCGACGCGCCGGCCGCGAGGGCACCGACCGACGCGGTGCCGACCCGGGTGGAGCCCAGGTAGAAGTTGACGTTCGTCGCGGCGGAGGCCGCCGAACCGGCGTTCCGCACGGTCGCCGAGAGCGTGACGGTGCTGGTCTCGACGGGCGCGGACGGGCTGAACGACATGCCGGTGACGGTGAGGTCCGGGTTCGGCGCGGGGGTGCCGAAGACCTGGAACTCGGCCACCTGACCGGCCGGGGCGCCGGTGTTCGAGGCGATCGAGAGGCGAACGTCGGCCGCCGCGCCGGAGACCGGGATGGTCACCGTGTTGCCGCTGCCCGGGTTGAACGTGTAGTTGGTCGCGCCGACCAGCGTGGTGAAGCTCGACGAGCCCTGGTCCCGGCCGAGGACGGTGATGTTCTGGGTACGCGTACCCCACGCCGAGTCCGGGTTGAGCTTCAGCACGACCGAGCTGAGGCTGGCGTTCGCGCCGAGCTGCACGGTCAGCGTGCTCGGGTTGCCGTTGCCCTCCCAGTAGGTGGCCACGTTGTTGTCGTTGGCGTTGGTCGCCACGAACGTGTGCACGTACCCGGAGGCGGTGATCGGCTTGCCGACCGCCAGGTTGCTCCCGGTGGGCGGGTTGCCGGTGCCGGTACGGGTCACCGTGTTGCTGTTCGACGACTGGTTGCCGGCCGCGTCCTTGGCCCGCACGTAGTACGAGACCGTGGCGCTGTCCGCCTGGCTATCGGTGTACGTCAGCGTCGAGCCGCCGACGCTGCCGCGCAGCGCGCCGTTGGCGTAGACGTCGTACCCGGTCACCCCGACGTTGTCGCTCGACGCCGACCAGGTGAGCCGGATCTGACCGCTGGCCGGCTGGGTGTACGCCAGGTTGCCGGGGGCGCTGGGGGCCTGGGTGTCGGTGCTGCCGCTGGAGCCGTACACCTCCACCTCGGAGAGCTGCGCGGCCGGCCAGCCGGTGTTGCCGGTGACCTGCACCCGTACGTAGCGGGTGCTGGCGGCGGTGAAGCTGACGGTCGCGGTGTTGCCGCTGCTCGGGTTGAACGTGTAGTCGGCCGACGACTTCAGGGTGCTGAAGGACGAGCCGTTGGTGGAGCCGAGCACCGAGAGCGTCTGCGTACGCGTCTGCCAGTCCGACGACGGCGGCAGCTTCAGCACGACCCGGTCCACGCCGACCGTCGCGCCCAGGTCGGCCTGGATCCACTGCGGGAACGCGTTGTTGGCGCTCTCCCAGTAGGTCGAGGCGTTGCCGTCGTTCGCGTTGCTCGCCACGTAGTTCTGGTTGTAGCTGCTGGCGCTCATGGTGGCCGAGAGCCCGGCGAGCAGGGCCGCGCGGGCGGATCCCGCGGGTGCGGAGGCGGGCGTCGCCGCCGGTGCCGCGGCCGCGGGGGTGACGGCCGGAGCGGCGGCGAGGAGCAGTCCGGCGAGCGTGCCGGCGAGCAGTCGGCGACGGGCCGGAGATCGGTCGGCTCGGACGGTCGAACCGGGCGAGCCGGTTCGCGGGGTGCCTCGGGTGGGGCCGTTTCTGGACATCGGTCGCTACACCTCTTTCGGGGGTGGTGTGGGGTGCGTTGCCCGGTGACGGGTGCAGGGGTACGCCCGTCGTGCCGCGACAGGTGGGGGACGGTGCGGTGGCCCCCGCCCTGGTCGGGCGGGGGCCGTCGGCCTAGCTGGAGTAGACCTCGAACTCGCTGAGCTGACCGGCGGGCCAGCCCGTGTTGCCGGTGACGGTCAGGCGCAGGTATCGCTGGCTGGTCGCCGTGAAGGTCACGGTGACCGTGTTGCCGCTGGACGGGTTGAAGGTGTAGCCGGCGGACGCCTTGAGGGTGTTGAACGACGAGCCGTCGGTGGAGCCGAGCACCGCCAGGGTCTGCGTGCGCGTCTGCCAGGCCGACGACGGCGGCAGCTTCAGTACGACCCGGGACACCGTTCGGGCAGCGCCCAGGTCGACGGTCAGCGACTGCGGGAAGGCGTTGTTGGCGCTCTCCCAGTAGGTGTTGGCGTTGCCGTCCACCGCGTTGGGCGCGGCGTACACGTCGGAGTGGCTGGTCTCGGTGATCGACCGTCCCGCCGCCAGGTTGCCGGTGGGGGCGGGCGTGGTCGGGGGCGGGGTGGTCGTCGGGGGCGCGGTGGTGGGCGGGGCCGTGGTCTGCGTGCCGCCGTACACCTCGACCTCGCTGAGCTGCGCGGCCGGCCAGCCGGTGTTGCCGGTCACGGTGACCCGGATGTAGCGGTGGTTGCCGGAGGGCAGCCCGATCGACACGGTGTTGCCCGAGCCGGGTGCGAAGACCCGACCGGCGGACGAGGCCAGCGTGCCGTACGACGAGCCGTCCGTGGAGCCGAGCACCGACAGCGTCTCGGTGCGCTGCTCCCAGCCGGCGGGCAGTTTGAGCACCACCCGGTCGACCGAGCGGACCGCGCCCAGGTCGACGGTGACCGACTGCGGGAAGGCGTTGTTGGCGCTCTCCCAGTAGGTCGAGGCGTTGCCGTCCACCACGTTGCCCGCCGTGTAGCTCTGGTTGGTGCTGGTCGCGACCGCCGACCGGTTGAGCGCCAGGTTCCCGCCGGTGGGCGGCGGGGTCGTCGGAGGCGCCGTGGTCGGAGGCGCGGTGGTCGGGGGCGCGGTCGTGGGAGGCGCGGTGGTCGGGCCGGTGGTCGGCGGGGTGCTGGGCCCACCACCCCACTGCGGCTCCGGCCACGGACCGCAGTACGGGGTCGAGGTGTACCAGCCCGAGTTGCCCGAGCCCTGGGTGATCTGGAAGCCGCCACCCACGCAGTTGTGCATCGGGTTGCTCTGCGCGATGTTGGTGGCCCGCACGTTGGTGAACGACACCTGGCTGGGCGCCTGCACCTGGAGCGCGTACGTGCCGGCGCCGTCGATGCGGACGTTGGTGAGGTTGATGCCGCTGGTCTGGCCCTCGATCCAGTGCAGCGCCGCGTACGAGCTGTCCAGGATGTCGGTGTCGGTGATGTTGATGGTGGCCTGCTGGAACGCCTCGTTGAGGGCGGAGAACCAGATCGCCCCGACGCCGAAGTTCCAGTTGTAGTCCGAGTTGCCGTTGCGGATCAACGTGTTCCGGGCGATCGTCCAGGTGCCCCGGACGGCGGTGTCGCCCTGCACACCGGGGTAGCGGTTGGCGACGTGGATGCCGCCGCCGTTGGTCAGCGAGTCGGCCGTCACGTTGTCAGTGATCTTGATGTCCCGGCCGCCGTAGCTGACCAGGTGGTTCGCCAGCAGCGTCACACCGATGGTGTTGTGCGTGAACGAGTTGTTGACGTTCGGCACGCTCTGCGCCCACATGGCGAGGGCGTCGTCGCCGGTGTTGCGGACGAACGTGTTGGTCACCGTCGAGTTGGTGACGCCGGTGTGGAAGTTCACCCCGTCCGCGGTCTGGTCGAGGATCCGGCTGTTGCGGATGGTGAAGTTGTCCATCGGCCCGTCCATCCACGCGCCGACCTTGGTGTTCTCCAACCAGAGGTTGTCGACCACCGAGTTGGTCATCGCCCCGCCCAGCGCGTTGACCTGGTCGTCGTCCATCCGCTCGCGGATGTCGCCGATGATGGCGAAGTCCCGCAGGGTGACGTTGCGGCTCGGCCCGTTCGCCTCGTGCGACCGGATCTCACCGGTGTAGCCGCCGCCGGGGACGTACTTGCCGTAGATGCCGGCCGCCCGCTTGCGGTCGGTGGGGTGCCGGCCGCCGAGCACCGAGTACCAGGGACCTGCGCCGCGCAGGGTCACCCCGTCGACCACCACGTGGTCCCAGAGGGTGAACGTGCCGGTCGGGATCCAGACCGCCCGACCCTGGGCCTTTCCGGCGTCGACCGCCGCCTGGAACTTCGCGGTCGAGTCGGTGGCGCCGGTCGGGTCGGCGCCGAAGTCGGTGACCACGTCGATGACGCCGGAGGGCTTGGCGATCGGCGCGACCACCTCGAAGTCGGCCAGGTCGATCGTGAAGGTGGGCGACTGGGCGGTCGAGGAGACCTGCAACCGGATCTTCGTACCGGCCGGCTGGGTGCTGCCGAACAACGCCCGGGTCTCGTCGTAGAAGTGGTGCGGGTTGGTGTCGCCCGGGTTGTTGTTGAAGGGGTAGCCGCCGTAGTACCAGCCGTACTTCGACGTGACCGGGACCGACTTCAGCAGGTTGCCGTTGGCCCGCAGGTCGATGGTGGCGTCCCGGCCCGTGCCCGAGGAGTTGTCCGGAAGGCTGTACCGGAAGGTGACCGCGTTGGCCGGAGCGGTGAGCGTGAACTCGACGTACTCACCGACGGCGTCGAGGGTGACCGCCTCCCGGCCGGAGGCCTCCGACGGCAGCGTGCCGTAGCGCCGGTCCGGGCCGATCTTCGTGCCGTTGTGCGCGGCCTTCTCCGCCTCCTGCTCAATAAAGGGGACGGTGGCGCCTCGGCCGGAGATGTCGAAGGGGGACAACCCGGCCGCCGAGGCCGGGGTGGCACTGCCGGTGACCGCGAGGGCGGTCAGGCTGGTGGCCGCGAGCAGGGTGGCGGCGATGGCGGCCAACCCTGCCCGGGCCGGGTGTCGAAGATGGTGCGGAGTGCCGGTGGTGTGGTCGGCCATGAGCTGCGCTCTCCCTTTCGTCAGGCAGGCCAGGTCCCCCGTGTCGGTGCGGTGTGGCGGTCCCTCGTACTCCCTTCGTGGGCGCGGTGCGCGGGTGGTGTGGTGCCGGCGGTCGGGACGGGACCGCCGGCACCACGGCGGGTCAGGTCAGGGCGGCGGCGTCCGCGCGCGGTCCGTCGGCCTCGTCGGGGGTACGCAGCCAGACGGCGGTGTCCGACGGCAGCAGCCCGTCGTCGAGTGGGCCGCTGGCCAGCAGCACCTCCCCGTCGACGGGCATCGGCACCGCCGCGTCGGTGAGGTTGACGAGGCAGTGGAAACCGCCGCCGCGGCTGAAGGCCAGCACGCCGTCCGGGGCGGGCAGCCAGGTCAACTCGCCGTCGCCGAGCGCCGCCTCGGCGCGTCGGACGTGGATGGCCTCCCGGTACAGCTCCAGCATCGAGGCCGCGTCGCCG
Source organism: Micromonospora sp. NPDC051543 (assembly GCF_044454415.1). Lineage (NCBI taxonomy): Bacteria > Bacillati > Actinomycetota > Actinomycetes > Micromonosporales > Micromonosporaceae > Micromonospora > Micromonospora sp. NPDC051543. Next base: position 312,730 of record NZ_JBITDT010000005.1, read on the forward strand.
GTCTGCGCCAGCGCCGTCCGGTCCTTCCAGTCGGCCGGCTGGGGCAACCAGGGCGCCGCCGAGCCTTCCGGGCTGAACTCGAAGGGCGGCTCGTCACCGGCCCAGGGCAGCGGCACCCGGCAGCCGTCCCGCCCGGGGTCGATCCGTCCGGAGCGTTCCCACATCGGGTCCTGCCGCATCGCGTACGGAATGTCCTCGACCTCCCAGAGCCCCAGCTCCTCGCCCTGGTAGACGTAGGCGGCGCCGGGCAGCGACAGCGACAGCAGCGCGGCGGCCCGCGCCCGCCGGGTGCCCAGCTCCAGGTCGGTGGGGATCCCCTCGCGCTTCGCGGCGAAGCTGAACGTGGTGTCCGCCCGGCCGTAGCGGGTGACGTGCCGGGTCACGTCGTGGTTGGAGAGCACCCAGGTGGCGGGCGCGCCGACCGGCGCGTGCGCGCTCAGCGTGCCGTCGATGCTCTCCCGCAGCGCGGAGGCGTCCCAGGCGCAGCCGAGGAAGTCGAAGTTGAACGCGGCGTGCAGCTCGTCGGGGCGCAGGTAGTTGGCGAACCGCTGCCGGTCCGGCAACCACACCTCACCGATCAGCGCGCGGTCCGCGTACGAGTCGGCGACCCGCCGCCAGCCCCGGTAGATGTCGTGCACCCCGTCGAGGTCGTGGAACGGGTGCGGCCGGTCCGGCTCGACCTCGGGCAGCGTCCCGTCCTTCACCAGCAGACCGGCGGAGTCGATCCGGATGCCGTCGACGCCCCGGTCGAACCAGAACCGGAGGATGTCCTCGAACTCGGCCCGTACCCGTGGGTGGTCCCAGTTGAAGTCCGGCTGCTGGGGGGCGAAGAGGTGCAGGTACCAGTCGCCGGGTGTGCCGTCCGGGTTGGTGGTGCGGGTCCAGGTCTCGCCACCGAACTCGCCCACCCAGTCGGTGGGTCGCTCGTCACCGTTCGGTCCCCGACCGGGACGGAACCAGAACAGGTCCCGCTCGGGCGCCCCCGGACCGCCGGCCAGCGCGGCCTGGAACCACGGGTGCGCGTCGGAGCAGTGGTTGGGCACCACGTCGACGATCGTCCGGATACCCAGGTCATGCGCCTCCGCGATCAGCGCCTCGACCTCGGCGAGCGTGCCGAAGACCGGATCGATGTCGCGGTAGTCGGACACGTCGTACCCGGCGTCGGCCATCGGCGACGGATACCAGGGACTGAACCAGATCGCGTCGATGCCAAGCGCGGACAGGTGGTTCAGGCGGGAGCGGATACCTGCGATGTCACCGATGCCGTCACCGTTGCCGTCGGCGAAGCTGCGTGGGTACACCTGATAGATAACGGCTCCACGCCACCACGGACTGCTGTCTGCTGTGGACACGAGCACCTGCTTTCTGCGTCAGTACGTCGCCGGGTACGCCGGTGGCGATTGTGTGTCGGACGAACGGCCGTTGTTCGCTCCGCTGTCTTCGGTGGTGGCTATCCCTTGATGCTGCCGGCGGTCAGGCCAGACATGATGTTCCGCTGGAAGATCAGGAAGACGATAACGGTCGGGATGGCGGCGATGACCGACGCGGCGATCACGATGTTCATGGGCGTACCGCCCGCGAAGGAGTAGATGCCGACACTGACCGTCCGGGTCTCCGGGGAGGGCATGACCAGCTTCGGCCATAGGAAGTCCTTCCAGACCGCCGTCATGGCCAGGATCGCGACGACGCCGAGGATCGGGCGGGACATCGGCAGGATGATCGACCAGAGCGTCCGCAACGACGACGCCCCGTCGACCAGGGCCGCCGCCATCAACTCCTCGGGAATCGAGTCGAAGAATCGCTTCAGCAGAAAGATGTTGAATGCGTTCGCCACCAGCGGCAGCCAGATGGCGAACGGTGAGTCGAGCAGGTTGATGTGCAGGATCGGCAGGTCGATCACGGTCACGTACTGGGGGACGATGAGCACCATTGCCGGGATCATCAGCGTGGCGAGCATCAGCCCGAGAATCACGTTGCCGAAGATCGGTCGCAGTTTCGACAGCGAGTATGCGGCGGCCGCGTCGAACACGAGCTGGAACAGCACCGCGCCGATCGCGTAGTAGAACGTGTTGAACAGCAGCTTGGCGAGTTCCAGATTGTTCCAGGCGTCGATGTAGTTCTGCGGCTGCGGGTCCTTCGGAAACAGCGTGGGTGGGGTCTGCGCGATCTCCTGGCCGGACTTGAGCGCGCCGGTGACCATCCAGTAGAGCGGCCCGAGGAAGACGAGCGTGAACGCCGTCACGACGACCACCAGCAGCGTCCAGTAGATGACCCGCCCGCGTCCCCGACTGATCTGGGCTTGGGAGATGAGGGTCCGGGTGCCGGAATCCTGTGCCATTGCGCGCCGTCCTAGTCCTGTTTCGCAGTCAGCCGCACGTACACGGCGGAGAAGCCGGCCAGCACCACGAGCATGAGCACGCCGAGTGCGGCAGCGCCGTTCAGGTCGTTCTGGAAGAACCCGTGCTGGTAGATGAGGTACGCCACGGTGGTCGCGGAATCCTCCGCGCCCGCGCCGTTGGCGAGGATCAGTGGCTCGATGAAGAGCTGCATCGTGGCGACGATCTGGATCATCGCCAGGAGCGCGAGGATGAGCCGGGTCTGCGGGATCGTCACGTGGCGGATCCGCTTGAAGATCCCGGCGCCGTCGAGCTCGGCGGCCTCGTACAGCTCGCCCGGGATGTTCTGCAGCGACGCCAGGTAGATCAGGACAGCGCCGCCCATGTTCATCCAGGTGGACGCGATCACCATGGCCGGCATCGTCATCTCCGGCGACTGCATCCACTGCGACGTCGGCAGGTGCAGCGCCTTGAGGATCGCGTTGAAGAGCCCGGCATCGCTCGGGTCGTACGCGTAGAACTTGAAGAGGTACAGGGCCGAGGCCGGCGGCAGCATCACCGGCAGGTAGACCAGGATCCGCAGGTAGCCCTTGGCGTGCCGGAACTCGTTGAGCAGGATCGCCACGAAGAACGGCACCGCGTACCCGAGCACGAGCGCGAGCAGCGTGAAGTAGAAGGTGTTCTTCCATGCCGGCCAGAAGCTGGGGTCGGCGAGGAGACGGGTGTAGTTGTCCCAGCCCACCCAGGTCGTCTCGCCGCGCCTGGTCCGCTGGAAGCTCATCACGACGCCACGGACCATCGGGTACCAGGAGAAGACCAGGAAGCAGAGCACGGCGCCGATCAGGAAGGCGTGCCCGGTGAGGTTGTCCCGTACCTTGCGGCCGAGGCTCGTACGCTGCTTCGGCCCTGCCGCGTACGACGGCATCGGGCGGCCCGGTTTCCCGGGGGCCTGGGGGGCGGCGGTGATCGCCACGGCACACTCCTGCGGAGATCGGTGGGGCGGACGGTGCGGCGCCGGGGTGTGGGGGCCGGTGCGACGGCCCCCACACCTGCGGATCAGCTCTCCGCGGCGAGGAGCTGGTTGACCTTGTCTTCGGCCGTCTTGAGCAGCGCGTCGATGTTCGCGTTCGGGTTCGTCAGCACCCCGGACATCGCGGCGTCGAGCACCGCGTAGATCGCCTGGGCGTTACGCGGCTCGCCCTTGATCGGCACCGGGGTCGCCTCGAAGAGGGCGAAGTTCGTGGTGTCGACGTTGGCGTTGGCCTTGCGCAGCTCGAGTTCCTGCTTCTGCACCTCACTGCCGTTGGCGAACAGCAGCGGCTGCGGCAGACCCACCGGGTAGTTCTGCGGCTTGGCGCGCACGTAGTCGAACTGGCCCTTGCCGGGGGTCAACTTCTGGTACGCGACCCACTTCAGACCGGCCTTGACCTGCTCGGGAGAGAGGTCCTTCTTGAAGAAGTAGCCCTCGCCGCCGCCGAGCGTGCCCTTCGCCGGACCGTCCTGGCCGGGCAGCGGGCTCATCGCCCAGTCCTGGAACTTGCCCTGGAACTGGCTGACGATCGCCTGGGTAGCGTCCGGCGCGCCGATGAACATGCCGACCTTGCCCGCGCCGGCGTTGGTGAGCAGGTCACCCCACTGGAGCAGCTGACGGGAGCCCATGCTGTTGTCGCCGTACCGCATGTCCTTGATGTTCTGCAGGACCTGCTTGCCCATCGGGTTGTTGAAGTCGGCCTTCTTGCCGTCGGCCGTGAGCACCTGGCCGCCCTGCGAGTAGAGCAGCGAGGTGAAGTGCCAGCCGCCGGTGTTGCCGGCGCTGTACTCCGAGTAGCCGGCGATGCCGTTGCCGAGCGCCGAGATCTTCTTGGCGGCGGCCCGGACCTCGCCCCACGTCTTGGGCGGGTTGTTGACGTCCAACCCGGCCTGCTGGAAGAGGACCTTGTTGTAGACCAGGCCCATCGAGTAGTTCTTCACCGGTACGGCGTAGAGCTTGCCGTTGTCGGTGAAGACCTCCTTGAGCGCCGGGTCGACGCTGTCCCAGGTGGAGACCGTGTCCTTGTTGACGTACTGGGAGATGTCCATCGCCTGACCGGAGTCGAGCACCTGCGCCAGATCCGTCATGTAGCCGTAGAACACGTCGGTGACGGTGCCGCCGGCCAGCCGGGCGGTGAAGTCCGGCGGGTTGTTGCACTGCTCGCCGACGCTCACGCTCTTGATGACGATGTCCGGGTTCTGCTTCTGGAACTCGGCGACGTCGTCGTTCCAGTTCTTCAACAACTCTTTCTGCGCGCCGACCGGCTGGCAGTCGACGGTGATGGTGACCTTGCCGCCGGCGGTTGAGTCCTTGTCGTCACTCTTCGTGGAGCATGCCGTGAGGGTGAACCCCAGGCCGGCCACGAGCGCCAGGGTCGCAGCCCTTCGGTATTGCGGTACGGACATCTGTCCATCCCTTCGGGAACGGGTGTCTCCGTGAGGTGCGCTTATCTGCGGTGATGCGACCTGACGCCCTGTAGCTGTGCCGGAGCCAGGTGTGAGTGGAGTCACTGTAACGAGCACGACTCATTTCAGCAAGGTGTCGACGATGTTTTGAAAGGACGCGACATGACGGCGACAGACGGCGACAGGATGCGGGATTGCGACCGTTATGCGGCTACTTGGGCACCACAAAGGCCGCCGACCGCGAGAGCGGTCGACGGCCTTCGGGAAGGGTCGTTCAGTAGGCCAGGAGCGCGGTCACCGGCCGGGTGCGGGCGCGGTCGAGCCGCGGACCACCAACTCCGGCTCGAACAGCAGCTCGTCCTGGAGGACGCCGGCACCCTCGATCTGGGTCACCAGCAGGTCCACCGCCGCCTGTCCCATCGTCTCGATCGGCTGCCGGACAGTGGTCAACGGCGGATCGGTGCACGTCATGAACGCGGAGTCGTCGAAGCCCACCACCGAGATGTCCGTCGGCACCGCCCGACCCAGACGCCGGGCCGCCCGGATCGTCCCCAGAGCAAGGACGTCGCTGGCGCAGATGATGCCGGTGACGCCCCGCTCGACCAGTTTCGTGGCGGCGACCCGGGCACCCTCCATCGAGAAGCTGGAACGCTCGACGCACTCCCGTTCGGCGTCACTCCAGTCGGCGGCCTGCACCATCGCGTCCAGCTTGCGGCGGGACGGCACGTGCCCCTCCGGGCCGAGCACCATGCCGATCCGCTCGTGGCCGAGCGAGCGCAGATGCCCGTACGCCTGCTCCACCGCCACCGCGTCGTCGGTCGAGACCCGGGGAAAGCCCAGCTCGTCCACACCGGCGTTGACCAGCACCACCGGGAGGCCCCGGTCGGTCAGCCGGCGGTAGTGGTCGTGCCGTGCGTCGGCGAGCGCGTACGAGCCGCCGGCGAAGATCACGCCGGACACCTGGTGGTCGAGGAGCATCTCGACGTAGTCCATCTCGGACACGCCGCCGATGGTGCGGGCGCACAGGGCCGGCGTGTAGCCGCGCTGGGCGAGCGTCCCGGTCACCACCTCGGCGAGCGCCGGGAAGATCGGGTTCTGCAACTCGGGCAGCACCAGCCCGACCAGCCGGGCACGCTCACCACGCAGCTTGGTCGGCCGCTCGTAGCCGAGCACGTCGAGCGCGGTCAGCACCGCCGTCCGGGTCGCCTCGGAGACACCGTCCCGACCGTTGAGCACCCGGCTGACGGTGGCCTCGCTGACGCCCGCCTTCTTGGCAACTTCAGTCAACCGCTTGGTCACGGCCGCAATCGTACGTCACGCGAATGAAAGAAATGAACCGTCAAACCGTCGTATTTTGCCGCGCAACTGTCGTGTCTTGCGGCGGAACCGATCAGGACAGATCGCGCAGCGCGTCCTCGATGGCGCGGTGGAACGTGGGGTACGCGTAGATCATGTGCCGCAGTTGGCTCAGCGGCACGGCCGCGTGCACCGCCACCACGAGCGCCGACAGCACCTCACCACCGGCCGGGCCGACCGACGTCGCGCCGATCAGCACGCCCTGGTCGGCGTCCGCGACGAGCTTGATGAAGCCGTCGTCGCCGACCCGGTGGATCCAGCCCCGGGTCGAGCTGCCCAGCTTGGTGAACCCGACCTGCACGTTGATGCCGCGTTCGCGGGCCTGCCGCTCGGTCAGCCCGACGGCGCCGACCTCGGGATCGGTGAAGGTCACCCGGGGCAGCGCCCGGTAGTCGGCGCGCGGGACGGTGCCGGCCGAGCCGCTCGATCCGCTGGCGGCCAGCGAACTGGAGGAGCCCATCGCGCCGCCGACCACACTGGCGGTCCCGCTCGCGTCCGGGCCGGCGGTCGCCTGCCGGTAGTGGGCGAGCACGTCGGACACCACGATGGCCGCCTGGTACATGGCGATGTGCGTGAATGCCCCCTCGCCGGTCAGGTCACCCACCGCCCAGATGCCCTCGGTGACGTGCATCCGGTCGTCCACCGGCAGGTAACGCTGCTTGGCGTCGACGTCGATGGTGTCCAGCCCCAACTCCTCCAGGTGCGCCCGACGCCCGGTGACGACGAGCAGTCGCTCGGCGGTGAACTCCGCCCCACCACCGCCGCGCAGCGTGAAACGGTCGCCGTCATGTTCGACCCGTTCGGCGCGTACCCCGGCGTGGATCTCGACGCCGTCGGCGCGCAGCGCGGCGGCGGCCACGTCGGAGGCCTCCGGCTCCTCCACGGCCAGCACCCGGTCCAACGCCTCCACCACGGTGACGCGGACGCCGAAGCGCGCGAAGACCTGGGCCAGTTCCAGCCCGATCGCGCCGCCACCGAGCACCAGCAGCGACTCCGGCAGTTCCTCGACCTCGATCGCCTGGTGGTTGGTCCAGTACGGCGTGTCGGCCAGGCCGTCGATCGGCGGCACCGAGGGCCGGGTACCGGTGCTCAGGACGATGCCGTGCCGGGCCTGGAACACCTGCTCGCCGACGCGGACGCGCCCCGGGCCGTCGAGCCGGCCACTGCCCCGCACGAACCGGCCACCCTTGCCGGTGAACCGGTCGACCGCGACCTTGTCGTCCCAGGTGTCGGTGGCCTCCTCGCGGATCCGCTTCGCCACCGGCGTCCAGTCCGGCTGGACCTGGGCCGTGCCCGCCAGCCCGTCGACCCGACGCGCCTCGGCGAGCGCGTTCGCGGCCCTGATCATCATCTTGCTCGGGATGCAGCCCCAGTACGGGCACTCGCCGCCGACGAGGTCCCGCTCGATACCGACGACGCTCAGGCCGGCCTCGGCGAGTCGCTCGGCCACCTCCTCGCCGCCCACCCCGAGGCCCACCACGACAACGTCCACCAACTCCGGCTCTGCCACCGGAACAGCATCCCCCAGCGGCACCGTCCGGACCACCGGGGTCCGGAAAGTCGGCGGGCGTACCGTGCCGGAGCGCCTACGGTGATCCGATGCACGCACGCTTCGCCCCCGTCCGGGACTGCTTCCACGACCTGCTGACCGCCGGCCGGGAGACCGGTGCCAGCCTCACCATCTGGTACGACGGCCAGCCGGTGGTCGACCTGGTGGGCGGGTTCCGCGCCGGTGACGGGCCGTCCGGCCAACCGTGGCGACCGGACACGCTGGTCAACGTCTACTCGGTCGGCAAGCCGGTGGCCGCGCTGTGCCTGCTGCTGCTCGTCGACCGGGGCCGGGTCGACCTGGACACTCCCGTGCAGCGGTACTGGCCGGAGTTCCGTACCCCGGCCACCGTGCGGCACGTGTTGTCGCACACCGCCGGGCTGCCGGCGTTCCCGGTGCCCCGGCCGGCCAGCGCGATCGCGGACTGGGCGCTGCTCGCCGGCGACCTGGCCGCCGCCGACCCCGAATGGCCGCCCGGGTCGTTGGCCGGCGAGCACGCCTGGACGTACGGCCACCTGGTGGGCGAGCTGGTCCGCCGGGTGGACGGCCGCCGCGTGGGCCGCTTCCTTGCCGACGAGATCGCCGGCCCGTGGCAGCTCGACCTCGGGTTCGGGCTGGCCGAGACGGACCAACGGCGTTGCGCGGACCTGCGCTACGGCGACCCGGAGTGGCCGATCCGCAAACTGGGCGAGCCGGAGACACTGCGGGCGAGGGCGTTGGGCAACCCGGCCGGTGGGCTGGACCTCGCCGTGCTGAACAGTCCGCTGTGGCGGGGGGCCGAGATGCCGGCGGTCAACCTGCACGCCACCTCCGTCGGCCTGGGCCGGCTCTACGCGGGCCTGCTGGCCGGCGGCGTCCTGGACGGCGTACGGCTGTTCAGCCCCGCCCTTCTCGACGAGGCGACCCGGGTCCAGTACGACGGCCCGGACCTGGTGCTGGACCGCCGGGTCCGGTGGACGCTGGGCATGCAGTGGGAGCCCGACCTCAGTTGGGGCATGGGCGGGCTCGGGGGCAGCAGCGCCTGGGCCGACCCGGTGCGTGGCTACACGCTCGCGTACGTCACGGCACAGCTCGCCGAACACGACCGGGTCGACGAGCTGGCCGAGGCACTGCACTCCTGCCTCTGATCAGCGCAGCCAGACCGGATCGGTGCCGGGCACGGTGAGCGGCGGCGGATAGTCAAGCGAGCGACGAAGATCGTCGGGCAGCTTCCACGGCTGGTGGATGGCCTTGCCCGACACCTTCGCCAACTCCGGCACCCACCGGCGTACGTAGTCGCCGGCCGGGTCGTACCGCTCGGCCTGCCGGACCGGGTTGAACCCCCGGTACGGCTTGGTGTCGTTACCGGTGCCGGCGACCCACTGCCAGTTGCCCGAGTTGTTGGCCACGTCGCCGTCGAGGAGCCAGCGGAAGAAGACCTGTACGCCGGCCCGCCAGTCCTGCCCCAGGTGCTTGGTCAGGTAGCCGGCGGTGATCAGCCGGGCCCGGTTGTGCTGCCAACCCTGTGCCCGCATCTGCCGCATCCCGGCGTCCACGATCGGCATGCCCGTCCGGCCCTCGGTCCAGGCCGCGAGGGCGTCGTCGTCGTAGCGCCACTCTTCGGTGGCGCCCCGCCGGTACGCGGCCGTCGAGATCTGCGGGAACGCGGCGGTGACCTGGTAGTAGAAGTCGCGCCAGCAGATCTGCCGCACGAACGGCCCGGACCGGTCGCCGGCCCGGTTGGCCACCGACAGCGGCGACACGCAACCGAAGCGCAGGTACGGGCTGAGGCGGGAGGTGTCGTCGCCGGCCATGTCGTCGTGCTGGTCGTCGTACCGGCTCAGCTCGGGCAGCCAGTCGGCGAGCCGCTGCCGGGCGACGCGTTCGCCGCCGACGGCCGCGTCCGGTGACTCCCCCGCCGGCAGTGCCGGCATCCGGCCCACGCTGACCCCGTCGGGCAGCACGATCCGGCTCGGCGCGGCCAACTCCTCGCGCCACCGCGCGGCGGCCCACGCCCGGTGGTAGGGGCTGAAAACCCGGTAGTGGTCGCCTCCGCCGCCGGGGCGCAGCGCACCCGGCTCGACGACCGTCAGTCCCGGAAACAGCCGCAGGTGCAGCCGGTGCCGCTCGCACTCGTCCCGCAGTCGACGCTCCCGCCGGCGCGCGTAGTGGCTGACATCGGCGGAGAGCGCCACGGCGGTGGCACCGACCTTGCCGGCCAGCCCGATGGTCTCGGCCACCGGGTCGCCGCGCCGCACCACCAGGTCACCGCCGCGCTCGCGCAGCGCGTCGCGCAGGTCGGCGAGCGCCTGGTGCAGGAACCGGGTGCGGTTGGCCGACAGCCCGGCCAGGGCCGGGTCGAGCACGTACAACGGCACCACCCGGTCGAACGCCGCACAGGTCGTCGCCAGCGCCGGGTGGTCGTGCACCCGCAGGTCGCGGGTGAAGAGCACGACCGCGGTGCCCCCGCTCACCGGGCCGCCGGCTGGACCGTCGGGCCCGGGATCGTGACCGGGGTACCCGTCGACGTCAGCAGAGCACGCGCGGCCACCGCCATCCGTCGCCGCTGCGGCACCAGGGCGCGGCGGGCGAACACGTCGTAGTCCTGCGCGGCCACCTCGTCGAGGATGCCGCCGTAGAGCGCGTACGCCGTGCGCATGCACGCCTGCGAGGCGGGAGCGAGCATGGTGATGCCCGGCGCGGCGGCGGCGTAGTGCGCCTGGGCCCGGGTCACCTCGTACTCGATCAACTCGCGGGTGCGGGGCGTGCCCTGCCCCCGGTCGCGGGCCTCGATCAGCTCCTCGCGGGTGACGCCGAACTTCGCCAGGTCCTCGTCGGGGAGGTAGGTGCGGCCCCGGTCGAGGTCCTCGGCGACGTCCCGGATGAAGTTGGTGAGCTGGAAGGCGAAGCCGAGCTGCCGGGCCGGTTCGCGGGCCGCCGCCGGGTCGGAGCTGCCCAGGATCGGCAACATCATGGTGCCGATCACCGCCGCCGAACCCTCCATGTAGTCGAGCAGGTGGTCGTACGTCGGGTACGAGGTGACCGTCAGGTCCATCGCCATGCTCTTGAGAAACGACGCGAAGTCGTCCCGGTCCAGATCGAAGATGGCGATCGTGTGCAGCACGGCCGGCAGCAGCGGGTCGTCAACCGACGCGCCGTGCAGGCCGGCCACGAACCTGCTGGCCCAGTCGTCGAGCAGGGCGGCCCGCTCGGCGGGTGGAAGGGCCTCGGTGCTGTCGACGATCTCGTCGGCGTACCGCGTGAATCCGTAGAGAGCGTGCACATGTCGTCGTTTCCACGCCGGAAGCAGCCGGGTGGCGAGATAGTAGGTGCGGCCATGACGTTTGTGCAGCTCACGGCACCGGTCATAGGCAGCGGTGAGATCCGTTTCCACCGGCCCTCCTCAAATATCGACGCACCAATCGACGCAACTCGTACCCTAGGGTACGCTCGCCCACATGGCCAACGACGCAGTTGCGGGCAACGCGGTACGTGTGGCGCCAGCGGAGCCAGGCGAGGGGGACGACCCGGTCCGCGCTGTCCTGGCCGCTTACACCCAGGACCTGATCACGGCGGTCGACGAGACCCTGTCCACCTTCCTCACCGCCGAGGTCGACGCACTCACCGAGATCGACGCAGCCATGGGCGGATTCGCGTCCGCCGCACGCGCGGCCGTGCTGTCCGGGGGAAAGCGGATCCGGTCCACGTTCGGCTACTGGGGCTGGCGCGGGGCCGTCGGTGGCGACGAACCGCTCACCGCAGTCCTACCCGCGCTCGCCGCCCTCGAACTGCTGCACACCTTCGCGCTCGTCCACGACGACGTGATGGACGCCTCCACGACCCGTCGCGGCCGGCCCACCGTGCACGTCGCGCTCGCCGCCCAGCACGTCGCCGCCGGCCACCGGGGCGACCCGGACCGGTTCGGCGAGGCCGCCGCCGTGCTGATCGGCGACCTCTGCATGGTCTGGGCCGACAAGCTGCTCGCCCGCGCCACCATCACCCCGGCCCGACTGTTCGAGGTCCGCCGCTGCTACGACCAGATGCGGGTCGAGACGGTCGCCGGGCAGTACCTGGACGTGCTCGGCGAGAACGACCCGGACAGCTGGTCGGTCGACCGGGCGCTGCGCGTGGCCCGCTACAAGACCGCCAGCTACACGGTGCAGCGACCGTTGCTGTTCGGCGCCCGCCTGGCCGCGGTGGCGGCCGACGACGCGCTGGTCACCGCGTACACCCGCTACGGGCTGGCCGTCGGCGAGGCGTTCCAGCTCCGCGACGACCTGCTCGGCGTCTACGGCGACCCGGAGTCGACCGGTAAACCGGCCGGCGACGACCTGCGCGTCGGCAAGCCCACCACGCTGCTCATGCTGGCCCGCCAACTGGCCACGCCGAGCCAGCTCCGAGCGCTGGAGCAGACCGACGGCGAAACCGTCGAACGGCTCGCCGACGTGGTCGCCGCGACCGGTGCGGTGGCCCGGGTGGAGCGGATGATCGCCGAGCGGGTGGGCGATGCCCTGGCCGCGCTCGACAGCGCGCCCGTGGACCGGACGGCGCGTACCGCGCTGACCGGGTTGGCCACCGCTGCCACCAGTCGGCGGGCCTGATGACCGAGGATCTCGAGGAGGTGGTCACGTGCGGACGGTGACGGGACGGACGGACCGGGTGGTGGTCGTGGGCGCCGGGCTGGGTGGGCTCGCCTGCGCGCTGCACCTCGCCGGCAGCGGCCGGCAGGTGACGGTGCTGGAGCGCGAGTCGGTCCCCGGCGGACGAGCCGGGCGGCTCGCGGTCGACGGCTACGAGTTCGACACCGGCCCGACCGTGCTCACCATGCCCGACCTCATCGCCGAGGCGCTCGGGGCCGTCGGCGAGGAGCTGCGCGACTGGCTCGACCTGACCCCGCTGGACCCGGCGTACCGGGCGTACTACCCGGACGGGTCGACCCTCGACGTACGCACCGACACCACCCGGATGGCGGCCGAGATCTCCCGGGTCTGCGGTCCCCGGGAGGCCGACGGCTACCTGCGCTTCGTCGACTACTCGCGGGAGCTGTGGCGGCTGGAGCGGGCCGACTTCATCGAGCGCAACCTGGACGCGCCGACCGACCTGCTCACCGGCAACCTGCTCAAGCTGCTCACCGGTGGGGCCTTCCGCCGCCTCCAGACCAAGATCAACCAGTTCTTCCGGGACCCGCGTACCCAGCGGATCTTCTCCTTCCAGGCGATGTACGCCGGGCTCGCCCCCCACGACGCGCTGGCCATCTACGCGGTCATCGCGTACCTCGACTCGGTGGCCGGGGTCTACTTCCCCCGGGGCGGCATCCACGCGGTCTCCCGCGCGATGGCCGGCGCGGCCGAGAAGCACGGCGTGCAGATCCGGTACGACACCACGGTGACCCGGGTGGAGACCGTGAACGGCCGGGCCACCGGCGTGCTGACCGCCGACGGCGAGCTGGTGCCGGCGGACGTGGTGGTGCTCAACCCGGACCTGCCGGTCGCCTACCGGGATCTGCTGCCCGCCGCGCCCACGCGACGCCTCACCTACTCGCCGTCCTGCGTCGTCCTGCACGTCGGCTCGCGGCAGGGCTATGCGAAGATCGCCCACCACAACATCCACTTCGGACGCGCGTGGAAGGGCACCTTCGATGAGGTCATCCGCAGGGGTGAGCTGATGACCGATCCGTCGCTGCTCGTCACCAATCCCAGCCGGACCGACCCGTCGGTGGCACCGGCGGATCGGCACACCTACTACGTGCTCGCGCCCGTGCCGAACCTCGACCGGGCGCCCTTCGAGTGGCGTGGCGACCTGACCCAGCGGTACGGCGACCAGCTCATCGCGACGCTGGAGGAGCGCGGCTACGTCGGGTTCGGTGACGGCGTCGAGGTGCTGCGGGCGATCACCCCCGCCGAGTGGGCCGAGCAGGGCATGGCCGCCGGCACACCGTTCGCCGCCGCGCACACCCTCTTCCAGACCGGGCCGTTCCGCCCGTCGAACCTGCACCGACACCTGTCGAACGTCGTCTTCGTCGGCTCCGGCACCCAACCCGGCGTGGGCGTACCAATGGTGTTGATCTCTGGCAAGCTGGCCGCCGGCCGGATCACGGGGGAGGGACGATGAGCAGCCGCGAGGACCATCTCGTCGAGCTGGTCGACGACGCCGGGCGAGCCCACGGCGACACCACCGTCGCCGCCGCACACCAACCGCCGGGGCAACTGCACCGGGCGTTCTCGGTGATGCTCGTCGACCCGGACGGCCAGGTGCTGTTGCAACGACGGGCCGCGGTCAAGACCCGCTTTCCGCTGCGGTGGGCGAACTCCTGCTGCGGCCACCCCCAGCCGGGCGAGTCGCTCACCGAGGCGGCCAACCGGCGGCTGCGTGAGGAGCTGGGCACCGGTCCGGTCGAGCTGACCCAGGTGGGCGTCTACGTCTACTACGCCGAGGACCCCAGCACCGGTCGGGTCGAGTTCGAGTACGACCACGTGCTGCGCGGCGAGTTCCGGCCCGTCGCACCCCTGCGCCCCGACCCGGACGAGGTGGCCGAGCTGCGCTGGGCCGACCCGGCTGCCCTGGAAGCCGACCTCGACCGGGACCCTCGTTCGTACGCCCCCTGGCTGGGCGGGGTGGTGAACCGTCTGTTGCGCCCCTCGGGGTCCTCGTCGGACACCCCCGGCTCCACCACCACGACCCCGCCCGGATCGCCGGCGGACGACGCGGTGGAGCGGTCGGGTGGCCGATGAGGCGTTGAGCGCGGGCGCCGTCGCGCGCCGGCTGGGGGTCGCGGTCACCACGCTGCGTACCTGGCACCAGCGCTACGGGCTCGGGCCCAGCGAGCACGTGCCCGGCCATCACCGCCGGTACACACCGGCCGACCTGGCCCGCCTCGAAACCATGCGGCGGCTGACCGCCGAGGGCGTCAGCCCGGCCGAGGCGGCCCGATGGGCCCGGCAGGCACCGGACCGCACGCACCTGGACACCGTCGCCCGGGGTCGGATCCGTCCGGCGAGCCGCGACGGCGGTGGCGCCATCGGCGTGGGCCGCGCCGGACCGGCGGCCCGGGGCCTGGCCCGCGCTGCCATGCGCCTGGACGCGGCGGTGATCAACGAGACGATCGCGCACACCATCGCCGCCAGCGGGGTCGTCGCCACCTGGGAGACCCTGCTGCGGCCGGTGCTCGCCGGCATCGGTGACCGGCATGTCGCCACCTCCGGCCTCATCGAGGTGGAACACCTGGTCTCCCGGTGCGTGTCGGAGGCGTTCGCCGCGGCCAGCCGGGCCAAGCCGCCCGCCGGGCCCGCCCGGATCCTGCTCTCCTGCGCCGACGAGGAGCAGCACACCCTTCCCCTGGAAGCACTGGCCGCCGCGCTCGCCGAGGCCGGCGTGGGCTACCGGATGCTGGGCGCCCGGGTGCCGGTGGCCGCCCTCGTCGAGGCGGTCAACCGGACCGGACCGGCCGCCGTGGTGCTCTGGTCACACACCCGGGCCACCGCCGACCCGGCTCAGCTCAGCGCGCTGCTCGCCGCACCCCGCCGCCCGCTGCTGATCCTCGCCGCCGGCCCGGGCTGGCGGGCCGACGGGCTGCCCGCCGGAGTGGTCCGGCCGGTCGACCTGGCCGAGGCGGTCTCGCTGGCGGTGGCGGTCCGCGACTCACTGGACCAGTCGCGAGAGGCCTGACCGACCTGTCGGCTCCCCGGACGCTTCCACTACCGTCGGGGTGGTCCGCCCACCCCGACCCTCCGGGAGCGAACAGATGCAAGCCCGCGCCGCCCTGGCGTCCGTCCTCGCCGTGGTGCTGGTCTTGTCCGGTTGCGCCCAGCCAGACACTGCCATCCACGCCGCCGGGCCGCCGCAGCCCGTCGAATCGACCACCGGCCCCACGCCGAAGCCCACCGCCTCGCCGAGCGCCACCCACACCAAGCCCCCGAAACCGCCGCTGCGACCGCTGCCGGCGAAGCTCCCGGCCGGGCTCCGGCGCAACACCGGCGTACGGCCCGTGGCGCTGACCTTCGACGACGGGCCCAGCCCCACCTGGACACCCAAGGTGCTCGACCAACTGAAGGCGGCCCACGTCACGGCCACCTTCTGCGTGGTGGGCCGCGAAGCCCAACGGCACCCGGAGCTGATCCGGCGGATCGTCCGGGAGGGCCACCAACTGTGCAACCACAGTTGGCGGCACGACCTCGACCTCGCCCGGCGACCGGTCGCCGACATCAAGGCCGACCTGGCGCGTACCAACAAGGCCATCCAGACGGCCGCCCCGGGCACGCCGGTGCTCTTCTACCGGCAACCCGGCGGCCGGTGGACGACAGAGGTCCTCGGGGTGGCCAAGGAGCTCGGCATGCGCCCCCTGCACTGGGCCGTCGACCCGCAGGACTGGGACAAGCCGACCGCCGCCACGATCGCCAAGCGGGTCCACAACGCGGCACGTCCCGGCTCCATCGTGCTGCTGCACGACGGGGGTGGAAACCGGTCCGCGACGCTCGCCGCCTGCCCGCACCTGATCGCCGACCTGAAGCACCGCTACGGCATCACCCGGCTCAAGTAGATGGCATCTGAACTGCGGTTATACGGCCCACCACGACCCCGGCCATACCGGTTTTGTCGACCGGCCAGGCATCACGTATGCTTTCCAAGCCTCCGGCGGGGCCGGATGGGAGCAAGTCCGCTTGAAGTTGCGAATGTGCAATGATGGCGGGGCCGCCCTCATCGTCTAGCGGCCCAGGACGCCGCCCTTTCAAGGCGGTAGCACGGGTTCGAATCCCGTTGGGGGCACGACCGGCGCAAGCCGGAGCAACACAAGCTAGGTCCTGTGGAGCAGTTGGAGTGCTCGCCGCCCTGTCAAGGCGGAGGTCGCGGGTTCAAGTCCCGTCAGGACCGCAGCGCTGACGCCGCGCCTCGCGCGGCGTTCTGCGTATCGGAGCGTGTGATCCTGTCAGCAGCTCGATCTGCTGACGGGTAGCATGAGCCGAGCAACACGGCCAGGTAGCTCAGTTGGTACGAGCGTCCGACTGAAAATCGGAAGGTCGGCGGTTCGACCCCGCCCCTGGCCACATAGCCTTTCGCCGGGCTACAGAGGTCCCCACCAGCGAATACGCAGGTGGGGATCTTGCTTTTGTGCCCGCGCCGCGTCAGTCGCCGTTGCCCCTGGTCGACCGCTCTGGCTAGTGATCACCGCCACTTGTCGCACGCAGCGCACGCCGCCCCGCTTCTGCCGCCGGTGATGTCGCGCGACTGCCCGCTCATCCACCATGCGCGGCTAGCGGCGGAGCAGCGCCACCGATCCCGCCGCAGTCAGCAGCAGCAACAGGAACACCGCGATCAGTGCAACCCCCACTGGATAGGGCATGGGGATGAGGAACGTTGCGCCATACGCGACCAGGCCCGCGCCGCTCATGACCTGGGCGCAGCCCATCCGCACGGGCCGGGCCCGCTGGAGCGGCGTCGGGCGTACCAGTCGAATCCAGGCTGCGGGAAACCGCCGTGAGACGGCCACCCGCGCGCCCAGCACAGCCCAGGCGAGGCCGAGGACCACGGCCGCAAGGCTCACAGCGATCAGGACCGGCTCACCGTCATCCAGGCTCATGCGGCCATCATCGATTGCGCGTCAAGGCCGCAGTCGCCGACAGATCGCACGGCGGCCTCAGGTAGCGCTCTGACGTGCGGATGCAAGAGATCTTGCTACGTCCGGCTACGTGCTTCCGTAGCCCGATCGCGGCGGCTACGAGATCTTGGACAGTTTCCGTTCGGGCCGAACGTTCGGGCCGAACGGAAAGTTTCCAAGATCTCGGTGTGGTGTCACTGGTCACCGCGGCCCTGTTGGCGGTGCTGGGCGATCCCACCCTGGATCGCCTCCCACACGCTGCGCCCGGCCTGGCGGATGCTCTCGCTCGCCTGCTCGGCGAGCTGCGCCGCGTTCTGGGCCGCTGCCTGCGCCCCACCCGCGACACCACCGCCAACCTGCCCGCCACCCCCGCCGCCGCCCTGCTGACCGCCGGCCTGCCGGCCGCCGCCGTGCTGGCCCGCCCCCGGCTGGCCGCCGCCCTGCTGGCCGGCACCACCGTGCTGGCCGGCAGCCTGCTGGCCGCCGCCCTGTGCACCGCCGGCCGGCCCGCCACCAGAGGGTCCGCCACCGGCCCGGCCGCCCTCGGCCCGGCCACCCTGGCCGCCCTCACCGCGCCCCGCCGTGCCACCACCAGCCCGACCAGCCCCAGCCGGACCACCACCGCCCTGGTCACCCCGGGCCGGACCGCCGCCGGGCTGCCCGCTGTCACCGGCGGGAGCGCCGGACGGGCCCGGAGCGGGGGTCGAGACGGGCGCACCGGCCGACGGACTCACCGGGCGGACCGGTCGTACCCGCGACTGGTCGCCGGCCCCGCCGGGCACACCCGCCTGCCGGGCCAGTTCGTCGCGGACGTTGCCGTGCTGTGCGCGAGCGGTGATCTCGGCGGCGCGGGCCGCCAACTGCTCGCTACTGCGGTTCACGTCGTCGAGCGCGCCGGTGCCCGCGCGGGAGAGAGACTCGATGACCTGCGGGTTGTTGTCGATGGTGTCGAGCGCGCGGCCCAGGAGCGACACCAGCTGCTCCAGTCGTACCCGTAGCTGCGCCTCGGCGTGCACCCCGTCGATGTCCAGTTCGACGCCGTGCAGGTGGACCCGTACGCCCGCGTCGAGTTGGAGCAGGTTGGCCAGCCGGGCACGCAGCGAGATGTCGGCGTCCAGCCCGTCCACGGCCAGCCGGATCGAGTCGACCGTGACCTTCGGGATGTCGAGGAGGACGTCCGGGTCTCCGGCGTCGGCGTCCCGCTCCGGCCGTCGCTGCTGCGCGTTCTCGCTCATGCTCTCCCGCTCCGCCCGTGCGCCGACCCGTGGTCCGGGCCGTCCGGCGCGGTTACCCGCTTTCCGGCGGACCATCCCGTCCGTGACGACTCGGCAACCCACTGTCTGGAAAAGGCACCGCGCGAAGCTGCACACCCGGGCATCAGCCGGTATGGTCCGGGCCTATGGGACAGGGGATGGCTGATCCGGCCGACATTCGGCAGGACCTGGAGCGCTTCTCCCTACGGTGCAGTCTGCTCGTCCCCGGGTCCGCCGAGCGGGCGTTCGCCGTGTTCACCGACGAGCTGACCGAGTGGTGGGTCACCGAGTACACCTGGTCCGGTCCGGAAGCTCTCGCCGAGCTGGGCATGGAGCCCCGGGCCGGCGGAATGCTCTACGAGATCGGCCCGTACGGCTTCCGCGCCGACTGGGGTCGGGTGCTCACGTGGGATCCGCCTCGACGGCTGGTCTTCGCCTGGCAGCTCGGGCCGGACCGGGTGCCGGTGCCGGATCCGGCGAAGGCGAGCGAGGTCGAGGTGCTGTTCCTGCCGGACGGCCCCGAACGGACCCGGGTCGAGCTGGAGCACCGGCACTTCGACCGGCACGGTGAGGCGGCCGAGGGCTATCGCAAGGCGCTCACGGCGGGCTGGCACGAGTTGCTCACCCGCTATCTCGCCACGGTGTCGCGCGGCGGCCCGCACACCGCCTGAGCCGCGCCGCGCCGGGCTGATCCGGGCCGAGCCGGGCCGGAGTCAGTGGCCGAGTTGTCGACCGACCCGGCCGGTGTCGAGATTCCGGCCGCCCAGGTGAGCGCGGCTGCCCGCCTCGGCGCCGGAGCCGAAGCCCGTGCCGCCGAGTCGACGAGCCGGAGCGGCACGCAGTCGCGGGTACTCCTCGGTGAGCCGTCGCTGCACCCGGTCGGAGCGGTCGGCCAGCACCAACGCCATCGACTGGGCGCCTGACTCGCTGGCCGCCGCCGACTCGGCCGCCCAGAGCCGTCCCCCGATCACCTCGGCGAAGCCCGCGAGCCAGGAGCGTCGGAAGGCGGCCGGATGGTCGTCCGGCGGCACCGCCGTGGCCGCCAGGCCGTGTGCGGCCTGTACGAGCAGCGACGTGAAGAGCAGATCCACGCGTTCGAGGTCGCTGGTGAAGCCGAACAGGTGGGCGACGAAGCCGTTGCCCTGCTTACGCCGGACGCAGCGGCAGCGCAGCGGCTCGGCGACCGCCGCGAGCAGGCCGACCTTGTCCCGCGCGTACGGGGCGACGATGTCGAGCACCCTGTCGCCGACCGGGTCGGTGGTCGGGTCGCGGACCGCGAGGAGCGCCCTGTCGACGCCGTAGCGGGCGATCAGCTCGGTCGCCTTGGCGGTGAACGCCGCCGACTCGGCGGGCGTGCAGGCCGGATCCTCGGCCTGGGCGAGCAGCTTGCGCACCTTGCTGAGCATGGCCTCGGACATGCCCCAGAGCTATCACACCGGACCGACGATCCCGGACCACGCCGCGATTGATCGATCAGTATCATCGTCACGGTCAGCTCGTCCGTCCAATACGGACAGTCAATTAACTGTTTTCGGAGGCCGCCTGCATGTCATCCCCGACCGCTCGCCTGCTCGCCGTCGCCACGGCCGCCGCGCTGCTCGCCACCGGCGTACCCGCCCAGGCCGCCCCGGCCACCCCCGGTGCCGACTCCACCGATTTCACCTCGGGGCCGAACCTCTTCGCGCCGCTCGCCACCTGCTACGGCGGCGCGGTCCGCTCGTTCTTCCAGACCGGCGGTTACGGCGGCCAGGCCGGCCCGTACCGCACCACAACCCGGTGCCGCGACATCAACGTCCGCAACACCAGCGCGTACGCCACCGAAGCCTGCGTGATCTTCATCGACAAGACCAGCAACTGCAACTACTGGACGTACCTGCCGGCCAACTCCGGCTGGACCGTCGTCGCGACGAACGTCAAGGACGGGGTCAACTTCCGGGTCCGCTTCGACAACCTGCGCTACGAGTACGAGCCGCTGGTCGCGTACCACGCCTTCTGAACGGCCCGCGCGGACGCGGCACCCAAAGCGGGTGCCGCGTTCATTCGGCGCGGCTGCGCAGGGTGGCGATCGTCGAGCCGGCGAGCGTGAGCAGGCAGTCGGAGAGCAGCCCGTCGGCCGCCGCCGCGCCGAACAGGGCCTCGCCGGTCGACACGTCCCGGTTGGCGTAGGCGCTCACGAAGCGAGCCACCCAGCGGGTGTCGTAGTCCGCCTGCTCGATGCCCGGAAACTCCAGCGCGCACCCGGTGCTCGTCGGCGCGTCACCGACCATCGTCGCGGCCAGGCACCAGGCGACCCCGTACGCCCCGGACAGGCCGGCCCGGTCGACGACGGCGTCGAACGTACCTGTCACGGCGTCCCCGTCCCCGGCCAGCGCCGATTGGAGCACGGCGGTCGCGTCGTCGAACGTTTGCTGTGGTAGGTCCGTCACCCAGCGCACAGTAGGACGGGGGGTCAAGCCACGGCACTACCGTCACTCTGCGTATTCACAGTGAGCTACCTACGCATTGCGCCGCCTCCACGGTCCCGCGACCGGCCTCGGCACGCTAATGTGCGCAGCGGACCTTCGCCGGAGGAAGGACGACCATGCTCGTATCACGCCGCTCGCGGGTGGCCACACTGGCTGCCTGCGCGACGATCCTGCTCGCCACAAGCGCTTGCGGGGATGACAAGGCCCAGGAGGGGAGCGCCCAACAGGTGCGCCTCTACGGCACGGACGGCAACATGCTCAACTCCTACCCAGCGGAGTTGAAGGAACGCGCCGACCTCGTCGACGGAATGAAGGGGACCACGCCACTCACCCCACTGCCCGAAGACTTCAAGGGCCGGCTACGGTCCGTCAATCCGGCGCTGACGGACTACCTCTACTCCGCCGAGACGTACGACGCGGTGGTCATCGGTGTGCTCGCGGCCCAACTGGCCGGCAGCACCGACCCGGCGGCCATCGCCAAGCAGATCGTCGGCGTGACCAACAACGGACAGCGCTGCGAGACCCCGGCCAGCTGCCTCACGCTGGCCCGGGCCGGGCAGGACATCGAGTACCGCAGCGTCTCGCTGACCCGCGCCGGGTTCACCGACAAGGGTGAGCCGGCCACCGCGAGCTACGCCACGCTGACCTTCGACGGCCAGCAGCTCAACGACGGCAAGACCGAGTTCGTCGGCGCGGGCTCCGAGTCGGCGGCGAGCACCAAGACGCCGCCGAAGGGCAAGAAGCCGCGCCCCGGTGACGCCGACGACCAGAAGCCGCTGATCGTGGGCGGTCTCCTGCCGAAGACCGGCGACCTGGCGATCGCGTACCCGCCGATGGCGGCCGGTGCGGCGCTGGCCATCCGGGAGATCAACGCCGCTGGCGGCGTGCTGGGCAAGCCGGTGACGTGGAAGGACGGCGACGACGGCACCAACCCGGCGGTGGCCAAGGCGACCGTCGCCAAGCACGTGGCGGACGGGGTCAGCATCATCATCGGCGCGGGCGCCTCGGGCATCTCGCGCGAGGTGCTGCCGGACGTGGTCAAGGCCGGGAAGATCCTCTTCTCGCCGTCGAACACCGACGCGGGCCTCACCGACGTCGAGGACAAGGGCCTCTACTTCCGTACCGCCCCACCGGACAGCCTCCAGGGCCGGGCGCTTGCCGACGTGGTCCTCCGCGACGGGTCGCAGAAGATCGTCATCGTCGCCCGTAAGGACTCCTACGGTGAGGGCCTGCAGGCCACCGTCCGTGACGAGCTGGAGAAGGCCGGCATCCCCGGAGACCGACTCAAGCTGCTCACGTACGACCCGCCGGCCGACGCCAAGGCCGCGCCGGTGGACTTCTCCGGCGGCGCGAAGGAGATCAAGGAATTCGGCGCGGACGCCGTCCTGATCATCGGCTTCGGCGAGTCGGCCCAGGTGATCCGGGCCCTCGCCGACAGCGGGGTGCAGATCCGGCACTGAGCACAGCACCGGCGGACCGCGACGGCCGCACCGGCTCGACAGCCGGTGCGGCCGTTCCCGTTGCCGCGTCAGCGGGCCCGGCGGCGTTCCAGGAACTCGGTCATGCGGCGGTGCTTCTCCTCGTCCTCGAAGAGCACCGCCTGACTCACCAGGTCGAGCTGCGGGTGCGCGGCGGGGGGCGCGTCGACGGCCAGTTTGGTGAGCCGCAACGCCAGGGGCGACGCCTGGGCCATCTCGTCCAGCAGCCCGTGCGCCGTCGTCAGCAGCTCACCGGGTTCGTCCACCACCCGGTTCACCAGACCGATCCGCAGGGCCTCCGCCGCGTCCACCCGACGGCCGGTGAACAGCAGTTCCTTGGCCCGACCCTCGCCGACGAGGGCGGGCAGTCGGTGGGTCGCGCCAGCGCCGGCCAGGATGCCCAACCGCACCTCCGGCTGACCGAACACCGCCCGGGCCGTGCACACCCGAAGATCGCAGGCGTACGCCAGTTCCGCGCCGCCGCCCAGCGCCGGCCCGTCCACGGCGGCCACGCTCGGCATGGGCAGTGCCCTGATCCGCGCGAAGGCCGCCGAGTTGATCGCGGCCAGGGCGTCCGTGCGGCCCCGCTCGCGGAGCTGGCCGATGTCGGCGCCACCGGCGAAGATGCCCTCCGCGCCGCCGGTCAGGAGCAGCAGCCGGGGACGGGCCTCCAACTCGGCGCAGACCTCGTGCAGCTCGGCGATCAGGTCGGCGTCGATGGCGTTGCGCTTCTCCGGTCGGGCCAGCGTCACCACGAGCCGGTCCGACCGCTCCTCGATCCGCAGACCACTCATTGCTTGACGCCACCTTCCCAGCGATAGAAGCCGTGCCCGGACTTCTTGCCCAGCCGCCCGGCGGCCACCATCTCCACCAGCAGCTCCGGCGGGGCGAAGCGGTCCCCGTACGCGGCCTGGAGGGTACGGGCGATGTCGAGCCGCACGTCGAGGCCCACCAGGTCGGTGAGTTCCAGCGGTCCGATGGGGTGCCGGTAGCCGAGCACCATCGCCTTGTCGATGTCGGCCGGGCTGGCCACCCGGTCGGCGACCATCCGGATCGCCTCCAGCCCGAGGGTGACCCCGAGGCGGGAGGTCGCGAAGCCGGGCATGTCGCGTACGACGACGGGGTCCTTGCCCAACCGGCCGGCGAGCGCGACGGCCGCGGTGGTGGTCTCCTCGGCGGTGGCCGGGCCGACCACGATCTCCAGCAGCGTCATCGCCCAGACGGGGTTGAAGAAGTGCAGGCCGAGGAAGCGCTCGGGCGCGTCCAGATCCGCGGCCAGCTCGCCGATGGCGATGCTGGACGTGTTGCTGCCGAGCAGGGCCGGGTCCAGGGCGGCGGCGTCGCGCAGCACCGCCCGCTTCAGGTCCAGCCGCTCCGGCACCGCCTCCACGACCACTCCCGGAGCGGGGGCGACCTCGGCGAGGCTCGGCCGCAGGATCACCCGCTCCCGGTTCGCGGCGGCCTCGTCGGCGGTCAGCTTGCCGCGCTGCACGGCGCGTTCCCACAGGTCGGCGAGCCGGGTCAGCGCGGTCGCGCCCCGGTCCGCGTCCACCTCGACCAGCTCGACGGCGTGGCCGGCGCCGGCCGCCACGTACGCGATGCCGAGCCCCATCGTGCCCGCACCGACGACCACGAAACGATCGTTCACCACGCCTCCCTGTCCGCCGGCCCGGCAGCGCGCGGGGTCTCCGCCACGCCGGCCCGGGTGCTCGGTCCGCTGCGCTCGCTCATGGTGCGACCCTAGACAGCACGCCGACCCCGCCCATGCGTGGGGGAGCGCGGGATCGGGTACGTACGGCCCGTCAACCCAAGGGAAGGACCGCATCGAGATGAGCCAGGCACCGGAGAGCGTCACCTCCGACTCCGAGACCGTGGAGACCCGGGGCGACGAGCGGGTCGAGCTGCTGCGCGCCGACACCAACAACGACGGCAAGACCGACGTGTGGGTGGTGGACACCGACGGCGACGGCAAGGCCGACCTGTTCCAGTTCGACACCGACGGTGACGGCAAGGTGGACATCACCATGGTCGACATCGACGAGGACGGCACCCCCGACGAGGTGGTCGACGGCGATGGCGGCCTCCCGCCCGAGCCGCTGCCCCCGACCGTTCAGGTCTGAGCCGTACGACGGCTCCCGCGTCCGACGCGGCGCGGGAGCCGTCGCTCACCCGGCGAGGCGCAGGGTGGCCAGGTAGTAGGGGGCGTCCCGGTCGTCCACATCGGTCAACCGCCAGCCGCTGCCGTGCACCAGCTCGGCGAACTCGTCCGGCGAGCAGACCAGGTAGTCGAACCATTCGGTGCCGAGTTCCCGGTAGCGCAGCCGGAGCCGGAGCTGGCCACCGAGCCTCCCCCGGCGTCGGTTGCGCTCGTGGTAGCCGGTGTGAACGGGGTCGCGGGTTCCGTACGGGTTGGTGCCGTGCGCGATGATCTGCGCCCCGGGTCGGGCCAGCGCGGCGAGCGCGGCGAGGAACACCGGGGCCCGCTCGCGCCCCTCGAACAGCCCGAGGTTGTTGCCGAGCAGCAGGAACGTGTCGTAGCGCCGGCCGTCGGCGACGTGCGTGTCCACCGTTCCGTGCACCAGCCGCCGTACGCCACGCCGCCGGCTCACGTCGAGGGCGCCGGCGGACGTGTCGAGGCCGGTGACGGGTACGCCGCGCTCCTGGAGCAGCAGCGCGATCCGGCCGGCGCCGGTGCCGACGTCGAGCGTCTCGCCCCGGGCCCGGTCGACGGCCCGGTGGTCGTACGGCTGCCAGTCGGCCGGCCCGTCGAGGTAGTGCGCCGCCGGAGCGCCGTTGATCAGACCGTCGTCCCGTTCGATGATCTCGATGACCGGCCGGGGCAGCCGGCCGCCGACCATCGGCCGGGGGCCGACCCCGGTCGCCACGGCGAGCGCGTCCCGCAGCAGCTCGCCGACCACGTCACCAATTGCAGGCTCCCCCGTCACGCCGTTCACGCTATCTGGCCGCTCAGTGGCCCGTGGCGGCCTATCCTGGCGGCGTGACCACGCTGGACCGGCTGTCGGCCGAGAAGTACATCCTGCTCACGACCTTCCGTAAGGACGGCCGGGCGGTGCCGACCCCCGTCTGGGCGGTCCGCGACGGGGACGCGCTGGCGGTGTGGACCCGTGCCGACTCGGGAAAGGTCAAGCGGATCCGCCACAACGGCGAGGTGACCGTGGCGCCGTGCGACGTGCGGGGCCGGCCGCACGGCGCCGAGGTGCCCGCCCACGCGACCCTCTACGGTGGCCGCGACACGGGCCGGGTCCGCGACCTGCTCAAGCACAAGTACCGCCTGATCGGTCGGCTGAGCCTGCTCGGCAGCCGGTTCCGTCACGGTGAGGGCGGCACGGTCGGCATCCGGTTGACGTTGACCGGCCCCGACACGGACTGACGCGCCGCCGTCGGAGCCGAGCGGACATGAGAAGGGGCGGTGGATCGAGATCCACCGCCCCTTCTCGGAAACCTCTATCGGGTCAGTCGCCCTGCCGCTGCTGCGGGATCTGGCCCTGTAGCAGCGCCCTGACCTCCGACTCGCGGTATCGACGGTGGCCACCCAGGGTGCGGATGGCACTGAGCTTGCCCGCCTTCGCCCACCGGGTCACCGTCTTCGGGTCGACACGGAACATCGACGCCACCTCGGCCGGTGTGAGCAGCGGCTCTGGTTCGTGCGTTCGCGATGCCATCGGTCACTCCTCCACATGTATAGACATCGGCCGGGGTCCCGCCGGCCGACGCGTCTCCCATGGTCCGGCTAGTCCCCGATGTCCGACATGGGCCGAACGGATGAAGGTCCCTAGACGGACGGATGAACCATGCCCGATTTTTACGACTTTTACACGGTAGAAAGTACCTTATTCGGACTCATGATCACGGTTCGTGATGCGTCAACTACGAGACACCCTCGCTTTGGGAGCGCTCCTAGGGGTGATTTGCCTTAGTTGCACCGCTCCAGGAGCTGCACCGCGCGCCAGCGGGCCACCAACTTGTCGTACGCGGCCGACGCCTCGTCCGCCTCCCCCCGCGACAGGCCCGCGAGGCCACCGGCGACCAACTCCGGCGAGTCGTCGGCGGCGAGAGTCTCATCGGAGAGCAGGTCGACGAGGCCGCCGTAGTCCAGCTCCACCATCGAGCCCGGGTGGAACTCCTCCAGCCAGCGCGCGGCCTCCTGGACCGCCTCGGTGATCGGCGCCTCGCCCACCGACTTGCGCAGCACCGACAACGCCCGGGACGAACGACGACGAGCCTTGGAGATCTCCGTCCGGTAGCGCAGCGCCCGCCGGCCCGGCTGGGTGACGAAGTCCCGCTCCGTCGGGTCGAAGAGCACGAACCACCGCAGGGGTACGCCCCAGGTGGCGATCTGCTCGTGCACCCGGGGCACCCCGTGCTCCAGAACCCGTGCGCCGCTGCGCCAGTCGTCGACCACCGCCCGGGCCTGCCCGGCGAGCACCGGCGGCACGAAGGCGTCGGCAAGCACCGGGGGCACCCCGTCCCGGGCGTTGAGCGCCGCCTCAGCGACCCGGATGCGCAGGTTCCAGGGGCAGACCAGCAGGCTGTCGTCCGTCTCCAGGACGTACGCCTCCTCGGGCAGGTCGGGTAGGCGGGTCCAGCCCGCGCCCAGCGCCTCGATCACCGCCGTCCGCTGACGGCCGGGCCCCTCGACGGGGGCGATCGCCCGTCCCTCCGAGACATAGCGACGCCAGTAACTCTGCCGGTCCCGGTCGAAGGCGGTCAGCGGCTCGTACACGCGCAGGTAAGAAGCGAAGAGCGACGGCACCGCGCGATCCTCCCACGAACCGCACCCCCACGCGGCCAGCGGCCGGACCGCGCGCCCCGCACCGTGGGACGGCGGCGGCGCGTCGGGCGCTCGTACGGCGGCCGATACTAGGCTCGATCACACCGGCAGCATCCCCGCCGGGGTCCACCAGGTCCGCGTCCCACAAGGAACGCACACCATCGTAGGAGCCAGTCATGGGCGTTTTCGCGAGCACCGACGACCCGATATCGACCGGTCACGAACAGGTCGTCTTCTGCCAGGACAAGCAGAGCGGTCTCAAGGCGATCATCGGGATCTACTCCACCGCGCTGGGGCCCGCGCTCGGCGGCACCCGCTTCTACCCGTACGCCAGCGAGGACGACGCCCTCGCCGACGTGCTCGACCTGTCCCGTGGGATGGCGTACAAGAACGCGCTCGCCGGCCTGGACCTGGGCGGCGGCAAGGCCGTCATCTGGGGCGACCCGGAGCAGATCAAGAGCGAGGCGCTGCTGCGCGCGTACGGCCGCTTCGTGGAGTCGCTGGCGGGCCGCTACTACACCGCCTGCGACGTCGGCACCTACGTGCCCGACATGGACATCATCGCCCGCGAGACCCGCTACGTGACCGGCCGCAGCGTGGAGCACGGCGGCGCCGGCGACTCGTCGATCCTCACCGCCTGGGGCGTGTTCCAGGGGATGCGGGCGGCCGCCGAGCACGTCTGGGGCACGCCGAGCCTGAACGGCCGCCGGGTCGGCGTGGCGGGCCTGGGCAAGGTCGGCAAGTACCTGACCGGGCACCTGCTGGACGACGGCGCCGAGGTGGTCGCCACGGACGTCAACCCGAAGGCCCTGGCCTGGGTACGCGCCAACCACCCGCAGGTCACTCTGGTGGACGACGCCAGCGCGCTGGTCGCCGCGGACATCGACGTGTACGCACCCTGCGCGCTGGGCGGCGCGCTGAACGACGACACCGTTCCGGCGCTGCGCGCCAAGGTCGTGACCGGCGCGGCGAACAACCAGCTCGCGCACCCGGGGATCGAGAAGCTGCTGGCCGACCGGGGCATCCTCTACACGCCGGACTACGTGGTCAACGCCGGCGGCGTGATCCAGGTGGCCGACGAGATCGAGGGCTTCAACTTCGACCGGGCGAAGCTGCGGGCCACCCGGATCTACGACACCACCCGGGAGATCCTGCGCCTGGCGGACGCCGAGGGCGTGCCGCCCGCGGTCGCCGCGGACCGGCTGGCCGAGCGGCGGATGGCCGAGGTCGGCCGGCTGCGCACGATCCATCTGCGCTGACGCATTCCGGAGGCGGATCGACCGGGATCCGCCTCCGGGCCTCCCGCACCGCCCCGACTCGGTAAGCTGAGGCCCGGGTCACGTTTGGCGTGTTTTGCCCGGTGTCACGGGTGCTCTCCGTTCCGCTCCTTACCAGGTACACTGGGTGACGGCCGGATCGCCGCAACGCGCAGAGCCGGCTGACGGTAACCCGAGGTGCCGAACGATGGCATCCCCATGTACCGTAAGAGCCACGAGAGATGCCTGACGTCATCGGGGCCCGCCTTCGGGCTGCCCCGCATTCTGTGCGAGGGGGTCGAGCCATGGGGCGCGGCCGTGCTAAGGCCAAGCAGACTAAGGTGGCCCGGGAGTTGAAGTACCACTCCCCGAACACCGACCTCACCGCCTTGCAGCGCGAACTGGCGGGTGCTGGTAAGTCTGAGCACCACTTCGACGACGACTCAAAAGAGTTCGTCGACGACGATGATGAGAATCACGCGGACGACGACCCCGATCCCTGGGTCCGTCCGACCCGCTGACCTCTCGACGTAGCTGAGCACGCGGTAACCCCCGCGTGCTCACGCATGTGTCCTTCGGGAGCGAGATCGGTGCCGATCATCAGGGGCCTGCCCTGGCCGGGGACTACCCCGTCTGGCCGACAGGCCCCTGATCACGGCCGCCCTAACGCGGCCGGTTGTTCCAGTTGTAGAAGGTCGGGATGTTCTCGAAGTGGTTCCAGGCGCAGACCGCGCTGACGCCGTCTCCGCCCGCCACCTCGGCCCGTAGCCGCCGTGCGTCCGCGGCCTCCTGCAACAGCGCGACAAGCCCGGGGGCGGCCTCCCGCACGCGTTCGGTGACGTCGTCGTCCGGGGCATCGTCCGCTTCGCGTTCAGGCCGCCGGTGACTGGTGATCTCGGGCATGCTCCAACACTCCCTCCAATAGGCGGATCTTGCTGTTGCGGCAGTGCTCGGTCTCCGTACCGTCAAAACGCCCCAGCTCGAAGTAACGGTTGGCGGCGTGGCCGCCGCCACAGAAGCCGAAGTACGGGCACGACACCCGACACGCTTCCACCCCGGTCAGGAACTCGCCGACCCACGAGGTCGACGCGGCACCGGCCAGGATCCGGGTCAGCGGAGTGGTCAGCACGTTCCCACTGCTGAAGTCGCCGTAGCGAGGGTCGGTGAAGCCGGCCAACTCCGGGGAGAGCACCGTCACCGAGCCGTCGTGCCCGATGGTGGGTATCGGATCCAGCCGGCGGGGCAGCACACCGTCCGCCGTGCCGTCGAGGACCGCCGCCGCGTACCGCAGCGACCACTCGACCTCGCGCAGGTGGATCCGGGGCGCCCGCCGCCAGGCCGCCACCAGTTCGGCCCAGAACGTCGTCACCGCAGCCGGGTCGTGGCTGTTGTCGCGGGTGTTGACCCCTTCGGTCTCCTCGATGTTGATGCCCAGCACATCGCAGCCCAGATCGAGGAAATAGTCGTACAGCTCCGCGGCGAGGCCCGGCGTCGGCCGGGACACCACGGCCAGCGCGGAGAAGGGCAGATCGTGCCGGCGCAGCGCGGCCACACCCCGCAGGATCCGGTCGTACGCCGGCTGACCGCCACGGTTGACCCGGTCGCCGTTGCGCTCGCGCGGCCCGTCCACGCTCACGCTGACCCGCATCTCGTGCCGGGCGAAGAACTCGCACCACTCGTCGTCGATCAACGTGGCGTTCGTCTGCACGTGGTGTTCGACCTCGGGCCCGAAGGGCGCGATCAGGGCGGCCAGGTGCTCCCGACCGGCCGCCAACGGCTCGCCGCCGTGCCACACGACGGAGAAGCGCCCGGAGGCCGCCCACGGGTTGACCGCCGCCGCCACCGCCTCGGCCACCGGCACCGACATCCGCCGGTCGGCGGCCCGGAACGGCAGGTAGCAGTATGCGCAGTCGAGGTTGCACAGCGTGGTGGGCTGCATGACGACGTACGACGGGACGGCGGCCAGCCCGCGCATCCCGCTGAACGTCGGTTCTCCAGCAGCCATCACCCTCCTCCGCCCAGCCCGAGCCTTTCAGGCTAGGCGGCGCCGGCCACTCGGGTGAAGCCCTGATCAGGTGCCCGTACGGTCACCGGAGCGTGATCAGCCGCGAGTGTGCTGACCGACCATCTGCACGTTGCCGGTGCCCTCGATGATCTCGCCCGCCTGCCAGGCCTCGACCCCACGGCCGGTCAGCGTGGCCAGGGCGCGGTCGGCGTCCTCGGCCGAGACGATCGCGAACATGCCGACGCCCATGTTGAACGTCGACTCCATGTCCTGGTCGTCGATCCGACCCTTGGACTGGATCAGGTCGAAGATGGGCTGCGGCTTCCAGGTGGACCGGTTGACCACCGCGTCGACGTGCTCGGGAAGCACCCGCACCAGGTTGCCCGGGATGCCGCCGCCGGTGATGTGCGACAGCGCCCGCACCTCGGCCTCCTCGATCAGCTTGAGGCAGTCCTTGGCGTAGATCTTGGTGGGGGTCAGCAGCTCCTCACCGAGGGTCCGCTGCCGGCCGAAGTCGTCGATCACGATGTCCAGCCGCATCCGGGCGGCGCCGAGCAGCACGTGCCGGACCAGCGAGTAGCCGTTGGAGTGCAGGCCGGAGGAGCGCATGGCGATGACGACGTCACCGACCTCGACGCGCTCCGGGCTGAGGATGTCGGCCTCCTCGACCACACCGACGCCGGTCGCGGAGATGTCGTACTCGTCGGGGCGCAGCACACCGGGGTGCTCGGCGGTCTCCCCGCCCAGCAGCGCGCAGCCCGCGTACCGGCAGCCGTCGGCGATGCCCGCGCCGATCTCGGCCACCTTGTCCGGAACGACCTCGCCGGTGGCGATGTAGTCGAGCAGGAACAGCGGCTCGGCACCGCACGCCACCAGGTCGTCGACGACCATCGCGACCAGGTCGATGCCGACCGTGTCGTGGATGTCCATCTGCTGGGCGATGACCAGCTTGGTGCCCACACCGTCGGTCGAGGACGCCAGGATCGGGTTCTTGTACTTCTTCGTGTCCAGGCGGAACAGGCCGGCGAAGCCGCCGAGGTCACCCAGCACCTCGGGACGCCGGGTCTCGCGCACCTTCGACTTCAGCAGCTCGACCGCGCGGTCGCCCGCGTCGATGGAGACCCCGGCGTCGGCGTACGAGACGGAGCGCTTGCCCCGCTGGCGGCCGGCACCGCCCGTCCACGGCTGGTGGTCGCTGCCAGCGCCGTTCGGGCTGCTTCCTGCGCCGCTGCGCTCGGACACGTGCGTCACGGTTCTCCCCTTTTGTGGTTCTCGGTGCCGCGCCGGCGGTGGCCGGGCCGCGCCGGTTGGTGCTACGGGCGGTTTGCGGTCACGCCACCCGGAGTGGCGACGAGCGAGCCGAAGCTCTCCGGAGCCTCCGGCGTCGCGTTGGCGACCCGGCGGCCCATCCCTTCAAGCACATGCTTGCCGATCAGGTTGCCGGCCGGCAGCTCGATCGGGTACTCACCATCGAAACACGCCCGACACAGCCGGGTCTTCGGCTGCTCGGTCGCGGCGATCAGGCCGGGAAGCGACACGTAACCCAGCGTGTCGGCACCGATGGAGCGCCGGATGCCGTCGTTGTCCAACCCGTTGGCCAGCAGCTCCGCCCGGGTGGCGAAGTCGATGCCGTAGAAACACGGCCAACTCACCGGCGGGGACGAGATCCGGACGTGCACCTCGAGCGCCCCCGCCTCGCGCAACATCCGGACGATGGCCCGCTGCGTGTTGCCGCGCACGATCGAGTCGTCCACGACCACCAGCCGCTTGCCACGCACGTTCTGCCGCAGGGGGTTGAGCTTGAGTCGGATGCCGAGCTGACGCAGGGTCTGCGACGGCTGGATGAAGGTCCGCCCCACGTACGGGTTCTTCATGAGGCCCGCGCCGTAGGTGATGCCGGACGCCTCCGCGTACCCGATCGCGGCCGGGGTGCCGGACTCGGGCACCGGGATGACCAGGTCGGCCTCGACCGGGTGCTCCTTGGCCAACTGGCGGCCGATCTGCACCCGCGCCGCGTGCACGTTGCGCCCGGCGATGGTCGCGTCGGGGCGGGCGATGTAGACGTACTCGAAGAGGCAGCCCTTCGGCTCGGGCGCGGCGAAGCGGGTGGACCGCAGCCCCTCCTCGTCGATCGCGATCAGCTCGCCGGGCTCGATCTCGCGCACCACGCTCGCGCCGACGATGTCCAGCGCGGCGGTCTCGCTCGCGACCACCCAGCCGCGCTCCAGCCGACCGAGCACCAACGGGCGTACGCCGTGCGGGTCGCGGGCCGCGTACAGCGTCGACTCGTCCATGAAGACGAAGCTGAACGCCCCGCGGAGCTGCGGCAGCACCTCGAGCGCGGCGGCCTCGACCGACAGGTCGGGGCGGCTGGCCAGCAGCATGGTCACCAGGGAGGTGTCGTTGGTCGAGCCGTCCGCCACCAGGCCGCGCTCGGCGACCTCCTTCTCCAACTCGGCGGTGTTGACCAGGTTGCCGTTGTGGGCCAGCGCAATGGTCGTGCCGGAATCGGTCGACCGGATTGTCGGCTGGGCGTTCTCCCAGTTGGACGCGCCGGTCGTGGAGTATCGGGCGTGCCCGATCGCCAGGTGGCCACGCAGGCTGGCCAGGGTGGGCTCGTCGAAGACCTGGGCCACCAGGCCGAGATCCTTGTAGACCACCACGCCCGAGCCGTCGCTGACCGCGATGCCCGCCGCCTCCTGGCCACGGTGCTGTAGGGCGTAGAGGCCGAAGTAGGTCAGATTCGCGACCTCTTCGCCGGGGGCCCACACGCCGAAGACGCCGCAGGCATCCTGAGGGCCAGGTCGTTGGGGGTCAAGGTCGTGGCTCAGCCGGCCGTCGCCTCGGGGCACTACCGCTCCCTCATGCTGGTCTGGACCGGCCTGGCGAGGATCACGGGGCGGATCCACACTTCTCGGCCGGGACCACTGTCATCGCCTGACAGTGTACGCGAGTCAACGTCAATACAGATAGTCACGATTTCCCTGCTGAGAGTCACGATCACCCGGACATCGGAGCAGCTAGAGGGGCAGATACGCCGAGATGTCCGCCCGAATGCCGCTCACCTGAACACGACCATCGGTGACCGCGTCGGCCCACCCGAGCCGGCCGGTGGCGAGCTCCAACCAGGTCTGCGGCGACATCTCGACCACGTTCGGCGGGTTTCCCCTGGTGTGTCGAGGACCGGGGACGCACTGGATCGCACCGTATGGTGGAACGCGCACCTCCACCGATCGGCCGGGGGCGCGCTCCGTGAGGACGGTCAACAAGGACCGGACCGCCTCCCGGAGTACCGGCCGTTCGGGCGTACGCCCCTCGTCAAGCGCCGACAGAGCCGCCACGACGGCGGCGGACTTACTGTGCGGAGAGGACACGACGGGACGATACGACCCACAGGTGGAGCACCTGACGCTGGCCCTGGGTCGCGCCGATCCAGTGAGACAAGGCATAGTGGCCGACGGCGTATTCGTACCGTGATGATCCCCGGCCCGGCGCCCCGCCGGTCGAGGGACGTCACCCCGGAAGGCGGTGGACGTGTCAACACACCGACGTGCCTGGAAGCAGCGGGCCGGTGTGGTCGTAGCGCTGGTTGCCGGCGCTCTGCTCGCCGTCCCCGCCACACCGGCAATGGCCGCAGAGGTCGAGGTCTCCCCCGGCTCGGTCACCGTGAACGCTGGCAGCGATGCCACGATCACCGTCCGCATCACCGGCGGTGACAACGACGAGTCGGCGAAGGTCAGTCTTTCCGGGCTGCCATCCGGCGTCACCTGTGCCAGTGGCTGTGGCGATGTCAAACTCTCCGGCGGCGGCCTGGGCGGCCCGAAGGGGTCGGTGCTGGTCCGGATCGCGGCCAACGACAACGCCGGTGACGCGACCACGAACATCACCGTGGCGGTCGAGGCCGCTTCGGGCCCGGACACCGCCAACGTGTCGCTGACCGTCAAGGGCAAGGCCGCACCACCGCCTCCGCCGCAGAACCAGACCGTGAAGTCGGTCTCCGGCAAGGTGGTCAAGAAGGCCGACGGCGAGCCGGTGCCGAACGCGATCGTGATCCTCCAGGACACCGGCGGCCACCGGTACGACACGATCAGCAACGGCAGCGGCAACTTCAGCTTCACCGGCAGCAGTCAGAACCCGATCACGCCCGGTCGGATCGACGTGGGCGCGTCGTCCAACAGCATCAACGCGATCAAGAGCTTCACCGCGAACGCCGGGCAGTCCGTCACCGGCCAGCGGATCATCTTGGAGATCAAGGTCGAGGTGACGCCGAGCGCCACCCCGTCGCCCACCGCCGACGCCACCCCCACCGAGGAGGCGACCGAGGAGGGTGCCGAGGAGCAGCCCTCCGAGGAGGCCAGCCCCGGCGCCCCGGCGAACGCCAGCAAGGAGGACGACGGCGGCGGCTTCGGCTCGTACCTGATCATCCTGCTCGGCGGCCTGCTCGTCGCGGCCGGTGTCGGCACGATCGTCCTGCTGTGGATGAAGCGCCGCGAGAGCGGCGACGACGATGACGAGCCGGCGGCGGCCGGCGCTGCCGGTGCCGGCGGCGCGGTGCCGGCGGCCCGTGGGGCCTTCCGCGGGGCCGACGACCAGACCCGCGTGGTCAACCGCCCCGGTGGCGCGCCCGACCCGACCATGGTCGGCGGCGCGGCGCTGAGCGAGGCGCCGACCATGATGCACCGCCCGGTCGTCGACGACGTCCCGCCGGACCCGTACGGCGCGCCAGCGCAGCCCTACGGCGCGGCGGGCCAGCAGAGCTGGGGCGGGACCGGCTACGACGACGAGCCCGGCCAGGGTGGCTACGGCGGCTACGGCAACGCCCCCGCCTCGGGTGGCGGCTACGGCACCGGGGCGACGCCGGGCGGCGGCTACGGCGGCGGTGCGGACGGCTACGGCGCCGCACCCGGCTCCGGCGCGGGCTACGGCGGCGCTGCGGCCCCGGATGCTGGCTACGGCGGCGCTGCGGCCCCGGATGGCGGCTACGGCGGCGCACCCTCCTCGGGTAGCGGCTACGGCAGCCGTGACTACACCGCGCCGGCTGGCGCGGGCGGCTACCCGCCGGCTCCCGCCGGTGGGGCGGCCGGCGGGTACGGCGAGCGCTTCGACGAGCCGACCGGCCGGTACACCGGCGACAGCACCCAGTACCCGGCGCCGGCCGACCCGTACGCCACCGGCGTGTACCAGCCGGAGCAGGGCCAGGGCTACGGCCAGCCCGACCCGACCGCCCCGTACGGCGGCGGTCGTGGGGCGGAGCCGACGGGCGGCTACGGCCAGCAGAACAACGCGTACGACCAGGGCGGCTACGGCCAGACCGGCGGCGGGTACGACCAGGGCGGCTACGGCCAGGAGCCCCCGCAGCAACGCGGCGGCTACGACGACCGGGGCTACGACCAGGGCGGCTACGGCCAGACCGGCGGCGGGTACGAGCAGGGCGGCTACGGCCAGGAGCCGCCGCAGCAACGCGGCGGCTACGACGACCGGGGCTACGACCAGGGCGGCTACGGCCAGCAGCAGCAGGGTGGCCGGGCCCGCCCGGACAGCCCTCCGCCCACCGAGCGAGGCGGCCGCCGCCTCGACTGGCTGGACGACTAACACCAGCACCACCCACAGCACACGCGCAACGGCCGCCCGGCTTCCCCAGGCGGCCGTTCGCCGTAACCCCACCCACCCCACCCCACCCCGCCCCACCTCGTCCCACCTCGTCGATCATGAAGTTATTGCTCCGACACGCCGTGTGCGTGGGCAATAACTTCATGATCACCGGTGTGGGTGCGGCGGGGGGTGGGGGGTGGGGGGTGGGTCAGGCGGCGGAGAAGACGCCTTGGCGGAGGACCGGCACCACGTCGGACACGCCGACCTGGACGGCGACGTCGACGTCGGCTTCGAAACCGCCCTCGGTCAACTCCCGGCCGGAGACGCTGCCGCGTACCGCAGCGGGTACGTCCGGAGTGCTGGCCAGCGCGGCGAGGGCCATGGCCGCCTCCACGGAGAGACCGCCCGGCACCCCGGACAGGCCGTCCAGCACGCTCGCCGCTCCGAGTTGGTCTTCGACGCAGGGGCGCAGTGACCCGTCGGGCCAGCGCTCTCCGGAGGCGATGACGCCGATCGGGGCGTCCGTCGTCCCGTACCCCTGGCGGCGCAGCCAACGCCCGACGGCGCGCGCGTTACGCAGACACGCCGCGACCACCGGCAGTCCGGTGGCGCTGGCGGCGGCGCTGATGGCCGAGCCGTTCGGCGAGGGCAGCACCAGGTCCGCGACGGTCGGCGCGGTGCTCAGCGCGGCGGGTGAGAGTGACCACGGGTGGTCGGCTGTCACCCGGCGACGGCCGACCGCCGCCACCGCGCCGACCCGCAGCGCGTACTCGGCGGCCTGCTCACCCCAGGGGAAGGGGTGCACCCGCATACCCCGGGCGACCGCCACCTCCACGGCGGTGGTGAACGAGAGCACGTCCACCACCACCAGCGCCGCGCAGACCCGGCCGAGTTCGGCCGCCCCGGTCAGGCCCCAGTCGAACCTGGCGCCTGACCCGGGCTGGCCGTAGACGGCCGCCGTCAACGCCTCAGCGCTCGTCAGGCGACGGCTCGGTGACACCGGAACCAGACTCGGACGGCTGCTCCGACCCGATCGGGTCGACAGCCCCGGTCTGCGGGGACGGGCCGGCCGAGGCGATCGGCTCGGAGAGCACCTCCGACGCGTCCACCGGCTCGGCCGGGGCGGCCGGCAGCGGCACGGCCTCGACCGCGCCCGCCACGCCAGCGGCCGGGGCGGGCACCTCGGCGACGGCGGGCTCCACGGTCGCGGCAGCGGCCGGCTCGGACGCCTCGACGGCGGCGGTGCCACCGAAGAGGCGCGGAAGCGTCTCGGTGTGCGCGGCCCGCAGCTCGTCCAGGCCGATCCGGAACTGCCCGTGCACCTCGAGCGCCCCGCCGGACGGGTCGGTGACACCGATCAGCTCGAACGGCACGCCCCGCTCGGCGCAGAGCGCCGCGAACGCCTTGTCGTGGCCACGCGGCACCGACACCAGCGCCCGCGTCGCGGACTCACTGAACAGGTAGACGAAGGGCATCGAGCCCTCGGCGAACTGCTCCGGCACGGCGATCCGGGCGCCGACGCCACGCCGCAGGCAGGACTCGACCAGGCTCTGGGCGAGACCACCGTCGGACAGGTCGTGCGCCGAGCTGAGGTGGCCCACCCGGGCAGCCTCGGCCAGCAGGTCGGCCAGCGCCTTCTCGCGGAGAAGGTCGACCTGCGGCGGGATGCCGCCGAGGTGCTCGTGCGTCACCCAGGCCCACTCCGAGCCGGACAGCTCGACGTTCGTCTCACCGAGCAGGTAGAGCTGGTCGTGGTCGCCACCGGGGCGCGGGACGAAGCCCATCGGCACCCGGTCGGCCACGTTGTCCAGCACGCCCAGCACCCCGACCACCGGGGTCGGGTGGATGGCCGCCGCGCCGGTCTGGTTGTAGAAGCTGACGTTGCCGCCGGTCACCGGGATGCCCAGCTCCAGGCAGCCGTCCGCGAGGCCGCGCACGGCCTCGGCGAACTGCCACATCACGCCCGGATCCTCGGGCGAGCCGAAGTTGAGGCAGTTGGTGACGGCGATTGGCTTCGCACCGGTCACCGCCACGTTCCGGTACGCCTCGGCGAGGGCCAGCTTGGTGCCCTGGTACGGGTCGAGCCGGGCGTACCGGCCGTTGCCGTCGACCGACAGCGCCACGCCGAGCCCGGTCTGCTCGTCGATCCGGATCACGCCGCCGTCCTCCGGCTGGGCGAGCACGGTGTTGCCCAGCACGTAACGGTCGTACTGCTCGGTCACCCAGGTCTTGTCGGCCAGGTTCGGCGACGCGATCATGCGCAGCAGGGTCTCCCGCAGCGCCTCCGGGTCAGCCGGGCGGGGCAGCGTCTCGGCGCGGTCGGCCTGGAGCAGGATCAGGTCGGCCGGTTCACGCATCGGACGGGCGTACACCGGGCCGTCGTCCACCAGCGAACCCGGCGGCACGTCGACGACCAGATGGTCCCGCCAGGTGATCAGCAGGCGACCAGGGCGGCCGTCCGGCTCCGGGGCGGTGACCTCACCGATCGCGGTGCCGAGGACGCCCCACTTCTCGCAGGTCTTGAGCACCGCGTCGAGCTTGTCCGGCTCGACGACCAGCAGCATCCGCTCCTGCGACTCGCTGGCCAGGATCTCGTGCGGGTCCATCGAGGGCTCCCGCAGCGGCACCCGCTCCAGCCAGACCCGCATGCCGGTGCCGGCAGCGGCGGCGGTCTCGGTGAGCGCGCAGGTCAGGCCGGCACCACCGAGGTCCTGGATGCCG
Source organism: Micromonospora sp. NPDC051543 (assembly GCF_044454415.1). NCBI lineage: Bacteria > Bacillati > Actinomycetota > Actinomycetes > Micromonosporales > Micromonosporaceae > Micromonospora > Micromonospora sp. NPDC051543. Next base: position 351,540 of record NZ_JBITDT010000005.1, read on the forward strand.
ACGACCAGCTGGCCGTCGTACAGCTCCAGGCACGCCTCGATCAACAGCTTCTCGGTGAAGGGGTCGCCGACCTGCACGGCCGGGCGACGGGCCTCGCTGCCCTCGTCGAAGGTGGCGCTGGCCAGCACCGACACGCCGCCGATGCCGTCCCGGCCGGTCTTCGCGCCTATCAGCACCACGACGTTGCCGGGGCCGGCAGCGGCCTTGTTCTGCAGGCGGTCGACCGGCAGGACGCCCAGGCAAAGCGCGTTGAGCAGCGGGTTGCCCTGGTAGGACGGGTCGAAGACCAGCTCGCCGCCGATGTTGGGCAGGCCGAGGCAGTTGCCGTAGCCGCCGACACCGGCGACCACGCCGGTGAGCACCCGGGCGGTGTCCGGGTGGTCCGCCGCGCCGAAGCGCAGCGGGTCCATGACCGCGATCGGGCGGGCGCCCATGGCGAGGATGTCCCGGACGATGCCGCCGACACCGGTCGCCGCGCCCTGGTACGGCTCGACGAAGCTCGGGTGGTTGTGCGACTCGACCTTGAAGGTCACCGCCAGCTTGTCGGAGACCTGCACGACACCGGCGTTCTCACCGATGCCGGCGAGCAGGCGGTCGCTCTGCGGGGCCTTCTCACCAAACTGGCGCAGGTGCACCTTGCTCGACTTGTAGGAGCAGTGCTCGCTCCACATGATCGAGTACATCGCCAGCTCGGACTGGGTGGGCCGACGGCCGAGGATCTGCCGGATCCGGTCGTACTCGTCGTCGCGCAGGCCCAGCTCGGTGTACGGCTGAAGCTCGCCCGGGGTGCCACCGGCACGCGGCACGGTGTCCACGCCGTCGGTCCAGTCGGCGCTCGCCGGCTGCGCGGGAGCGGCCGCCGGGGCGGTGGGCTGCGCCAGCGGCTCGGTCGGCTGCGCCGGGGCGGAGTACGCCTCCGGAGTGTCCCGTACCGGGTCCGGATGGGTGGTCATGACCTCTCCTCGCTGCGCTCGTACCCGCCGGGCCGGCGGTTGAGCTGACCGATGCTCACGCTGGGGTCCCCACCAGGTGCTTGAGGACCGAGGTGAAGAACCCGAGACCGTCCAGCGAGGGGCCGGTGAGCGCCTCCACCGCGTGCTCCGGGTGCGGCATGATGCCGACCACGTTGCCGGCGGCGTTGGTGATCGCGGCGATGTCGCGCTGCGACCCGTTCGGGTTACCGCCGACGTAGCGGGCGACGACCCGGCCCTCGGCTTCGAGCTGGTCCAGCGTCGCGGTGTCGGCGACGTAGCAGCCCTCGCCGTTCTTGACCGGGATCAGCACCTCCTGGCCGGCCTGGAACGCGTTGGTCCACGCGGTGCCGGAGGACTCGATGCGCAGCACCTGGTCCCGGTTGCGGAAGTGCAGGTGCTGGTTGCGGGTGAGCGCCCCCGGCAGCAGGTGCGCCTCGCAGAGGATCTGGAAGCCGTTGCAGATGCCGAGCACCGGCAGACCGCCCTGGGCGGCGTCCACGATCGTCTCCATCACCGGGGCGAACCGGGCGATGGCCCCGCAGCGCAGGTAGTCGCCGTAGGAGAACCCGCCGGGCAGGACGACGGCGTCCACCCCGTGCAGGTTCTCGTCGCCGTGCCAGAGCCGGACCGGCTCGGCGCCGGCGATCCGGACGGCGCGGGCCGCGTCCCCGTCATCGAGCGAGCCGGGGAACGTGACCACACCGACCCGGGCGGTCACGAGCGGGCGTCCGCGGTCTCGTCGGTCTCGACCAGGCGGACGGTGAAGTCCTCGATGACCGGGTTGGCGAGCAGCTTGTCGGCGATTTCCCGGGCCCGGTCCAGGTCCGGTTCACCGGTGAAGTCGATCTCGATCCGCCTGCCGATCCGGACTGAGGCGACGTCGCTGACGCCGAGCCGGGGCAGCGCGTTTGCGACGGCCTGGCCCTGCGGATCGAGGATCTCGGGCTTGAGCATGACGTCGACGACGACGCGAGGCACTGGGCACTCCTGACTGTGTACGCAGTTGGGTGCCTACCCACAACGGGCGAGCGCAGCCAGCCTACCTGGCAGATTCCGCTGCGGACGCACCGGCCGGGCGCAGTCCAGGCAGTGATCCACATAACGGACGGCCAGGGGGCCCGACAACGTGGGACAGGCCGCCTCACCAGGGAAAATACAGCGCGCAGGGTAGCCGAATCGTTACATTGGACGATCTCGATCGGCTTCTTGAAAACGATGCTCGCCGGCCCTACAGTACATCGACATAGTTCGATGTCATCGGCGACGGGGACCTCCCGTCGTCACCCCCGGGCACCCGGCGACCCCGGGCCCCACCCGCCCCAAGGAGTCCACCGATGCGCGTTCGTCCCCTGCTCGCCCTGATCAGCACGGCGCTGGTCGGCGCCCTCGCCGCCGCGTCCGGCGCGTCCGCCGCCCCGGCCGGCCCCCAGCCCATCATCGGCGGCGGCACCGTCTCGTCCGCCCCCTGGGCCGCCGCCGTACTGAGCAACGGCTCGTTCACCTGCTCGGGCAGCGTGATCCGCCGCGCAGTGGGTGCTCACCGCCCGGCACTGCATCAGCGGCACGATGTCCGTCCGGGTCGGCAGCGTCTACCGCGCCTCGGGTGGGGTCACCCGCACCGTCAGCGCCACCTACACCCGTAACGACCTGGCCCTCATGCGCCTGTCCAGCACCGTCAGCACCTCGGCGGTGTCCCTGGCGAGCAGCAACCCGCCGGTCGGCTCGACCAACTCGATCTACGGGTGGGGCATGACCTGCTACAGCGGCTGTTCCGCGTCCAGCCAGCTCAAGACCGCCACCGTCCAGGTGACCAGCACCAACGTCACCGACGCGTACGGGGGCCAGGCCATCCGCAGCACCCGGATCAACGGCAACGCCTGGCGGGGCGACTCGGGCGGCCCGCAGTTCTACAACGGCCAGCAGGTCGGTGTGGCCTCCACGGCCGACGGCTACAACATCCAGAACTACGGCAGCGTCGCGTACAACCGGGCCTGGATCACCTCGGTGGCCGGTGTCTGACGGTTAGCGCCCGCGCGGCGCGGATGGTCGGCCACGCGCCGGCCGTCCGCGCCGCGCCGTTTTGCAGCATCCGATCAGGTGAACACGGCACCCGATCGGGTCGCGCCACTCCTGACAGCATCGGAAACGTGCTGGTCGTGACGACAGAGCAACTGCCCGGCTACGAGATCCGCCAGATTCTCGGTGAGGTGGTGTCATCGATGGCCAGGACGCGAAACCCCTACCGCGAGGGGGTCAAGAACCTGCGCGGTGGCGCGTACGACCCGATGGCGCCCGACAACCTGACCCGGTGGCGTACCGACTCGGTGACCCGCCTCGGCGAGGAGGCCCTGCGGCTCGGCGCGAACGCCGTGATCGGCATGCGCTTCGACAGCCGGGACTGCGGCGAGATGTGGATGGAGATCTGCGCGTACGGCACGGCGGTCGTCGCCGTACCGACGATGCCCGAGGTCATGCCGCCGGACCAGCCGGCGGTGGCGGCGGACACCGCCACCGACCCGGCCTTCGCCGAGTCCCTCGGCGGCATCGCCGAACCAGCAAGCGCCCCAACCCTGAGAACAGCCGCAGAAACCCCCACCGGCGACTAGGACCCCACCCCCAACCCACCCCCAACCCCAATCCGGTTGATCAAGAGGTTTGCGTCACCAGGGAGATCAAAGTTGACGCAAACCTCTTGATCAACGGACCAAAGCGAGAGGGGCCCGGGCGGGGTTAGAGGATGGGGGGTGGGGTGTAGGTGGCGGCGTTGGGGTGGGTTTCCACCACCTTGGTGATTCGGCGGGTTACCGACTCCACCTGGGACTTTGCCGCTCCTACGAAGGCGGTGCGGTCGGCCACCAGGGTGTCGATGTCGGCGCGGGACAGGCCGAGGCGGCCGTCGGCGGCCAGGCGGTCGAAGAGGTCGTTCTCCGGGGCGCCCTTCTCGCGCATGGCCAGCGCCACCGCGACCGCGTGCTCCTTGATCACCTCGTGGGCGACCTCCCGGCCGACGCCACGCCGGACCGCGGCCACCAGGATCTTGGTGGTGGCCAGGAAGGGTAGGAAGCGCTCCAGCTCCCGGTTGATCACCGCCGGGTACGCGCCGAACTCGTCCAGCACGGTGAGGAACGTCTGGAACAGCCCGTCGGCGGCGAAGAACGCGTCCGGCAGGGCGACCCGACGGACCACCGAACAGGACACGTCGCCCTCGTTCCACTGGTCCCCGGCCAGCTCGCCGACCATCGACAGGTAACCCCGGATGATGACCGCGAAGCCGTTCACGCGCTCGGACGAACGGGTGTTCATCTTGTGCGGCATCGCGCTGGAACCGACCTGACCCGGCTTGAAGCCCTCGGTGACCAGCTCCTGGCCGACCATCAGCCGGATCGTGGTGGCCAGCGACGACGGCGCGGCGGCGGTCTGCGCCAACGCGGCCAGCACGTCGAAGTCCAGCGAGCGCGGGTAGACCTGCCCGACGCTGTCCAGCACCCGCGAGAAGCCCAGGTGCTCGGCGATCCGTCGCTCCAGCTCGGCCACCTTGTCGGCGTCGCCGTCGAAGAGGTCGAGCTGGTCGGCGGCCGTGCCCACCGGGCCCTTGATGCCGCGCAGCGGGTAGCGGGCGATCAGCTCCTCCAGCCGGTCGTACGCGATGAGCAGCTCCTCCGCCGCCGACGCGAAGCGCTTGCCCAGCGTGGTGGCCTGCGCCGCCACGTTGTGCGAGCGGCCGGTCATGACCAGCTCGGAGTGCTCGTACGCGAGCCACGCCAGCCGGGCCAGGGTCGCCACCACCCGGTCCCGGATCAGCTCCAGCGAGGCGCGTACCTGAAGCTGCTCGACGTTCTCGGTGAGGTCCCGCGAGGTCATCCCCTTGTGCACGTGCTCGTGCCCGGCCAGCGCGCTGAACTCCTCGATGCGGGCCTTCACGTCGTGCCGGGTGACCCGCTCCCGCTCGGCGATCGACGCGAGGTCGACCTGGTCGAGCACCCGCTCGTACGCCTCGACCACGCCGTCCGGGACCGCCACGCCCAGGTCACGCTGTGCGCGGAGCACGGCGAGCCACAGCCGCCGTTCCATCCGGACCTTCTCCTCGGGCGACCAGAGGGCGACCAACTCGGGCGAGGCGTACCGGTTGGCGAGCACGTTCGGGATCGTCGTCACGTACCTCATTGTCCGTCACCCGCCCGAGCCGGCCGGGACCGGGCCGGCTCGGGCGGGAGTCCGTGCACCCCAGGTCAGGGCAGCTCGTAGATGATCACCGGGCCGGACACCAGGCGGATCGGGGCCAGCTCGGCCAGGGCCGGCGACACGCGGCCGGCCCGGGTGTCGGCGAACAGCCACCGGACGCCGTACTCCCGGCGCAGCCGGTCCAGGTCCTCCGCCACGGGCGCGCTGAACACCCGCTCGTTGAGCGCGAACAGCGCCGCATCGGGTGGGTCCTGCCGGGCGTACCCCAGTCCGTAGCGACCGTGCGCGGCGAGCGCCGCGTCGGTGTAACCCCAGCTTTCCACCACCGCCCGGTGCCCGCCCAGCCCGGTCACCCAGAACGCGCGGGCGTCGCAGTGCCGCGTCGTCAGCACCGGTCGGCAGTGCACGTTGGTGGCGACGACGTCGTCGTCGGCAGCGTGCGCGTCGAGCCAGCGGGCGGCCCGCGCCTCCGCCCGGGTGAGCACGTACCGCGTGTCGCTCGGTGTGGGCGGCACGCCGGCCACCGTGGGCCGGGTGTCGCGCAGCCGCAGCGCCGCCGACACCGTCCCCTGGACGCCGACCGCGACGCTGGCCGCGAGGATCGCCGCGGTGGCCGCGGCCACCGCCGCCGCCCACCACCGCCCGCCGTCGCGGCGACGCAGCAGGACAACGACCAGGCCACCGAGTACGCCCGCGAGCAGCACCAACGCCGCGAACCGTCCCGCCGACGCGGCCAACGCCCCCCACCAGCCGCGCAGCGACGCAGCGGGGTTGTCGGCCTTTGGGACGGCCAGGGCGACCGCGACGCCGGCCAGCGCTCCGACGGCCAGCACCGGCCAGCGGGGGCGCGTGGCGGCGAGCAGGTGACCGGAGAGCAGCACCCCGATCGGCAGCACCGCCAGCCAGAAGTAGACCTGACTGGCCGACGGGTGGTGGAACACCCAGGTGGCGCCCACCCCGGCGAGCACGGTGCCGCTGAGCAGCCAGGTCGCCGGGTCGGCGCGGTGCCGCCGCGAGAACAGCAGCAGCGTGCCGGCCAGCCGAGGCGCCTGCATCAGCAGCCACCAGCCGAGGATGCCGCCGGCGAAGAGCCCGGCCGGCCAGCCACCGGCGGCCAGCCCGGGTGGCGCGAGACCGCCCGCCCGGGTGCCGTCGCTGCCGCCGAAGGTCTGCCCGTACGGCAGCATGAAGCGCAGCAGCCCGAACACCTGCACCCGCAACGTTCCCGCGCCGCCACCGGCGAAGAGCCGGTAGCCCACGGCCGTCGCCGCGAGCAGGAGGGCCAGCGCCACGACGGTGGGCCACGGCACCCGACGCCGCCGCCACACGGTCACCACAGCGGTGATCACAAGGCCGGCGAGCAGCGCCGGCAGCGCGCTGGACTTCGAACCGGCGCACGCCAGGCCGAACGCCGGCACCAGCGCCCAGCCGGGCCCGAGCGCCCGGCCGCGCACGGCGTCCAGGCAGAGCCCCACGAGCACGACGAAGAGCGCCAGCACGTACGTCTGCGACGGGCTGGCCACGGACAGGACGCCGGCCGCGTCGGTCAACGCCGAGCCGAGCGCCACCGGGAGCCCGAGGTACGTGACGGCGGCGACGACCGGCCCGGTCCACCAGACCCGGCTCAGGTCCCGGGCCACTCCCGCGCTGACGAGCACGGCCGTGGCCGCCACCGGCACCAGCCAGAGGCGCAGAAGCACCAGCGCGGGCGAACTGCCGGTGATCATGCTGGCGCTGGCCATGTGCGCGTCGGAGAGGTAGTGGTAGCGCAGCGGCTCCCCGGCCACGTGCGGCAACACGAACGGCATGTCGCGGGTCAGTACCTGCACCAGCGACAGGTGGTAGAAGAGGTCCGGATAGTAGGTGTGGTCGGCCGCCGGTGGCACCGGGTTGCCCGGCCACTGCACGGCGGCCCAGGCCAGCACCAGCAGCAGCACCGCCGCCATCGCCACGTGCCAGGCCAGCGGCAGGGGGCTTCGCCGCTCGATCCGCCAGTGCCGACGCAGGCGCGGCACGGTCAGGAAGAGCAGCACCACCGGTGCCGCCCACCAGCGCAGCAGGTGCTGCTGGCCGGTGGCCGCCGCCAGGGCCCAGGCGGCGAGTTCCAGCACGAGTCCGGTGGCGGCGCCGAACCCGAGGTCCTCGGGCAGGTTGCCCCGGCTGCCGCGCAACGCGCGGTGCACCAGCGTGCCGGGCAGCACGAGAGCGCCCACCCAGTACGCGATGTAGCCGGCGATGTCGTGGACCCCGACGCCGACCCGCCACCACGCGACGGGCAGCAGGGCCAGGACGACCAGCCAGGGCAGGGCCGCCAGGGCACGGCCGGCGATGTGGCGGGACGGTCCGGCCGGGGCGTCGGGTGCCGGGGACGTCTCCCGGTCAGCCACGGCGACGCGCTCAGTCACGGCGACCGGCTCAGTCACGGCGGCGCGCTCAGTCACGGCGGGTAGCGATGGCGGGCAGGTTCGTCAGGGCCTCCGGCGCGGTCTGCGCCGAGTCGAACCCGACGTGGAACGCGGGACGGTTCTGCACGGTGGCGTAGATGCGCCCCACGTACTCGCCGAGCAGGCCGAGGCAGACCAACTGCACCCCGCTGAGCAGCAGCACCGCGACGAACATCGACGTCCAGCCAGGAATGGTGGTGCCGGAGACGTGCGCGACCATGCCGAACGCGATCAGCGCGAGGCACAGCAGGAAGCTCGACATCCCGAGCCAGGTGGCCAGGCGCAGCGGGGCCGCGGAGAAGTTCGCCGTGCTCTCCCAGGCCAGGGCCACCATCCGACGCAGTGGATACTTGGTCTCCCCGGCGGCCCTCGCCGCGCGGTTGTAGCGGACCTCGGCGCTCGGGAAGCCGAGCGACGGCACCAGCAGCCGGTAGACCGGGGCGCGTTCCGGCAGCCGCCGCAGCACCTCGACGACGTCCCGGCTGAGCAGCCGGAAGTCACCGGCCTGGGCGGGCAGATCGGCGCCCACGATCCGCCGCATCACCCAGTAGTAGGCGCGGGCGGTGTTGCGCTTGAAGATGGTGTCGGTGCTGCGGTCCGACCGGACGCCGTAGACCACGTCCACACCGTCGGTCCGGGCCACCCGCAGCATCTCGGCGATGGCCTCGGGTGGGTCCTGGAGGTCGGCGTCGAGACTCACGACCCACCGGCCGACGGCCCGGTGCAGACCCGCCGTCAACGCCGCCTGGTGACCGCTGTTGCGCCGCAGCCGGAGCACCCGCAACTGTGGCCAGTCCCGGCCGTGGTCGAAGAGCACCGACACGGTGTCGTCGGCGCTGCCGTCGTCGACGGCGACCACCTCGTAGTCGACGCCGAGCGCGTCGAGCACCGGGCGCAGTCGGGCCACCAGGGCCGGGATGACAGCGGTCTCGTTGAACATCGGGATGACCACCGACAGGGTGGTCGTCCCGGGGACGACGGACTCCATGGAGATACGGCCCCGTTCCGCACGCAGGAGTGATCAGCGCCGCGTCGAGGACGCGGCAGCGATCACCGTCGCGTGGTAAACCCGCCGCCAGCGGACGGCCTGCTGAACAGTCCGTTAACGCCTGCTGGCGGTCACCCCGGTAAGGGACGATCGAGCGTTCAACGCTCCAAAATGGCGGGCCACGCCCCCGCCGCTCGCCCCGCCCGCCCCCGCGCGTCGATCATGGAGTTGTGGTGCCTCACAAAAGGTGCACTCCGGAGCCATCTACCCACCACGACTCCATGATCGACCCGGGCTGCGGCTGCCGCGATCTTGCACTTGCTGTCGCGGCATACGGGGGCATTCCTCGTATTTGGGCAACAGGAAGTGCAAGATCGGCGCGGGTGGGCGCAGGATGCACCGGGATCCGTAGCAGGACATTCGGATCAGGGCGACCACCGTACGGCCGGCCCGGGTCAGGTCGACGTGGGCGTGGTAGCCGGTGATCACACCGTCTCCTCCAGTCGGCAGACCCGCTCGGCGACCGCAGGTGGCGACAGGTGCACCCGGCGGGACAGCTCGCTGAAGCAGAGCCGGGCGTCGGCCTGCAACTCGCGCAGCAGCGCCCAGTGACCGAGCACGGACGGGGCGCATGTCCCAATGCCTCTTGACAAGAGACATTGGGACATCGCGTTGGGGCTGGCTCAGCGCTCCAGGATCGCCGTCACGCCCTGGCCGCCGGCCGCGCAGATGGAGATCAGCCCGCGTCCGCTGCCCTTCTCCGCGAGCAGCTTGGCCAGCGTGGCGACGATCCGCCCGCCGGTGGCGGCGAACGGATGCCCGGCGGCCAGCGACGATCCGTTGACGTTGAGCCGGTCGGTGTCGATCGCGCCCAGCGGGGCGTCCAGGCCGAGCCGGTCCTTGCAGAACTCCGGCGACTCCCAGGCGGCGAGGGTAGCCAGCACCTGCGAGGCGAACGCCTCGTGGATCTCGTAGTAGTCGAAGTCCTGCAAGGAGAGCCCGGCGCGGGCCAACATCCGGGGCACCGCGTACGCGGGGGCCATCAGCAGGCCCTCGTCGCCGTGCACGAAGTCGACGGCCGCCGTCTCCGACCAGCTGAACCAGGCCAGCACCGGCAGGTTGTGCGCGTTCGCCCACTCCTCGCTGGCCAGCAACACCGTGGACGCGCCGTCGGTGAGCGGCGACGAGTTGCCGGCGGTCATGGTGGCCTGCTCGGCGTCCGGACCACGGGTGCCGAAGACCGGCTTGAGCGCGCCGAGCTTCTCCACGCTCGTGTCGGGGCGCAGGTTCGCATCGCGGGTGAGCCCGAGGTACGGCGTCATCAGGTCGTCGAAGAAGCCCTTGTCGTACGCGGCGGCGAGCCGCTGGTGCGAGCGCAGTGCCAGCTCGTCCTGGGAGCGCCGGTCGATCTGCCAGCGCAGGGCGGTCTGGGCGGCGTGGTCACCCATGGACAGGCCGGTACGCGGTTCGGCGTTGCGAGGGATGTCCGGCTTGAACGGCTGCAGCGGGCGCAGCTTCGCGGCGATCTTCAGCCGCTGGCCGACCGTCCGGGCGGAGTTGAGTTTGAGCAGCGTACGGCGCATGTCCTCGTTGACCGCGAGGGGCGCGTCGGAGGTGGTGTCGACCCCGCCCGCGATGCCCACGTCGAGCTGACCGAGGGCGATCTTGTTGGCGACGAGGATCGCGGCCTCCAGGCCGGTGCCGCAGGCCTGCTGGATGTCGTACGCCGGGGTGTGCGGGTCGAGCCGGGACCCGAGGACCACCTCGCGGGTGAGGTTGAAGTCGCGGGAGTGCTTGAGCACCGCCCCGGCGACCACCTCGCCGACCCGCTGCCCGGCCAGCCCGTACCGGGCGATCAGACCGTCGAGTGCCGCGCCGAGCAGGTCGGCGTTGGACGCGTCGGCGTAGCGGGAGTTGGAACGGGCGAAGGGAATGCGGTTGCCCCCGATGACCGCGACCCTCCGGATGCTCTGCACGATCCGCCTCCTCGCCAAGTGTTGCTCGAACCTTACTCGCCAGTAGGCTACGCCCATGACCGACAGGTACGCGAGCTTCGTCCAATCGGCCGCCGGCCGCGCGCTGGTGAAGCGTCTCGGGCTGCCCGATCCGCCGCGACTGCGCCGGCACCAGCCCGGCGACCCGCTGCTGCCCGGCCCGGCACTGCTCGGCGCGGCCACCGGCAGCCGGTACGCCGCTCCGGTGGCCGCGAGACTGACCGCCGCCGGGGTCGAGCTGGCCGGCCCGGCCGCCGAATGGGCCGGGGGCGCTGAGGCGCAGGCCCGTTCGCAGGGCGACAACCCGCAGCGGTACGGCGCACTGCTGTTCGACGCCACCGGGCTCACCGACTCGACCGACCTGCGCCAGCTCTACGACTTCTTCCACCCGCAGGCCCGGTCCGTGCTGCCCAGCGGCCGGGTGATCGTGCTTGGTAAGGCGACGCATGAGTGCGCGACGCCCCGCGAGGCGACCGCCCAGCGCGCCCTGGAAGGGCTGGTCCGCAGCATCGGCAAGGAGTTCGGCCGGGGCATCACCGCGCAACTCGTCCAGGTGGCCCATGCCCAGGGCGACCCCAGCATCGGCCTCGAATCGACCCTCCGGTTCCTGCTGTCCGGTCGCTCCGCGTACGTCTCGGGGCAGGTCATCCGGGTCGGCGGCGGCACGGCGAGCATCCCGGCCGACTGGAACCGCCCACTGGACGGGCAGGTCGTGCTGGTCACCGGTGCGGCGCGCGGCATCGGCGCGGCGCTGGCGAAGGTGCTCGCCCGCGACGGCGCGAAGGTGGTGGCCCTGGACATCCCGGCCGCCGGCGACGCGCTCGCCGCGGTGGCGAACGAGATTGGCGGCACCGCCCTCCAGCTCGACCTGACCGCCCCGGACGCGCCGACCCGGCTCGCCGAGCACCTGGCCAGCCGGCACGGTCGGGTCGACGTGGTGGTGCACAACGCCGGCATCACCCGCGACAAGACGCTCGGCCGGATGGACGCCGACCGGTGGGACCAGGTCATCGACGTCAACCTGTCCAGTCAGGAGCGGATCAACGACGTACTGCTGGAACGGGAGTTGATCCCGGCCGGCGGGCGGATCATCGCGGTGTCCTCGATCGCCGGGATCGCCGGCAACCGGGGGCAGACCAACTACGCCACCAGCAAGGCCGGCGTGATCGGCCTGGTCGACTCGCTCGCCCCGGCCCTGCGCGACCGGGGGATCAGCGTCAACGCCGTGGCGCCCGGCTTCATCGAGACCCGGCTGACCGCCCGCATCCCGCTGGTCGTCCGCGAGGCGGGCCGGCGGATGAACAGCCTGGCCCAGGGCGGGCTGCCGGTCGACGTGGCCGAGACGATCGGCTGGTTGGCCTGGCCGGCCAGTGGCGCGATCAGCGGCAACGTGGTCCGGGTCTGCGGCCAGAGTCTGCTGGGGGCGTGATGGGCCGCAAGAGGGAGCCGGACGACCTGTCGGTCCACGAGCTGATCGAGGGCCCGACCGAGATCCTGTCGCGGGAGACCCTGGACGCGATCCGCCGGCCGGAATCCGCCGACGCCGACCCGAGCGTCGAGCGGACGCACGACCTGAGCGCGTCGGCCGCAGCGGCGACCACCGACCTGAGCGGCTCGGCGGCCGACGTGACCACCGACCTCAGCGCTCACGGGCCGGCCGGCACGGGTGGCCGCGAGCGCGTCGAGCTGGCCCGGATGCCGGCCGCCGGGGCGCTCTACCGGCGGGCCGTGCTCGGCGCGCTGCCGGGCGTCGGCCGGGGGCGTCGTGGGAACGACCTGCCGGCGGTCGAGCTCGCCGTACGCGGCGTGCGGATCGATCGGGCCCACCTGGCCGAGTACGACCGGGTGTGCGGGTTCCGGCTCACCGACCGGCTGCCCGGGACGTACCCGCACATCCTGGGCTTTCCGCTGGCCCTGCGGCTGATGACCACGCCCGGCTTCCCCATCGCGCTGACCGGCGTGGTGCACGTCGGCAACCGGATCACCACGCACCGCCCGATCACCGCCGACGAGACCCTCGACTTCACGACGTACGCCCAGGACCTGCGCCCGCACGACCGGGGGCGGCAGGTGGACGTGGTGCTCGTCGGCTCGGTCGACGGGGAGGAGGTCTGGCGCGGCGTCTCGACGTACCTGGGCCGCGAGCGCACACCCGGCGGACGCGAGCGGGGCGAACGGCCGACACCGCCCACGGCCACCGCCCGGTGGCGGGTCGAGCCCCGGGTGGGCACCGAGTACGCACGCGTCTCCGGGGACCACAACCCGATCCACACCTCCCGGCTCGGCGCGCGACTGTTCGGCTTCCGCCAACCGATCGCGCACGGCATGTGGAGCAAGGCCCGGTGCCTGGCCGCGCTCGAGGCGCGACTGCCGGACGAATACACCGTCGAGGTGGCCTTCAAGCTGCCCGTACCGCTGCCGAGCACGGTGAACTTCGCCCTCCTGCCGGACGACGGGTTCGCCCTGCACGATGCGGGCGGCCGGCCGCACCTGGTGGGTCTCGTGCGCTGACGCGCCCCTGCCGATCCGATTCGAGGGGTTGGCAGGGGCGCACCTCTACGCTAAGTTGTTCTCACAGCGAGATGTTCTCAGATTGAGAGAGACATGGTTGACGAGCAGCAATTCCTGGCCGCGTACGACCCGCGGGACTACCCGGCGGTCGCCGTGACCGTCGACGTGGTGGCGCTGACCATCCGCGACGGCGAGCTGCACCTGCTGCTCATCCGACGTGGCCAGGCGCCGTTCGCGGGGCACTGGGCGCTGCCCGGCGGGTTCGTCCGCCCCGAGGAGGACCTGACCGCCGGCGCCCGACGGGAGCTGGCCGAGGAGACCGGGCTCGGCGGCGAGGAGTTGCGCCGCGTACACCTGGAGCAGTTGGGCAGTTACGGCGCTCCCGACCGCGACCCGCGGATGCGCGTCGTCTCGATCGCCCACCTCGCGTTCGCCCCCGACCTGCCGGACGCCGCCGCCGGCTCGGACGCCGACGAGGCGATCTGGCTGCCGGTCACGGCGCTGACCAGCCGGCAGCTCGCCTTCGACCACGGCCGGATCATCGACGACGCGCTGGAACGGGCCCGGTCCAAGCTGGAGTACACCCCGCTGGCCACGCGCTTTCTCGCCGCCGAGTTCACGATCAGCGAGCTGCGGGCCGTCTACGAGACGGTCTGGGGCCACCCGCTGCACGCCGGCAACTTCCACCGCAAGGTGCTCTCCGTGCCGGGCTTCGTGGAGAGCACCGGCGCGAGCACCGAGCGCGGCGGCGCGCGAGGCGGCCCCCGCGCCCGGCTCTACCGGGCCGGTGACGCCCGGCTGCTGCACCCGGCGCTGCTGCGACCGGCCCGCGAGGAGACGGTGCGATGAGGACCGCCGAGGCCATCGACCTGGTCACGGCCGCGCGCACCGACGCCGAGCTGTTCGGCGCCGACCAGCCGGCCCGCCGCTACCGCGAGCTGGTCGCGGCCCTGCACCCCGACCGGCTGCCGACAGACCCGGGGGTACGCGCCGACGCCCTCGACGCGTTCGTCCACGTCACGACCCGGTGGCAGGCCCGGCGGACGACCGTCCTCGGCGACTACCGGCTCGGCACGCTGGCGCACTCGGGCGACCTGGCCGACCTGTACGACGTCGGCGACGACCGGCTGCTCAAGCTCCCCCGGCGACCCACCGACAACGACCTGATGGCGCGTGAGGCACACGCCCTGCACACCATCGCCGAGCGCGGCGACCCGCGCTACCTGCCGTACGTGCCCCGGCTCGTCGACGAATTCGCGCACCGCGACGCCGCGACCGGCGCGGAACGCCGGATCAACGTGCTCGCCACCGCGCCCGGCCTGCACGACCTCGACGCGGTGCGGCGCGCGTACCCCGACGGGCTGGACGCCCGGGACGCGGCCTGGATGTGGCGGCGGCTGCTGGTGGCGCTCGGCCTGGCCCACCGCGCGGGCATCGTGCACGGCGCGGTGCTGCCGCGACACGTGCTGATCGAGCCGGACGGCCACGGCGTGGTGCTCGTCGACTGGTGCTTCTCGGCCCCGGCCGGCAGCAGGGTCCCGGCGCTGGTGCCGGACCACGAGGACTGGTACCCGCAGGAGGTGCTGCGCAGGCGGCCCTGCGGTCCGGGCACCGACCTCGCGATGGCCAGCGGATGCATGAGCTGGCTGATGGGACCGCGCGCACCCCGTGAGCTGGACGCCTTCGCGCGGGGCTGCCGGCAGACCTCCCTGAGCGGCCGGCCCGACGACGCCTGGGGCCTGCTGCGCGAACTCGACCAGGTGCTGGACCGGCTCTACGGCCCACGCACCTTCCGACCCTTCACCCTCTAGAGGAGCTGTCATGGGCAGTGGAACCTGGTCCACCGACGTGTACGACGCCGCCGACCGCTACCGGCGCTCCACCGGCCGCAGCGCGTTCTCCTACAGCGACAGCGGGGCACGGACCGTGCACCCCGCGCTCGACCCCCGCGACGCGACCCGGGAAAGCCGCGACTCCGCCGAACACCCCCACTCGACGCCCGTCGCGGTGCTCTTCGACGTGACCGGCTCGATGCGCATGGTGCCGCGTGTCCTGCAGACCAAGCTGCCGCAACTGCTCGGGCTGCTGCAACGGCAGGGCTACGCCAGCGACCCGCAGATCATGTTCGGGGCGATCGGCGACGCCACCTGCGACCGGGTGCCGTTGCAGGTGGGCCAGTTCGAGTCGGACAACCGGATGGACGACGACCTCGGCCGGATCGTCCTCGAAGGTGGTGGCGGCGGGCAGATGAGCGAGTCGTACGAGTTGGCCCTGTACTTCATGGCCCGGCACACCGTCACCGACAACTGGGAGAAGCGCGGCCGGCGCGGCTACCTGTTCGTCATCGGCGACGAACTGGCGTACCAGCGGGTCAAGGCGCGGGAGGTGGCCGGGCTGATCGGCGACGACCTGGGCGAGGACGTGGCGCTGCGCCAGATCGTCGACGAGGTGACCCGGCGGTGGGACACCTACTATCTGCTCCCCGCCGGCAGCAGCTACGCCGGCAACACGAAGGTGCTCGACTTCTGGCGGGACCTGCTCGGACAGAACGCCGTCGTGCTCGACGACCTGGACGCGGTCTGCGAGACCATCGCGGTCACCATCGGTCTCGGCGAGCAGGCCATCGACCTCGACGAAGGCCTGCGCCACCTGGACCGCGCCGGCTCCGGTGCCACCGGGACGGTCTCCAAGGCGCTGGCCCGCCTCGGCCGGGGTCGGCGGGCCGAGGTGTCGACGCTGCCGGCGTTCCGCGACACCACCGCCGGGGTGAGGAGGCTGTGAGACACGTGGCGGTGGTCGACCTCGGGTACGGCGACGCGGGCAAGGGCACCGTCGTGGACTGGCTCTGCGCCACCCGCCCGGTGCACACGGTGGTCCGCTTCAACGGGGGCGCGCAGGCGGCACACAACGTCGTCCTGCGCGATGGTCGGCACCACACGTTCGCCCAGTTCGGGGCCGGCACGTTCCACCCCGGCGTCGGGACGCACCTCTCCCGGCACGTGGTGGTGGACCCGCTGGCCCTGGCCGCCGAGGCCGACCATCTCGCCACGGTCGGGGTGCCCGACGCGCTGGACCGGCTGACCGTCGACTCCGAGGCGCTGCTCGCCACCCCGTACCACCGGGCCGCCAACCGGGCCCGCGAGATCGCCCGGGGCGCCGACCGGCACGGCTCCTGCGGGCTGGGGGTGGGCGAGGCCGTCGCGTACGGCCTCGCCCACCCGAACGACGCGCCCCGGGTCGCCGACTGCCGGCATCCCGCCGTGTTGCGCAGGCGGTTGACGGTTCTGCGGGACCGGCTGACCGCCGAACTCGGCCCGCTGGACGCGCCGCCGGTCGACGACTGCCTGCCCGCGTACACCGGGTTCGCCGGGGGCGTCGCCATCGTCGACCGGACCTGGCTCGCCGGAGCGCTGCGCTCGGGGACCTGCGTCTTCGAGGGCGCACAGGGGGTGCTGCTCGACGAGTGGCACGGCTTCCACCCGTACACGACGTGGAGCACCACCACCTTCACCAACGCCGACCGTCTGCTCGCCGAGGCGGGACAGGCCGGCGAGCTGACCCGGATCGGCGTGTTGCGGACCGTCACCACCCGGCACGGTCCCGGCCCGCTGGTGACCGAGGACCCGACGCTGCCCTTCGTCGACCGGAACAACCCGACGAACCCGTGGCAGGGTCGGTTCCGGTTCGGCCACTTCGACGCCGTCGCCCACCGGTACGCCCTCGCGGCGGCCGGCGGGGTCGACGGCCTGGCGCTGACCCACCTCGACCTCGCCGGCCCCGACCTGCGGATCTGCCGTCGTTACGACACCGGCGACCGGCTCACCCCCGGCCCGCCCGGCGACCTGGACCGGCAGGCCGCGCTCACCGACCGCCTGCTACGGTCCCGCCCGGTGTACGACGAGGCTCCGGCCGACTGGGCCGAGGCGGTGGGCGCGGAGTTGGCCACGCCGGTGGTGCTGACCTCGCGCGGCCCCACCGCCGACGACAAGAGCGCGCACGGGCCGCTGCTCAACCGCCCAGCACTGATCAGCACGCGCTGAGGGCGTCTTCCGGCGACTCGGCCACCGGGCCGGCCGTACCCGGCGAGCATGGGGGGATGGACACCCTGCTCGACCTCCTCCGTGGGACGGTCACCTCGCCATGGGTGTACCTGGTGATCTTCGGGCTGACCGCTGTCGACGCGTTCTTCCCTGCGGTGCCGGGCGAGGCGGCGGTGATCACCGCTGGGGTGCTCTCGGCGAGCGGAGGGCACCCCAGCCTGACACTGGTGATCGTCAGCGCCGCCGTCGGCGCGCTGGTCGGCGACCACGTCTCGTACGCCATCGGGCGTGGGGGCGGCGCGAGCCGGCTGGCCCGGCTGCCCGACGGCAGCCGGCGGCGGGCCAGCTCCGAGTGGGCCCGACGGGCGGTGGACCGCCGGGGCGGAATGATCCTGACCACCAGCCGGTACGTCCCGGGTGGCCGCACCGCCGTCACCCTCACCATGGGCGCGGTGCGCTATCCCCGTCGGGCGTTCCTGCTGTACGACAGCATCGGCGCGACCACCTGGGCGCTGTACTGCGGCCTGCTCGGGTACTTCGGTGGGCTGGCCTTCGAACGGGACCCGGTGAAGGGCCTGCTGGTGGGCGTGGGGCTTTCGGTGGTCGTCACGTTCGGCCTGGAGGGGATCCGGTGGCTACGCCGCCAGGCGCACCGTCGCGCCGCCCGACGCTGATCGTCAGTCGACCGGCGGACGCCAGGTGACGCCGTGCAGAAGCTGGGCGGCGCCGAGCCAGGCCACGTTCATCATCCGGGTGGCCGTCTTCTCCGGGTCGGCTTCCGGGTGGTCGGCGAGCCAGTCGGCCAGCGACTCGGTCGCACCGACCAGGGCGTACGCGACGACCTCCAGGTCGGTGGGCGCGATCTCGCGGCCCTCCTCGCGCAGCGCGTGGTCGAGCATCCCGGCGACCACCTCGACCAGCCGGGCGCGCATGGCGGCCAGTTCACCGGCGAACGGCTGCTCGCCGCGGGCCTGCCGGTAGAGCACCGCCCAGCCGTCGCGGTGTGCACCCACGAAGCCGAAGAACGCCTTCAGCCCACGCCACAGCCGCTCGTCGGCCGGCAGGTCGGGGGCGGCGGCGCCGGCGATGGCCTGCATCATCCGGGTCCCCTCCCGGTGCAGGCAGGCGACGAAGAGCTCCTCCTTGGTGCCGAGGTACGCGTACACCATGGGTTTGGAGATGCCGGCGTCCTCCGCGATCTCGTCCATGCTGGCGGCGTGGAAGCCGCGCCGGGAGAAGACCTTCACGGCCGCGTCGAGCATCTGTTGCTCGCGTACGGCGCGCGGCAGGCGCTTGAACGCGGGGGGCGTGGACACCTTGCGAGCATACCTACTCGTGCGTAGGGTTACGCACGAGTAGCCAAATCTTCCGGAAGGCGCGTCTCATGACTGACTTCGACCCGGCCAACTTCGCCAACGTCGGGCCCAAGGAGTTCGCCCAGCTGGTCAAGTCCACCCCGGACGACAAGATCGCCCAGGTGATGGCCGGCGAGCTGCGCGGCAAGGTCCTCGGTGAGGTGTTCGGCCGGATGCCGTCGCTGTTCCGCGCGGACCGGGCCGGCTCCACCAACGCGGTCATCCACTGGATCATCACCGGTCGCCCGGACGGCGGCAGCGACACCTACGAGGTGGCCATCGCCGACGGCAAGTGCGAGGTGAACGAGACCCCGCAGCACGACCCGAAGCTCAGCCTCACCATGGGCCCGGTCGAGTTCCTGAAGATCGTCTCCGGCGGCGCCAACCCGGTCATGATGTTCATGACCGGCAAGCTGAAGGCCAAGGGCGACCTGGGCCTCGCTGCCAACATCGCCAACCTGTTCGACATCCCCAAGGCCTGACATGGCCGAGTTCTCGCTCGACCTGAACGAGGAACAGCGGGATCTACGCGACTGGGTGCACGGCTTCGCCGCCGAGGTCGTGCGCCCGGCCGCCGCCGAGTGGGACGAACGCGAGGACACCCCGTGGCCGGTGATCCAGGAGGCCGCGAAGGTCGGCCTCTACGGCTTCGAGTTCCTCGCCACCTGCTGGGCCGACCCGACCGGGCTGTCCCTGCCGATCGCCAGCGAGGAACTCTTCTGGGGTGACGCCGGCATCGGCCTGAGCATCTTCGGCACCTCGCTCGCCGTCGCCGCCATCTACGGCACCGGCACGCCGGACCAGATGGTCGAGTGGGTGCCGCAGTGCTTCGGCGACGTCGACTCGCCCGCCGTCGCCGCGTTCTGCAGCAGCGAACCCGAGGCCGGTTCCGACGTCAGCGCGATGCGCACCCGCGCCGTCTACGACGAGGCCAGCGACGAGTGGGTGCTCACCGGCCAGAAGGCGTACGCCACCAACGGCGGCATCGCCGGAGTGCACGTGGTCACCGCCTCCGTGGATCCCACGCTCGGCTCGCGCGGTCAGGCGGCGTTCGTCGTACCTCCGGGCACCCCCGGCCTGGCCGCGACCCGCAAGCTGCGCAAGCTCGGCCTGCGCGCGTCACACACCGCCGACGTCTTCCTCGACGAGGTACGCGTGCCCGGCCGCTGTCTGCTCGGCGGCAAGGACGCCCTGGACGAACGCCTGGCACGGGCCCGGTCCGGGCAACGCGCCAGCGGGCAGGCCGCGATGCGTACCTTCGAGCTGTCCCGACCCACCGTGGGCGCGCAGGCACTCGGCGTGGCACGCGCCGCCTACGAGTACGCCCTGGACTACGCCAAGGAGCGGGTCCAGTTCGGACGGCCGATCATCGAGAACCAGGCCGTCGCGTTCACGCTGGCCGACATGCGGATGGAGATCGACGCCGCGCGACTGCTGGTCTGGCGGGCCTCCTGGATGGGCCGCAACAACCGCCCGTTCACGGCGGGCGAGGGCTCGATGTCCAAGCTCAAGGCCGGCGAGGTCGCGGTGTCCGTCACCGAGAAGGCCGTACAACTGCTCGGCGGTGCCGGGTTCCTGCGCGACCACCCGGTCGAGCGCTGGTACCGCGACGCCAAGATCTACACCATTTTCGAGGGTACGTCCGAGATCCAGCGCTTGGTCATCTCCCGAGCGATCTCCGGCATGCAGATCCGCTGACCGGCCCCTCCCCTGGTCCGACTGTCAGAGCGAGGGCCGCGTATTCCGGCCCTCGCTCTGACGTTGGGCACGCCGACAAGACCTAAGCCAGGCCCGACGCCATCGGCCTAAACGCACCACTCCGGCGGCGTGCACCCCGCGTCGACGAACCGGGCGGACGAGGCAGTGTCATTCTTGACGTCACCGCCGAAATTGGCCCAACCGTACGGCTTGACCCGCTGCCAGCGCCCACCGTAAGTGGTGTGTTCGTAGACTCCCAGGTACTGATTGGTGTTGTTGAACACAGAGGACGCCTGGTCATTCAGGTTCACGCCGTTGTGGAACTTGTGATCGGAGAAGTTGGCGACTCCCCCACCGCCCTGGACCAGACCGGCCAGCGTGGCCGGGCTTCCATGGCCATCCTTGTCCTGGAAGAAGCACACCTGCTTCGCCGGGCACGAATAGTCCGCCGAGGCAGGCGAAGAAAATGCGAAGAGAGAGCCGGTCATGGCTACGACGATTCCCGCCCCTGCGGCAAGGGTACGCTTTCTCAACAGGCTCACTTGATCTCCAAATTTCGGAACTGCCACCTGGCGATGGAAGCGAACACGACGGCGCTCGACGTCGAACGATTCGCCCTTCCATCGCACGTTTTCGTTCATGAACGTACGAGGCGAGTCTGTAAGGGCTGTTTATTTCCACTGAACGCCTCCGGCCCGGCGCGATCGAGGCGATCAGTCCGCCCTTGGCATTGTTCGGCCACAGTGCAGCGGATCCCACGATCCGTGCCGTCTTCGTCACCTCACGCCGACGCCGACTGGGCCTCCAGCCGCGCCCAGTGCATGATCAAAGGACGCCACCCTGACGGGCGGGGAGATCGACTGCCCGTCCGCGTACCGCCCCGAGGAGGTCTGCGGCATGGACCTGCCGTTCGTCGTCACCACGCTGACCCGTCGCGGTCTACTCACCCCGGGCCGCCCGGTCCGGATCGCCTCGCAGCTCAACGCGCTGCGTACCTGGGGATGGAGCCTCGCCGGCGAACTACGCCAGGCGGCCGCCCGCGATCCCGGGCGACCGGCGATCATCGACGAGGACGGCGTCGAGTTGACCTACCAGGCGCTCCTCGACCGGGCTGAGCGGATGGCCCGGTCGATGCGGGCCGGGCTCGGCGTACAACCCGGCGACCGGATCGGCGTCCTCTGCCGCAACCACCACGGACTCATCGAGACGATCGTCGCGGCGACCCTGCTCGGCGTCGACGCGGTGCTCGTCAACACCGGCCTCTCCGCCGCCCAACTGGCGACCGTCGCCGAGGAACAACGGCTGCGGCTGCTGGTGCACGACGACGAGTTCGCCGAACGGGTCCTCGGCCTCCCCGCCGAGCTGCCCCGCCTCGACGAGCGCGCCCGCGAGGAACTGGTGGCCGGGGCGCTACCAGGCGAGCTGCACCCGCCGGAACGCGACGGCCGGATCATCGTCCTGACCTCCGGCACCACCGGCGCTCCCAAGGGCGCCCGCCGTCCCACACCCAGCGGCTTCGGGCCGCTCGTGTCCATCATCGACCGCATACCCCTGCACACGAAGGACCGGGTGCTGATCGCCGCCCCGATCTTCCACACCTGGGGATTCGCCGCGCTCCAGGTGTGCTTCGCGCTGCGGGCCACCATCGTGCTGCACCGCCGCTTCGACCCGGCCGCCACGCTCGCCGCCCTGGTCACCCACCGCTGCGACGCCCTCTTCGCCGTACCCGTGATGCTCCAGCGGCTGCTGGAGGTGCCCCCGCCGGACCCGCGCCCCACGCTCAAGGTCGTCGCGGTCAGCGGATCGGCCCTGCCCGGCGGGCTCGCACCGAAGTTCATGGACGCGTACGGGGACGTCCTCTACAACATGTACGGATCCACCGAGGTCTCCTGGGCGTCCATCGCCAACCCGGCGGACCTGCGCCAGGCCCCCACCACGGCCGGCCGGCCACCGCACGGCACCCGACTGGAACTGCTCGACAACGCCGGCCAACCGGTGCCGCAGGGGCAGGTCGGGCGCATCTTCGTCGGCAACGAGATGCTGTTCGAGGGTTACACCTCGGGTGCCAGCCGGGAGACCCGCGACGGGTTGCTCGACACCGGTGACCTCGGCCGGCTCAACCCCGACGGGCTGCTCTTCGTGGACGGCCGGGCCGACGACATGATCGTCTCCGGGGGCGAGAACGTGTTCCCGTCCGAGGTGGAGGACCTGCTCGCCCAGCTACCGCAGGTACGCGAGGCTGCCGTGATCGGCGTACCCGACCCCGACTACGGCCAGCGACTTGCCGCGTTCCTCGCCCTGCACCCCGGCGAGACGCTCGACCCCGAGGCGGTCCGCGAGTACGTCCGGCACTACCTGGCCCGCTTCTCCGTACCCCGGGACGTGGTCTACGTGAAGTACCTGCCCCGCAACGCCACCGGCAAGGTCCTCGCGCGCGAGCTGCGCCGCTACTACGGCTGAGGCGCTGACCGACCCGCGCTCAGGCCCGCCTCCTGCGCCAGCAGCGCCGCCTGGGTCCGGTTGGCGCAACCGAGCTTGACCAGGAGCCGGGAGACATAGCCCTTGACGGTGGCCTCGGACAGGTGCAGGCGGCGGGCGATCTGCTGGTTCGATCGGCCGGCCCCGAGGCTTTCCAGCACCTCCACCTCGCGCTCGGTGAGCGACAGAAGCAGGTCACGGGCACGCTGGCTCCCCGCCGTCTGCGCGACGAGGCGGTCAGCCGCCACCGCGGAGAGCACCGTGTGCCCTGCCGCCGCCACCCGTACCAGGGCGAGCAGATCGTCAGGCGACGTCGACTTGAGCAGGAAACCGGCCGCGCCGGCCCGGAGCGCGCCGGTCACGTAGTCGTCCAGGTCGAACGTGGTGAGGGCCAGGACCCGTGGCGGCGACGGCAGCGTCATGATCCGCTCGGTGGCCCTGATCCCGTCGACGCCCGGCATCCGCAGGTCCATCAGCACCACGTCGGGGCGTAGTCGCACCGCGGCCTCCACCGCGTCCGCCCCGTCGTACGCTTCGCCGACGATCGTCAGGTCCGACGCGGACCCGAGGATCGTGCGCAGGTGGGCGCAGACCATCCGCTCGTCGTCGACGACGAGAACCCGGATCACGACCGCACCGCCGTCGACACCCGCACCGGCAGCGTCGCGTGAACGGCGAAGCCACCCGACCCCGTCGGTCCGGCCGCGAACGTCCCGCCGAGCACCTCGACGCGGTGCCGCAACCCGGCCAGGCCGGTGCCACCACCGGCGGCGGCCAGGGCACCGTCGGGTGACCGACCCGCCGGGGTGTTCGACACCGTGACGAGCACCGTACGCCCGCCGTACTCGATCGACACGGTGGCGGTGGCGCCCGGCGCGTGCTTGTGCACGTTCGTCAGCGACTCCTGGACCAGCCGGAACAGCGTCCTGCGCACCGTCGCCGAGAGCCCCTCCGGGTCGCCGGCTTCGGCGAGCCGCACCGGTAGACCGACCGCACGGGAATCATCGACCAACCGGACCAGCTCGGGAGTGTCGTCCGGGACCGGATCAACCCGTGGGTGTCCGTCCTCGCCCCGCAGCACCCCAACCAGGTCGCGCAGCTCGGTCAAGGCCTGGCAGCCGGTCGCCCGCAGTTCCTCGGCCGCCGCCCGGGCCGTCGGATCGGTGGTGGTGACCCGAAGCGCGCCCGCCTGCAACACCATGAGGTTGATCCGGTGGGTGACCACATCGTGCATCTCGGCGGCGAGCCGCACCCGTTCCTCGGCGCGCGCCTGATCGGCCAGGAGCAGACGTTCCCGCTCGGCCCGCTCCGCCCGGTCGGTCAACTCCGCCAGCAGGCTCCGCCGGGCCCGGACGTACATGCCCAGGACCGCTGCGGCGAGGATGACGGTCGGCGCGGTGAACGGGTCGTCGATCGACCAGGCGCTCGCTCCCGCCAGGAACGCCACCGTCAGCAGGCCAATCACCGTCCACTGTCGCCACCGTCGACCCCGGCCGTACGCCGTGACGGCATACGGAACGAGGACGGCGGCCCAGGCCGGCGCGAAGAGGCTGATCCCGGCGATGGTCAGCGCGGCGGTGTACGGACGTCGCCGACGCACCAGCAGCATGAGCGCGGCGGCCACCTGCGCGGCGACGTAGGCCCACGTAGGCGCGGGGATGAGCTTGGTCTCGACGTCCCGATCCGCCAGTTCCAGCCCACCGCCGGCCGCTGTCGCCACGAGCGCCAACAGCACGTCCACGGCGACCCGGAACACCCGGCCTCGGCCCATGGCAGCAGGGTAACCGGGCGCCCGGAAAACGGCCCGCCGCGCGTGCGGGGACCCGACGAACCCACGACCGGCATACGACGAAAGGAGGTAGCGGTCACGACTTTCTCCGCTGACGACGCTCGGCGACCCCACGGTGGGATCGACCCATGACCGAATCGGTACGGACGACTGACCGGCCACCGGAATCGACCGACGTCTCCACCGTCGGGCCACGGATCGGCGAGCTGGACGCGCTGCGCGGCTTCGCGCTCTGCGGCATCCTGATCATCAACATCTACCAGCAGGTCGTCTTCCGCGGCGAGGCGGCCGGCACCTCGCCGCAGCTACCGGAGGCGGTGCAACTGCTCTTCTACGAGCGGTTCTATCCGATCTTCTCGATCCTGTTCGGTGTCGGCTTCGGCATCTTCCTCCGACGCGCCGCGACCCGGACCACCCGGCCCCGCGTGGTGCTGGCCCGCCGACTGGTCGTCCTCCTGCTGATCGGTCTCGCGCACTTCGTCGTCCACCCCGGCGAGGCGCTGACCGCGTACGCGTTGGCCGGTCTTCTCGTACTCCTGCCGCTGAGTTACCTCGGCGGGCGCGTGGCCCTCGTCGTCGCGATACTGCTGCTGCTCGCCGGCGCGCAACTCGTCGTCGGTTACGGGCCCATCCCGGGCCTGCTCGCCCTCGGCTACGCGCTGGCAGAGCTGGGCGTGCCGGCCGCGCTCGAGCGTCGCGTCGCTCGGGTGGCGACCGCGTTCGTCGTCTTCGCCGCGCTCGCGGTGACCTGGATCGTGCTGACCATCCGCGAGGTGGACCTGCCGTTCGTCAACGTCCTCGGCGGGCCAGGCGGCGGCGTGAGCCTGCTACCCCCGCTCGCCGGCATCGCCACCGGCCTCGCGTACTGCTGCGGCCTGGTGCTGCTGCTCCACACGCCGGTCGGGCCGGCGCTGTCCGCGGTGTTGTCGCCAATGGGCCGGATGGCACTGACGAACTATCTGAGCGCCACCGTGTTGTTCCTGCTCGCCGGTCCACCGCTGGGCATCGACAGCACCCGCGACCTGCCCCGCATCGTGGGACTGACCGTCGCCATCATCATCGTCCAGGCGGTGTGGAGCGTGCTGTGGCTGCGGACGTTCCGGTACGGCCCAGTCGAGTGGGCGTGGCGGTGCCTGACGTGGTGGCGACGCGCGCCGATCCGGCGTCGGGGCACGGACTCGCCCAGCCCGGCCTGACCCGCATGGCGAAGCGCGCCGATCCGGCGTCAGGGCACGGCGACGGCGACCCGGCCCTGACCCACGCCGACAAGCGGCTTCAGCTCGTCGACCTCGCGCCGACGGCGCTGGGCCGGCCGATGCCGGAGCGCTGGCGGCTTCAGCCGGGGATCGTGATCCGGCCGGCGATCGCGGCGGCGGCGATGTCGGTACGGTGCTGCGAGCCCGCCAGCTCCACCCCGTCCAGCAGCGCGTACGCCGCGTCCCGGGCCGCCGTCAGGTCGGGGCCGGTGGCCGTACCGCAGAGAACCCGGCCGCCGGCGGACAGCAACGCGCCGTCGCCGGCCCGGCGGACGGTGCCCGCGTGGATGATGCCCGGCCGGTCCGCGCCGGTGATCACATCGCCGGTGCGCGGCGCGGCCGGGTAGCCCTGCGCGGCGAGCACCACGGTGACGGCGGCGCCGTCCCGCCAGCGCAGCGGCGGGTGCTCGGCCAGCGTGCCGGTGGCCGCCGCGTGCAACAACCCACCCAGGGGAGTCTCCAGCAGCGCGAGCACCACCTGGGTCTCCGGGTCACCGAAGCGCGCGTTGAACTCGATCACCCGGGGGCCGGCGGCGGTCATCGCCAGGCCGACGTAGAGCAGGCCCGCGAACGGCGTGCCCCGGCGGCGCAACTCGGCCAGCGTCGGGTGGACCACGTCGCGCATGACGTCGTCGACCAGGCCCGGCGGTGCCCACGGCAGCGGCGCGTACGCTCCCATGCCACCCGTGTTCGGGCCGATGTCGCCGTCGCCGATCCGCTTGAAGTCCTGCGCGGGCAGCAGCGGCAGAGCCGCCTCCCCGTCGGTGACCACGAACAGGCTGACCTCCGGACCGTCGAGGAACTCCTCGACCACGACCCGGCCACACTCGGCGGCGTGCGCCAACGCGGCGGACCGGTCGTCGGTCACCACCACGCCCTTGCCGGCGGCGAGACCGTCGTCCTTCACCACGTACGGCGCGCCGAACTCGTCGAGCGCACGCGCGGTGCTCTCCTCGTCGGTGCAGACGTACGCCCGGGCGGTCGGCACACCGGCGGCGGTCATCACGTCCTTGGCGAACGCCTTCGAACCCTCCAACTGGGCGGCCTCGGCCGACGGGCCGAAAACGGCGATGCCCTTGGCGCGTACGGCATCGGCGACACCGGCGACCAGCGGCGCCTCCGGCCCGATCACCACCAGGTCGGCCGCGGTCTCCACCGCCAGCGCCGCCACGGCGGCCGGATCGGTCGCGGTGACGGCCTTCACCTCGGCGACCTCGGCGATCCCCGGATTACCCGGAGCGGCGATCAGCGCGTCGACAGCCGAATCGCGAACCAACCCGAGGGCAAGCGCATGCTCACGCCCTCCACCACCCACCAAGAGAACCCGCACAACGGGCCATCCTACCGCCCACCCTCCCCGCCCCCCGGTCCCCGCCGCCCCACCCCCACCCCACCGACTCGCGGTGATCATGAAGTTATTGCCAGCCGCCTCGGCGTGTCGGAGCAATAACTTCATGATCAACGATGTCGTGCCGCCGTCATCGCCTGCCGGACGGTCCACGGGATGTAGTCGGGACGGAGGGTGTCCTGCCAGGTGAATCGGAGCACTGTCCAACCTGCGTTCACCAGGCGGTTCTGGCGGCGCCGGTCGGCGAACACGGCATCTGGCAAGCCGTGCGGGGCACGACCGTCGGCCTCGGCGATGATTCGGTAACCACGCCACCCGAGGTCGCCGATACCCAGCAGATAGCCGTCAGGGTCGCGCACCTCGAGTTGCAGCGCATCCGGCGGCACTCTGCCGTCGACGCATCGGAGCCGGGCGCGGGTCTCAAGCGGTGACTGAGCCCGCCCGTCCACCTCGGCGAGGAAACCACGTGCCGCGACCGCACCTCGCCGCCCTCGGATCAGGTGCGGCAGCGAG
The DNA here is from genome assembly GCF_044454415.1 of Micromonospora sp. NPDC051543. Classification (NCBI taxonomy): domain Bacteria; kingdom Bacillati; phylum Actinomycetota; class Actinomycetes; order Micromonosporales; family Micromonosporaceae; genus Micromonospora; species Micromonospora sp. NPDC051543. The sequence continues at coordinate 379,110 of NZ_JBITDT010000005.1, forward strand.
AGCAGATCTTCGGCAGCCACCAGCCGCCGGTTCAGTGCCGAATCCAGCACACTCACCGCCGAGAAGCGATCGACCTGCAGACTCACATCGGCGAGGGTCCTGAGAGGTCCGGTCGCGGCCAGTCCGCACACCCGCACAGAGTGCTCGGGCGGAATCACCAGTTGATGGACCACCACCGCCGGATGGGCAACCCGCGCCGGCCTGGCGACCGGTCCAGGAACCGACAGATGGACCAACTCGGTGGCCGGTAGACCAGCCATCCCATGCAGCTCGGCCGCCGTTCCGAGCACCGCAGCGGCCGACGGACCAAAGGATTCCAGCGCCGCCCTGATCTGCGCCCGACGGGGCACCCCGTCATACAGATCGGCGTCCACCAGGTAGCTGCCACGCGCGACGGCCTGCCATCGACCGGCGCGGCAGAGCCGCTGCACCTCATGGGTGGTGAAGCCGGCAGCGCGCGCCTGCTGGAGCGTCACGATCCCGTCCCGCGCGCAAGCGACGCGCCGCACCGCAGCCAAGGCATCCACCCGCCTACCCTGGCCGACGAGAAAACCGCCCGGAACCCCCTGTGGACAACCACCCCGGCCCTGTGGATAACCCGACCCGCCCGTGCGCGTTGATCATGAAGTTATTGCCACGACACGCCGACGCGACGGGCAATAACTTCATGATCAACGGGGCGTAGGTGGGCTGGGGGCCCGGAGGGAGCGGGGTGGGGGGTGGGGTTAGGGGAGGAGGGGGTGTTGGACTACGTTTTCGTCTCGGCCTGGGCCTACGCCTATGACGCTCACCCTGGTGTTGCAGAGTTCCTCTACGCGGGCGATGTAGCGGCGGGCGTTCTCCGGCAGGTCTTCGGGGGTGCGGGCCTTGGTGATGTCCTCCCACCACCCGTCCATCTCCTCGTACACCGGCGTGGCGTGGTGGAAGTCCGTCTGGCTCATCGGCATGTCGTCGACCCGCTTGCCGTTGATCTCGTAGCCGACGCAGATCGGCACCTTCGGCAGCCCGGTGAGCACGTCCAGCTTGGTGATGACCAGGTCGGTGACACCGTTGAGGCGGCAGGCGTACCGGGCCACGACCGCGTCGAACCACCCGCACCGGCGTTCCCGGCCGGTGGTGGTGCCGTACTCCGCGCCGACCTTGCGCAGGTGTGCGCCGTTGGCGTCGAACAGCTCGGTCGGGAACGGCCCGGCACCGACGCGAGTGGTGTACGCCTTGCTCACCGCGATCACCTGGTTGATCGCGGTGGGCGGGATGCCGGCGCCCACGCAGGCGCCGCCGGCGGTCGGGTTGGACGAGGTCACGAAGGGGTACGTGCCGTGGTCCATGTCGAGCATGGTGGCCTGGGCACCCTCCAGCAGCACCGTCTCGCCCCGGTCCAGGGCGTCCCAGAGCATCGCCCGGGTCTCCGCGATGTACGGCTTGAGCCGCTCCGCGTACTCCAGGTACTCCTCGACGGTGGCGTCGACGTCGATCGCCTTGCGGTTGTAGACCTTGAACAGGATCTGGTTCTTCTCGCGCAGTGCGAGTTCCAGCTTCTTGCGCAGGATGCCCGGGTCGAGCAGGTCCTGGAGGCGGATGCCGATCCGAGCGACCTTGTCCCCGTACGCCGGGCCGATGCCCCGGCCGGTGGTGCCGATCCGGGACGAGCCGAGGTAGCGCTCGATGACCCGGTCCAGCGCCCGGTGGTGCGGCATGATCAAGTGCGCGTCGCCGGAGATCCGCAGCCGGGACACGTCGACGCCACGCTCGGCCAGGCCGTCGATCTCGGCGAGCAGCACCTTCGGGTCGACCACGACACCGTTGCCGATGATGATCATTGCGCTGGGTGAGAGTGCCCCGGAGGGCATCAGGTGCAGCGCGTACTTCTGGCCATCCGGGGTGATCACCGTGTGTCCGGCGTTGTTGCCGCCGGAGTAGCGCACGACGTAGTCGACCCGCTCACCCAGCAGGTCGGTAACCTTGCCCTTGCCCTCGTCGCCCCACTGAGCGCCGATGAGCACGATCGCTGGCATCTCTTCCGCCTCCAGAAGGCTCGGGTGCCAGATGGCGACCGGTTGGCGAGCCCGGGGTGTCAGGTTAACAAGTAGTGACGGCGCGACCGGCAGGGGTCGCGTCGAGAGGCGGGAGGCTCCTTCGGTGTACGACGTGGTGCTGCTCACCCTTTCGTCGGAGCGGGACGCTTCCGGCGGGTGCGGCAGCGGCGAGGCCTGCTGCGGCGGCGCGGACGCGACCGGCGCGGGCGTCGACGGAACCGGACCGACTCCGGGTGACGCCGACAGCTGCGCCACCGATCGGCCCCGGGTGCCGGTGCTGGCCTGCGCCGACGCGCTGACCGCCCGGGGTGCCCGGGTGCAGATGGTCACCGCCCGCTCGGACGCGGAGATCGACGCCGTACTCGCGCAGCTCGACGGCCCGGCCCGTCCGGACGGCCTCACCTGGCCGGACGCGGACGGCAAGACCCGGCTGGTCGTCGCCACGGCCAGTGACGGTCAGTTGCGCGCCGTGCTGCGCCGGCTCGTTCGGCGGTACGCGCCAGCGCCGAGCCGTCGTCCGGCGGATCTGCGCGGCGACCGGACCCTGCCCGACCTGCCGCCGGTCGCCGTACTCCCGCTCGACCCGGCGCGCGGCGGCGCCCAGCGGGACCTGGCCGCGCAGCTCGGGTTGCCCCGCGACCCGGCGGCTGTGGCGGCCGCGGTGCTCGACGGCACGCTGCGTCGGCTGGATCTGCTGCGCAACGACGGCGGCTCGGTGACCCTGGACGGCGCCCTGTTCGGGGCCGCCGACGACGCGGGTCGGCCGCTGCACTGGCGGGCCCGGGTGGAGGTCGACGACACCGTCCTCACGAACGGTGACGAACCGTTGCTGGCCTGCGCGGTCGGCAACGCCGGCGGGTACGCGTCGCTCGACGACGTGACGTTGCTGGCCTCGCCGGACCCGGCGGACGGCCAGGTCGAGGTCGCGGTGGCCGTTCCGGTGGTCGTCAGGTCGGCGTGGGGTCGCAAGCGGGTACGCCTCGAAGTGCGGCGGGCTCGCGGACGGGCGGTGTCGGTACTGCCCCGCGAGGGAAAGGTGCCCTACCTCGACGACGGCGTCGAGGGTGAGCTGACCCGCAAGCGTTCGTGGTGGGTCGAACCGGGTGCGTGGGCGGTCTGGGTGGTCTGAACCCCGTTTCGCCGACCGGCCCCGGTCGGCCGGTGGGCCTATCCTCGCAGGAGGACTGGGGAGGAACCGTAATGGACAAGAACGCCGACCGGGCGCAGGTGCCCGGCCAGCAGCCGGTGCCGGAGCGGGACATCGAACCACTGTGGCCGCCGGATCCGGCCGAGCAGGGCGCAGAGGTGGTACCGCCGTGGGCGGCGGTCGCCGAGCAGCGGGTCGCCCCGTCGCAGTCCGCGCCCAGGGCCGTGTCGCCGCCGGTCGCCGCACCGCCGATCACGGCGCCGTCGGTCGGCCGTCCTGGCGTCCCCGGGCAGCCGGGCGCGGCGGCCCTGCCGCCGCCGTCTCCGTCGGACTATCCGTCGCTGACCGGGGCGGTGCCACCACCGACCGGCTGGGGCGCGAACGGGCCGGGCGGGCCGGGCACGGGCTGGGCGCCGGCGCAACCGAGCTGGCCTCCGGCCGACCCGCCGGCCGCCTCACCCGCGTCGACGACGTCGCCCGCTCCCTCGGCGCCGCCCGTACCGCCGACGCCACCGCTGCCGCCTGCGGTGGGCGGGCTCATCGGGCCCGGCAACGACTCGTCGCCGTCATCCACCGGCACTCCGAACGCCGAAGCCGCCACGCCGAACCCGGCGGCCACCGCCGCCGCCCCGATCCCCGGCCAATCGGGCGGGTCGGGTGGCGTCGACCTGGATCTTCCGTTCTCCCTGGATCGCCCGCCGGTCGTGGCCGCGCCCGCCGACGGCGCGGCCACCGCAAGCCCCGGAGCAACTACGCCGGCCCCACCAGGGCAGCCCGCAGCAGGCGCGGCGGCGGCGGGCTCCGGCACCGCAGGCCAGACCGCAGGGCCGGCCGCGGAACCCAGGTCGCAGGATGGCGGGGAGACCGCGCCTGCCGTCGGGGCGGCTCGACCCGCGGCCGAGTCACCCTGGGCGTATCCACCGCAGCGACCGGCCAGCCCGACCCCGTCGGCACCGGAGCAGGTCGACATCCCGCCGCCACCGATCCCCACCCCGCCGGTTCCGCCACCGCCGACACCCGCCGTCGACAGCGGCGGCCCGGCGGGGCAGACGTACGCGGGGCAGGTCTACGGCGGCCAGGCGGCGATCCCCGGTCAGGCCGGCCCGGCACCCGTGGAACCGCCGCAGCAGGACGCCGTGCCGACCCCGCCGCCGGGGCCGTTCCCCCCGTCGCCGGGCTGGTATCCGCCGCCCTGGCAGCAGGGCGCGGCGGGGGCTCCACCGGGGCCGCCGCAGCAGTACCAGGAGACCGACCCGGTGGCGCGGGTGCCGGCCACGGGTTACCCGGACGCCACGTGGACGCCGGAGACCACGGCCGCGCCGACGGCGGAGGACTTCGCCCGCCGTCGGCAGGTCCGGCCCGCCGACCCGGTGGCCACCATGGGCGTACGGGCGGTGGTCAACAAGATGGGCCTGCTCCGGCTCTCTCCGGGGCGGCACGAGCAGGAGCTCAAGCGGGACATCGAGATGGTGCGCCGCAACTTCGGCGGGCTGCGGCAGGTGACCGTGGTCAACCCGAAGGGCGGCGCCGGTAAGACGGTGGCCATCCTGCTGCTCGCCATGACGTTCGGTCAGAAGCGCGGCGGCTACGTGCTGGCCTGGGACAACAACGAGACCCAGGGCACCCTCGGGATGCGCGCCCAGCAGGACTTCCACGCCCGCACGGTGCGCGACATGTTGCGTGACCTCGGGCAGTTCCAGGGCGCGCACGGGCGGGTCGGCGACCTGTCGCAGTACGTGCGGTCGCAGGGCGAGGGCATGTTCGACGTGCTCGCCTCGGACGAGTCGGCCACCGGCGGCGAGATGTTGACCGCTGCCGCGTTCGCCGAGATCCGCGAGGTGGTCAGCCGGTTCTACAAGCTGATCTTCGTGGACACGGGGAACAACGTACGGGCGCAGAACTGGCAGGCGTCGATGGACGCCACCGACCAGCTCGTGGTCACCATGTCCGCCCGTAACGACTCGGCGGAGACCGCCGCCCGGATGCTCGACCACCTGGAGCAGAGCGGCCGGCAGCGGCTGGTCCGGCAGGCGGTGACGGTGGTGTCGATGCCGCCGTCCCGCAAGGAGATCGACCTGCCGGCCATCCAGGAGCACTTCGCGGCCCGCACCCGGGCGGTGTTGCTGGCGCCGTACGAGCGGCTCATCGACAGCGGCGAGCCGATCCGGTACGGCGGTCTCTCTGCGGCCACCCGGGACGCCTGGCTGAAGATCGCCGCAGCGGTCGCCGAGGGGCTCTGAGCAGCCGACGGCCGGCCCGGTGCCGGGCCGGCCGTCGGAACGGGGTCAGTTGCTGGCGAGCGCGTCCGCCGCTGCCGGGTCGCAGTCGCGCAGGAACTGGGCGCAGCGGGCCGCCTCGTCGGCCTCGCCGATCTCGTCGGCGGCCCGGGAGAGCACGTACAGGCAGCGCAGGAAGCCCCGGTTGGGCTCGTGGGACCACGGCACGGGTCCGTGGCCCTTCCAGCCGTTTCGGCGGAGCTGGTCCAGGCCACGGTGGTAGCCGGTGCGCGCGTACGCGTAGCCCGTCACCACCGCGCCGGCCGCGAACGCCCAGGCCGCGAGCGCGCCCCACGCCGCGCTGTAGGTCGGGAAGCGGGCCGCGACCTCGGCGTACGCCTCGTCGGTGCCGGCCTCCTGGGCAGCGGCCAGGGCGGCGTCGGCCTCGTCGTTCGCGGGCAGGAGGGTGGCCGGTGGCTCCGGCAAAAGGTTCTGCATCGCCCCATTCAACCCGCTGGACAGGGCGACATGCGAGCGGGTCGGCGGACGCGTCCCGCTGAACGGCTGAGGAGTTCATCACGCCTGCGGCCTATGCCGCCGCCAGGTGTTTTCCACTACAACTAATGGTCCGGAGCCTCCCCAGGACCCGGTTACGCAGGAGCCCGGTGGCCACGACCGCCGGGCTCCTGTCGCGTCCCGGGCCGTCCGGGGTTTGGCCGACCCCGGTCGAAGGGGCAGGATGGCCCGGTGCCGACCCCACCACCCACCGACGTCATCGAACCGCACCTGCACGCCGACGAGATCCAGACCCGGGACGAATTCGACCGGCAACTGGTCACCGGCCGGCTGACCGGGCTGACCGTGCAGGGGCTACGCCTCGACCTCGCCCCGGTGCCCGACCTGACCGGGGTCGAGGTCACCGGCACTCTCTTCGTGGGCTGCCGGTTCGCCTCCCGGGAGGTCGGCGCCGACCTGGTCCGGCGCGGCGCGAACGTGGTGCCGCCGTTCTCCGGACTGCCGTACCCGACCCAGCCGGCGCACCTCTACACGCCGGACGACCTCGCCGCCGGGTTCGTCGAGGGCGGGTTCGCCGGGATGTACGACACCCGGGTGTACGAGCACTACCGGGCGCACGGCGGCGCGCTGCCGGACGTGAAGGAGGCGCTCGGCCAGCGGCTGCACGACCACGGCGTGGACAACGCGCTGGGTGACGCCACCCGGGCCTGGTTGGCCGCGCACGGGTCGCAGTCGGTGGTGGGCATCATGGGCGGGCACGCGGTGCGGCGCGGCAGTCCCGCGTACCGGATGGCGGCAGTGCTCGGGTGGGAGCTGGCGCGGGCCGACCGGCTGGTGGTGACCGGCGGCGGCCCCGGGGTGATGGAGGCCGCGAACCTCGGCGCCTACCTTGCGGACCGACCGGCGGCGGACCTGACCTCGGCGATCGACCTGCTGGCCACCGCCCCCGACTTCACCGACCACCACCGGTACACGGCGGTGGCGTTGACGGTCCGGCAGCGCTACGGGGGCGTACCCCGCCAGCGGGGCGACGACCCCAGTTGGGCGCGGGCCGGTGGGCTGTCCATCCCGACCTGGCTGTACGGGCACGAGCCGGCGAACCTGTTCGCGGGACGGATCGCAAAGTACTTCTCGAACGCGATCCGGGAGGACACGATCCTGCGCCTCGCCCGGGGTGGAATCGTGTTCGCGCCGGGGCGGGCGGGCACGGTGCAGGAGGTGTTCCAGGCGGCCACCAAGACCTACTACGGCACCGACGGGGCCAGCGGCGCGTACATCTTCCTGGACCGTGACTACTGGACGCGGGAGCTGCCGGTGGAGGCGCTGCTGCGTCCGCTGCTGGCCGCCTCGCCATTCGGTGACCTGTCGTCGACGATCCACCTCACCGACGACGTCCGCGAGGCCGTCCGCCTGTTGACGGCGTGAACGCCGACGGCCGGCCCCCGGGTGGGAGCCGGCCGTCGATCGGGCGTTCGTTACTTGGTCATCATGGTGCCGGTGGAGCGCAGGTGCTCGCACGCCTCGACGACGCGGGCGGCCAGGCCGGCCTCAGCGGCCTTGCCCCAGGCGCGCGGGTCGTACTGCTTCTTGTTGCCGACCTCGCCGTCGATCTTCAGCACGCCGTCGTAGTTGCGCAGCATGTGGTCGGCGACGGGCCGGGTGAAGGCGTACTGGGTGTCGGTGTCGATGTTCATCTTCACCACGCCGTAGTCGAGCGCCTCACGGATCTCGCTGAGCAGGGAGCCCGAGCCGCCGTGGAACACCAGGCTCAGCGGCTTGTCCTTGCCGTACTTGGCACCGACCGCCTCCTGGATCTGGTTGAGGATCTCGGGGCGGAGCTTGACGTTGCCCGGCTTGTAGACACCGTGCACGTTGCCGAAGGTCAGCGCCGCCATGTAGCGGCCCTTCTCGCCGAGGCCGAGCGCCTCGACCATGGCCAGGCCGTCCTCGGTGGTGGTGTAGAGCTTGTCGTTGATGGCGTTCTCGACGCCGTCCTCCTCGCCACCCACGACGCCGACCTCGATCTCCAGGACGATCTTGGCCTTGGCGGCCTCGTCGAGGAGCTGCGAGGCGATCTGCAGGTTCTCGGCGACCGGCACGGCCGAGCCGTCCCACATGTGCGACTGGTACAGCGGCTCCTCGCCGCGCTTGACCCGCTCCTGCGAGATGCCCATCAGCGGACGCACGAACTTGTCCAGCTTGTCCTTCGGGCAGTGGTCGGTGTGCAGGGCGATGTTCACCGAGTACTTCTTGGCCACCTCGTGCGCGTACGCGGCGAACGCCACCGCGCCGGTGACCATGTCCTTGATCGAGGGACCGGAGAGGTACTCCGCGCCACCGGTGGAGACCTGGATGATGCCGTCGCTCTCCGCGTCGGCGAAGCCCTTGAGCGCCGCGTTCAGCGTCTGGGAGGAGGTCACGTTGATCGCGGGGTACGCGTACCGGCCAGCCTTGGCGCGGTCCAGCATCTCCGCGTAGGCCTCGGGGGAAGCGATGGGCATGTGATGTGCTCCTTACTTACCACTCTCGGCCGTGCTGGCCGCTGTTGTTCGTCTGTGCGCCGGACCGCGCTGTCCTCCGCCCGGCAGTATCCCGCAGGTGAGGTGCGCAGGACCAACCGAGGGGGTGTCAGCCCCTCACCGGGTGTCCAGCCGGTCCGGCACGATGACGCTGATCAGCCAGGTGACCACAGTCATCACGATCGCTCCCCAGAACGCCGCCCAGAAACCGTCCACCTGGAACGGCAGGTCGAGCCCGCGCGCGATCCGGTCGGTGAGCAGGAACAGCAGCGCGTTCACCACCAGGGCGAACAGGCCGAGGGTGAGCAGGTAGAACACGCAGCCGACCACCCTGATCACCGGCTTGAGCACGGCGTTGATCACACCGAAGATGAGCGCCACCACGATCAGCGTGAGCACGGTGTTGCCACCCGAGCGGCCGTGCACGTCCACCCCGGGCACGATCAGCGTGGTCACCCACAACGCGACCGCGGTGATCGCCAGTCGGATGAGGAAGCCCACGGCACCATCCTGGCACCGGCTCCCGCCGTCCCGGGGTGATTCGGCCGACTCGGCTTGCCGGCGCGGAGCGGACTCAGCCCGTACGGTGGTGGGAGCCGTGCCCCGAGACCCCGGGAGGGACGATGGGTCAGCCCGACGAGGACTTCACCCCCGGCGACCACCTCGCCGTGGACGAACGCGATCCGGAGGCGGAGCCGGCCGACGCGGTCGAACAGGCCACCTCGGTCGACCCCGCCGACGTCGACGGCGAGCCGCACCGCGGCATGGAGGTCGACGACTGGGACGCCATGGAGCAGGCCCGGGTGGTCACCGGGGACGAGGACGACTACCGCTGACCTGCGCCGCGACCGTTGTCCGTTGGGGCAGAGGTGCCCAGCCGTTCGGGTCGTTCGACAAATATCGATAGCACCGGGTCACCGAAAGTGTCGGGGTCTCCCTAGGTTGGACGAGCGCCACCGCTGTCTCATCGGGAGGACCCCCATGCTCAAGCATTCGATCCGCTGGCTGGCGGGGCTGGGTGCCGCAGGCGCGTTGATCGCCGCCTCGGCAACCCCCGCCGTCGCTGCGGCAACGATCGAGCCGTACTTCCAGGACTCCACCCTGGCCGTCGGCTCGGAGAAGGTCAGAAGCCTGTTTCTGTACGCCGACGAGGCGACGAGCCTCAGCGACGTCTCCGTGCGGTACGACTACCGCTCACTGGCCAACAAGATCACCATTGCCCCCTTTGACCAGCAGGAGTGCACCACACCGGAGCCGGGCGTTCTCGTCTGCCCGGAGTCCTTCGGCGTCACCCTGAACGAGTTGCCGCCGCTCGGCAGCGGGATCTACCGAGGCGTTACCAAACGGGTGGCCCTGACCGCCACCCAGAACGCGCAGGTCGGCGACTCCGGCGACGTCGTGGTCAGCTTCGCGGCGGCGGGCGGGCGGCAGGGCAGCTACACCTCACGGGTCCGCATCGGCGAGGGCGTCGACCTGGCCGGCGGGCCGTTCACCTACCACTCCTCGAAGCCGGGCGGGAAGGTTTCGGTGCCGCTGGCCGTGTCCAACGTCGGCGACAAGACCATCACCGGATTCGTCGCGGTCTTCGACCTTGCGTACGCGATCCGGACCAAGGATCGGTTCAGCAACTGCCTCTACTCCGACGACCACCTGATCTCCTGCCAGTTCGACGAGGAGATCCCGGTGGGCGGAGGGCTCACCGGCACGCTGAACCTCGAACTCGCCAGGGACACCTACGCCCCGAGCAACCTGTCCGGCTATGCCCAGTTCATGACCGTTGCCGACTTCGAGGACCTGACCCGGGTTCGCGAAGCCGTTGGCGCCCGAGAGGGCGCGCGTGGCAGCGGCCCGAAGCTGACCCTGACCACGGCACCCAGCGGGATGCGGCAGGCCGACCAGACCGACGTCGGCCCGGGATACGACTACACCGGCTGGATCATCAAGGTCACCGGCAAGAACGGCACCGACCTCGCGGCGATCGGCGCCACGCTCAAGGGCGGGGCCGGCACCGTCGTCACGGCGACCGTCGGTTTCCGGAACAACGGCCCGGCGACGCTCGACAACGTGAGCGAGGAATGGGAGGCCGCCACCCACACGCTCGTCGAGCTGCCACCCGGCACCACGGCCGTCGAGGTTCCCGTCGGCTGTCAACTGCGACCGGGCACCCGGACGTACCAGTGCGCCTCGGAGATGCTGCTGGTGGCCGGCAAAACCTACACCGTGAACTTCCGGCTGCGTATCGACAAGGTCGTCCCCAACGCCAAGGGCACGGTGTGGGTCAACGCGCCGTGTGAGTGTCCCGCCGGCGGGGGCTTCAGGGGCGACATCAAGCCGGCCAACGACCGGGCCACGATCCTGGTCAACCCGGGCCAGGGCGGCGGCAGCGGTGACGGTGACGGAGGCAGCGGTGGTGGTGGTTCGCTGCCCATCACCGGCACCCCCACGAGCCTGCTCGCCGGCATCGGCGGCCTGCTGCTCGCCGCCGGCCTCGGCGCGTACCTGCTCGCCCGACGTCGCAGCAGCCACTTCGTCGCCTGACCTGCCCCGCCTGACCGGCACCCCGCCGTCCTCTCCCTGGGCGGCGGGGTGCCGTCGCTCTTCACTCAGTCACCGGGTGCGGTCGACCAGCTTTGGATGGCGGGCCGCCCAGTCGCCGAGCCGGTCCTCCCGCAGCGCCTTCAGGAGATCCGGCACGAACGTCGGGTCGGCACGCATGGAGTTGCCCCTCGCGCTCGGCCCGACGATCGGCAGGCCGATCCCGACCGGCTCGACCGATCGCAGCGTGGCGGCTAGCCGCAGCAGGTCCAGCACGGCCGCCCGGTCGGGTGACACGACGAGGTCCGGGCCGACAGTGGTCAGCAGTCTGGCGAGGCGTACCGGATCGGTGAGTACGCCCTGGTCGGTGGCCTGGCGGACGAGACCGGCGGCGAAGAGACGGGCGTTGCGGTCCCGATCCTGGCTGCCCCAGGGCAGACCGTAGCGCTGGCGGAGCAGGTCGACCGACGCGGCGCCGTCGAGGCGTTGGCACCCGGCCGGGAACACCCGCCGGGTGTGAACGGAACGCACCCGGTCGCTCAGGCAGACCGGCACACCGCCCACGGCGTCGGTCAGCGCGCTCACAGCGCGGTACGTCAGCACCAGACCGGCATCCACTCGTACCCCGGTCAGCTCGGTCACCGTGCGCCGGGTCAACTCGTACCCTTTGGTCATCTCCGGCCGGGTCGACCCGACGCCGGCCGGGAAGGCGGCGCTCAGCTTGTCGGTGCCGTGGCCCGGGATCGACACCCCCAGGTCACGTGGCAGTGACACCAGGTAGGGGCGACTACGGTCGGCCGGGATGTGCACCAACAGCACCGCGTCGGCCCGCGTCGCCGCCGGCCCGTCACCGTCGAGGCCGAGCAGCAGGATGTTCAGAGCGCCGGTTGGCACCGGCCGAGCAGATTCACCGAGCAGCTCGGCGGCCGGCGGCGGCCCCGCGCGCTCGGGAGTCAGCAGCGGGACCCCGAGCCCCAGCACCCCGAGCAGGGCCAACGCGACACCACCGGCCTGCCAGCGGCGACGCCGACGGCGACGGCGGATGGTCAGGCGGTCGATCGCCGCGCGCAGCGGGCCGGTCGGCGGGGTCAGCGGCTCGTGCCGGGCGAAGGCGGCACGCAGGTCATCCTCGATCATGAGTGAACCTCCACGTACTCGGCCCGGAGCGTCGCGAGGGCCCGGGAGATGGACGAACGGACGGTCCCGACGGCACAGCCGAGGATGTCGGCGATCTCGGCGTCGGGCAGATCCTCGTAGTAGCGCAGCACCAGGGTGGCGCGCTGCCGGCGCGGTAGCCGGGACAGCCAGGTCCAGATCTGGTCCCGGTCCACGGCGGACTGGGCGTGGTCCGCGGCCGCCGGCAGGGACTCGTCGGGCTCCCCGCGCAGCAGCACCCGACGCATCCACGAGCCGCGCTTCCAGTCGACGTACTGGTTGGTGAGCATGCGGCGCACGTACCGCTCGGGCGAGTCCGCGCGGGCGACCCGCCGCCAGTTCAGCTGGACCCGGACCATCGTCTCCTGCACCAGATCCTGCGCCTGGTGCGGATCACCGGTGAGCATCACCGCGTACCGCAGCAGCGGGGCAAGTCGCGTGTCCGCGAACTCCTCGTACGTCACTGCACCTCCCGGGGTCCTGCCTCAGATGACGGGAGCGGACGTGCGGAACATTGCGGTGGCGGTGGTCAACCTTTCGGTTCGTCCTGCTCGCCGGGCGGTGATCAGGGGCGACGCGGAACCTTAGCGGTTCCTTAAGATCCACGGGCTGCACCTGAATCCCCCTACTGGAGGAATCCCCCTCATGCTCACGCACTCCACCCGGCGTTGGCTCGCCGGGCTGGGCGTCGCAGGCGCGTTCGTCGCCGCCTCCGCCAGCCCGGCCCTCGCCGACGAGGCCCGTTTCGATATCGCCACGCATGACGTGCTCGTGGCACCGGGTCATTCCACGTCCGGCTACCTCTACGCCCGGCCGACCGATGACGAGTCCGAGCCGACGTTCGGGCAGACCTCGGTGGACGTCGACCTCTCCGCAGTCGCGGACTTCGCCATCGTGGAGCCGATGTGGGGCTGGACCTGCGACGTATCGCCGATGAAGCTGCACTGCGAGAGCGAAACCGAGGACGGCCTGCCGCCGTGGTTCGACTACATGGTCACGGCTAAGGAGGACGCGAAGCCGGGGCAGCAGGGCTCCCTGGCCGTCAGCATCACCTCCGGCGGCAAGACCGCCAAGGCGACGGCAGGCGTCACCATCGCCGAGGGCGTCGACCTGGCGGGCGATCCGACCGTCGGGGCCAGCGGCGCCCCGGGCACCACGGCGGAACTGCCGGGTGTCGTTCGTAACAACGGCGAGACCGCCATCGACGGCGCTGTTCTCGTGGTGCAGGCCCAGGAACTCGCCGCCTACGGTGGCGACCACTCGAACTGCAGGTCGGACGAGTGGGGCATGATCGCCTTCTGCGCGTTCGACACGAAGATCGAGCCGGGCAAGTCGTACAAGCTCTCGAACGGCATGCCGATCAAGGTGAGCGCGAAGGCACGCACCCGTGCCACCTTCTCATTGGCGCTGGTTTGGTGGACCCCGGACGACTGGGACCTGGCGTTCAAGGACACGCCCATGGAGGACTTCAAGCCCGGCAAGGGCGACAAGCTCCGCCTGGTCGAGCAGTCGATGCAGGCAGCACGGGTGCCGCAGACCGACGTCGACGTGTCGAACGACGTCACCATCGGGAGCGTTCGGGTAACCGGCAACACTTCGGCTGACCTCGCGGCCAAGGGCGCGACCGCAAGTGGCAAGAAGGGCGACGTGGTCACCGTCACGCCGAGCTTCACCAACCTGGGGCCGGCGGTGCTGGAGTACATCGGCCAGGGCACGCCGGACCTCGGGATGGAGGACCTGCCGGTTCGCGTGACCATCCCGGCCGGCACCACGGCGGTAGAGGTTGACCCCAACTGCGTGCCGTTCAAGCCCGGCACCGCGTGGGACCCGTGGGACGCGGCCTGGGGTGAGCCGGGCGCGAAGGAGTACGCGTGCCTGAGCCTCGAGACCTGGCCGGACGACGTGACCGCGTACGAGTTCCGACTTCGGATCGACAAGGTCACCGCGAACGCTTCGGGTGCTATCACCACCGTGCTCGCCGGTGACCCGAACAAGGGAAACAACACCGCGACGATCGTGATCAACCCCGCCTCGGGCGGTGGCGACAATGGTGGTGGCGAAGGTGGCGGTGACGGTGGCTCGCTGCCGATCACCGGTCAGTCGACCGGCCTGCTCGCCGGCCTGGGCGCGCTGCTGCTCGCCGCGGGCGTCGGCGGCTACCTGGTGGCCAAGCGCCGCCGGACCCGCTTCGTCGCCTGATCCACCCCGGCAGTACCGGTGCCCCGTCGACCACGCTGGTCGGCGGGGCACCGTCGTATCCGGCAACCGGGTGGTGAGCACCGGTCCGGCGCGGCCCGGACTGCGGGCTTCGGTACCCTTTGTGGCCGTGGACACAGCTGAGAAGACCCGCGCTCTCACGGAGAGCGTCGCCCTGAACCCGCTCGATCCCAAGGACCTCTTGCAGACCTTCGGGCTGGTCGGCGTCTGGGTGATCCTCTTCGCCGAGACCGGCCTGCTGGTGGGCTTCTTCTTCCCCGGCGACTCGCTGCTGTTTCTCGCCGGCGTGGCCGCCTCGCCGGTGGCGGACGCCATCTTCGGCGACGGCACCCGGCTCTCGCTGGTCGGTCTGCTGATCGGGGGACCGATCTGCGCGATCATCGGCGCGCAGTTGGGGCACTGGCTCGGTGCGCGGTACGGCCGACGGATGTTCGAGCGGCCCAACTCGCGGCTCTTCAAGAAGGAGTACGTGGAGAAGGCCGAGTACTACTTCCAGAAGTTCGGCCCGGCCAAGGCCGTGGTGCTGGCGCGCTTCATTCCGATCGTGCGGACGTTCCTCAACCCGGTCGCCGGGGCGCTGGGCATGCCGGCTCGGCAGTTCCTGCTGTGGAACATCGTCGGCGGGGTGCTCTGGGTGGACGGCATCCTGCTGATCGGCTACCTGCTGGCCGACCGGATCTACAAGGCGATCGGCGACAAGATCGACCACTACATCCTGCCGGTGGTCGCACTGATCGTCCTGATCTCGGTGCTGCCGATCTTCTTCGAGTTCCTTCGCGACCGGCGGGCGCGCAAGCGTGGCGAGGCGGTCGCGGTCGTCGCGGCGGCGAGCGCCGCGGGCGCCGTCGACGCGGTGCGCGAGAAGTTCGACCACGACGAGAACCCGCACGACCGTCGCGGGTACGGGCACGGTCAAGAGCGCTGACCTGAGATACGACGACGGCCGGCCCCCTGGTGCGGGGGTCGGCCGTCGGCATGTCGGACCCGGCCTCCGGCGGTGCGGCCGGGGACGAGCAGGTATCAGCTACCGGTGGCGCCACCCCTGGTTCGCCACCGGACACCGCCCCGGGTACGAGACGGTGCGCAGCGCCTTACGTCAGCGGGCCTTCTTGGTGGCCCGCTTACGCGGCGGGGTCAGCAGGTCGGCGATCGTCGCGATCGCGCTCGGGACCAGCCGGTAGTACGCCCAGACACCGCGCTTCTCCCGCTCCAGCAAGCCGGCCTCGGTGAGGATACGCAGGTGGTGACTGACCGTCGGCTGAGAGAGGCCGAGCGGCGCGGTCAGGTCACAGACGCACGCCTCGCCCTCGGGGGCCGACTGGATCAGGCTGAGCAGCCGCAACCGGGCGGGATCCGCAAGGGCCTTGAGGACCCCCGCGAGACGCTCGGCATCGGCACGTTCGATCGGCTCACCGGCAAGCGGCGAGATCTGAGGCATAGTCATTTCGGCCAACGCAGTTCCCACGTATTCCATCCTTCCACCAGCAGCATCGATCCGCCTGCATATCAGCAGATACGAATCGGCAGACTTTTACGCCACAAGGCCGAGGTCAGCCAACGTATAGGCCGCCCGGTACGGCAATCCGGCGGCTCGCACCGCGTCGCCGGCGCCTCGATCAACAATAACCGCCACGCCCACGACTTCGGCTCCGGCCTCGCGAAGAGCCTCGACGGCGGTCAACACACTTCCGCCCGTTGTGGACGTGTCCTCCACCGCCAACACCCGGCGGCCGGCCACCTCCGGTCCCTCGATCCGTCGCTGCAGACCGTGGGCCTTGCCCGCCTTTCGCACCACAAAGGCGTCCAGGGCGCGGCCGGTTCCAGCGGCGGCGTGCAGCATCGAGAGCGCGACAGGGTCCGCGCCCAGGGTGAGGCCACCGACCGCGTCGTACTCCCAGTCGGCGGTGAGGTCGAGCAGCGCCTTACCGACCAACGGAGCGGCCTGGTGATGGAGCGTGACGCGTCGCAGATCGACGTACCAGTCGGCCTCACGCCCCGATGACAACGTGACCCGTCCGTGGACCACAGCCAGGTCGGTAATGAATTTGCGCAGGTCGTCGTGGTCCCCCATGGCGATAGAGGTTACTGCGCAACTCTGAACGCCGTGTGGACGGGCCTGGCGAATCAGGGCGGTGAGACACCGATGACTGGCGATGTACGACTACGCTCAGCAACCGGCTCGGTCGCGGTGCGCCAACGACCGACGGCGGCGTCTCCGGCGCGACGACGCGCCGGGGGGTCAGCGTTCCTCGCGACCGATCCGACCGCGGGTGTCGCGGGAGACCACCTCCAGCAGCCGGCGCGGCGCGTGCCGCAGACCGGCGACGGCCACCTTGTACTTCCACGCCGGAACACTCACCAACTTGCCTTTGCGCAGGTCACGCAGGGCCTCTTCGACGACGTCCTCGGCTCGCAGCCACATCCAGTTCGGCGTCTTGGACATGTTGATGCCGGCCCGCTGGTGGAATTCGGTACGGGTGTAGCCGGGGCACAGAGCCATCACCCGGACGCCGAAAGGGCGTGCCGACTGGCCCACGGACTCACTGAAATTGGTGACCCATGCCTTGCTGGCCGAGTAGGTCGATCCGGGCATCACCGCGCCGAACCCAGCGACCGAAGAGACATTTATCACTGCCCCGTCGCGCCGTTCGGTCATCGGACGTAGCGCCGCCAGTGTCAATCGCATGACGGCGTGCACATTGAGGCGGAGCAGCCGCGCCTCGTCCTCCGCTGTGGAGCGCAGGAACGGCTTGTTCAGGCTGATGCCGGCGTTGTTGACCAGGAGGTGAACGGGGCTGTCGGACGCCAGCCGCTGTTCGACGGTGGCGCAGCCGTCATCGGTGGACAGGTCCGCCGGCAGCGTCTGGACGTCGTGACCGTGTCGGCCGCCCAGCTCCGTGGCCATCGCCGCCAGTCGATCCGCGTCCCGGGCGACCAGCACCAGGTGCCAGCCGTCGGCCGCCAGGCGCCGGGCGAACGCCGCGCCGATGCCGGCGGTGGCACCGGTGATCAGGGCCCGTCGCTCGGCGGTCGTGGATTCGAGCGTCACGGGCGGTCCTCACCTGGGCGGGTACGGGGGCGTGGCCGGCGCCTGCGGGGGTTGGTGCGACGCGGGCGGGAACGCGGACGGCGCGGTCGGTGCCGTGCGGCGGTGTCGACCGAACCAGGCGTTCGCCGCCGGCAGGGCCAGCAGCGCGGCTACCACAAGGTAACCGAGGGCCTGCCCGACGGAAAGCCCGGCATTGAGCGGAATCCACCAGGACGGGTACGCGTCCGCAATCAGGCCCAACAGCTCGGCGGTGGCCCGCTCGTCCGCCCCCAGCCGTAGCGGCGCGGCGCGTTCGCCGACGAGCACCGCCACGCTGCAACAGGCCGAGAGCAGGCCGAGCCCGCAGACCACCCAGGTGGCCACGCGTACGCCCCGTCGACCCGTCAACAGTCCGAGGGCCAGTCCGGCGAGCACGAGCGCGGCCAGCGCGGCCACCACCGCGGTCAGCGCCGCCGACGCGCGCAGCAGGGCAACCAGGCCGTCGATCTGCTGCGGGCTGGCCGAGGTGTCCCGCGCCGCGGCGCGGAACGCGTCCACCGTCCGTCCCAGCACCGCCAGGTCGACGGCGGCGTACGCGAGCGCGCCGACCGTCATCAGCAACAGCACGGCCGTGGCCACCGGGACCACGGCGGGCCGGCGGGGCGGTGCCGGTTCGGGGTACGACACGACGGATCCCTCCGGTAGGCGTCGGGTTGCAACCTACTCGGAGGGATCGTCGGCGTCGTGCCTATCCGTGGATCAACTCGTCGACGGCGGGGTCGTGCCGGGTCGGTCCGTCGGCGGCGTGTCGTCCGGGCGGTCCGAGCTGGACGGGTCGGCCGGTGGAACGGTCGGCTGCTCCGGGGCGGACGCCGGGCCGGGCGTCGACGGGTAGGCCGGCTCCCCGCTGGACGGCTGACCGGGAGTCGACGGGTAGCCGGGCTGACCGGACGCCTGCGGGTAGCCGGGCTGACCGGACGCCTGCGGGTAGGCCGGGTAGCTGGCGCCCGGGGTCGGCGGCTCCCATGCGGCGGCGGGCTTGCGGAAGAACTCGTTCGACTTCGGCAGGGCCAGCAGGATCAGTGCCGCCAGCAGCGCGAGCAGGCTGATCACGCCGAGCAGCAGGCTGACCGGGGTGACCCAGCCGGGCAGCGCCTCGTCGAGACGACGCCGGATCTCCTCGGCGCTCGGCATGTCACCGCCGGTGTTCCCACCGGTGTTGAAGCCGCCGGCCGCGCCGCTCAGCAGGCTGCCACCCGTGCAGCAGACCATGATGCCGCCGACGATCCAGGTGGTGATCCGGGCGCCGTTCTTGCCCTGGTTGTTGAACATCGCCAGCACGCCCAGCACGACCGCCAGCAGGAGCACGATGAGGGCGCTGCCCAGGCCGAACGCGTAGAAGAAGTTCGCCACCTGGTCGGCACCGTCGGCGGTGCTGCCCGCGTACGCGTCGCGGAGCACGTCCCGGGTCTTACCGATGGTGGAGAGGGTGATGATGAGACTGATCACCTGGCACGCCAGGAACAGGTAGAGCAGGTAGCTGGAAATCGTCACGGTGGAGGGCCGTTGACGGGCCGGCGTGCTCGGGGAGTCGACCACGATTCTCCTTTCCTAGAGCGGGTCCACACCGTATCGGCAACCGGCCACTGCGGCATGCCGTGACGAGAGCGGCGCGCCCGGCGAGGTCGCTCAGCGCGCGTCGTCGACGGGTCGGATCGCCAGGTCGGCCGGATCGAGCAGGTCACCGCGCGCGACCCGCCAGCCCTCTTCGCCGTACGCCTCGAAGGAGAGCCGGGCACGCCCGCCCGACTCGTAGTCGTGGTAGCGCATCGTCCCCGCCGCCGGCAGGCCGGTCTCCCCGGTGGAGGTGTAGCGCGCCTGCCCGCTCTCGGTCCAGGTGTACCGCCGCCCGCCGAGGTCGATCTGAGGAGCGCCGGGGGTGACGGTCGCGCCGGGCTCGGCGGTCCAGAGCACGAGCTCCAACTCGGGACCACCGTCACCCTCGACGGAGAGCCGGTGCGGTGTGCCGGAGGCGTCGTCGAGGAGGTGCTGCACCCACGTCCAGCCCCCCTCGACCAGTCGGATGGTGCCGCTCACGACGTACTCCCTCTGGCGGATCCGCACGCGATCACCCGGAGCCAGCCGGCGGGTCGGCGGGAGGCCGGTGGGCCGGGCCGCGGCCCGGCGCCGGGCGCGCACGACGGCCACGAGCACGACCGTCATGAGTACGACAACGGCCCCCACCAGGGACGCCAGCGACCCGTCCACCCGACCACCTCCCCAGGTACGTCGGCGCAGACGGTAACAACCTGGCGCACCGAAATGAGTCGCGTCGTGACCGAAAGCTCAGCCACCCACGACGCACCGCCGAACGCGTGGGGGTGGGCGGCGATCGTCAGGCCGCCGCGAGTCGCTGCGTGGCGTAGTCGCCGAGAGTGGAGCGACCCATGACGCAGCCGACGAAGGTGGTGAACTCGGTGGAGTCGTCGCGCAGCGACGTCCAGGTCGCCTGGGCGGCCGCCGGATCGGCTCGTTCCAGCAGCGTCGCCGCGTACGCGCGGCCGGCGGGCGAGCCCTCGGCCAGGAGGTGGTCGAGTTGCCGTCGTACCTCCTCGGGGTGCTCGTCGAGTGCCGCCTCGACACGGTGGTACGCCTCGGTCACCGGCAGCACCTCACCGGCGAACCCGACACCGCCGAAGGCCAGCGTGTCGGCGGTCATCAACTCGTCGACCGCCGACCGAAGGTCCCGCTCCCACCTACTCATCCCGAACATGCACCACTCCTTTCCCCGCCGGCCCGCCTCTCACCCTGTTGATCAAGAGGTTTGCGTCATGGGAAGACGTCCCGATGACGCAAACCTCTTGATCACGGGGCTCAGGCGGGGGTGACCGTCAGGGCGTTTCCGGCCGGGTTCAGGTCGACCTTGACCGTGTTGCCGTCCCTGATCGTTCCGCTCAGCAGGGCCTTCGCCAACTGGTCGCCGATGGCGGTCTGCACCAGGCGGCGCAGCGGTCGGGCGCCGTAGATCGGGTCGTACCCGTGCTCGGCCAGCCAGCCCCGCGCCGCCTCGGTGATCTCCAGGCCGAGTCGCCGGTCGGCCAGACGGCGTCGCATCCGGTCGAGCTGGATGTCCACGATGGAGCGCAGATCGTCCCCGCGCAACGCCGCGAACACCACGATGTCGTCGAGCCGGTTGAGGAACTCGGGCTTGAAGTGCGACCGGACCACGGCGAGGACGCCCTCGCGGCGCTGCTCCTCGGCCAGCGTCAGGTCGCTGATCACCGACGACCCGAGGTTGGAGGTGAGGATCAGGATGGCGTTGCGGAAGTCGACCGTCCGGCCCTGGCCATCGGTGAGCCGACCGTCGTCCAGCACCTGGAGCAGCACGTCGAAGACGTCCGGGTGCGCCTTCTCCACCTCGTCCAGCAGGATCACCGAGTACGGCCGGCGGCGGACGGCCTCGGTGAGCTGGCCGCCCTCCTCGTAGCCGACGTAGCCGGGTGGGGCGCCGACGAGGCGGGCGACGGTGTGCTTCTCGCCGTACTCGCTCATGTCGATGCGGACCATCGCCCGCTCGTCGTCGAAGAGGAACTCGGCGAGCGCCTTGGCCAGCTCGGTCTTGCCGACACCGGTCGGGCCGAGGAAGAGGAAGCTACCCGTCGGGCGGTCCGGGTCGGCGACACCGGCCCGGGCCCGGCGTACGGCGTCGGAGACCGCGCCGACGGCCTCGGCCTGGCCGACCACCCGGCTTCCGAGCGACTCCTCCATCCGCAGCAACTTCGCCGTCTCGCCCTCCAGCAGCCGGCCCGCCGGGATGCCCGTCCAGGAGGCGACGACCGCGGCGATGTCGTCCGAGCCGACCTCCTCCTTGAGCATCGCGCCGTCGGCCTGGAGACGGGCCAGCTCCTCCTCGGCCTGCGTCAGCTCGACCTTCAGGGCCGGGATCCGCCCGTAGCGCAGCTCGGCGGCGCGCTCCAACTCGCCGTCGCGCTCGGCCCGCTCGGCCTCGCCGCCCAGGCGCTCCAACTCCTCCTTGGCGGTGGAGAGCTTGGTGATGTGGCTCTTCTCGGTCTGCCAGCGCTCGGAGAGCACGGTGAGCTGCTCGCGCTTGTCGGCCAGTTCCTGGCGCAACCGGGCCAACCGCTCGGCGGAGGCGGCGTCGGGCTCCTTGGCCAGCGCCATTTCCTCGATCTCCAGCCGGCGCACGGCCCGCTCGATCTCGTCCACCTCGACCGGCCGGGAGTCGATCTCCATCCGGAGCCGGGACGCGGACTCGTCGACCAGGTCGATCGCCTTGTCCGGCAGGAACCGGTCGGTGATGTACCGGTCGGAGAGCGTGGCGGCGGCGACCAGCGCGGCGTCGGTGATCCGTACGCCGTGGTGCACCTCGTAGCGCTCCTTGAGCCCGCGCAGGATGCCGATCGTGTCCTCGATCGTCGGCTCGCCGACCAGCACCGGCTGGAAGCGGCGCTCCAACGCCGGGTCCTTCTCGATGTGCTCGCGGTACTCGTCAAGCGTGGTGGCGCCGACCATCCGCAGCTCACCACGGGCCAGCATCGGCTTGAGCATGTTGCCGGCGTCCATCGAGCCCTCGCCCTTGCCGGCGCCGACGACGGTGTGCAACTCGTCGAGGAACGTGATGACCTGCCCGTTGGAGTTCTTGATCTCCTCCAGGACGGACTTCAGCCGCTCCTCGAACTGGCCCCGGTACTGCGCCCCGGCGACCATCGCGCCGAGATCCAGCGAGACCAGCTTCTTGTCGCGCAGCGACTCGGGCACGTCACCGGCCACGATCCGCTGGGCGAGACCCTCGACGATGGCCGTCTTGCCGACGCCGGGCTCGCCGATCAGCACGGGGTTGTTCTTCGTACGCCGGGAGAGCACCTGGATGACCCGGCGGATCTCGGAATCCCGGCCGATGACCGGGTCGATCTTGCCATCACGGGCGCTGGCGGTGAGGTCGACGCCGTACTTGCTGAGCGCCTGGTAGGTCTGCTCGGGATCGGCTGTGGTGACCCGCCGGTCCCCGCCCCGGACGGTCGGGAAGGCCGCGATCAGCGCCTCCTCGGTGGCGCCGGCCGACTTGAGCGCCGCCGACACCGCGCCGCCCACGCGGGCCAGGCCGGCGAGCAGGTGCTCGGTGGAGGTGTACTCGTCACCCAGCGGACGGGCGATCTGCTCGGCGGCCCCGATGGCGTTGACGAACTCGCGGGCGAGGGTGGGCTCGGCGATGCTGGAGCCCCGCGCGGCCGGCAGGGCGTCGACCGCGCGCTCGGTGGCCCGGCGCAGCTCGGCGGGGTCGGCCCCGACGGCGCGCAGCAGACCGGCGGCGGTCGAGCCTTCGGTGTCGAGCAGGGACAGCAGCAGGTGCCAGGGCTCCACGGTCGCGTGGCCACGCTGGTTGGCCAGGGAGACGGCACCGGTGATGGTCTCGCGGCTCTTGGTGGTGAGTTTTTCGGTGTTCATGGGCTCCCCCGGATCGGCGTTGTCCACTGTCTTGGACGCAACCAGAGTTGAGCGTATTCCACTCAACCTTACCGTGTGACGCCCGTCACTCGCGGCGTCGCCACCGCCAGTCGAACTCCCCGGCGGCCGGCGCCGGACCGGGCAGCTCACCCGCCTCCGACACCGTCGACAGGCCACCCAGCAGCACCGCGAGCTGCCGCCGGCGCAGCTCACGGGTGCGCTCCGCGTCGGGTACGCGCACGGCCGCACACCCCTCCAACACCAGACCCAGATCCTGTACGACCACGTCGGCGCGCAGCCGCCCACTGGCGTGCGCCCGATCAACGAGCGCCGAGGCCAGCTCGCCCGCGCGCACCGCATCCCGACCCATCTCCTCGGTCGGTGTGAAGGTGCCGGCCAGGTGGACGGTGAGCGAGTGCACGTCGGCGTCGACGACCCGGGCCAGGAACCCGGCGAACGCGGCCCAGTCGTCCGGCTCGGCGAGCGCCTCCTCGGCCACCGCGATGTAGCGGCGCAGCCCGTCGTGGCAGAGCTGGCGCAGCAGGGCCTCCTTGCCCGCGTACCGCCGGTAGAGCGCGCTGATCCCGACGCCGGCGCGGTCCGCGACGGCGGCGATCGGAGCCTTCGGGTCGTCGAGGAAGACGGCGCGGGCGGCTTCGAGGATCACCTCGTCGTTGCGGGCGGCCTGGGCGCGGCGTCCCGCCAGGGGCTTCGGGGAGGTCGTCGGCATGACCTGAGACTAACACTGGAACGGATCGTTCCGGTCTGTTATCGTAATTTCAGAACGAAACATTCCGTTCCGAAGGAGCCCGAGATGACCGGCACCGCGATCCGCCCGTTCCGCGCCGAGATCCCGCATACCGCCCTCGACGATCTGGCCGCCCGCCTGGGCCGCACGATCTGGCCCGCCGAGCTGCCCGGCGTCGGCGACGGGTACGGGATGAGCGGCGACCGGGTCCGCGCGCTCGCCGACCGCTGGCGCGACGGATTCGACTGGCGAACGGTCGAGGCTCAGCTCAACGCCCACCCGCAGTTCGTGACCGAGATCGACGGCGAGCAGATCCACTTCCTGCACGTCCGGTCGTCCCGGCCGGACGCCACCGCCCTGGTGCTCACCCACGGCTGGCCGGGCTCGGTGCTCGAATACCTGGACGTCATCGGCCCGCTCACCGAGCCGAGCGACCCGACCGCGCCGGCCTTCCACGTGGTCATCCCGGCACTGCCGGGCTTCGGGTTCTCCGGCCCCACCCGCAGCGCCGGCTGGAACCGGCACCGCACGGCCCGCGCCTGGGCCGAGCTGATGAACCGCCTGGGGTACGACAGCTACGGCGCGGTCGGCAACGACGCCGGCTCGATGATCTCGCCCGAGCTGGGCCGGATCGACCGCAAGCACGTGCTCGGCGTGCACGTCACCCAGCTCTTCTCGTTCCCTTCCGGCGACCCGGCCGAGTTCGCCGACCTCTCCGAGGCGGACCAGGCTGCGCTGGGGCACCTCCAGTGGTTCTACGAGAACAAGTTCTCCTTCAACCAGGTGCACAGCCAGCAGCCGCAGACCCTGGCGTACGCGCTGGCCGACTCGCCCATCGGGCTGCTGGCCTGGAACGCGCAACTCTTCGACGAGAGCCTGGACGCCGACTTCGTCCTGGCCAACGTGGCCCTCTACTGGTTCACCGGCACGGCCGCCTCGGCGATCCGTCTCTACTGGGAGGACGCGCACACCGACGAGCAGCCGGCCGAGCCGACCACGGCGCCCACCGCGGTGGCCATGTTCCCCGGTGACTTCCAGTCCATCCGCCGCTTCGCCGATCGGGACCACGCGAACATCGTCCGTTGGACGGCCTACGGGACGGATGTCGAGGGACGTGGTGACGTCGGCGGCCACTACGCCGCCCACCAGGCGACCGACGTCCTGGTCGACGACATCCGCGACTTCTTCGCCAGCCTCCGCTGACCTCGCCCGGCCTTGATCGACTCGGCTTTCAGGAAGTCGGGCTGTCCGGACCGTCGGGACGCCGCGACTTCATGGAAGCCGAGTCGATCAAGGCTCGGCGGGGCAGGTGGGCGGTGCAGGGCGTCTCGTGGTCGGCGCGGAGCACACAGCGGCGGCCCCCGTCCAACCGCCGGTCGCAGAAGACCCAGTGCCGTACGCCCTGGTCGTCCTCCGTCGAGACGGTGATCCCGCCGAGGTCGATCCGGGCCAGGAACGCCAACGACCGACCAGCGGTCCGGCCCAGCATCTTGGCGCGGGCCAGGTCCGGTGCGGAGATCGGCAGGTGGATGACGAAGCGCCCGGTCATCGCCACCGCAATCGATGAGGCATGGCTGATGGTCCTCTCTCGCCGTGGAGCGCTGGCACGGCCGTTCGCCCGAGGGGAGCGCACGACCGTGCCAGCAACAGCGCGGACGACCCGGCCGAGGAAGCCGGTTGCCTACCAGGCGTTCCGCTCCGAGTTGCCCGCCTCGACGGCTTACAATGCTAAGCATTGCAAGGAAATCACCCAGCATGCTTAGCACGCGAAGTGTTGGCCCACCGGCCGGCGGCATGGGAGGATCTTGGGGCCTACCAGGAGTTGCCCCATGCCCCGAGTTTCGGACCGCCAACGCATCGCGCAGGACATCCGCGACAAGATCAGCTCAGGCGAATACGCGCCTGGCGACAAGTTGCCCTCGTTGCGCGAGATGACCGAGCACTACGGCGTGTCCGCCGAGCCGGTCCGCTCGGCCCTGCTGATCCTGCAGGCGGAGGGCCTGATCGAGGGACACCAGGGCAAGGGCACCTACGTCACCGCCTCGAAGTAGATCGACACGAGTTCGCTGATGTCGGGGTATCCCACTGGCCTGGATACCCCTATATCGGCGATGTCGAGTCGATCAAGGCCGCAGCCTGTCGCTCCGTCCAAGATCTGCGTTCTGTTCACTTGGCGGTAGCCTTGGCGGGTGCGAGTACGTGTCGAGCAGACCGCCTTACCCGGGATCGGGGTACGCCACGATCTGGTGACGGAGTCCGGACGCCGCCTGGGCGTCGTCTCCCACCGCAATGGCCGCCGTGATCTTGTCCTCTACGATCCCGACGATCCCGACGCCTGCCAGGCGGACATCCCGCTGACCGACGACGAGGCGGAGGCGCTGGCCGACATCCTCGGCGCGTCGCTCATGCTCGGTCAGCTCTCCGGGCTGCGCGAGCAGGCCGCCGGGCTGCTCACCGAGCAGATCGCCATCCCGGCAGGGTCGCGGTACGTCAACCGTCCGCTCGCGGACACCAAGGCGCGTACCCGCACCAGCGCCTCCATCGTGGCGGTGCTGCGCGACGGCGAGGTCATCGTCTCGCCGCTCCCCTCGTTCCGCTTCGCCGCCGGTGACGTGGTGGTCGTCGTGGGGACCCGCAGAGGTCTCGACGGTGTGTCCGCCATCCTCGCCGACAGTGACCCGGACGGCTGAGGCGGATGCACGATTTCACCACGCTGCTCATCGAAGTCGGTGCGCTCCTGCTGCTGCTCGGGCTCCTGAGCCGGCTCAGTCGTCGCTTCGGCCTCTCTCCCATCCCCCTCTACCTGCTCGCCGGGCTCGCGTTCGGGCACGGCGGGCTGCTGCCGCTGGACGCCAGCGAGGAGTTCTTCGCGGTCGGCGCCGAGATCGGCGTGATCCTCCTGCTGGTGATGCTCGGCCTGGAGTACTCGGCCAACGAGCTCGTCGGCAACCTGCGCTCGGCGGCACCCGCCGGTCTGATCGACGGGGTGCTCAACGCGCTGCCCGGCGCGGGGTTCGCCCTGCTGCTCGGCTGGGACTGGGTGGCCGCCCTCGTACTCGGCGGCATCACCTGGGTCTCCTCGTCCGGCGTGATCGCCAAGGTCCTCGCCGACCTGGGTCGGCTCGGTAACCGCGAGACTCCCGTGATCCTCTCGGTCCTCGTCATCGAGGACCTGGCGATGGCGCTCTACCTGCCGCTGGTCACCGCCGTACTGGCCGGCACCGGCCTGCTCGGCGGCGGGATCGCACTCACCGTCGCGGTGGGCACGGTGCTGATCGTGCTGGTGGTCGCCATCCGGTACGGCCATCTGATCTCGTCCGCCCTGTCGGCGAAGGACCCGGAGGCGCTGCTGCTCGGCGTACTCGGCCTGACGTTGCTGATCGCGGGCATCGCGGCGTCGCTCCAGGTGTCGGCGGCCGTCGGCGCGTTCCTGGTCGGCATCGCCCTCTCCGGCCCGGTGGCCCACCACGCCACCGAGTTGCTCTCGCCACTGCGGGACCTGTTCGCGGCCGTGTTCTTCGTTTTCTTCGGCCTGACCACCAGCCCGCAGGACATCCCGCCGGTGCTGCTGCCGGCGCTCGCGCTGGCCGTGGTCACCATGGGCACGAAGACGCTCACCGGCTACCTGGCGGCCCGTCGGGTCGGCATCGCCGAACCCGGTCGCTGGCGGGCCGGTCTGGCGCTCGTACCCCGGGGTGAGTTCTCCATCGTCATCGCCGGCCTCGCGGTCGCGGCCGGCAGCGTCGAGCCGCGGTTGGCCGCGCTCGCCGCGACGTACGTCCTCATCACCGTGGTGACCGGACCGATCCTGGCCCGGCTGCCGGACTTCCCGTGGTTCAAGCGGTGGTTGCGCAACCGGGCCCTGGCCCAGCGGCGCCAACCGGTTCCCGTCCACGACTGACGTCGACCGCCGCTGTCGTACCTCACGAGGTACGACAGCGGCGCTGGCCAGGGCACCCGAACGGCCGTTCGGGCCGGGCCGGCCAACGGTTGCCGAATTGCGCCTTACGGGTACTACCGCAGTAACCGACGGCGGGTTACCGTTTCGCCCCAGCAGCCAGGTTCCGCAGGCAGCGTTGCCACCCGCGGGCGAGAGCGGAAGGTTGGCCGGTGAGCGTGCAGGAGTCGACGTTCCACGGCTTCGCGAACCCCGTCGATCCGAGCCCGGCGGAGTTGCGAGCTTGGGCGTACCAGCCGGATTCGGTGCCGTTGGCGTCCATGCCACCCGACTGGGACCTCCTGGTCTCGGGTGACCGGCTGGTGTTGACGCTCTTCGAGCTGGCCATGGATCCGACGTGCCCGGCCCGGCGCTTCGCGCTGCACTGCCTCTACATCTACGCCGCCGACGGCATCCGGACGAACTTCCGGGCCCATCCCAAGCGCCGTTTCCGCAAACTCGTGGAGCAGGCCGAGCGCGACGGCGACGAGCTGATGAGGATCTGGGCGCACAACGGCCGCGTACTGCTGGCGAGGCCGGACCTCTTCGTCTACCGCGACTGGTGCGAGGGCGGCCTGGTCCGCGAAAACCGCCGCCTCGGCTGAGCCCTCGCCCCTGTTTGCGCCGATCTTGCACTTTCTGCGCCGACTTACTGCGCGAACCGGGAAATTTCACCATGCGAAAGTGCAAGATCGACGCGGGATAAGGACGCTCCAGCACGACGAACGGGCCGGGACCCCCCGTGGGTCCCGGCCCGTACGTTGGTCGCCGGTCAGTCGCGCTTGCGGTCTGTTTCTGGTCGGGTCGGCTCGCCCTGCTCGGCGAACCGTCCCTCCTTGATCCGGTCGCGGAACGTTCCCTCGGTGACCTTGTCGAACTTCTCGCGGACGGTGTCGGCCAGGCCCTCCAACCGCTCCTCCGTCTGCTGAGCGACTTTCTTCGCGGGCTCCGCCATCGCTCCCCCTCGCCATGCCGGTAGGCCCGAATTGAGCCGTTTGGACCCCGTATCGACAGGTTAACGGAAGCGGCCCGGTCCGCGCCGGGAAATCGGAGTGCGGGCCGGGCCGAGGAAGCGGTACGTGGGTCAGCGGTCGGTATTGCGGCGGGGACGCCAGACCACCAACGCGGTGGACGTGCGGTTGGTCGGCACCAGATCCCGACCCGGGAAACGCGCCAGCGACTCCAGCTCGGCCACCCGGCGGTAGGCGGCGTCCAACTCCGCCTCCAACCGCGCGACCCGCTGCTGCGCCTGCTCCAGCAGCCGCTCCAAGCCGATGATCCGCTTGACGCCGGCGAGGTTGATCCCGTCGTCCTGACTGAGCCGCTGCACCTCGCGCAGCAGCACCACGTCCCGGACGCTGTAGCGACGACCACCGCCAGCCGCCCGGCCAGGCTGCACCAGCCCCAGCCGGTCGTACTGGCGCAGAGTCTGCGGGTGCATCCCCGCCATCCGCGCCGCCACCGAGATCATGAGCACCTTGGCCTCGTAGGCAGGGTCACCCGAACCGAGGAACTCGCCCGACATCCCGCTCACCTCCGCGTCCATCCCACCGGACTATCCGACCCGACGCACTCGCGCGTCGAGATGTTCCCGCGCCGCCGGAGGACTCTGCTCGGCGAACGCCTCCAGCGCGGCCCGCGCCTCGTCCGTCAGCCGGGCGGGCACGACCACGTCCAGGGTGACCAGCAGATCGCCGGCCTGCCCGTCGCGGCGGACCACGCCCTTGCCCCGGGCCCGCAGCACACGCCCGCTGGGCGTGCCCGGCGGCACCCGCAGCGTCACCGCGCCGTCGAGCGTGGGCACCCGCAGGTCCGTGCCGAGCACGGCCTCCGGGAAGGTCACCGGCACCGTCAACGTCAGGTCGTCTCCGGTACGCCCGAACAGCTCGTCCGGTCGAACCTTGACGTGCACGAACAGGTCGCCGGCCGGGCCACCACGCTCACCCGGCTCACCGCGCCCGGCCAGCCGGATGCGCTGGCCGTCGGAAACCCCGGCCGGGAAGCGCACGTTCATCGTGCGGGTCTTGGTGACCCCGCCGCTGCCGTGGCACTCCGGGCACTTCTCCTCCACCACGGTCCCGACGCCCTGGCAGTTGCCGCACGGCTCGGAGAAGCTGAACGACCCCTGGTTGCGGGTCGTCACCCCGGCCCCGTGGCAGACCGGGCAGGTACGCGGTTGGGTGCCGGGCTTGGCGCCATTGCCGTGGCAGGTGTCGCAGACACCGGGGGCGCGCAACGTCAGCGGCAGGGTCACCCCGCGCACCGCGTCGCCGAAGTCGAGCGCCACCTCGGTCTCGACGTCCCGGCCACGGGCCGGACCACGCGCCGCGGCCTGTCCACCGGCCTGCCCGCCCGAGAAGATCGAGCTGAACAGGTCCTGGAAACCGGCGCCACCACCGAAACGGCGATCGCCGCCGCCCGCTCCGCCGCCGAACAGGTCGGAAACGTCGAACGGCATCCCGCCCGGCTGGCCGCCGGCGCGGGCGTTGCGCCGGAACGCGCCCGAACCGAACAGCGACCGCATCTCGTCGTACTCCCGGCGACGGCCGGTGTCCGACAGCACGTTGTACGCCTCGGAGACGGCCTTGAACCGCTCCTCGGCCTTCGGGTCGCCCGGATTGTGATCCGGGTGCGATTCCCGGGCCAGCTTGCGATACGTCTTCTTGATGTCATCCGCGGAGGCGGCCTTGTCCACGCCGAGCACGGCGTAGAAGTCCTTCTCGAGCCAGTCCTTCGAACTCACCGGTCCACCCCCTTCCGACCGTCGTGGCCCGGCCGTCCCGCCCACCGCAGCGCGGGGGACGGGACGGCCCGGTCACCGTCTCGCACTATTCCGGATCCGCGACCGCGACCAGCGCGGGGCGCAGCAGCCGCTCACCGAGCTGGTAGCCGCGCCGCATGACCTGCACGCAGGTCGGCTCGCCGACCTCGGCCGAGGTCTGGTGCGCGACGGCCTCGTGCCGGGTCGGGTCGAACGGGTCGCCCTGCTCGCCGAAGGCGGTCAGGCCGAACTTGCCCAGCGCGGCGGTGAGCTGATCCGCCACCGTTCCGAACGGTCCGACCAGGTCGCCGTGTTCCCGTGCCCGGTCCAGGTCGTCGAGGATCGGCAGCAGCGCGGCCAGCACCGAGCCGGTCGCCTGCTCCTGCACCAGGGCACGGTCGCGGTCGACCCGCTTGCGGTAGTTGGCGTACTCCGCCGACACCCGCTGCAGGTCCCTGGTCCGCTCGTCGAGGTCGGCGCGGAGCGCCTCCAGCTCGGCGCCGAGCGTGGTCCCCGTGCCGCCGCCGTCCACCGGCTGTGCCGGGGCGTCCACCACCGGCGGACCGGAGGGTTCCGGCCCGTCGGTGGCATTGACCTCGACCTCGATCTCGTCGACCACGACCTCGGCGTCCTCGACCAGACCCTCGGCCGGCACCCCGGTCTCCGCGTCGGCGGCGGTGCCCTCCGGCTCCGTCGCGTCACTGAGCTTGCGGTTGTTGCGGATGACGACCCGCTCCTCGGCGCCGGTGGTCGACTCCGTGGGCGCGGAGCCACCCGGCGTCGACCCGGTGTCGTCCGAGTCGGCGGCTCGTGGCTTCTGCGTCATGGGGCTACCTCATCCCTTCGCCGTGGATACGTGTCGGAGGTGGGCAGTCACTTCTTGCCGTCCTCGTCCACGATCTCCGCGTCGACCACGTCGTCCGCACCGCCGGTCTGGGCGCCACCCGTGGCACCGGTCGCGCCGGTCGCACCCGGGCCGGCCTCGCCACCGGGCTGGCCCTGCTCGGCCTGCTGGGCGTAGAGCAGCGAACCCGCCTGCTGGGAGACCTGCGCCAGCTTCTCGTGCGCCGACTTGATCTTCTCGATGTCCTGGCCGCCCAGGGCGCCCCGCAGCTCGCCGAGCGCCTCGTTGAGCTGCTCCCGGTTCTCACCGGGCAGCTTGTCGCCGCTCTCCGCGAGGAACTTCTCGGTCTGCCACTGCAGCGCCTCGGCCACGTTGCGGGTCTCGGCGTCGTCGCGGCGACGCTTGTCCTCCTCCGCGTGCTCCTCGGCGTCCCGGCGCATGCGCTCGATGTCGTCCTTCGGCAGCGAGGAGCCGCCGGTGATCGTCATCTTCTGTTCCTTGCCGGTGCCCAGGTCCTTGGCGTGCACGTTGACGATGCCGTTGGCGTCGATGTCGAAGGCGACCTCGATCTGCGGCACGCCGCGCGGCGCCGGCGGGAGGCCGGTCAGCTCGAAGGTGCCGAGCTTCTTGTTGTACGCCGCGATCTCCCGCTCGCCCTGGAACACCTGGATCAGCACCGACGGCTGGTTGTCGTCGGCGGTGGTGAACACCTCGGAGCGCTTGGTCGGGATGGTGGTGTTGCGCTCGATGAGCTTGGTGAAGATGCCGCCCTTGGTCTCGATGCCCAGGCTCAGCGGGGTCACGTCGAGCAGCAGGACGTCCTTGACCTCGCCCTTGAGCACACCGGCCTGCAGGGCGGCGCCGACGGCGACGACCTCGTCCGGGTTGACGCCCTTGTTGGGGTCGCGGCCGGTGAGCTGCTTGACCAGGTCGGTCACGGCGGGCATCCGGGTCGAACCACCGACGAGGATGACGTGCTCGACGTCCGAGATCTTGATCCCGGCGTCCTTCACGGCCTGCTCGAACGGGCCCTTGCAGCGGTCCAGCAGATCCTGCGTCATCCGCTGGAACTCGGCGCGGCTGAGCGTCACGTCGAGGTGCAGCGGGCCGGCGGACCCGGCGGTGATGTACGGCAGGTTGATGTTGGTGGTGGTGGCGGCGGACAGCTCGATCTTGGCCTTCTCGGCGGCCTCACGGAGGCGCTGGAGGGCCATCTTGTCCTGACCGAGGTCGATGCCGTGCTCACCGCGGAACGTCTTGACCAGGTGGTCGATGATCCGCTGGTCCCAGTCGTCGCCACCGAGGTGGTTGTCACCGCTGGTCGACTTGACCTCGATGACGCCCTCGGCCAGCTCCAGCAGCGACACGTCGAAGGTGCCGCCACCGAGGTCGAAGACCAGGACGGTCTGCTCCTTGGAGCCCTTGTCCAGCCCGTACGCCAGGGCGGCCGCGGTCGGCTCGTTGACGATCCGCAGCACGTTGAAGCCGGCGATCTCACCGGCCTCCTTGGTGGCCTGCCGCTGGCTGTCGTTGAAGTAGGCCGGGACGGTGATCACCGCGTCGGTGATCTGCTCGCCCAGGTACGCCTCGGCGTCCCGCTTGAGCTTCATCAGGGTCCGGGCCGAGATCTCCTGCGGGGTGTACTTCTTGCCGTCGATGTCGACGGACCAGTTCGTGCCGACCTCACGCTTGACCGAACGGATCGTCCGGTCCGGGTTGGTCACCGCCTGGCGCTTCGCGACCTCGCCGACGAGCACCTCGCCGTTGCGGGCGAACGCGACGATCGACGGGGTCGTCCGCGAGCCCTCAGCGTTGGCGATGACGGTGGGCTCACCGCCCTCGAGAACGCTGACGCAGGAGTTCGTCGTGCCGAGGTCGATACCGACCGCACGTGCCATCTTCGCTTCCTCGCTTCGTAAGGTTGTGCAGGTGACGGGCACCGCCCGCGACTGCTCGGCGGGCGCCGCCCGCAGCGGGCCCCACCACAAGTTGAGTGAACTTGACTCAATAGTGCCACGCGCCCGCGAATCGTCAAGTCGAGTTGAGCCGACCCGACGCAACCCAGACGTTATTACCGTCCGGTTGTCTTCCCTTGCATCGGTCGGGCACGCTTTAGCGGTGACGACGCCCGGCGATTCCGCCACCCGTTCCGGCGCGCCCGCCGTCGCCGCCCGCACCGGCCCGCCGGACGCCGCGGAGGAGCCGTCCGTCACCCCCGGGGACGACAGCCTCCCCGGCGCGCTGTCGGGCCTGAGGGCCGCGATCGGCGCGACCCGCTATCCGCTCGCCCTGCCCTCGGCCAACTCCGCCCGGCAGGCCGCCAACGCCCTCACCGACCAACTCGACGACTACCTGCTGCCCCGACTCGCCCGGCTGGACGCCCCCCTGCTCGTGGTCGTCGGCGGCTCCACCGGCGCGGGCAAGTCGACCCTGGTCAACAGCCTGGTCAAGGCCCGCATCAGCGCCGCGGGGGTGCTGCGACCCACCACCCGCTCCCCGGTGCTGGTGTGCAACCCGGCCGACGCGACCTGGTTCCGGCAGGGCGACCTGCTGCCCGGGTTGACGCGTACGACCGAGCCGAGCGACGACCCGCGTTCCCTGCACCTGGTGACCGCGCCGGCCCTCCCCCCGGGTCTCGCGTTCCTCGACGCGCCGGACATCGACTCGGTGGTCGACGCCAACCGCGCGCTCGCGAGCCAACTGCTCGCCGCCGCCGACCTCTGGCTCTTCGTCACCACCGCCGCCCGGTACGCCGACGCGGTGCCGTGGGAGCTGCTCCGCAGCGCACGCGCCCGGGGGGCCGTGATCGCCATGGTGCTCGACCGCGTACCCGCCGAGGCCAGCGACGAGATCGCCGCGCACCTCACCGAGATGCTCGCCGCCCAGGACCTCGACCGCGCCCCCCTGTTCGTGCTGCCGGAGACCTGGGTCGACGGTCAGGGGCTGCTGCCCGAGGGGGTCACCGCGCCGCTGGCCGAGTGGTTCGCCCGACTGGCCGCCGACGCCGACGCCCGCGCCGCGGTGGTCCGGCAGACGCTGGACGGCGCGCTGGCCGCCCTGCACCCCGCCGTCGAGGAGCTGGCCGACGCCGCCGACGAGCAGGTCACCGCCGCCGACGCGCTCGACGAGCGGGTACGGGCGGCGTATCGCGCATCCGAGCGAACCGTCGAGCAGGGCCTGCGGGACGGTCGGCTGCTCCGCGGCGAGGTGCTGGCCCGCTGGCAGGAGTTCGTCGGCACGGGCGAGTTCTTCCGCACGCTGGAGGCCCGCATCGGGCGTCTCCGGGACCGGCTGGTGGCCGCCGTCACCGGCCGCCCCGCGCCCGCCGCCGAGCTGCGCAACGCCATCGAGTCGCAGCTCGTCACCCTGCTGCGCGGGGTGGCGTCCGAGGCCGCCGAATCCGCGTACACCGGGTGGAAGGCGCACCCGGCCGGCGCGGATCTGCTCGATCCGGCGCTCGCCCACCCCAGCGGCGACCTGCCCGAACGCGCCGAGCGGATGGTCCGGGACTGGCAGCGCGCGGTGCTGGACCTGGTCCGCGTCGAGGGCGCCGACAAGCGCTTCGTGGCCCGGACGGCCGCGTACGCGGTGAACGCCACCGGGCTGGCCGTGATGATCGCCGTGTTCGCCTCGACCGCGTTCATCCCCACCGGGTTGGAGGTGGCGACGGGGGCCGGCACGACGGTCGCCGCGCAGGCCGTACTCCAGGCGATCTTCGGCGACCAGGCGGTGCGTACCCTCGCCGCCAAGGCCCGGGTCGACCTCCTCGCGCGGGTGCGGACGCTGCTGGACGCGGAGGCCGACCGCTTCCTCACCCGCACCGCCGACGCCCGGCCCGCCGAGGCGGCCGGCGAGACACTGCGCCAGGCTGCCAGGCGGGTCGAGCTGGCCCGGCACCGCAGCGGCATCGCCGACCACGACGGCACCGTGCCGGCCGGCGACGAGAAGGGTTCGCGATGAGCAACCTCGCCGGCCGGGTACGCGAAGCCTTCCGTGGCGACCAGCGGATCGACCCGGACGACCTGATCGCCCGCCTGGACGCCGTACGCCGCCTCCTGACCGCCGTCGACGGTCTGCTGCCCGACGCCGAACTGGTGCCCGCGCACACCCTGGTCGAACGGGCCGGCACCCGACTCGCGCTGTCCCGCGACCACACCGTCGTCGCCCTCGCCGGCGCGACCGGGAGCGGCAAGTCCAGCCTGTTCAACGCGCTGGCCCAGCTCGAACTCTCACCGGTCGGCGTCCGCCGACCCACCACCGGCGTGACGCACGCGTGCGTGTGGGGGCCACTGGAGGACGCCAACCGGCTGCTCGACTGGATCGGGGTGCTGCCCCGGCACCGCTTCGTCCGCGAGAGCGCGCTCGACGGCGACGACGAGACGCCCCTGCACGGCCTGATCCTGCTCGACCTGCCCGACTTCGACTCGGTCCAGCGCTCCCACCGCCTCGAGGTGGACCGGTTGCTCGGCCTCGTCGACCAGGTGGTCTGGGTGGTCGACCCGCAGAAGTACGCCGACCGGGTCATCCACGACAGCTACCTGCGCGAGTTCCACCGGCACCGGGACGTCACCCTGGTCGTGCTCAACCAGGCCGACCGGCTGCCGGCGGCCGAGCTGCCCCGCGTCCTGGACGACCTGCGCCGGCTGCTCGACTCCGACGGGCTGACCGGCGTACCCCTGCTCGCCACCACCGCCATCGACCCGGCCGGGATGGTCGGGCTGCGCACCGCGCTGGAGCGTACGGTCGCCGAACGGCAGGCCGCCCTGCGACGACTGGCCGGCGACGTCGACACCGTGGTCGCCGGGTTGGACGAGATGATCGGCTCGGCCCGGCCGAGGGGCGGTCCGGACGACGCGACCGTCGCCGGATTGAACCGGGCACTGGCCGGCGCCGCCGGAGTACCGGCGGTGAGCGAGGCGGTGGAGCGGGCGTACCGACATCGGGCCGGCGCGGCCACCGGCTGGCCGGTGGTCCGGGGCTGGCGACGGTTGCGGCCCGACCCGCTGCGCCGGCTGCACCTGCCCGGCCCGGCCGGCGCGGACGCCGACCCCGCCGAGAGCCTGGTGGCGGCCACTTCGGTGCCCGATCCGACGGCCGCCCAACGGTCGGCGCTCGGTCTGGCGATCCGTGCGGTGGCCGACCGGGCCGGCGGCGACCTGCCCGCCGCCTGGCCGACGGCGGTCACCTCCGCGGCCCGGTCCCGCCTCGACGACCTGCCGGACGCGATGGACCGCGCGATCGCCGGCACGGACCTCGGCCTCGACCATCAGCCGGTGTGGTGGCGGGTCGTCGGTGGCGTGCAATGGCTGGTCACCCTGGCCGCCGTGGTCGGTCTGGGCTGGCTGGCGCTCGGCTACGCGCTGCGGGCGCTCGGCCTTCCCGCGCTGGACAACCCCATGGTCGGGCAGGTGCCGATGCCGACCGTACTGCTGCTCGGTGGCCTGCTGGCCGGGCTACTGACGGCGGCGCTCACCCGACCGGTCGTGCGCTGGGCGGCCCGACGTGCGCGGGCCCGCGCCCGGCAGCGGCTGACGGTCCGGGTCGCCGAGGTCGGCGAGGAGTACGTGCTCGCCCCGGTACGGATCGTGCTCACCTCGTACGCGCAGGCGCGCGACGCGCTCGGCGAGGCTGCCCGCCGCTGACGCCTCTGCGTACGCCCCGAGCGGCGTAGGGTCGAAGCATGGCCACGCCTCAGACCCCTTACGACGCGGTGCTGCACGCCGCACGCGACGTGACCAAGCTGGAGTCCGCCCTCGACGCCGAGATGCTCGGCAGCGCGCTGCTGGGCAGTGTCTACGCAATCGCCGAGACCGACCGCGACACCGCCGTGCGGGAGTTCGTCACCGGTTTCCTCGCCGCCACCGCCCGCCGCCGGATCGCGGCGGCGACCACCATCCGCCAGGTCTTCGCCGCGCTCGTCCCGACCGCCGAAGGCGTCGAGCGGGTACGCCCCGGCAGCCAGGCCCCCGCCTGGTCCGGCCAGCTCGCCCGGGTGCACCTCACCGGCAGTTGGGCGTACGGCGACGTCTACGGCGACCAGACCTCCTACCTCGCCACCTTCGCGTACGACGACGCGGCCGGAGGCCCGGAGCACGCGCTGGTGGCCCTCGTCGACCACAACATCGGGATCACCAAGGACATCTTCGTCGGCGGGCCCGCCGAACGGATCCTGGACCAGGTCCGGCAGATGTGCGCGGACGACGAGCTGACCTGGTTCCGCACCGAGGACCCGTCCCGGCTGCGGGGCGAGGTGGCCCGTCACCTCTCGGTCACCGACGACCTGGGTGAGCTGCCCGGTGAGGGCTCGCTCGCCACCGACCGCGCGCTCGTGGGCGCCCGGCTCGCGGTGCTGCCCATGGCCGCCGTGCCGACCGGTCCGGCCGAGGTCGAACCGCTCTCCGCCGCCGAGCGCACCGACCTCGTCCGACGGTTCCTGGCGTCGCCGGAGGCCGCCCGGTTCGGGCTCGACAGCGTCGACGGTCCCGAGCTCGCGTCGCTGCACTTCTGCCTGAGCCTGCTGCTGGACCACTCGGCGTCCTTCCCCGACTCCGACCCGACGCGGTGGAGTCCGGCGGTGTCCGGGCTCTTCCTGCTCGACTGGGTGCACCGCCGTGCCGTGCTCGACATGGACGACGCGGCGATGCTGCCCCGGGTGCTGCGCGCCTGGGCCCGGTACGCGTCACAGCAGCGCGGGCTGCCCGAGGCCGCCGCCGAACGGACCGACGAGGCGATCGAGGAGATGGTGCCAGAGTTCGCCCGGCTCTACTCGACCGGCGAGCGGCGTAGCGCCGCCACGGCGGCCGTCGCGCAACTCATGGCCGACGGCGTGGACCCGGACGACCCGGCTGCGCTGGACGCCTGGATCGAGGCCAACCGGCACCGACTCGCCGACGACGGCGCCTGACGGCATCCGGGCGGGTGGCAGCACCAGGCCGCCCGCCCGGTGGGTTCCGGCCGGCCGCTGTGCGTCGCCCGCTCGACTGGGGGGTGCGCTCAGCGCAGGGCACCGAAGACGACCGCGGCGATCAGCGCGCCGAGCGCCCCGCCGGCGAGCACCTGCGCGACGGTGTGGTCCCGCAGCCGTACCCGGGCCCAGCCGACCACGCCCAACAGCGGCACGGCGACCAGGAGCCCGCGTCCGAAGGTCAGCGCCAGGATGACCAGGGTGCCGGCGGAGACCGCCGAGTGGATCGACATCTTCCACCAGTGGCTCACCGACACGGCGACCACCAGTCCGACCAG
Organism: Micromonospora sp. NPDC051543; assembly: GCF_044454415.1. Lineage (NCBI taxonomy): Bacteria > Bacillati > Actinomycetota > Actinomycetes > Micromonosporales > Micromonosporaceae > Micromonospora > Micromonospora sp. NPDC051543. The sequence goes on from NZ_JBITDT010000005.1 coordinate 417,477, forward strand.
CCCCGCCACCGCCAGCGCCAGCAGGGGCCGTGGTGCGCCGAGGACGACGAGCAGGGCGAGCCCGGCGGTGACCGAGCCGAGTCCGACCAGTAGGGGCACCCGGCGCTGCTCCCGACGGCCGATGTGGTGGTCGGTGAGTCGCCCGCGGCGGACCCCACCGACGATGTAGGCGAACGGGATGCCGGTGACGAAGACCGTCGCGAGCAGGCCCCACACCAGCCCTCGAACGCTGTCCTGACTGCTGTGCCAGCTCACCGTGATGATCAGCAGCGACACCAGCACTGCCGGCGCGGTCAGCTCGGTGACGAGTCGGGCGACCCGCAGCCCCGGACCGGGACGAGTGGCTACCGGGCGGGGTTCCGCACCGCCGCCCACGCCACCCCCCTGATACGCGCCACCGTTGACCAGCGCCGTCTCGGCGACACCTGCCCGTCACCGTACCGCCGAGAAGCCCTCCGAATGCACGGGTCCCGCCGCCGACCGGACGAACCCGCCCCTGCCCAGCCCGACCCACCCCCACCCACCCCTGCGGTCGCTCGCCGGTGATCAAGAAGTTTGCGTCAAGGATCGTGCTTGCGGTGACGCAAACGTCTTGATCACCGCGAGCGACGGCAGGCGATGGGCCGCGCGGGGGTCGCTCCTGCCCGGAGCGCTTGACGGCGTCGGGTCCGGGCGAGGGCCTCCACGATCGCGCCGATCTTGCGGTTTGCGCTGTCGTTATGGGGCGTATCGAGTCTTATGTCGCGACAGGAAGTGCAAGATCGCGGGGGTCGCCGGGTGTGGCGGTGGGGCTGGGCGTGAGCGTCGGTGACGGCGCGGTGGTGGGGGACGGGCGTGGGGTGGGTGGCGGGCGTGGGGTGGGTGACGGGCGTGGGGTCGGGGACGGCGGGGCGGAGAGGGTGCTGGTGGGGACGGCGGTGGGGGTCGCCGGATCGGTCGTGGCGGGCGTCCCCGGGTCGGTGGCGGTGGGTGTCGTCGGATCGGTCGGCGACGGGCTCGGGTCGGACGTCTCGGTCGGGTCCGGATCCGGCGGCGCGGTCGGCGACGGCACCGGCGACGGGCTGGCCGGTGGCCCGGCCGGTGGGGCGCTGCGGGTGGGCCGGGGCGCTGGCGGCGCGGACACCACCCGGCGTGTGGGCACCCGATCGTCGACGTGCGGGCCGCACCACGAGTCGTCCGGGACACGTCGGGGCGCGCCCGGCAGCCAGCCGGTGGTCGCGGTCGGGCCGGCGCTGGGCGTGCCGGGCGACGGGAGCACGGGCGGCGGCTGGCTGGTCACCGGCATCGGGATGACCACCGGTCCGACCGACGGGGTCGGGATGAACGGCGTACCGGCGTCCGGCAGTGCGGAGGTGCCGGGAGTGGCCGAGCCCGCGCTGATCGCCGCGAGCACGGGCATCGACGCGGTGCCGGCCAGAAGTGCGACGGTGAGCAGGTATCCCCGGGAGGGACCACCCGCGCCGGGTGCCCGGTGCGCTCCGATCACCCGGCGGTAGCCGCCCGGCGAACGGTGGCGGCCGAGCACGGGTGTGCCGGGCCCGTCACCTGACTCGTCCACCGCACACCCCTCGTCGTCGGACCCCGTGGGTCGCTGTCGGCACCACGCGAGGGTGTTAATCCGGCTAATCACCCGATCGGCGCGATCCTGCGGAATCAGCCTCGCCCAGTTACGGTCCGTCAGCCAACACCCACCGCGTGTCGACACGCGGCACTGACCGAACGGTGACGAATCAGCACCGGATCACCCGGTGGACGCGCAGCGACATGATGACGACAAAGGCGGCAAACCGTAGGCGGTCGGAATGCGACCCGGGCGTACTGTGGGCACGCTCACCTGCTCTGCGAATATGGAACACGACGGCAACGCAGCCGCGACCTCCGCGCACCCCCGCGGCAGACGCGGCCCGGCGCCGGCGCTCCCGATCCGGGTTCGGCCAGAACCCGGCTCACGCCGCGCGGCAACCCCCACCCGGGCTAGGCGCGGCCGCCAGGAACCGGTCCGGCAGCAGCCGGACAGGCGCACGAGTTGCGTGGCCGGGTGACCCCCCGGTGCCGACGCAGACACGACAGGGAGAGACCGATGGCAAAGGGCGACCCCGGGGGCACCACCCGCAGCAGGCGGGCAGCTCCCCGCTCCAGAAAGGGCGCGGCCGGCAACCCCGAGCTGGTGCAGCTGCTCACCCCCGAAGGCGAGCGGATCGACAGCGCCACCGGACCGGACGGCACCGAGTACCGCGTCGACTTCACCGACGAGGAGTACCGCGGGCTCTACCGCGACCTGGTGCTGGTCCGCAAGCTGGACGCCGAGGCGACCGCGTTGCAGCGGCAGGGCGAGCTGGGCCTCTGGGCCAGCCTGCTCGGCCAGGAGGCGGCGCAGGTCGGCTCGGGGCGCGCCCTGCGTGCGCAGGACATGGCCTTCCCGACCTACCGGGAGCACGGCGTCCTCTACTGCCGGGGCATCGACCCGATCATGCCGCTCGGCCTGTTCCGCGGCGTCGACCAGGGCGGCTGGGACCCGAACGAGTTCAAGTTCAACATGTACACGATCGTCATCGGGGCGCAGACCCTGCACGCGACCGGGTACGCCATGGGCATCACCATGGACGGCAAGGTCGGCACCGACGACGGCGAGGCCGCGATCGCCTACTTCGGTGACGGGGCCACCAGCCAGGGCGACGTCAACGAGGCATTCGTCTGGGCCAGCGTGTTCAACGCGCCGCTGGTCTTCTTCTGCCAGAACAACCAGTACGCGATCTCCGAGCCGCTCGAGCGGCAGACCCGTGTCCCGCTCTACCAGCGGGCCGCCGGCTTCGGTTTCCCCGGCGTACGGGTGGACGGCAACGACGTGCTGGCGTCGTACGCGGTGACCCGCACGGCGCTGGACAACGCGCGGCACGGGCAGGGCCCGAGCCTGATCGAGGCGTACACCTACCGGATGGGCGCGCACACCACCTCCGACGATCCGACCCGCTACCGGATCGCCAGCGAGGTGGAGTCGTGGCAGGCGAAGGACCCGATCCTGCGGGTCAAGACCTTCCTGGAGAAGCAGCAGATCGCCGACGCGGCCTTCTTCGCCGAGGTCGACGAGCAGGCCCGCCGCGAGTCGGTGCACCTGCGCGAGCGGGTGCTCAGCATGCCCAACCCGGAGCCGGTGACGATGTTCGACCACGTCTACCCCAACGGCTCCCCGCTGCTCGACGAGCAGCGTGCGCAGTTCAACCGCTACATGGAGTCGTTCGAGGGGAGCGCCCACTGATGGCCACGGAGACGCTCACCCTCGGCAAGGCCCTCAACACCGGTCTGCGCCGCGCCCTGGAGAACGACAACAAGGTCGTCATCATGGGCGAGGACGTCGGCAAGCTCGGCGGTGTCTTCCGGATCACCGACGGGCTCCAGAAGGACTTCGGCGACCAACGGGTGATCGACACCCCGCTCGCCGAGTCCGGCATCATCGGCACCGCCGTCGGCCTGGCCATCCGTGGCTACCGGCCGGTCTGCGAGATCCAGTTCGATGGCTTCGTCTACCCGGCGTACGACCAGATCGTGTCGCAGGTGGCGAAGATGCACTACCGCTCGGGCGGCAAGCTCAGCATCCCCATGGTGATCCGGATTCCGTTCGGCGGCGGCATCGGCGCGGTCGAGCACCACTCCGAGTCGCCGGAGGCGTACTTCGCGCACACCGCCGGCCTGAAGGTGGTGACCTGCTCCAACCCGCAGGACGCGTACGTGATGATCCAGCAGGCCATCGCCTCGGACGACCCGATCGTCTTCCTGGAGCCCAAGCGGCGCTACTGGGAGAAGGGCCAGGTGGACCTGGACGCGCCGCTGTCCGACGCGTACCCGTTGCACTCGGCCCGCGTGGTGCGGCCCGGCACGGACGCGACCGTGCTGGCGTACGGCCCGATGGTGCGCACGTGCCTGGAGGCCGCGACGGCCGCCGCCGAGGACGGCCGGGAGCTGGAGGTCATCGACCTCCGCACGCTGTCCCCGCTGGACCTGGGCGCGGTCTACGAGTCGGTGAAGCGCACCGGCCGCGCGGTCGTGGTGCACGAGGCGCCGTCCAACATCGGGCTGGGCGCCGAACTGGCCGCCCGCATCACCGAGGAGTGCTTCTACTCCCTGGAGTCGCCCGTGCTGCGGGTCACCGGCTTCGACACCCCCTACCCGGCGGCCCGGGTGGAGGAGGAGTACCTGCCCGACCTCGACCGGGTGCTCGACGCCGTCGACCGCACCTTCGGCTGGTGAGCGACATGTCCCGGATCAAGACGTTCAACCTGCCCGACCTGGGCGAAGGGCTGACCGAGGGCGAGATCCTGGCCTGGCTGGTCAAGGTCGGCGACACCATCGAGCTGAACCAGCCGATCGTCGAGGTCGAGACGGCCAAGGCGGCGGTGGAGATCCCGGCGAAGTGGGCCGGGCAGGTGCAGGCGATCCACCACCCGGAGGGCACCACGGTCGAGGTCGGTACGCCGATCATCGCGATCGACACCGACCCGGGCGCCGGCCCGCTGGACGTCCCGTCCACCACGGCCACGCCCGCCGGTGACCTGCCCACTCCGTCGGCGGCGTCGCTGGCTGCGGTGGAGGTGGCTCCGGCCGAGGGCATGGTCGAGCCCGGTCTCATCGGCGGTCCCGCCCCGGGCGGCCGCACGGCGGTCCTGGTCGGCTACGGCCCCCGTACGACAACGGCGAAGCGCCGCCCCCGCAAGAGCGGCGTCCCGGCGCAGGCCGCGACCACCGCGGCCCCCGCCGGGGTCGATCATGGAGTTGTGGTGGGTGACAACATCACCCCAACCTCCGTAAGTCCGGCACCACAAATCCATGATCGACGCGGTGGGGCGGTCGGGGCAGGCGCGGCGGGCGTTCTGGCCAAGCCGCCGGTTCGGAAGCTTGCCAAGGATCTTGGGGTTGATCTGCGGGCGTTGACCGGGTCGGGGCCGCTGGGCTCGATCACGCGGGAGGACGTACAGCAGGCGTCTCGTGGGGCCGTGGCGGCCGAGCCGGTCGCGGCCACCTCGACCGCGACGAGCGCCGCGAGCTTCGGCGCGGACCGTGAGCAGCGCATCCCGGTCAAGGGGGTCCGCAAGCTCACCGCCGAGAACATGTCCCGCTCGGCGTTCACCGCCCCGCACGTGACGGAGTTCCTGACCGTCGACGTGACGCGGGCCATGAGGGCGTTGGAGCGCCTGCGGGGCCGGCGCGAGTGGCGCGACGTACGGGTCTCGCCCCTGCTGCTGGTGGCGAAGGCCGTGCTGCTGGCCGTCAAGCGTCACCCCATGGTCAACTCGACCTGGGCGGGTGACGAGATCGTGGTCAAGGAGTACGTCAACCTCGGTATCGCGGCGGCGACCGAACGCGGCCTGATCGTGCCCAACGTCAAGGACGCCGGTCGGCTCTCGCTGCGCGAGTTGGCGGACGCGCTGAACGGCCTGGTGCAGACGGCGAAGTCCGGCCGCACCTCGCCCGCCGACATGTCCGGCGGCACCCTGACCATCACCAACGTCGGGGTGTTCGGCGTGGACACCGGAACACCGATCCTGCCGCCGGGTGAGTCGGCGATCCTCGCCTTCGGCGCCGTGCGGGAGATGCCCTGGGTGCACAAGGGCAAGGTCAAGGTTCGCCAGGTGACCACCCTGGGGTTGAGCTTCGACCACCGGATCATCGATGGCGAGCTGGGCTCGAAGTTCCTGCGCGACATCGGTGACTTCCTCGCCGACCCCGAGGCGGCGCTGCTCGCCTGGACCTGACGGTTCGAGACGCCAGCCACGGCCGGTGTGCCACGGGTTAACGCCCGGCACACCGGCCGTGTCCGTTGGGCGAAGGAACCGTCGGCGACGAGGCTTGTTGACCTTTGATTGTTAGGCAGGTGTCCCAGCTCACCTAATAATCGATGGAAGTTGGCCGGCTTCTGCGGTTGAATAGACACATCAGGGGCCGACAACCGAATAGCCAGGGGGACCCAGCAATGAGCAGCATGATCGAGCGAATCCGCAACCACCGCGAGGCCAACCGCCGCGCCCGTGCCATCGAGCACGCGTTGCGCTCGGCGAACTCGCCGGCCGTGCGCGAGGAGCTTCTCGTCATCGCCCAGCGTCACATGAGCTGACGCTCCACAACTTTCCTCACCTCCTCCAGATCGATGGCCCACCCGGCCCACCGGGTGGGCCATCGGCGTTCCGCCCGTGCGTCACACCGGGACGCCCGCACGTGACACCGGGATTCCGCGCTGCCGCAGCGCCCGGTACGGTGGGCTTCGGTCGCCGTCCGCCGGCCCGGCCGACGCCGAGCCGATAGAAGCTACTCGACACCACCCGGCGACGGGCAGTGACGACCGGTGCTCCTTTGGACGCCCCAAGGGGCCACCGGATACGGTGCGGGGAGCCGGCACGGCGGTACGCCGGTGACGCCGGCAGCCATGCCGAGGAGACCGATCGGCACCGGCGGCCGACATGTGATGGAGGAGGCGCACCCATGACGTCCGAGGGCCCGCACCGTCCCGGCCAGGAGCCGGACGAGGTGTCACCGGGCGCCGGCGGACCGGCGCCGTACGGCGACCGCCCGGCGCAGCCGGACAACGGCAACGACGCCGCCGGCCCCGACCTGGGCTGGGCACCACCCCCGCCGCCCGCGCGGCCGAACCCGTCCTGGGCGACCCAGGTGGAGCAGCAACCGAACCCCGCGTGGGGCGCTGCCGCCGCGCCGCAGCCCAACGATCCGGCACAGCCCGCCTGGGCTGCCGGAGGCCCTCCGGAGCCGGCACCGACCGCCCAGTGGACTCCCCCCGCGCAGCAGGCCTGGACGCCACCCGAGCAGCCAGCCCCCGCCTGGCCCGCCGCCTCCGAGCAGCAGCCCGACTGGGCGCAGGCCCAATCGGCCGCGCGTGGCGCCGCCCAGGTGCCCCCGGCCACCGCCGCCTGGCCCGCCCAGGACGACCCGTCCCGCTCCGGTGGATGGGCCGGGGGGGCAGCCCCGGTCAGCCCGTCAGCCCCCCAGTGGCATGCCGAGCCGGCGCAGCACGCCGGCCGCGCTGGCGTACCCGCGCAGCAGGACGACCCGTCGGGATCGGGCGGATGGCCCGTCGGGGCCGCCGCCCGGGAGGACCAGCCCGTGTGGACGCCGGCCGAGCAGCCGCCCCAGACCTGGGGCCAACCGGCCGGGCAGGCCGAACAAGCCTCCCCCGGCTGGGCGCCGGCCGAAGCACGCGGCGCCGCCCAGGTCCCGGCCGGCACCTGGCCCGCGCAGGACGACGCCCCGCAGCCCACGGCCTGGGGTGCGGCGGAGAGCCGTCCGCAGCAGCCGGACTGGGTGCTTCCGTCCCAGGACCAGCCCGTCGAGCGTCCGGAACCGACCGCGTGGCCCCAAGCCGAGCAGGCCGGTCCCGCGTCCGCCCGGGCCAGCGTCAGCGTGCCCGGCAACGACGTGACGCCCGGCTGGGCGGCCGCCGGCCCGGACAACCAGGCACCTGCCACTCCCGGCGTCGCCCAGACCGAGCCGTGGGCAGCGGGCGAGGTGTGGGGCCGCGCCGAGGCGGAGGCATCCGCACAGGCCCGCAGCGGTTGGGACGCCGACCGGGATGACGAGCCGCCGGTGTACCAGCCCGCGCCCGCGCCCGGCATCTCACCCGCCAACGCCGTGCCGCTGCCACCGCAGGAGCAGCGCGTACCGGGTGCGAGCCTCGCCGCCGCCCCACCGGCCGACTACGTGCCCCCGACGCCGTTCGCCGCGCTCCCCGAGCAGCCGGCGTACCCCGAGCGGGACACCCCGGACGTGCAGCACGACGCCGAGCCGGTCGGCTGGGGCCGGGGCGAGGAGGCCTCCGCGGGTGCCGCCGTGGTGCCCGCTCCGCGTACCTCGCCGGAGTCCGGGGCGGGCCGCGCGGTCGTACCGGCGGCGGACGCCGACTCGTCCGCCGGCGCGGCGGGCCGCGCCTCGGCGAGCGCCTCGGTGCCGCTGGCCAGCCGCGTGATGCCCCCGGCCGACCAGGCGATGCGGCCGGCCAGCGCGGCCGCACCCCAACCCCGGGTGTACGGCCGTCCGTCCCGGCCCGACGAGGACGAGCCGGAGCAGGCGGGTCCGGCGGCGTTCCAGGCCACCCCGAGCCCCGAACACCCGGGCGCGCCCGACTGGCAGCAGGACGCCGACCGCCCCAGCGCTACCGAGTGGCAGCAGGCGCCCGACCGCCCGGCCGTACCGGACTGGCAGCAGGACGCCGGCCGTCCCGGTGTGCCCGACTGGCAGCAGGCGCCCGAGCGCCAGAGCCCGCCGGACTGGCAGAACGGGCCGGAACGGCAGGGCTTCCCCGGGTGGGGCGAGGACGCGCCGTCCGCGCCGAACGGTTTCGGTGAACCGCCCGCAGCGGCCGCCGCCGCGCCGCCGGCCTTCCCGCCCGGTGTGCCGTCCTTCGTCGACGCGCCGGGCAACAACCGGCCGATGAACGGGGTTCGGCCGCAGTCCGGCGGTGAGCGTCCGGACGACCGCTTCGGACCGGGCGCGCCGGCCGCCGGCACCGCCACGGTGAACGGCGCTGCGGGCTTCGGACCAGCCGTCGAGCAGCCGCCGGGGGCGCAGTTCCCGGCCTTCCCGCCGCCGCAGCCCACCCCGTCCTGGGGCCAGGAGGCAAGCCAGTCTGACCAGGGCCGGTTCGACTCGTTCAAGCCGGACGCGGACGAGCCCAAGGTTGAGCCGCCCACGCCGAAGGTGCGCAACGGGCGGGTCCTGGCCGCGGTGCTGATCGCCGCCGTGCTCATCCTGGCGGTGCCGCTCGGCCTGCTCATGTTGCTCGGCAAGTTCGGTGGCGGGAACGACACGCCGGCCTTCGACCCGGCGGTCGGCACCTGCGTCAAGCAGGTCGGCCAAGGTGCCTCGGAGGTGCCCTGCACCGAGGCGGGCGCGTTCACGATCGTCTCCAAGGTGGATGCGAAGGACAAGTGCGCCGACCCGGCGCAGCCCCACGTGGTGCTGCCCGGCGAGGGCACCAACCGGGTGCTCTGCCTCAAGCCGGCCACCAAGTAGGACCGACGACGGCGGGGTCACGGGCGACCGTGGCCCCGCCGCTTCGCGTCCGGGTGGTCCCGGCGCGTGATGTCATCCGGGTCACGACGGCCGCACCGATGCCGCGTGGCAGGCTGGCAGGCATGGGAACGACAGCGCGCGTACGGGCACCCGAGCTTCGGGGCCGGCAGTGGCTCAACACCGGCGGCAAGGATCTGACTCTCCAGGACCTGCGTGGCAAGATCGTTCTTGCGGACTTCTGGACCTTCTGCTGCATCAACTGCCTGCACGTGCTGGACGAGCTTCGGCCGCTGGAGGAGAAGTACGGCGACGTGCTCGTCGTGATCGGCGTGCACTCACCGAAGTTCGAGCACGAGAAGGACGCCGACGCGCTGGTCGCCGCCGTCGAACGGTACGGGGTGCACCACCCCGTACTCGATGATCCTGAGCTGGACATGTGGCAGCAGTACGCGGCCCGCGCCTGGCCGACCCTGTCGGTGATCGACCCCGAGGGGTACGTGGTGGCCACCATGGCCGGCGAGGGTCACGCCGAAGGGCTGGCCCGGCTGATCGACGAGCTGATCGCCACCCACGAGGCGAAGGGCACCCTGCACCGGGGCGACGGGCCGTACGTTCCTCCGCCGGCACCGGAGACGGCTCTGCGCTTCCCGGGCAAGGCGGTGCTGCTCCCGGACGGCAACCTGCTGGTCTCCGACTCGGCGCGGCACTCGCTGGTCGAGGTGGCCCCGGACGGCGAGACGCCGGTACGCCGGATCGGCTCGGGCGAGCGGGGTCGGGCAGACGGGCCGGTCGGCTCGGCGACCTTCTCCGAGCCGCAGGGCCTGTGCCTGCTGCCCACGCACGTCGCCGAGGTGGCCGGTTACGACCTGGTGGTCGCCGACACCGTCAACCACCTCCTGCGAGGCGTGCGGCTGGAGTCCGGCGAGGTGGTCACCGTCGCCGGCAGCGGCCGGCAGTGGCGTGCCTCGATCGACGACCACGCGCACGACGCGCTCGCCGTGGACCTGTCCTCCCCGTGGGACCTGGCCTGGTACGACGACAAGCTGATCATCGCGATGGCGGGTATCCACCAGCTCTGGTGGTTCGACCCGATCAAGCGGACCGCCGGCATGTACGCGGGCACCACCGTGGAGGCGCTGCGGGACGGGCCGCTGCCCGAGGCGTGGATGGCGCAGCCGTCGGGGCTGTCCGTCTCGGCCGACGGCGTCCGGCTCTGGGTGGCCGACAGCGAGACCAGCGCCGTCCGGTACGTCGAGAACGGGGTGCTGGGCACCGCGGTCGGCCAGGGCCTGTTCGACTTCGGGCACGTGGACGGGCCGGCTGAGTCGGCGCTGCTGCAACACCCGCTGGGCGTGTGCGCGTTGCCGGACGGCTCGGTGCTGATCGCGGACACCTACAACGGCGCGGTGCGCCGCTTCGACCCGGCCAGCAACCAGGTCTCCACGGTGGCGGACGGGTTGGCCGAGCCGAGCGACCTGGTGCTCACCCCGTCCGGTGAGGTGCTGGTGGTGGAGTCCGCCGCGCACCGGCTGACCCGGCTCGCTCCGGGCGCCCTGTCGGCGGCGGGCGCGAGCACGGTGGACGGCCCTCGGCACCGTACCGAGCGCAAGCCGACCGACGTGGCGGCCGGCGAGGTCACCCTGGACATCGTCTTCACCCCGGCCCCGGGCCAGAAGCTGGACGAGACGTACGGGCCGTCGACGCGTCTGGTCGTCTCGGCGTCCCCGCCGGAGCTGCTGCTCGACGGCGGCGGTACGAGCACCGAGCTGTCCCGCCGGCTGGTGCTCAACGGCGAGGTCACCGGCGGCGTCCTCCAGGTGACCGCGCAGGCGGCGACCTGCGACGCCGACGTCGAGCACGCGGCCTGCCACCTGACCCGACAGGACTGGGGGGTTCCGGTACGCGTGGTCGACGGCGCCGCGACCCGGCTGCCCCTGGTGCTGCGCGGCCTCGACGCGTAAGGCTGCGGGCTCGACGCCAGCGCTACGGGACGCCGGCGCTCAGGCGAACGGCGCCACCGTGACGCCGGCGTCGATCAGGCTGGCGCGTACCAACTCGGTGGCGGACACCGCGCCCGGGGTGTCGCCGTGGACGCAGATCGACTCGACCGGACAGGGGATCACGGTGCCGTCCACCGCCACGACGGTCCGTTCGGTGGCCATCCGTACCGCCCGGGTGGCCACCTCCTCCGGGTCGCTGATCAGCGCGCCGGGCGCGCCGCGCGGCACCAGCGACCCGTTGGGCAGGTAGCCGCGGTCGGCGAAGGCTTCGGCGACCACCGGTAGGCCCGCGCCGAGGGCGAGTTGGGCGAGCGTGGAGCCGGGCAGACAGAGCACGGGCAGGTCGGGGTTGTGGTCGCTGACGGCGGCGACCACGGCCGCCGCCTGGGACTCGTCGGTGGCGGCGGCGTGGTACAGCGCGCCGTGCGGCTTGAGGTAGCGCACCCGGGTCCGAAAGATCCGGCAGAACGCGTCCAGGGCCCCCAACTGATAGGTGATCTCGTCGCGCAGCTCGGTGAAGTCGTACGCGATCCGCCGCCGGCCGAAGCCGGCCAGGTCCCGGTAGCCGACCTGCGCGCCCACCGCCACCCCGTGCCGTACCGCGCCCTCGCAGACCCGCCGCATCGTGGACGGGTCGCCGCCGTGGAAACCGCAGGCCACGTTGGCGCTGGTCACCAAGGCCAGCAGGGCGTCGTCGTCGCCGAGCCGCCAGATGCCGAATCCTTCGCCCAGGTCAGCGTTGAGGTCCATGAAACCTGACGGTAGTACCTGGGCGGGCCTGCGCGAGCGGGGTCACGTCGGTGACCACCCCGATGACCGGGTAACCGCCGGTGGTCGGATGGTCCGCGAGGAAGATCAGGGGTTGGCCGTCCGCCGGCACCTGCACCGCGCCGAGCACGATTCCCTCGCTGGGCAGTTCGCCGGCGACCGCGCGGGGCAGCGGCGCGCCGGCGAGCCGCGCGCCGACCCGGTTGCTGACCGGGCTCACGGTGTACGCGCTGCCGAACAGCCGGTCGAGAGCGGTCGGGGTGAACCAGTCGTCACGGGGGCCGAGGCGTACGCCCAGGCGCAGTTCCTGCGCGGGGGTCGCGCCGATGGTCACGTCCACCGGTGCGGGCTCGCCGGTCGGTACGCCGAGCGGCAGCCGGTCACCGTCGCGCAGTGGGGCCGGGCCGAGCCCTGCGAGGGTGTCGGTGGAGCGGCTGCCCAGCACCGCCGGCACATCGATGCCCCCGGCCACGGCCAGCCAGCTCCGTACGCCCTGACGGGCCGGGCCGACGCGCAGCACCGTACCGGCGGGCAGGCTGAGCGGGCGGCCGGTGTCGCCCGCCCGGTCCCCGGCCCGGACGGTCACCTGCGCGCCGGTGATGGCCACGGTGGTGGCGCGGGTCAGCCGCAGCGCGCAGCCGGTCAGGGTGATCTCCAGGCCGGCGGCCTCCTCGACGTTTCCGACCAGCCGGTTGGCGAGCCGCAGGGCGGCCGGGTCGAGCGCGCCGGAGCGGGGTACGCCGAGGTGCGCCCAGCCGGGCCGGCCGAGGTCCTGCACGGTGGTGAGCGCCCCCGCGCGCAGCACCTCGATCTCGGCGGGACCTGTCACGCCGTCACCATCCGTACGCGGGTGCCGGGGCCGAGCCGGGCGGGCGGGTCGCTGTCGACGTCGAAGAGGGGCAGGTCGGTCCGGCCGACCAGCAGCCAACCGCCGGGGGACGCGCTGGGATAGATCCCGGCGTACGGGCCGGCCAGGGCGACCGAGCCGGCCGGTACCCGTGGGCGTGGGGTGGGCAGCCGGGGCAACGCCAGCTCGGCGGGGAGCCCGGTCAGGTAGGGAAAGCCAGGGGCGAAGCCGCAGAAGGCGACGAGAAAAAGCGTGCCGGTGAGACGACGCCGCACCGCCGGCACATCGACGCCCCAGTGCTCGGCGACGACCGGCAGGTCCGGCCCGTCGAACAAGACCTCCACGGCGACGACGTCCGCGCCGTGGGCCTCCTGCGTCGATCTTGCAGTTTCTGTTGTCGATATGACCTGATCAGGCCATTTCGTCGGCGCAGAAAGTGCAAGATCGGCGGGAGGGGAGGGGGCGCTCGCGGCGGCGGTGACTTCGGGTGCCCAGCGGGACAGTAGGGCGGCGGTTGCGGTGGGGTCTGGTAGTCCGTCGAGGAGGACCGTGGTGGCCGCTGGGACGATCTCCACTGCGGTCAGGTCCCCGCGTTCGCGGCGCTGCCACAACTCGGCCCGCCACGCCTCCACGAGTTCAGACGCGGTCAGGCCGGTGGCGCCGAACTCGATCAGAAGGGCGTGCGCCCCGACGGGCCGAATCCGCATCGCCCCATCTTCACCGACGAGCGCCGCCTCCATCCCTCGCGATCTTGCACTTTCTGTGCCGACAAAAGGAGTTGTCCACTCATTTCAACCACGGAAACCGCAAGATCGGCGCGTGCGACGCGTCACCGCTCGGACTACTTGAAAGTAACCTACGGTGCCGTAACCTGAGGGCGTGAGCACCTCCGCCCCGCTTCGCCTGAAGCCGGTCGACATCGGCAAGCCCCGGATGCGCGGCTGGCTACACACGTACGCCTTCTTCGTCGCGCTGGTCGCCGGCATCGTGCTCTGTTCGATCGCCGCCAGCCGCCCGGGCTGGGCGCCCCTCGTGAGCTGCGCCATCTACAGCCTCACGGTCTGCGGGCTGTTCGGCACCAGCGCCCTCTACCACCGTCGAGTGTGGTCGGAGCGCGGCTACCAGGTGATGCGCCGGATGGACCACTGCATGATCTTCGTGTTCATCGCCGGCACGTACACCCCGCTCTGCACCATGCTGCTCTCGACCCGGCAGGCCACCATCATGCTGGCCCTGGTCTGGGGTGGGGCTCTCGGCGGTGTGGCGCTGAAGCTCGTCTGGCCGCACGCGCCGCGCTGGGTGTCCGCGCCGCTCTACCTGGCGCTCGGCTGGGTCGCGGTCGCCATGCTGCCGGACATCCTGCACGGCGGCGGTGTCACGGCGCTGGTGCTGCTGATCGTCGGCGGTGCCATCTACAGCGTCGGCGCGGTGTTCTACGCCCTGCGCCGGCCCAACCCGTGGCCGACGGTCTTCGGCCACCACGAGTTCTTCCACGCGTGCACGCTGGTGGCCGCGCTGTGCCACCACGTCGCGATCTACTTCGCGCTGTTCGCCTGAGCTGCCGACACCGCAGACGCGAGCCGGGGCCCCGCCACGCTGCGGGACCCCGGCTGACGCGGTTGTGGTCAGACCGGACGGCCCGGCCGACGCACCTCGCGGTACTCCCGCATGACCTGGTCGTCCTGGACCGGCACCACCCGGTCGACCACCACGTCCTCGCGGACCGGCGCGGCGACCACGGTACGACGGCGGCCGTTCCAGAAGTAGAGGGTGACGAGCAGGCCGGCGACACCGGCGAGCATCAACACCCAGCCGACCACGGACAGGTTCAACCACCCGAGGTCGGCCTCCACGGCGAATGCGAAGATCGCGCCCAGCGCGATCAGGAAGATGCTGCCACCAATGCCCATGTCTCGCTCCTCGGCTCTAACCTGGCGTACGACCCGCCGCGGGCCGTTGGTAGGGGGTGCGGCATCCCTGGACTTACCCCGGCAGGAAGATCGCCAATCGGGCAAGCTGGGGGCATGACCGACAGCCCCGCCGAGGCGCGGACACTGGTGTTGCTCCGGCACGCGAAGGCCGAGCCGGGCAGCGAGGGTACGGACGACGCCCAGCGCCCGTTGAGCGCCCGTGGGGAGGCCGACGCGGCGGCGGCCGGGGCCTGGTTGGCCCACCACGACCTGCTGCCCGACGTGGTGATCTGCTCGACCGCCCTGCGGACCCGGCAGACCTGGCACGGTGTGGCGATGGGGATGACGGGTTCGCCCCCGGAGGGCGGGCCGGCCGGTCCCCGCCCGAGCGTGCGTTATGAGCCCGGCGCGTACGACGCCCACCCCGAGGAGTTGTTGTCGCTGGCCAGGACGGCCGATCCGGCGGCTCGGGTGGTGCTGTTGATCGCCCACAATCCGGGCGTCTCGCTGCTCTCCGCGTTTCTCGATTCGGAGACGGCGGACGAGGAGGGACTGCGGACCGCCGAACTGGCGGTGCACCGCAGCGCGGCCACCTGGACGAAGTGGGACCGGGGCGGAGCGCCGATCGCCCAGCGGCACACGGCACGCGGCTGAGCCACCCGCGATTCGGCGGGTGGCTCAGGCGTACGCGCTCAGGTGGTCAGGACGGTGGCGCGGTCGGCGGCGGCGGGTCCGGCGGCGGAGGCATCATCGCCGTGGGGTGGGACAGCCGGTTCTCCTCCACGATGAGGGTCCGGGCCCGCTTGCGCCGGTCCTGCCAGAACCAGAGGGTGGTCAGTAGCACGGCGAGCCCGGCCAGGATGAACACCCAGCCGACCGCGCGCAGGTCGATCCACCAGACGTTGGCCCGGATCGCGAAGGTCATGATCGCGCCGAGCGCGATGAGAAAGATGCCGCTTCCTACACCCATGTGCGCTGCACTCCCCCGTGCGGTGGCTCTGGGCGTTCCCGTGGTCGAGGCGGGTTACCCGCCACGGCAGCGGCATACCCGACCGGGCCCGGCCAACACGCGCCGCACGTCGTGCCGCTCCGCTGGTGGCCCCGGAGACCGCAAACGGCCGGCGGGGCGTGAGGCCCCACCGGCCGTCACCGAGGGTGCCGGGTGGTGCGACCCGGAACCGCTCAAGCGTGCCGTGGCACGGTCAGAAGGCCTCCTCCGGGAGGTCCATGATGTCGAGGTCGGTGCCCTCGATGATGCGCCGGTCGGCGCCGATTCGGGGCAGCACCTCACGGGCGAAGAACCGGGCGGCGGCCACCTTGCCGGTGTAGAACGCCTTGTCGGTGGCGGAGACCTCGCCGGCGAGGGCCTTGAGCGCGACGTCGGCCTGCTTCTGCAGCAGCCAACCGACGACCAGGTCACCGATCGCCAGCAGGAACCGCCGGCTGCTCAGGCCGACCTTGTAGAGCGCGCGGGGGTCGCCGGCCTGCGCCTCACCCAGCCATCCGGTCAGCACACCGAGGATGTTCTGGATCTCGGCCAGCGCCTTGCCGAGCGCCTGCCGCTCCTCCTTGAGCTGGCCGTTGCCCGCCTCGGTGGAGATGAACTCCTGGATCTCGCCGGACACCGCCAGCAGCGCCTTGCCGTTGTCCCGGACGATCTTGCGGAAGATCAGGTCGAGGCTCTGGATGGCGGTGGTGCCCTCGTACAGGGTGTCGATCTTGGCGTCCCGGACGTACTGCTCCAGCGGGTAGTCCGCAAGGAAGCCGGAGCCACCGAAGGTCTGCAGGGATTCGTGGCCGAGCATCTCGTACGCCCGCTCCGAACCGACGCCCTTCACCAGCGGCAGCAGCAGGTCGTTGACCCGCTTGGCCAGCTTGGTGGCCTTCTCGTCGCCGGCCGCCTCGGCGAGCGCGACCTTGTCCTGCCAGGTGGCGGTGTAGAGGACCAGGGCCCGCAGACCCTCGGCGTACGACTTCTGCAGCAGCAGCGAGCGCCGCACGTCCGGGTGGTGGGTGATGGTGACCCGAGGGGCGGTCTTGTCGGCCTGCTGGACCAGGTCGGCGCCCTGCACCCGGTTCTTCGCGTACTCCAGGGCGTTCAGGTAGCCCGTGGACAGCGTGGCGATGGCCTTGGTGCCGACCATCATCCGGGCGTACTCGATGATCATGAACATCTGCCGGATGCCGTCGTGCTTGTCGCCCAGCAGCCAACCCTTGGCCGGTACGCCGTGCTCGCCGAAGGTCATCTCGCAGGTGTTGGAGACCTTCAGGCCCATCTTGTGCTCGACGTTCGTGGCGTAGACGCCGTTGCGCTCGCCCAGCTCGCCGGTGGTCTCGTCGAAGTGGAACTTGGGCACGACGAACAGCGACAGGCCCTTGGTGCCGGGGCCGCCGACGCCCTCCACACCGACCGGGCGGGCCAGCACGTAGTGCACGATGTTGTCGCTCAGGTCGTGCTCGCCCGAGGTGATGAAGCGCTTCACGCCCTCGATGTGCCAGCTGCCGTCGGGCTGCTGGATCGCCCGCGTACGACCCGCGCCCACGTCCGAACCGGCGTCCGGCTCGGTGAGCACCATCGTGGAGCCCCACTGCTTGTCGATGAAGAGCTTGGCCCAGCCCTTCTGCCGCTCGGTCCCCTCGACGTGCAGCACGTGCGCGAAGGAGGGGCCGGAGGAGTACATCCAGACTGGCGCGTTAGCTCCGAGCACCAGCTCGGCGAGGGCCCACCAGAGGGCACGCGGGGCGTTGGTGCCACCCAGGGCCGGCGGCAGGTCCAGCCGCCAGAACTCCGAGTCCATGAACGCCTGGTACGACTTCTTGAACGACTCCGGCAGCGGCGCGGTGTGCGTGGCCGGGTCGAAGACCGGTGGGTTGCGGTCGCTGTCCGTGTAGCTGGCAGCCAGGTCCTCGCGGGCCAGGCGGTCCACCTCGGCGAGGAAGCTCCGGGCGGTATCGGTGTCCAGTTCCGAGTACGGCTCCTGGCCGAACGCCCGGTCCGCCCCGAAAACCTCGAACAGGTTGAACTCGAGGTCCCGAAGGTTGCTCTTGTAGTGGGTCATGCTCACTGGCCCCGCTTCCGGACAGGTGTTACCGATCAGTAACCCCGACTGTATTACTCGCGGGTAGGCAGCGACAAGCCGATCAGCGGAGTGACGGCGATTACACAGTTTCCGAGCGGTGGTCCCGTTCAGCTCTCGGCGGCGCCGACTTCCCAGCTCGGCACGGCCGACGTGACCCCGGTACGGGAACCGACGTACTCCATGAGGACCAGCGCGATGTCGTCGTCCAGGCGACCGTGCACCCACTCGACGAGGGCGGTCTCGAGCGACGCGAGCCCGTCGGCGACCGTGCCGTGCCCGAGCAGCCGCCACGCCCGGTCGGCGGTGGGGAAGAACTCGCCGTCCCGCCGGGCCTCACCGAGACCGTCGGTGAACAACAACAGGCGGTCGCCCGGTTCCAGGCGTTCCACCCGGGGCCGGACCGCCGGCATGAACCCGAGCGGCGGCGCGGGCGCCGGCGGCTCCAGCGGGATCACCGCGCCCCGGCGCAGCAGCAGCGGAGAGGGGTGGCCGCAGTTGACGATCGTGAGCGTCCCGCCCCGCTCCTCGACGAGCGCGGCCGTCACGAAATCCTCGTCGCCGACGTTGCGGGCCACCGCGCGGTCCAGGTCGGCGACCACGGCACGCAGGTCGGCCCGCTCGTAGGCCACGTGCCGATACGAACCCAGGACGATGCTGGCCAGGCGCACCGCGTCCAGACCCTTGCCACGTACGTCGCCGATGATCATGCGGACGCCGTACGGGGTGTCGATCGCCTCGTACAGGTCCCCGCCGATCTCGGCGGTCGCGGTGGAGGAGATGTAGCGGCCGGCCACCGAGAGCATGCCGATCTGCGGTCCGAGCGGACGCAGCACGGCCTGCTGGGCCACCGACGCGAGCTTGGTCAGCTCGGCTATCTGCTCCGCCTGCCGCTGTCGTACCCAGGCCACCGCCACGGCCAGCCCGCTCGCGAGCCCGACCGCCACCATGTTGACCGAGGTCACCAACATCATCCTCGGGTCGGTCGCCGCGAAGGCGATCCCGATCACGGTCGCCACGGCACCCACGCCCAGCACCACGCGCCAGGCCGCCAGCGCGGCGGCCAGGATCGGTGCGGCGGCCAGGAGCGCGACGTAGTGGACCCGGCGGCCGTCGGCCAGTTCCAGCACCGAGACGATCGCGAGCAGGACGACGGCCGCGCCGATGCCGGCGCGGGATCCGGGGCTCAGCGGGCTACGGCCCGACTGGAGGAGTCGCGTGGGTACGAGGGACAGCATGCCTGATCGACGTGAACCGGTGAATGAACCTGGCCCGTCGTCCGAGGATGTTCTGTCCACCCGGCCCACGCTCGTAACCGTATCGGCGTTCTCGAATACGCTCAGCCGAGAACCTCGTAGCGAACGGTGAGCGCGCCGACGTCGACCGAGGCGATGGTCGCGAAGGCGGCACGGGACAGGTCGAGGCAGCGGCCGTCGATGAACGGTCCACGGTCGTTGATCCGCACGACGACCGACTTGCCGTTGCTCGGGTTGGTCACCCGGACCTTGGTGTTGAACGGCAGGGTCTTGTGCGCCGCGGTCAACTCGTTCGGGTTGAACGACTCACCGTTGGCCGTGAGCTGCCCGTCGGAGTAGAAGGACGCGCCACACGATCCGCTCTCCAGGACCTTCGCCGCCGGCGTGGTCTTCTTGACCTTGGGGCTCGGCTTCGGCGACGCGGTGCGGGCCTTGCCCCGGGAGGCGGCCTGCGGCGAGCGGCTGGCGGACGGGCTGGCCGTCACGCTGGGTGTCGCGGTGGCACTGGCGCTCGGCGAGACGCTCGGGGAGGCGGGGGTGAGGCTGGCGGCGGTGGTGGGGGTGAAGTCCAACGCCGCCTGGCCCGACTGGCCGGAGCCCGACGTGAGCTGGACGGCGCCGACCGTGCCGCCGACGGCCAGGGCGACGCCGACCGCCGCGGTGGCCGCGATGCCCGCCGGGGAGGAGAAGATGCGGGTACGGGAGTGCCTACCTGCCACCGGCCCGGTCCTTTCGTCGATTGAACAAACCGGGTCGGACCGTAACGAGAGAAGCACTTCCGAAGTCAACGTGATCATGGTGGTATGCCAGTATTTGCCCCAGTAGCTATAGCCGATCATCCGAGGCGGGGTGGGTCGAGCGGCCCAGGTGCGGACGCGCCGGGTGCCCGTGCCGCACGATGAGCGGATGCCGACCGAACTGACCGGACGCCTGGCCGCCCTGTTCCGCTGGATCGACCCCGGCCCGGGCGTCAGCCACCTGGTCAGTGACATCTCCGGCTGGTGGCGCGACCCGACGGTGCTGGCCGAGCTGGGCCCCGCCCTGGTCGCCCCGTACCGGGAGGCCCGACCGACGGTGGTGCTCGCCCCGGCGGTCACCGGACTGCTGATCGGACCGCTGGCCGCGACCGCCCTCGGGGTCGGCTTCGTGGCCGCGCACAAACCCGGCGACGGCAGGTTGCCGGCCGGCCCGCTCACCTGGGCACAGAGCCCGCCCGACTACCGGGGACGGCGGGTCGACCTGGCCGTACGGGAGCGACACCTCGGCCCCGACGACCGCGTGCTCGTGGTGGACGACTGGGTACGCACCGGCGCCCAGATCCGCGCCCTCTACGACATCTGCGCCACGCGCGGCGCGCAGGTCCTCGGGGCGGCCGTGGTGGCCGTCGACTGCCCGCCGGAGACCGTCGCCGCGCTTCGGATCACCGGCCTGATCACCGACGAGGAGTTGCCGGGTTGACCTGAAGCGCACTTCACCTTCGACGATCGACGTATGAGCGACGGAATCCTCGACGAGGCGTACGAACGGCTGCACCACACCGGTCCCGAGTTCGAGGGCTGGCTCTCCAACCACGGCCCGATGGCCGTCGAGGCGCTGGTCCGGCACGGATACGAGCGACAGGTGCACCGCTGGCTGGACGACTACCTGACCCGGCTGGACGAGCTGCCGCGCGGCCTACGCCCGATCGACGACTGGCGGGCGGCGCTGGGCGACGCGAAGCGGACCGGCGACTGGCTGGCGTACTTCGACCGACAGCTGCGCGAGGCGCCGTGGCGGGACGTGCTCGGCACCTGGTGGCCCCGACTGCTGCCCGGCATCGCTGCGGGCGCCACCCACGGGGTGATCCGGGTGGGGCACGCGGTACGCGCCCTGCACCTGTACGGGGCGAACCCGCCCCGGCTCACCGAACTGGGCCAGGCCCTCGGCTACTGGGCGGCCCGTTGGCAGCAGGTGCCCGGCGCCGACCGACTCCTCGCTCCGGTCCTGTCGGACAGCGACGCCGAGCAGGCCGACCAGGACGGCCCGGACGTGGCCGCCGCGCTGGCCGGGCTGCCCCGCATCGACGACCGGACCGGGGGCATCCGGGAGCGGTTGGGGAGGCTGGGGAGCGTACCCCGGTGGGAACCGGCGCTCGCGGCGCTGCGCCCCGCGCGGACGCCGGGCGAGGCGGAGCGAGGGCTCGGCACGCTCGTGTACCGCGCCGGCCTCGACTACCTGCGCTTCGGGCACGCGGAGCCGGTCATGCTGGTGCACGCGGTGACGGCGCCGACCGCCGTGCTGCGTACCCTGCCGGCACTCGATGAGGCACTCTGGGCGCCGAGCTTCGCCGCGGCCTGGGCCGCGACGGCGGCCGTGACCTCGGTGTACGCCTCGAACGACGCGGTGACGCCGCCGTCGGTCGCCGCCGGGACCCCGGCGGAGATCTTCGCGCGGGCGGTCCGGCACGGCGACGAGCACGTGGTCAAGCTGGCCGACGCGGTCCTCGACGCCCACGCGGCCACCGGGGACCAGCGGCTGCTCGACGCCGCCGGCTACGCCGTGCAGTTGATCTGAGCCGCGCCGGAAAGGATTACGGCGGCGCGTCCGGTCGCGCTGGCCTAGCCTCGGCAGGATGTGGCCTCGGATCGCTGACCTGCGCACGCTCGCCCTCGGCACGCCGGGCGAGCTGCGGACGACCCTGAACACGTTGGTGCTGGCCGGTGTGAAGACCGCGACCGCCGGTCGGCTGGCCGAGTACGCCGAAGAGAACGAGGAACTGGAGCAGGTCGGCGAACGGCTGGCGCTCGTCGACGACGACGACGCGTTGGCCGGCGTCGTCGAGATCACCGGTGTCGAGGTGGTCCGCTTCGGCGACGTGCCCTGGGAGTTCGCCCGCGCCGAGGGCGAGGGCGACCGCTCGATCGAGGAGTGGCGGGCGGGGCACGCCGCCTACTGGGCGCGGCTCGGCACACCCGTCGACAACGACACCCCGATCGTCTGCCTGCGGCTGCGGCTGGTCTCCGGCGGCGAGGGCGGGGTGGCCACCGGAGACCTGGGCACCTGAGCCGGCGCTATCCGCGCAGCTCAGGCAGCAGTCGGGTCGCCACGTCGACCAGGACGGCCTCGTCGCCGGCGTACCAACTGCTGGGGCGCGGCCAGTGCGTCACCACGTCGGTGAAGCCCAACTCCGCGGCCCGGCCGACCTGGTCGGCGAAGAACTGCGCGCTGGTCAGCGAGAACACCGGCGCGGAGTCCAGCAGGAGGTAACGGTCCAGCGTGGCCGGGTCGCGGCCGGCCTCGGTGAGCGTCCGGTCCATCCGCGCGGACAGCGTCGAGACGCTGCTCCACCAGCTCGCCAGGTCGTTGTCGTCGCCGGTGCCGGTGGTCACCCACCCCTGCCCGAAGCGGGCCACCAGCCGCATCGAGCGCGGCCCGTTGGCGGCCACCACGAACGGCACCCGGGGCTGCTGCACGCAGCCGGGGTTGTTGCGGGCGTCCACCGCGGCGAACCAGTCACCCCGCCACGTCGTGCCGTCCTCGCGCAGGATCAGATCCAGCAACTCGGTGAACTCGGCGAACCGGTCGACCCGCTGGCGCGGCGGCAGCGTCTCGCCACCCAGCACCGCCGAGTCGAACCCGATTCCGCCCGCACCGAGACCGAGCAGCAGTCGACCGTCCGACACGTCGTCCACCGTGGTGATCTGGCGGACGAACGCGGCCGGATGGCGGAAGTTCGGCGACGCCACGAGCGTGCCGAGTCGAATCCGGGACGTCACGGTGGCGGCGGCGGTCAGCGTGCTCATGGAGTCGAACCATGGGCCGTCGACCAGGTCTCGCCAGCCCAGGTGGTCGTACGTCCACGCGTGGTCGAAGCCCCACTCCTCGGCCTGCCGCCAGCGGTGCTGCGCCTGGCTCCAGCGCTGGTCCGGCAGGATCACGATGCCAATCCGCATGATCGCCAGCCTACCGGGACGCAGATGTGACTCAGGTCACAAAGGATCCGGGTAGGGGTGTCGCGATCGACTCCGACCTCGTTGCGAGCAGGCACCCGACGGGTGCCGCCCGAGCAGAGGAATCAAGCGAGATGACGAAGGTGACCGCCCAACTGTCGGTGTCCTTGGACGGGTTCTACGCCGGCCCGCAGTTCGACGGCGACGGCAACTGGATCGACTCGGCCGAGGCCGCCGGTTTCTTCCGGATCACCCGCTGGGCCACGGAGGCAGCGGCCTGGCGCGAACGGCTGGGCTTCGCCGGTGGCGAGCGGGACGCCAACTCCGACGTGATGGCCGAGACGTTCGAGGCGGCCGGCGCGTACGTCATGGGCCGGCGGATGGCCGACGGCGGCGAGGTGCCGTGGGGCGAGGAGCCTCCGTTCCGCGCACCGGTCTTCGTCGTCACCCACCGACCTCGCGAAACTCTGCTGCGCGGCGGTGGCACCAGCTTCACGTACGTGACCGACGGAGTGGCCAGCGCCGTCGAGCAGGCACGTGCCGTGGCCGGCGGAAAGAACGTAGCCGTGGCCGGCGGCGGCAGCCTCGTACGACAGGTGCTCAAGGCCGGCCTGCTCGACGAGTTGGAGCTGCACGTCGTACCGGTCGTGCTCGGCACCGGCCTGCGACTCCTCGACGCCGACCTCGACCTCGGCGACAAGGAGGCGATCGAGCTGACGCCGACCCGGGTCATCCCTACGCCGCAGGTAACCCACATCCGGTACGTCGTGGACGGCCGCGCCCCACTCGTCCTCGACGATCGGGGTCGGGGCGGCGGACCGACGACGACCACCAACTGACGTCACAAGGGGATTTCTCATGCCACAGCTACTGCGGGTGCAGTGCTTCAACGTCTCGCGCGACGGGTTCGGCACCGGGGAGGGGCAGAGCCTGGAACGGCCCTTCGGCCACGCCGACCCCACCGCGCTGTTCTCCTGGCGCTCCGCCACCGCCAGCTTCATCTACCGCACCGAGCCCGGCGGAACCCGCGGCCTGGACGACTACCTCACCCGCGACGCCGAGCACAACATCGGCGCCGAGATCATGGGCCGCAACAAGTTCGGCCCCCAGCGTGGACCGTGGGAGAACCACGAGTGGCAGGGTTGGTGGGGAGACAACCCGCCATTCCACACGCCGGTCTTCGTGCTCACCCATCACGTACGGCCGTCGTTCACCCTCGCCGACACCACGTTCCACTTCCTCGACGCCAGCCCGGCCGAGGCGCTGGCCCGGGCGAAAGAGGCAGCCGACGGGCGGGACGTACGCCTCGGCGGCGGGGTGGCGACCATCCGCGAGTTCCTCGACGCCGACCTGGTCGACACCCTGCACATCGCCGTCGCCCCCGTCGACCTGCACCGGGGCGAGCGGCTGTGGGACAGCCCTGACGAACTGCTCGACCGCTTCCACCTGGATTCGGTGCCCAGCTCCAGCGGCGTAACCCACCTGCTGTTCTGGAGGCGGTAGTCGCGCCGGCGCACATGCCCGCGAGCCCGCAGATCTTGGACACTTCCCGTTCTGACTTGGGCTCAACCGGTGGTTGCAACACCCCCTGTTGGTGGTTGTCGTTGGGGTGGTTATGGCGTCGAGGTTGAGTGCGTTGGAGCGGGAGCAGAT